>NZ_JALNTP010000002.1:121139-564871 GCF_023161805.1 Pseudoalteromonas sp. 1CM17D | reverse complement strand
GTCGGCGATGCAGGATTTGAACCTGCGACCCCTTGGACCCAAACCAAGTGCGCTACCAAACTGCGCTAATCGCCGATGCTTACGATTGCCTGCGAGTGACCTCGTTGACAACGGGGTGCATAATAGTGATTTGCCTGGGAGAGGTCAAACGTTTTTTGCATAAAATAAATCAATCGGTCATTTTTAGTTCATAATGGTTAAATATTGCAAAACTAAGCTGAAATTTAGACGCTTTTTTTGAAAACACCGGTTTATAACCTAAAAGCAACTTGGCGCTTCGGGCCTTTTCTGCGAAAATAGCCTGCATATTAAAAAAGCATTAATAAAATTAATTTTTTGCATACACCCCTCTTTATATGCAGATGCTTTTAAAATATAAGTATCGAAGTTTATTTAACCCCAATTAAAGGTCCCCCATGACGGCAAACATCATTGATGGTAAGGCAATCGCAAAACAAGTACGTAGTGCAGTGGCTGAGCGCGTAAGCGAACGCGTTGCAAACGGTTTACGTGCACCCGGTTTAGCAGTAGTACTGGTAGGGCTTGACCCTGCAAGCCAAGTTTACGTTGGCTCTAAGCGTAAAGCGTGTGAAGAAGTAGGATTTATTTCAAAGTCATTTGATTTACCAGCGCAAACCAGCGAAGAAGAACTACTAGCATTAATTGATGAGCTAAATAACGATGGCGAAGTAGATGGTATTTTGGTGCAACTACCGCTACCTGAAGGCCTAGATGCAGAAAAGATTTTAGAACGTATTACACCACATAAAGATGTAGACGGTTTTCACCCTTACAATATTGGCCGCTTAGCGCAACGTATGCCGGCGCTGCGCCCATGTACACCCAAAGGGATTATTACCTTATTAGATTCAACGGGCGTGCGTTACAAAGGGATGCATGCGGTAGTTGTTGGTGCCTCTAATATTGTTGGCCGCCCTATGTCGCTTGAGTTATTACTTGCCGGTTGTACTACAACGGTATGTCACAAATTTACACAAGACTTAGAAACCCATGTGCGCCGCGCAGACTTATTAGTCGTGGCCGTAGGTAAACCTGAATTTATACCTGGTGAGTGGGTAAAAGAAGGTGCGATTGTGATTGATGTAGGTATTAACCGTTTAGATACAGGCAAGTTAGTGGGCGATGTTCAGTACAGTGTTGCAGAGCAAAAAGCTGATTTTATTACTCCTGTACCGGGTGGCGTTGGCCCAATGACTGTAGCAAGTTTAATTGAAAATACCCTCGAAGCATGTGAAAAATACCACAGTTAATTTAATGCCTTAGCATTAAAAAAGGGTTGCCAACTGGCAACCCTTTTTAGTTTAAAAGCTACTTTAACGCATTTACGCTTTCCGCCATGTTGTTTTACCTGCTGAGTCTTCAAGCACGACACCGAGTGCATTAAGTGCATCACGTGCTTCATCTGCAGCGGCCCAATCTTTGTTTGCGCGCGCTTCATTACGTTTTACAATCAGCGCTTCGATAGTGGCCACTTCATCATCATCTTGGCCGCCTTGCAAAAACGATTCAGGTGCTTGCTGGGCAACACCAAGCACTTCGCCTATGCTGCGTAGCACAAATGCTAATTGACCCGCTTGCTGTGTATCGGTGTCTTTAACACGGTTTAGCTCTTTAGCCAGTTCAAATAAAACCGGTAACGCCTCTGGTGTATTAAAGTCATCATTCATGGCTTTTCTAAATTTAGCCACGTACTCATTGTTTTCAATATCGCACGTTATTGGCTCAACACCGCGAAGTGCTGTGTAAATACGTTCAAGCGATGAACGTGCTTGATCTAAATTCTCTTGTGAGTAATTTAACTGGCTACGGTAATGCCCTGATATTAAAAAGTAACGAACTGATTCAGCGTCATATGTTTTTAGTACCTCACGCACAGTAAAAAAGTTGTCTAATGATTTAGACATTTTTTCTTTATTTACTTGTACCATGCCTGTGTGGATCCATGTATTTACATACTTACCATTGTTTGCACAGCATGATTGCGCAATTTCGTTTTCGTGATGCGGAAACTGTAAATCAGAGCCGCCACCGTGAATATCAAAATGCTCGCCTAAATGCTTTGAGCTCATTGCTGAACATTCTATATGCCAACCCGGACGCCCTGCTCCCCACGGTGATGACCATGAAGGTTCGCCTGCTTTTGCTTTTTTCCACAATACAAAATCAAGCGGATCGTCTTTATCCTGTGCAACCTCTACGCGAGAGCCTGCTTGGAGCATACTTAAATCTTGCTGCGATAGTGCGCCGTACTGCTCAAACGTAGAAACATCAAAAAGCACGTCGCCGTCGTTTGCTACGTACGCATGGCCTTTTGCAATTAAGCGCTCAACCATTTCGATAATTTCATCCATATGATTTGTAACCGTAGGTTCAATATCTGGGCGCAGCATGTTTAGGCTATCAAAGTCTTCGTGCATGGCTTGGGTCATACGCAGAGTTAGGTCATTAATTGACTCGCCATTTTCGTTTGCGCGTTTAATTATTTTATCATCTACGTCGGTAATATTACGTACGTATTTTAAGTCGTAACCAAGGTGGCGAAGGTAGCGGACAATAACATCAAACCCGACAAATGTACGCGCATGACCGATATGACAAAAATCATAAATGGTGATACCACACACATACATGTCGATTTTGCCTTCGACCATAGGTTTAAACTGCTCTTTTTGTCGCGTGAGTGTGTTGTATATTTGTACCATTTACTTTTAGTCCTTGACTGTTTGCTGAGTTGGCTATGTTAACACTTGAAAAGCCCCCGCTCTAGCGCTTTTTATACCCAAACCACCTCAATGCGCGTGTTTAAGTTGGAATTAAAACCAATTTAGGCAAGGCCTTGATTGTATGTAATAGAGGTTCTGTTGTTAAAATTAATAACACTGTAAAAATCAGTTTCAAACCACCCTGCTTATTGCTTAACAGGCTCTTGCTCTGTGCATGGTTATATATTGAGAGAAAATACCACAACGGCCAAATACCGCCTCGATATTAACCCCCTGTAAAACGCACAAGTATATACCTTGGGCAGCTTTGGATATATTGAACAAGCACTTTGTTTATCTTAGTTAACTAAGATAAAATAGCGCGACTAATTAAACCAGATATAGGAAACCACATGGTTGTTCTACACACTAATTTTGGTGACATCACCATTAAAATGTTTGAGCAAGAAGCTCCAAACACAGTTAAAAACTTTTTAGAGTACGCAAACTCAGGTTTTTACAACGGCACTATTTTTCACCGCGTAATTGACGGCTTTATGGTGCAAGGCGGTGGGTTTGTACCTGGTATGGAACAAAAAGACGTTAACGACCCAATTCAAAACGAAGCAAATAATGGCCTATCTAATAAAGTAGGTACATTAGCAATGGCGCGTACGCCTGATCCACATTCAGCAACAGCCCAATTTTTTATTAACGTTAACGACAACGACTTTTTAAACCACAGCAGCGAAACTTCGCAAGGCTGGGGTTACTGTGTATTTGCTGAAGTAGTCGAAGGCATGGACGTAGTAAATAAAATTAAAGGTGTAGCAACAGGCAGCGCTGGTTTTCACCAAGACGTACCGCTTGAAAATGTAATCATCGAAAACGTTACTGTAAGCTAAACGTTTACTCATATACTGAGTAATTAAGCGGGCATGGTACATTATGTATTCGTCCGCTTTTATTAAACCTAACTAGATGCCTCTATGACTTCTCAAACCTACTTTATTGCAGACTTACACCTAAGTGAAAACCGCCCAGATATTAGCGAGGCCTTTTATCGCTTTATAAATACGCACATTATTGGTAAGCCCGTAGATGCATTGTATATTTTAGGTGATTTTTTTGAAGTATGGGTTGGGGATGACTACGTAACAGAATTGGCTAGTGAGGTAGCAAAGCATTTAAAAGCCGTTAAAGATGGCGGTACACCAGTGTACTTTATACACGGTAATCGCGATTTTATTATGCGTGAGCAATACGCTAAACGCGCAGGTATGGTATTGCTAAACGAGCAAACGGTTATAGATTTATATGGCACTCCCACTGTTATTTTGCACGGTGATGAAATGTGTACCCAAGATATTGAGTATCAAAAGTTTCGTAAAAAAAGTCGCGGTTGGTGGTGGCCTAAATTAATGTTAGCAATGCCACTATGGTACAGAAAAAAAATTGCTCGCAATGCCAGAGAAAAAAGCAAATTAAGCCAAGCCGACAAACCCATAGAAATTTTAGACGTAGTAGATGACGCCGTACTAGCGATGTTTGCCAAGTATAATGTAAGCAACATGATACACGGCCACACCCACCGCCCTAACGTACACACTTACACTGTAGGTAAGCAAATACTAACACGCACTGTGCTTGGTGATTGGTATACTCAAGGCTCATATTTAGTGGTTACTCCACAAGGTCAAAAACTCATTAATACGCCCTTCGCATAATCTCAAATCCTGACTATTATTTAAGTACTTTTTGGTAATAGGATAAGGATATATGTATAAAGCTATTTATTGTTTGGTGCTTTGTTGCATTTTTTCCAAAGGGTATGCCTCAGAAAATTGGCAGCTCGTCGCCGAAAACTCCCCACCCTATATTGGTGAGCGCTTAATTGATAACGGCTGGGTTACTGCCTTAACTAAAGCGGCCTTAGCTAATCAAAACATTAATAACGACATCGAGTTTACCAGCTGGAACAGAGCGCTGGAGCTTACCAAAATAAATAAAAAAGATGCAATTTTAGGCGCTTTTTATACAAAGTCGCGTACTGATCTTTTTTATTATTCGCGGCCACTTGCTAACGTATACGTTGGACTATTTAAGCTCAAAGACAGACAAATAAACTATGACGGCAGTATGGACTCTTTACAGCCATACAGTATTTGTAAAGGCGTTGGCTACGCAGTAAGTGAAGTTTTTTCTGAAAGTAATGGCCTGGCCGTAACCTCAACTCGCGGGTTAATTAACAGTTTATATATGCTTCAAAAAGGACGAATAGACTTAGTAGCAGGCACTAAAGAAGTGGGTGAATACTGGTTAAAAAACACCGAAAAGCTTAATGAACCCGGCGCGCCACAAGTTGAATATATTTCGCCCGATTTAGAGCATCATCAACTGCATGTTATGTTTCCAAAGTCTGACCCTGATGCAAAACAAAAAAGAGACGCGCTTGAACAAGGCTTTTCTACTATTTTATACAATGGCACCGCAAAAGAGCTATTAGTAAAACATGGCTTTTCTCAAAGCACGGCGCTTGAGCTCATAGACTTTATAGAAAGAAGTAGCACACCTAACTAACCGGTGTGCTTGAAGAGCTAAATAACACTGCTTTAATTAGTAACTAGTGCAGGAGCGCCACTGTGAAATTTAAAGTCTTCATCAGGGCTAGTGATCAAATCAGCCTCAATTTTACCAAAAAAGTCGACTCGCTCAGTAATATCAAAATCAGCAATTTCTTGTGCCAGTGTTAAGTAATCTTGATAATGGCGCGCCTCAGAGCGAAGCAATGAAATATAAAAATCGCCTAAGCGTTTATCAACATGTGGAGCAAGTGCAGCAAAACGCTCACATGAGCGAGCCTCAATATAAGCACCTACAATTAGTTTATCGACTAATGCATTAGGCTCAAACGTTTTAACGTTACGTAGCATCCCTTTAGCGTAACGACACGGTGTAATACTGCGGTACTCTACTCCATACTCGTCCATTATTTCGAGCACTTGATAAAAGTGATGTAATTCTTCTTTTATTAGCATCACCATTTTATCTATTAAATCTTGCCCGTAAGGTGAGTTAGACTTTGGGATAATAGATTTTGTAAGTTTATTTTTAGCCGCTAAATCACGCCAATTACCCTCACGTTTATAAATAAGTGTTTCAAAGGGCTTTAGCCATTCAAGTAATGCATCGCTGCTGTCTTTATCTACCGCGTACTTACGAATTAAAAACATTGCACTTTGCGCTGCTTTTAACTCACAAATTAAGTGATCGATTAAAATAATCGATAAATTTTCTTTTTTTACTGCCTCAATAACCCATTCATTTGGGGTTTCGCACAATAAAAAATTATTAATAGGGGCTAAAAGTTCGCTATGTGGCACAGGGCTGCTCGTTACTTCAAATAATAAAAAGCCATTTTAACACGAAAAATCACGAAGAATAAAACGAGCTAAAACAACCTCTTTAAAATGTTAATAAGCAGTTAACTTGACTTTGTATATGAACTAAACCATAAATATAGATACTGTATAAAAAACAAACTAACTAAAACTAAATTATAACCAACAGTAATACGTTCCTTTTATGGAGTACCGCTATGATACTGAACCACCTGTGGGGCATTTATGCTCATCCACTCGAAGAATGGCAAACAATAGATAACCGCCACGAAAGCCTGACTTATAGCCTGTCGCATATTTTACTTATTGCATTATTTCCATCGATTATGGGGTATTACTCATCGGTGTATTTAGGCTGGAGTATTGGTGCGGGCAACCCAGTATTTTTAACACATGAAAGCGCACTGCTAATTGCCGTGGCTATGTATGGTGCGTTAATAGCCGGTGTGTTTGCACTGGCCTATTTAGCCCATTGGATGGCCGTTACATTTGGTGCGAAACCTACCTTTACACAAACGCTTGAACTTGCCGCTTATACTGCTACACCCGTGTTTATGTCGGCCTTAGCCGCTTTTTTACCTGAGCTGTGGTTTGTTGTTTGCGTAGGTATGATTGCCCTAGCCTACTCGGTGTACTTGCTTTATACAGGCGTGCCAATACTAATGCATATTCCACAAGAGCGCGGCTTTATTTATGCCAGCTCTGTTGTCACCTGCGGGCTAATTTTATTGGTAATAATTTTAGCTGTAACCGCAATACTTTGGACTAACGGCATTGTGAGTCCAATGTTTACCTAATCAACCACGTTGTTTGATATGAAGTGTTCCCTTTCTTTCCTTCGCAAAAAAGGAGCTAATTAGCTCCTTTTTTTATGTCTGATTATGTTTAATCACACATTAATCAGCTTCGTTGGCATCTTGATTGTGTATTTCAAGGCCTGATGACATGGCGTTTTCGCGGTTACTTTTAGCCGAGTCGTTACGCAATTGATCAATATGGTTTAAGTAATCTTGATCGATATCGCCAGTAATGTATTGCCCATCAAATACAGAGGTTTCAAATTTAGTAATTTCTGGGTTTTCTTGGCTTACAGCGGCAATTAAATCGTTTAGCGATTGAAAAATTAAGCCATCAGCACTGATGCTTTGGTTAATATCTTCAACTTCGCGGCCATGCGCAATAAGCTCTGCGGCAGATGGCATATCAATACCATACACATTAGGAAAACGAATTTCTGGTGCTGCTGAGGCAAAATACACATTTTTTGCTCCGGCTTCACGGGCCATTTCTACAATTTGTGCCGAGGTTGTACCGCGTACAATTGAATCATCAACCAGTAAAACGTTTTTACCTTTAAACTCACGGTCAATCGCATTTAGCTTTTGACGCACTGACTTTTTACGCATTTCTTGGCCAGGCATGATAAATGTACGACCAATATAACGGTTTTTAACAAAGCCTTGGCGGTAAGGTAAATCAAGCATGCGGGCAATTTCTAACGCCACATCGCATGAGGTTTCAGGAATTGGGATAACAACATCAATGTCTTTATCGCTCCACTCACGCGCAATTTTTTCACCCAGTTTAGTACCCATATTTACACGCGTTGCGTAAACCGACATACGATCGATGGTTGAATCTGGGCGAGCAAAATAAACAAACTCAAAAATACACGGCGCATAAGAGGCTTTTTCAGCACAACTTTGTGAATGAAATTGGCCATCTTCAGTTACGTAAATCGCTTCACCTGGCGCAACGTCACGCACAAATTCAAAGCCGTCTGGCTTTAATGCTACGCTTTCTGAGGCAAACATGTACTCAGTGCCTTTAGGGGTTTCACGCTTACCAAATACCAAAGGACGGATACCATTTGGGTCACGAAATGCTAAAACACCGTGGCCAATAATCATCGCAATAGCGGCGTAGCCACCGGTTACTTTGTTGTTTACTTCGGTTACTGCAGTGAAGATGTCTTCAGCGTCTAAATGTAATTTGTCAGACTTACTTAGCTCATGTGCCATGATATTAAGTAGTATTTCTGAGTCAGACGTTGTATTAACGTGACGACGCGCTTCTGAGAACAGTTGCTGCTTTAGAGTTTCAGCATTGGTTAAATTACCATTGTGCGCAAGCGCAATACCAAATGGTGAATTAACGTAAAACGGCTGCGCTTCAGATGAACTTGACGAGCCAGCAGTAGGGTAACGTACGTGGCCAATACCAATTGTGCCTTGTAGTCGTTTCATATGGCGGGTGTGAAACACATCCTTTACTAGGCCATTTGCTTTGCGCAAGCTAAACGTATTGTTTTCAATGGTAATGATGCCCGCGGCATCTTGACCTCGGTGCTGCAAAACAGTTAAGCCATCATAAATCGCCTGATTAACAGGAGATGTTCCGACTATCCCAACGATACCACACATGTAATTTATCCTCGCCGATTAACGGTTTACTGAATTTAAAAAGCTCGAGTTGTTTTCTAGGTACGAAAAGAACCATTCAACAACAAAGCCAAATTCTGGAATCAAAATAGAATTGCCCCACCAGTGCGTGTTTGGTGCACCAGTAAAAGCATCAAGAAAGAAGAGTAACGCGCTCACGACCAACACGCCTCGTAACGCACCAAAAACAATGCCAAAGACACGATCGGTGCCAGATAAACCAGTACGTTGTACAAGCTCACCTAAAATGTAGTTTAGTAAACCGCCTAACAGTAGCGTCGCAAAGAAGAGTATGGCAATGGCCGCCGCATTTCTTAAAAGGGGTTCAGAAATACTTGTTAGGAAGGAAGCTAAATATTGGTAAAACAAACTAGAGATGATAAATGCGCAAGCCCATACTGCTAATGACATAGCTTCTTTAACAAAGCCGCGTATTAAACCGATGATGGTAGACAGTGCAATGATGCCAAGAATGGCGTAATCAACCCAGATCATATTAACCAATTAGTCGCTATTTTGGGGCGCATTCTATACCCAAACCTCGTTAATATGCAAGTTAAAGCGGGAGATAACCAGCAACTAGCACGTACAAAAACTTATCACTTTAACGGCTATTTTTAGCCCTTAAAAACAAAAAAAGCCTTACTATAGTAAGGCCTTTTAAAATCAATTAGAGACGCTGTATTGAGTGACTTTACCGTTTAACTTAGTAAGCGCTTTAAGCTCGGGTAACTTTTTGGTCAGCTCCGCCTTATTAAGCGAGGGACCAACAAACACTTTAGTCAATGTGCCATTTGGCGTTTTAATTGGTTTTGTAAACGTTTTAAAGCCTTTCGCTTTAAGCTTAGCTTGTAAGGCCTTAACATTGGCGGCATGGGAAAAACTACCTAGCTGAATTACATAGGCCATATCAGTGAGGTTTTCTTCACTTTTACGTGGTGCAATAGGTTTTGCTTTTACCGGCTCTGGCGCTTTCGCTACAGGCTCTGGCGCAGTTTGAGGCTCTATGCTTGCTTCGACTATTTCAGGCTCTGCTGCGTATTGGCTTTGTTTGCTTGTTAGCACATCGTCATCGGCAGCTATGTCTTCAATTTGCTCTTGTTTTAAAGGTTCAGCCTGCGCTACTTTTTCATCTATAGACTCTTGAAGGTCAATAGTTTTAAACTCAGAGCGTTCAGGGATAGCTTTAAAGCCCTCTTTGTAGTGGACCTTTTCGCCATCGAGTATATTAGGAATAAACACAATTGCTGCGATCACCACAATACTGGTTCCGACTAAACGATTTATAAAACCTGAGTTCACCGACTTTCTCTCTATTTTTTAAAGTAGTTTATAGCATCTGCAACAGTAAAAAATGACCCAAACACAATTAAAAGCGTATCACTTTGCTGTGTAGGCATAATTACATTAAGTGCTTCGTGCACACTATTATAGCGTTCATGCGTGCCTGTATGAGGTATAGTTTGCAACGCCGCGGCCATATTTTCAACGTTATCGCCACGAGGTATGTGCAAGCTAGTAAGAGACCAGTGATCAATTACATGGCTTACCTCTTTAAGTACACCCGCTTTATCTTTATCAGCAAGCATAGCGACTAATGCATGAATTTTAAAGCCTTTATCTTTATAGCTTGCAAGCTTTAGTGCTAAATAACGAGCAGATTCGGGATTGTGAGCTACATCGGTAAACACTAAAGGTGCAGTGCTTAATTGCTCAAAGCGCCCCTCAACAACTAAGTTATCTAAACAATGCTTAATTACCTCATCACTTGGCAATAAATTTAGCACAGCTAAGGTTGTTAAGGCCGTTGCTGCATTTTGTGCAGGGATCGCTGGCTTATCTAACATCAAATTATGATTTTTATATTGCCATGTAAAATGCGCTTCGTGCTCTTTGAATGTAAAATCAGTACCGGATATAACCATGCCTGCTTTAATCTCAGCACCGTAATCGGTCATTGTATGTGGTATGTTTAAATCACCAATAATAGCCGGCGTGTTTTGACGAAATATACCTGCTTTGTCATAAGCAACTAACTCTCGTGTATCGCCTAGGTATTCTTTATGATCTAAATCTATGGTGGTGATCACGCTTGCATAAGGTGTAACAATATTGGTGGCATCAAAGCGTCCGCCCAAACCAACCTCAAGCAGCACATAATCAACTTCAAAGCGTTTAAAAATAGCCAGCGCACCTAGGGTGCCATATTCGAAATACGTAAGCGCCGTGCTAGCGCGACCTTGCTCTAGCGTGTTAAAGGCATCCACATGGTATTGATCATCAAGCTCTTGGCCATTTATGCGCACACGCTCGTTGTATCTAATTAAATGAGGAGAGGCATACGTACCTACGCTGTAACCTTGCGCAAGTAATAGCGATTCTAAACAGCGTGCAGTTGTGCCTTTGCCGTTTGTGCCGCCAATAAGAATAATTTTGCTGGAAGTGTTTAATAAGCCAATGTTATTTGCAACAGTAGCAACGCGTTCGAGTCCCATTTCAATATTTGCAGGGTGAACACTCTCTAAATAACAAAGCCAATCATCAAGGCTTGATGATTGGCTAGGAATTGTATTTGTCATAGCGTGTAATCAGTAAAGCTGAAATTTACGCTACTCTATGCTCTTGTTCGGTAGAAGGCAAGTTCATAAATTTAGCAAGTACGCGTGCTAATGTGTCGCGCATTTCACGACGGTCAATAATCATATCAATTGCACCGTGCTCTAATAAGAACTCACTGCGTTGAAAACCTTCTGGCAAGGTTTCACGTACTGTTTGCTCAATTACGCGCGGACCCGCAAAGCCAATTAAAGCTTTTGGTTCAGCTACGTTAATATCACCTAACATCGCTAATGATGCAGATACACCACCCATGGTTGGGTCGGTCATTACTGATATAAACGGCAGGCCTTTTTCGCTCATTTTAGCAAGCGCAGCGCTGGTTTTAGCCATTTGCATAAGCGACATAAGTGCTTCTTGCATACGTGCACCACCTGAGGCAGAAAAACACACTAATGGCATATTGTGCTCTAAACATTGGTCTACGGCATCAACAAAACGTGCGCCTACAACCGAAGCCATTGAACCACCCATAAATGAGAATTCAAAAGCAACCGCAGCAACAGGAATACCTTTTAAGCGGCCCTTCATTGCTACTAACGCGTCTTTTTCGCCACTTGATTTTTGGGCTGCGCTAATACGGTCTGAGTATTTTTTAGAGTCTTTAAACTTTAATACATCTTTAGGCTCGTGCTCAGTGCCAAGCTCCGTGCGGTCACCTTCATCTAAAAAGTGCTCTAAACGTTTACGGCCGCTCACACGCATGTGATGGTCGCATTTAGGACATACGTTTAATGATTTTTCTAGTTCAGCTTTATATAAAATTGAATCGCAAGCTGTACATTTAGCCCAAACGCCTTCTGGAATTTCTTTACGACCTGACGACTTAGTCGTTTTAGGTAAGATTTTTTCTAACCAACTCATTTGCAACTCTCTTAATGCTGTTCTGTGTCGCGAGTCTGCTAATAAGTAGCAGACAGATTTTTTCAATTAAAACATGAATTACACAAACACGGTATAAAAAACTGGTCTTAGTAGTTAGATAAACGCTTATAAATTCAACACTAACATTCCGAGTCAGGTAAAAATAATGGCCCTAGTGGGGTTTTAGGAATATTAAAGTGCTCTGGGTAATCTACATCTACTAAATAAAGACCCGCGGCTTTTGCTGTGGCACTGGCTTTAGCACGTTCTTTTAAATCTAATAGCTCTTTTAACCATACAGGTTGGTGCTTGTGTAGGCCTATATCCATCAAACAGCCGGTAATATTACGCACCATATGGTGTAAAAAAGCGTTCGCTTTAATATCAATAATAACGTAATCGCCCTGGCGTTGTACCGATAAATGATGAATAGTTCTGTTTGCTGTATTAGCTTGGCAATGCAGCGCTCTAAAAGAGGTAAAGTCGTGCTCGCCAATTAAGTACTGACACGCCTCTTGCATTTTTGTTTCATCAAGTGGGTGATGAAAGTGCGTAACGCCTTCATTCATAACTGCGCCTCTATAAGCGTAATTATAAATAACATAACGATAACGACGCGCTGTTGCGCTAAAGCGTGCATGAAAGTCTTCACTAACAGGTTGAGCAAAACGAATCGCTATATCTTTAGGGAGTAGCGTGTTCATACCCATAGTAAATGCAACCATCTCACGGGGAGCATGGGTTTCAAAGTGTACAACTTGACCAGTCCCATGTACACCTGCATCTGTGCGGCCCGCACACACTATTTCAACCGGATGATTACAAATGCTCGACAACGCTTTTTCTACTTCTTGTTGTACGCTATTTACATGAGACTGACGTTGCCACCCACTGTAACGTGCGCCGTTGTATTCAACTCCAAGTGCTACTCGCATAATTACTGCTTTACCTACTGTGCTAATGAACGGGGCATTTTATGCTATCTCGCGGTGCAATAAAAGTAACCTCGTCTATTTATAGTCATTCGCAAAATTAAGTAATTTATTTTACCCAATAAAACACAGCGATAAGTTAGTGAGCTTTTAACGTTTTGGGTTTAATAAACATCTAAAACTAATTAAGTGCTTTTATAGGTTAGAGTTATTCGTACCTATAAAAAAACCGCATTAACAAAGCTAATGCGGTTTTTATAATCATGAATGCTCTAGTTAAGTTTAGCTTTTAAACTTTGCGCTTCTTCTTGTACATCTTCAGGGCCACTTTCAATAACATCTTCAATCACTTTAAGGGCTGAGTCAAAGTCGTCAATTTCAATGTATGCTCTTGCCAAATCAAGCTTGGCAGAATAACCACCGCTTTCTAAGTCAACATCTGTTGGGTTATCGCCTGCAAGTAACGAATCAAAGTCACTTAACCCTACGTCCATATTAACCTCGTCATAGGGTTCGTGCTCAAGTACTGAGTCATCGCTTTGCTCAAGTAGCGCGTCAATATCAACAAAATCATCGGTTGTAGCCTGCTGATCATTTTGCGAAGGCTCTTCTTGCACCGCTTTCGCTTCAACTTCAGTGTCTAAGTCTTCGTTTAATAGGCTATCAAAGTCGACATCAAATTCGCTGCTATCTTCTAAATTTAACTCATCCGGTTCACCTAACTCACTAAGCAACGCATCAAAATCGGTTTGCGTTAAGTCAGCCATAAACTCATCGTCTAGCTGCTCGTCGGGTATAACGCCTTCATTAGTTTGATCATCAGCAGCCTGTGTTAGCTCGGCTTCTAATTGCGAATTTGTTATTTCATCTTCAACGTCTTCTGAAAGTGCTTGTTCTAAAATTGCATCGTCAAAATCAGGCTGTTCCTGCGCACTATCCGTTGTTTTCGCCTCACCTAGAGGTTCCTCTTGCGGTAAAGGCGCATCAAGCTCATCATCAATCAGCGGCTCGTCATCTAGGTCGGCTTCTAACGCATCAATACCAGTGTTACCAGCAAGTGCATTTGCTAAGTCTTGCTCAGCTTGGCTTGGCGCCATACCGCTTGCTTGTCCATCAAGTTCATCACCTTGTAACTCTTGCGGACTATATGATTGCTGATCATCTAAATCAATTTCGTCATCGTTATCAAGCTCTAACTCAGGGTACTCGTCAAGTTCTTCACTTGGAGTTACTTGCTCATCTAATAATGCATTGAGCTCGTCGTCTAGCTCATCAACGCTTTGCAATAAATCATCATCGAAAACCCCTTCGTCTTCATCCGTATTTTCAGATAAATCTAGCTCGCTTTCATCATCAGTTAATTCATCTAGAGATGACGGTACTTGAGCGTGGTTATCATCTGCACCTATATCATCGGTATGCTTCGGCTCAAGCTCTGGCTCTGAAAAATCGTTATCAATGAGTAACTCATCATCAAAGTCGTCTTCTAAGCTATCTAATTCATTGCCTGAAAGTGCGTTTGCTAAGTCTTGTTCAGCTTGGCTTGGCTGCATGCCTGTTGCATCACCATCAAGCTTATCTCCCAATAACTCATCAGGAAGATATTGCTGTTGCTCTGTTACATCTAACGTCTCGGGCTTATCATCTGAAAAGTCTATATCATCACTAAGCGTATCATTTACAGCATCATTTTCAGGTTGAGTATCTAAAAGCGGACTCGCTGGTGTTTCTTGTGAATCAAGCGGATCGTCACCTAAATCAACCTCTACCTCTTCAATGTCATCATCAAGATCATCTAACGCCCAATCAGGGTTTTCAACATAGTCTTCGTCTGTAGCCTGCTGTAGCTCGTTGAGTAATTCATCAACACTTTTTAGGGTATCGTCGGTGTACTCTTCCTGTGCATCCTCTGGGTCGAGTAACGTTTCTGAACTATCTGTAAAGTCAGTGTTTTCAAGCAAGTCAGCATCAAGCTCTGGTTCCTCGAGAAGTTCTGGCTCGTCTGCAAGCTCAGGCTCATCTTCAAGCTCTGGCTCTTCTACAAGTTCAAGCTCATCTACAAGCTCTGGTTCCTCGAGAAGTTCAGGCTCATCTGCAAGCTCTGGTTCCTCGAGAAGTTCTGGCTCTTCTACAAGTTCTGGCTCCTCTTCAAGTTCTGGCTCTTCTTCAAGTTCTGGCTCCTCGAGAAGTTCAGGCTCTTCTACAAGCTCAGGCTCCTCGCGAAGCTCAGGCTCTTCTACAAGCTCGGGTTCTTCTTCAAACTCAGGCTCCTCTTCAAGCTCTGGCTCTTCTTCGAGCTCAGGCTCTTCTACAAGTTCAGGCTCCTCTTCGAGATCTGGCTCTTCTTCGAGGTCAGGCTCTTCTTCGAGGTCAGGCTCTTCTAAAAGCTCAGGCTCTTCTACAAGCTCTGGTTCCTCGAGAAGCTCTGGTTCCTCGAGAAGCTCTGGCTCATCAATAAGTGAAGACGCTAAAGTTTCAATATCTTCTTCGTCAAAATCTTCCTGTGCATCAGCTAGATCTTCGACTGAATCAGCTAATGCGCTATCAATATCTCGCTCAGTATTATTATCTGTTGCTACTTGAGCGGCAGATGAATCTTCAGCTTCATCAATTAAGCTGTCTATGTCGTCTAAATCAAAGTCATCGCTTTCTTCAACTAGCGCATCAGCAGGGGTTTCTTCGGTTGTATCGCCCGCTTCATCAATTAGGCTGTCTATGTCGTCTAAATCAAAGTCATCGCTTTCTTCAACTAGCGCATCAGCAGGGGTTTCTTCGGTTGTATCGCCCGCTTCATCAATTGAGCTGTCTATGTCGTCTAAATCAAAGTCATCGCTTTCTTCAACTAGCGCATCAGCAGGGGTTTCATCAGGTGTACCGCCCGCTTCATCAATTAAGCTGTCTATGTCGTCTAAATCAAAGTCATCGTTTTCTTCAACCAGCGCATCAGCAGGGGTTTCATCAGGTGTATCGCCGGCTTCATCAATTAAGCTGTCTATGTCGTCTAAATCAAACTCATCGTTTTCTTCAACCAGCGCAGCATCAGCAGGGGTTTCATCAGGTGTGTCGCCCGCTTCATCAATTAGGCTATCTATGTCGTCTAAATCAAAGTCATCGTTTTCTTCAACCAGCGCAGCATCAGCAGGGGTATCAGGTGTATCGCCTGCTTCATCAATTAAGCTGTCTATGTCGTCTAAATCAAAGTCATCGCTTTCTTCAACCAGCGCATCAGCAGGGGTTTCATCAGGTGTATCGCCGGCTTCATCAATTAAGCTGTCTATGTCGTCTAAATCAAAGTCATCGTCTTTTGGTGATTCTTTATCAGCTTGTTGATCTAATAATTCATCAATATCAAAGTCATCATCCTCTTCTTGGGCTAGCTCTTCGCTTAAGGCGGCCAACTCATCATTGCTTTCTAAGCTGCTATCCGCGGTAGGCTGCTCAACCCCAGGCAAGTCAATTTCAGGCAGGCTATCGTCCTCGTCAAATAAATCGTCTAGGTCGTCACTGCTTAAAATATCGTCTGAATCTTTTGTATCATCTAAATCAAGGTCAATTTCATCATCTTGTTTTTCATCTACAGGTTCATCAAAGCCCTGCTGCATGAAAACGTCTAACTCGTCCCCTTCACTGCCTTCGTCATCAAAAACAATATCATCACTTAATAGGCTTTCTAATTCGTCTTGATCGAGCAAGTTTTCTGAATCAGAAAATTCATCGTCTAACGCATCATCGAGAGAATCATCAAATGCAATATCCTCCTCTGGCAAAATATCGTTGCTATGATTGTCATCTAATTGAATATCTAAATCATCAAGCGGGTCAGGAATGATTGGATCGTCTAACGCATCATTACTTTGCGGCTCGTCTTCGGTAAAGCTGGGCGTTTGTGGCAGAAAATCATCGTCATCTTGAGCTTCTTCGTCTTTGTTGGCGCGCTTTCGTAAAAACATCACCACAGCAAAAATAATTAATAACGCAGGAATGGTCATTAATAAAATAAGCACAAGTGGGTTAGACATTAAAGCGCCTAGGTCAAAAGGTTCTTCTTTTGGTACTTCTTGCACTTTTTGCTGAGCTATTATTTCGTTTTGTTTTTCTATTAGCTCTTTTAGCTGTTTTTGAATTTCGCTGTCTTGGCCTAGCTGTTCTTTTACATTGGCAAGCTCTTTTGAAATACCCGACAATTGTTTTTTGAGATTATTATTCTCAGCTAATATTTCTTCTACATTATTAACCGAGCTTTTAAATTGCTGCTGCAGCTCTACAAGCTTATTACCTTGCTGCGTTTTTATTTCATTTAATTCTTTTTGAATTTCTTTTTTAGCGTCGTCAACATCGGCTTTACGAGCTTGTGTTACTTTAGTTTGCGCGGCGTTAATTTCACTGGTGGTTAGTGTGCCATTTTTCTTCTTTTCCCACAGCGCGTCATCTTGCTCTGAGCGTTGTTTAGCAAGCTGTGGATTTACGCGTCTAATTTCCGCTAAGGTGGGTATTTTTAAATATGCACCACTTTGCATGTGGTTTAGGTTTTGTTCTAAAAAAGAATTAGGGTTTTTGTTATACAAGGCTTGCATAACTTGGTAAATACTAACTGAGTTATCTGGGCGTACTTTGGCAGCAATACGCCATAGTGTATCGGTTGGCTTTATAGGCCCTATTGATCGCCCTTGCGCACCATAGTCAGCGCCTTTTGGCCCCTTTAATTGGGTGCTGTCTTGAGAGTAAATTGGAGTTACTACCAATGCAGACGCTAATATAATAAGTGAAGCTAAACCGCGCATGCTGATCCTTTAATGTGTAAATGTTAAATGCTTTGCTATTTATTTAGCTGCTCAACATTAATTATTCTTGCCGTAACCAGCCAAATAGCTGATCTACATTTGTTATTACAATCTATTTTTATTGCAAGCTCTATTCCAGTTACAAACTATAAACCAGTTGCGGCCTAATATCCATTGCAACGCTTTGAAAATAAATACCTTAAAACTTTATTCTTAATACTATTTTATCGTGATAGATCAAGGCGTTTAGTTTAGTAGCAACGCTAAGCGGCAATAATTTGGCTCCCTTAAATACAAAAGCGGCAAACTATAAAAGTTTGCCGCTTAATTTACACACAATATTAGCGGGTATTTATAAGTAGTTAGCGATTAACTCTTCTGCTATTTGCACACTATTAGTGGCAGCCCCTTTGCGGGTGTTATCACTTACAACCCACATATTTAAACCATGAGGGTGCGAAATATCAGCGCGTAAGCGGCCTACGTAAACTGTATCATTACCACTGGCATCTGAAACCGCGGTTGGGTAATCGCCCTCATCTTCAATAAGCTCGACTCCTGGGGCATCATTTAAAAGCTGTTTAACGTGCTCAAAGTCATACGGCATGCGTGTTTCAATGTTGATTGACTCAGAGTGGCCAAAAAATACAGGTACACGTACACAGGTTGGGTTAACAGCAATAGTGGTATCACCCAAAATTTTATGCGTTTCGTTTACCATTTTCATTTCTTCGCGCGTGTAGCCGTTATCTTCAAAGGTATCTATTTGAGGAATAACGTTAAATGCAATTTGCTTAGGAAAAATTTCGTTTTCCATTGGGCGAGCATTCATTAAATTAGCTGTTTGTTTTGCTAGTTCATCTACGGCTTCTTTGCCTGCACCAGATACGGCTTGGTAGGTAGATACATTAATGCGGTCAATACCGTAGGCATCGTAAATTGGTTTAAGCGCTAGCATCATTTGAATAGTAGAGCAGTTAGGGTTTGCAATAATATTGCGATTTCTAAAGTCTTCAAGGCTGGCTGCATTAACTTCTGGTACCACTAGCGGTACTTCAAAGTCATTTCTAAAATGTGAGGTGTTATCAATTACAACACAGCCCGCATCGGCTGCAATTGGCGCGTATTTTTCTGATACACTGCCACCAGCTGAAAACAAACCTATGTGTGCTTGGCTAAAGTCAAAGCCTTCTACGTCTTGCACTTCAATGGTTTCACCACGAAACTTTATGTCTTCACCTGCGCTGCGGCTACTGGCTAGTAAAAAAAGTTGGTCTACCGGAAATTTACGATCTTCCAGGGTTTCAATAATTTGACGACCTACTAAGCCTGTAGCGCCAAGTACAGCAACGTTATATTTTTGCGACATATTTTATCCTCTTTAAGCAGTGTTAAAACAACACTACTAGTTAAATTAGTTTGCGGTGTTAAAGCCAAGCTGAGCGAGTGCATCTGTATGCTGTGCACTCCCTTTTACCGTTAAAGTGCTAAACTCACGCCTTACTGGGTAGTTTTTACGTAAACTATCAAACCCGTCTTTTGCTAAGTTGCGCAGCAAAATGCCATCATCACGGCGTACGTCGTAAATTAAATGCACTAAACGCGCAATATCAGCCTCAGTAAAGCTGCTTTGTAAACTTAGGCTTGTAACAGCAGGTTGTGGTAAAAAATCAGCGAGAGATTTTTCTGCGGTTACGCCTTTTAATTTACACAATGCTTGGTACAGCATTTGTGTGCCGCGGGCTTTTCCTTCAAGGGTATGGCCGGCAATGTGCACGCTGGCATAGCGCACATGATCAAGCAATGGAATTAAAATGTTAGGCTCGTTTTCCCAAACATCCAAAACCAAATCTAAGTCTGCCCCTTGCTCCATAACCGATAACAAAGCTTGATTATCAATTACTTCTCCGCGGCTCGCATTTATAACTGCTAACCCAGGCTTTAACGCTTTAAGGCGTTTTTCATCAATTAAATGATACGTTTTGTGCTCACCGGTTTTAATCAGCGGTACATGAAAGGTAACCGCATCTACGCGCTCAAGTAGTTCGTCAAGCTCAACATGCTCGGCTAATAAGCCCTGCTCATGTTTAATTGGGTCACATAATAAAACATCAACATTAAGTGCTTTTAGTTTTTGTGCTAAACAGCTGCCAATGTTACCTACCCCAACAATACCTATTATTTGACCACTTAAAGGGGCTGCGTTTTCTTGGCTTAAGGCAAACAAGCTACTTATTACATACTCAGCCACCGCAATTGCATTGCAGCCTGGAGCACTACTAAAGGCAATGCCTTTATCGTTTAGTAACTGAGTATCTATATGATCAACACCAATAGTGGCGGTACCTACAAAGCTTAATTTATTAGCGTGGGCAAGCAAGTCACTGTTTACTTTAGTAACCGAACGCGTAAGTAGTACATCAACATCAATTAGCGCATCGGGAGTTAAGTTTCGTCCATCAAAGCGCGTTACCTCACCAAAGTCTGCAAAATACTGCTCAACTAAAGGCATGTTTTGATCGGCAAGAATCTTCATTGGGGAGTCCGTATGGCAAAATGAGGCGCTATTGTAACGAACAACCGAGCCATTACACAAACTAAAAAGCCGAGCAATGCTCGGCTTTTAATCACTATAAAGAGAAAACGAATTAACCTTTATATTTGCTCATAACTAATGTGGCGTTTGTACCACCAAAGCCAAAGCTATTAGACATAACAGTATTAAGCTGTGCATCACGGCGCTCAGTTACAATGTTAAGGCCTTGTGCTTGCTCATCTAGCTCATCTACGTTAATAGATGGCGCTACAAAGTCGTTTTCCATCATTAAAATTGAGAAAATAGCTTCGTGAACACCCGCAGCACCCAGTGCATGACCCGTTAAAGATTTAGTTGCACTAATAAGCGGCGAGTTACCACCAAACACTTCTTGAATAGCGCCTAGCTCTTTAACATCGCCTACTGGCGTAGATGTACCGTGCGTGTTTAAGTAATCAATTGGTGTATCAACACCTTGCATTGCTTGGCGCATACAGCGTACTGCGCCTTCACCTGAAGGTGCTACCATGTCGTAGCCATCAGATGTAGCACCGTAGCCTACAATTTCTGCGTAAATATGTGCGCCACGAGCAAGTGCATGCTCAAGCTCTTCTACTACAACAATACCGCCACCAGCAGAAATAACAAAACCATCGCGGTTTGCATCGTACGTACGAGATGCTTTTTCTGGTGTTTCGTTATATTTGGTAGATAACGCGCCCATTGCGTCAAATTCCATTGCAAGGGTCCAGTGGAGCTCTTCACCACCACCGGCAAAAATAACATCTTGCTTGCCTAATTGAATTTGCTCAACAGCGTGGCCAATACAATGTGCAGATGTTGCACACGCAGAGCTTATAGAATAGTTAACGCCTTTAATTTTAAATGGCGTGGCTAAACAAGCCGATGTCGTGCTTGCCATCGTACGCGGAACCATATAAGGACCTACACGCTTTACGCCTTTTTCGCGCAAAATATCGGCCGCTTCTACTTGCCACTTTGAAGAGCCACCACCTGAGCCTACTAATAAACCCGTGCGCTCATTAGATACTTGCTCATCAGATAAGCCAGCATCTTCAATTGCTTGCTTCATAGAAATATAAGAGTAAGCAGCAGCATCACCCATAAAGCGCATTGCTTTACGGTCTACGTGTTCTTTAACATCAATATCAATTTTGCCCGACACATTACTGCGTAAGTTGTAATCGGCAAATTCTTGGTTAAAAGCAATACCGCTTTTACCCGCTTTTAGTGACTCTAATACTTCTTGTTTGTTATTACCGATGCTTGATACAACACCGATACCCGTAATTACGGCTCTTCTCATGGGTAATTCCCTTAGCTTGAAACTAAATTACTGTGTATTTTACGCTGTTTTTAGGTGTTAAGTGGTCAGCTTTCTAGCGTACACCTGTACTCTGAATTTAATAGCTTATAAATAACGCCAGACTATTTCAAAGAAAACCCGTAAAATAATTAAAAAATACTGTCTAAAAATTTAATAAGTCATGATAAAAAACGCCCAAATACACTTTAATGAAGTAGGCACACCGGTAGCCGATAACTTTGACGATGTTTATTTTTCTAATGACGACGGCCTTGCTGAATCGCATTACGTGTTTTATCAACAAAACAATATACAGGCGCGGTTACAAAATCATGACCAAACGCATTTTGTTATTGCCGAAACCGGTTTTGGTACTGGTTTAAACTTTTTAAATGCATGGCAACACTTTAATGACCACCTTGCCAATCAACAAGTTCAAAATCAAGTAGACAAACGGGTTAAGCGGTTGCATTTTATTTCGTTTGAAAAATACCCGCTTAATGCTGATGATCTAAAAAAAGCACTGCAAGCGTGGCCAACATTAAACAAGCTTAGTGACGAATTAATAACGCACTACCCTATAAATTTAGGCGGCTGTCATCGCATAGAATTTAATAACGGCCAAGTTATTCTTGATTTGTATTTTGGCGACGTGCTTGATTCAATAAATGCAATGAGCTACCCGCAATCAGGGGTGGTCGATGCGTGGTTTTTAGATGGCTTTGCACCGAGTAAAAACCCTGACATGTGGCAACAAAGTGTGTTTAATGCCATGGTTGATATATCGCGCAAGCATGCAACTCTTGCCACATTTACCGCTGCAGGCTTTGTACGCCGAGGCTTAATAGCTGCAGGCTTTAGCATGCAAAAAGCCAAAGGTTTTGGCCGTAAACGCGAAATGCTGATAGGCCAATTAGCACACGCTAATAGTGCACAGTCATCACCCCCGTACTTTGAACACCCCCCTGCCAAGCTAGAGCATGTTGCTGTAATTGGCGGAGGGATTGCGAGTAGCTGTATTTTGCACAGTTTGGCTAAGCGTGGCATTAAAAGTAGCCTATTTTGCCAAGATGAAAAACCAGCTATGGGCGCTTCACATAACGTACAAGGCGCGGTTTACCCCCATCTGCAAGCTAAAAACTCACCTCATAGTGAATTATTTGCGCACAGTTTTTTATACGCTAAACGCAGTTACCAACAACTACTAAAAAACGGCTTTAATTTTGATTATAGCTGGTGCGGTGTACTGCAACATGCGGTAAAAAAGCCTCTTGCCGATAAACATCAAAACTTAGAACAAAAACAGTTATGGCCTCAAGCCTTAATGCGCAATGTAACTGTAGAGCAAGGAGATAAACTGGCAGGCGTAAAAACCGGCTACTCCGGCGTTTATTTTGAGCAAGGCGGTTGGGTAAACCCACCCCAGCTAGTTGAGGCAATGCTAAAAGCGGCCAATGGCCTTAACCCTATTAATAGCTATTTTAATTGCCATATACAACAGCTTACTAAAACCGATGCAGGCTGGTATTTAACCGACGAGCATACCCAATATGGTCCTTTTAGTGATGTAATAATATGTGCAGGTGAGCATAGCGATGCGTTTGAACAAACAAACGCATTACCTATTGTAGGGGTACGTGGTCAAGTATCACATATTCAAGCGAGTGAACAATCTAAGCAGCTTAAAACCGTGTTGTGCCACAAAGGTTATTTTACCCCCACCTATTTAGGTAAACACTGTATGGGCGCTACATTTGAAAAAAACACAAAAAGTCGCGTCGTTACAGAAAAAGACAACCAGCTAAACCACGAGCAATTACTTAGCTTTTACCATCAAAGCGACTTTGCCACCACATTAGGTGACATTACCTGTGCTAAAGCAGCTGTGCGCTGCACGTTTATAGATCACTTGCCAATGGCAGGACAATGGTGTGAGCAAAGCGATTACAGCACCGCCTTTGCTAATTTACGCCTAGGTAAACGCTATCAATACTCACCTCTATGCAAGCCACAACAAGGCTTACATATTTTTACCGGATTTGGAGCGCGCGCATTATGCAGCGCACCGTTATTAAGCGAGCACTTTATTAGCACGTTAAATAATGAACCACGCCCACTCAGCGAGCGTGTAAGCCAGGCCATTCACCCTGCGCGTTTTATAGTGCGTGATTTAATACGAAATAAAATTTAAATGACATCATTCATTTTTTGCGTAAAATAATAACCATAAAAGGAATTTATACCAATCCGCTTAATTAAGTGATCAATTTTGAGGCTGGAAAAACCAGTTGATGGCTAAGAAAAAAGTTCGCTATTTAGTTGTTCTAAATAAGAATTTTTTAAAACAGGTAGCGACACGGTTAGCACCGCAAAATGATTAAGTATTATTGCGCACTGGTATTATATAACCAATGCGCACCATATGTATGAATGCGGACGGGTATCAATAAAAGGATCACAATGAAAGCTTTAACCTGTGCTGTAACATTACTCGCCGCTATATCGTTTAACACATTTAGCCAAGACGTAACCGCCATCCCCTTACCTGAAGAATTCATAACCACCATGGATGTAACTGGCGAATACCCGCTGGTTAGAACAGGGTATTTAGCTGCTTCTATTGATGCTATTTCTAAGTTTTATCAGCAGGCCCTTGGTGACCCCATTAACAGCAAAGGCGATAATAACTACCGCACCCTTTACTATAACTACCAAAACCATGCTGTTCGTATCAGTTTATACCATCATGATTATGTTACCGAAGTCAGCATAATGATTGAATAAACACAGTAAAAAGCGGCTAATTTTCATACTCAGTTCAGACTCAATTTTTATTCACTTTTAAATAACCACTTTGTAGAGAAAAACAGCGTTTTACCCTTTAAAAACGAATGCCTACCCCAAGGTCTATTTGTACTAAATACCTTTACACTAAATTGAGAAGGAATTAATTATGAGTAAGACCTTAATTATTGGCGCTAGCGGACAAATTGGTAAAATGGCAACCAAGTTGCTTTTAAACAATGAGCAAAATGTATCTGCATTAGTGCGTGATAAAAGTAAGTTAGATGATTTAGATAGTCCATTTTTAACCATTGTGGAGCAAGATCTCGAAGGAGATTTTTCTGGTGCGTTAAAAGATTGCGATCAAGTTATTTTTGCTGCTGGCTCTGGCGGAAGTACAGGCACAGATAAAACCGTGCTAATTGATTTATGGGCAGCCACCAAAGCAGCAACGTATGCTAAAGAGCATGGCGTAAAGCATTTTATTATGATTAGCTCTATTGGCGCTGACGATCCAGACTCAATTGAAAGCGACTTAAAACCTTACTTAGTTGCTAAACATATGGCCGATGAGCACCTTATCAACAGTGGCTTAAACTACACCATAGTGCGCCCAGGTGGGCTGACCGATGAAAGCGCCTCAATGAAAGTAACCACCGAGCGTCCAAACGATCGTTCTAAAGCTAAAATTAGCCGCGAAAATGTTGCCAATGCCCTATTACATATTGCTACTAACGCATTTAATGGTAACCGCGTTTTTGAACTATTTGACGGCGAAACGCCCATTAAAGCAGCTGTAAAATAAACACTCTGGTTGCCCTTTGTAAACCCCCTTGCAAAGGGCAACGTATTTAAATGCTAAATCGCACGCGCCCTCTCTTGCTTCACTATATTTATTAAATGTAAACAACACGTTTAAATCGCTTTATAAAAGCCTACACACCGCGTTCCTAATAAAACAACATGAAAAACAAGCACTTCCACTAAAATCACCGCAAAACAATGCGTTAAAAACTCAACAGAGCAAATTTTGTTCAGGCTTTTTTACTAGTTTAATAAGGCTAAATACTAGAAACCCCTTATTTTATCTGGTAAATTAACAGCGTGTTAAAACAATAATAAAAATTCCTCAATGGAAGTTGCACGAATAAGGACATAGCGTGAGCGCCTCATTTAAAATTATTTTTAATGGTCAGTTACACCAAAATGCTGACATTAGTACCGTACAAGAGCAACTCTGTCAGTTTTTAAAAATTCCCCATAATGTCGCTGTAAAATTATTTGATGGCCGAGCCTACGCACTCGTCAAAGACCTATCGAGTATTGATGCAGTTAAAACAGAATCTAAACTAAAAAGTTTTGGTTTAATCACCAAAGTAGAACCGCACGCAAGTGTAAGGGCACCCCAAAGAGCCGCGGGTACCAAACTGGTTGTTGCTCACAATGAGCCTGCAGTAAAAAACACAGCTAATACAATAGCAAGCATTAAAAAGGCCGGCGTAAATAGCCCTGCCACCCTGCCCAAACTTGCACTGCAAAGTGCGTTATTTTTTTGCTATAGCCTATTATTCATCTGCCTTATCTGCTCAGCAGTAATAAGCTTTAACACACTTAAAATGAGTATGATAGACAGCTCATCAGCTTCGCCCTCAACAACATTAAATTACGTTCATTATAAGCAGTACTTAGCAAATCAAAAAAAGCACCCAGAAGTCACCTTGCCTAACACCCACAGCACAAATGAGCTTAACCAAGGGGCGCAGCAAAAAATTGATAGCTATTTTGCTCGCTTTTCAGCGCACATAAACAGTTACGCAAAGATTCTAAAGCAACCAAATATAAACAGCATGGGCGCAGAAAGGTTAAAGCAGCACCTACAAGAAATAGATGCGCTAGGCACTGAACATGTATTTTGGGAGCAGTTAATTAACCTTGCTAAATCGCTTAATAACGACGCCTATGTAATGAGCAAGCTTGATAATGATAACCCTGATAAAATTCAGTGGATCAACGCCGTTGATTGGATAAGCCAAAGCTACATTAGGCAACAACAAAATAAGCCTGACGCTTTGCCCGTCACACCTACAAACACACAACTCGCCAAGTCACCGATATTAGATTTAACTCTACTAATTAGCTTAATGTCGTTTTTAACGCTTATTATTATTAGTATTAAAATGAAAGTAAGGTCGATAAAAATGAAGCTAGCCGCTACAAGCACAGAATAAATTAAAGCCATAAAAAAACCGCCAACTTGATTGCTCAAATTGGCGGTTTTTTTATGGTTTTTAAGTAACGAACTTAAATACCTGTATTGGTGGAGCTGGGGGGATTTGAACCCCCGCCTAGCCCTTCAAAAACAACAACTTAGAATCATTTGTGTATAGATGGTGTATTTTTAATGTTTGGCACCTTCCATGTGCTAAATACGGCCCACCTGATTTAGGAGTTACGACTGCTCTAAAATGGTACATAACGGCTTTAACTGAATTGACTTTATAACAGCGGTAAGCAAAACTAATATTTATTCTGTGTACGTCAGGTATCATTTGAGCTAGAACACTTTAGTATCATTCAAAGCATTAGTAATTAACCCCACTATTTACCTGTTCAGAAATTGCGTTTATAAAATCATTATAGCTCAACTGTTTTTAAGAGAACTCAGCCATTCTTGAGTTGTTATACCTAAGCGTTTTAATATTTTTTTTACCAATACCGACGGTATTTTTTGATCTTGTTTATGCCTACCTAATGTATATATTTTAGAACCACTCCTCCATATTTTCATCTCACTCCCTTTACCATTATCAACATTACAGTTAAATTCCTTTTGCATGAAAGTAAAAAATGAGGACATCATCATAGAGGGAATATTATTGCTTCCCTCCTTAGAGTCATTGCTTACTTCAATACCCTCATTTTTACTGAGCACTTGATGATAGTTAGTAGTAAAGTCAGCTACTTCGTACATGTATTCGTAAACACACTCTATTGGTTCATCTTTCTTTGCTTTGCCTTTACGAATAGCAAATAAGGTGACCAACTTATCGTGAAACTCTCTTAAAATAAAATCTCCTAAGCTATTTATGGCACTAGGATCTATATCTAACTTTCCAGCACAACGCAGTTCATTAGTGATGGTCCATGAAAAACGAAATGTGGATGTTGCTAAATTTACTGCATTGTCATTATCACAACCAATTACAAAACTAGGAAAACCATAATCCATCATTAAATATACTGCGAATTGGTTATTTAATAGCACCTTATTTTTATCTGGCGACCAACTATTAATGTATAAGGGAATCAATTCATAGATATCAAATAATAAGTCTTCATTGCTCATTGATGGATCTGTTTTATTAGGCCTTAAGCCTTGAGAAACCTCTTTAACAGCCTCCTCTAAAAGAACATAATCTCGTAAATTATATAACCTAATTTGATCATCTAAAAATCTTGCTTCTATCGGTGTTTTACAAAGGTTATTGAAGTCTATGGTGGTTTCGCAACTTAAAATAGCGTTGCTGTAAGCATTGATGGATTTACTAACAAAGCAACTTAAATAGGATTGAACTAGTAAATCAATACTATGCTCAATTAAAAAATTCAATCGGCTACCTGCTTTCCACGTGAAATCATCTAATGGAGATGTAACATTTTTAAAAAGAAAAAGTTGAGCCTCATAAGCAGAGTTACGCCTTTTTTTATACGCTAGCGCCTTCCCTATTCGAGAAAAATGTTTGTATAAGCGACTTTGAAATTCACAAATATCAGGTTCATTGAACCATTCAACTGCGTCATCTGGAAATCGGCAACCAACAAGATATTTATTGTGAAGCTCCACACCATCTTTAAATAAATCAACAACAGTTAAGTAATCCTTACTTAACGCACTTCTAAAGTTTGCAGAAAAATACACCGGTCGCTCAAAAGGTAAAACGATATGGGATTCACCGTGCCCATCTGTTAAAAATTTTTTTAAAGAGTCTGGTGCATCAGGTTTAGAATCAAGTGACCTTTGAACCGAATCCTCATGATCTTTTACTAAAGTTTTCTTTAAACTTTTCGAATAAATTTGACGATTATCATTCATTTATACTAATTCCCTTTACTAAATATTTTTCAAATTTTAAAGTAAGGCTATTTTCTTATTTAACTAATCTTCTTATAAACACTATAACCCTACCCTTGCACTTTTAATATTACTCATAGGTTGCAAATCATTAATCAACAATGGCAATATAGATTTTCAGTGGCCCAAAATTGAAGCGTTAGGTTTTAGCATCACCCAACTATAAAATGGATTCTATTATGCAATTAGGTGATTATGTAGTAAAGATTAAGCAAGGAGAGGAAGTGGAACATGGATATGTTCTGCTAGAACACAATACAAAATACTCTATAACCCTTAAAAACAATAGTGTTAATGACTGCGATGCAAAAGTACATATAGATGGCGTCCATGTTGGTACTTTTAGAGTTTCCTCCAATAGCAGCTCAACTATTGAAAGGCCTTCTTCTGAAACTGGTTGTTTTACCTTCTTAAAGTTTAATAGTAATGAGGCAATTCAAGCTAATTTGGATAAAAACCAAGATTTGGGTTTAGTATTTGTAAAGTTCATGCCAAAAAAGAGCGCTAAGTATAATTTTCAAAGTAGCAACAAGCAAATAGGTGGTTATCAGAAGAGCAATCGACACGGAGGATATGCCCCACAGAGAGTTTCAGCAGGTGGTACTGGGCTATCTGGTAAAAGCACACAAAAGTTCAATAATGTTAAACCGTTAGATTATGACGAAGAAAAAAGCATCAAAATAAATTTAAGACTAATCTGTAAAGAAAAAGATATTATTAGACCATTAGCGGCTCGAGAAACAGCTATACCTCCATCCCTTTTTAACTCATTTGAAAAAGCTAATGAACATGCTAAAGGAAAAAAAAGTGGCTTAGTAACCAGAAGTACTGTTGGTAAAAGTTTTATTTGGCGTCCATATAAATGATTTGGTAAACCTTAATACTGGTTATGGATAATAGCGATTAACCTACTGTTAATTATATCCCCCCCCTTTTTCCTAGGATGGATAACGTGAGTAAAAACAAAATAAAACTTGGTAAATTTGGTATGGGCATACTTCCAAAAATACCAAAAAATAAATTGATACCACTTATAAGCAAAAACAAAAAAAAACTTACCGTTTATAAGCCTATATCTACTGATGGAAAAATGATATTTAGCTCTGGTGAATACCATGAGCAGAATACTTTTTTTGATAAACATGACAAAGTTATTGTATTAACCAATAAAGAACGAAGTTTTCTTGTAGATAATATTTGTTATCAAAATATCCATGTTCGAGTTTTTGAAAACGATTATCCAATTTTTGATGATATTAAATACTCTGGTAACCTTTCAAAAACATACTATATTTTACAAAGCAAAATACAGTATGTTTTAAATTCAGGCATGTATCCTAAGCCTATATTTCAGTTTTATAGTGATATACATCGTAGGGCGATTATTAGAAAAATACCTAAAAAAAGCTCCTTAGACTCATTAGCTTATTTTTGCGACCTTAAGAGCTATCAAGAGGTCTTTCGCATAAAGGAAGAAAGACATACAAGAAAAATATACGCCTTAGATTTCAACTCGATGTATCCTGCTTGTACGCAAGGAGTGTTTCCCAATCCACAAAATCTAATATTTAAACAAGAAAGAAAAAAGCTTACAGAATCAATCCCTATTGGTTTTTATCATGTACTACTCACCAAGCCTAAATCTAACTTTATAAAAAAGTATCACTGTTTTAAGTTATTTGAGTTTACTAAAAACCTCAGTTTTCAATTGAATGATCATCACCAATTAGAGGTTTTTTTAACTAGTGAAGAACTTAATTTTTATAGAAACCATTTTGATGATATTTATATCTATAGCTCAATAACTAGCAGAGACACTCTTGAACATCCTCGTAGTCATTATGGTACAAAAAAATATGAACAAAGATATCATTCGCATTTATCCGACACAGATAAACATATTATAAAGAGTAACTTAGTAACAATACATAGTTCAACAAACCCCATAAAAGCTAAAAAGAAAACCTTCCTATCAGTAGCAAGTTTAGCCCAATACTTATGGCAAGAGTTTAGGATTTCTATAGAAGGAGGGCTCAATATAAATGAGTTAAAGATTTACTTGGATTCCTTTAGTGGATTTACCATCTTAACTAATAATGAAAAAATTACTTTATATTATCCTGACCTAAACAGTAATTCCTCAATAATATCTATCTCCGCCTTTATCGTTGCTAAAGCTAGAATAAAGCTCTTGCAAGTAATGGAACATATAACACAGTTTAAAGGGGCTGAAATATGCTATGTGAATACTGATTCCGTACACGCCTCAATTGATGAAGCTTATAGTAATGACTTTGAATTACACATGAAACCATTTATGGGAAGTGGAATTGGTCAGTTAAAAGTTGAGTGTATAGCTAAAAAAGGGTTTTGGTTCGATGTTGGTCGTTACTGGTTATGCGATGAAAATAAAGTAATAAAATATAAAAACATCATTTTTAGCACTGGCAAAAACGATAACTTTTTTTCGGAAAAAAGAAAGATAACTAAGTTGGAACGGTCACATTTTATATCAAATTATAGTGTATCCAGCCTTTTTATAGGTAAAAGTTTTTCCTACACTAAGCGTTTAAATTATGAACACAATACTTTTGACCGATATCAATATAAAGAAATCAAATCAATGCTTTCGACAGGAACTACCTTGCAAGAAGAGAAGCTATCATCGAAAAGAATTAAATTAAATCTTTTTCACCAACTAAAAAAGCGTTATTCTGTAGTTCAACTTCTTTTGATGTTATTCTCTTAAAAATATCAATGTAGTAGTTTGCAACCACATTCAACAACTTGTTTAATACTAGAGGATTTACTTTAGCTAACTTTCCTATATCAATATTTACTCCAAAATCATTTTTATTTTCAACTGTTTTAATCTCATCTTTAGATAAGTCTATTTTTTCAATTATTTGTTCCAATAGACAAGAAAAAACTTCGTGTATTTCCTTCGGTTTATAATCATAATCCAGCATCACATTGAGAGGCTTTAAGTGCCTAACTTTCCAATTCAAGATATATTTTTTTTTGTTTGAAATACGTGTGTCAGTATTTTCTTGTTTCTCGCGCTCAGCCTCTTCACGTGCCTGGGCTATTTCTTTATCTAGATCCGACTGACTTTTGGTAAGAATACTATATATAAAAATATTTAACCTTGTAATGGAAAGTGCTGTTCGCATCACATCAGCAGAGAGCAATAAATGAGCAGAGTTCGTGTTGTAGTAATCATTTATTGTATTATGGATAAACGCTTGAATCATTCCAGTTTTATAATAAGCTGAAAGTTTACTTGATTGTATTTTTTCTACTTCTTTTTTAATTGAATTTTGAAGCTCGCCTCTAAAAGGAATTTCAGAATGTCTAAATAGTACATTTGTGAGTATTTCTTCAAGACAGTTTTCAGATTTAGCAAGTTTAATTAAGCTAGAATCTAGTTTTTCCTCTTTAAAATAAACTAAAGCTAGTCGATCAATATAAAGCTTTTTCACTTCATCTTTAAGATGCCTTTCTATAGCGCTAGATGATTGGCAATTCAAAATTTTGTTCAGAAACTGGGATTTTAATTTTAATAAACTGAAACTTGAAACAATTTCATTATCTTCATCTAAGTAGAGTTTTAGTATATCCTGATGATCTCTTTGTGGCGGAAGCATTGTATTTTTATCTTCATAAAAATATCCTGCCTCATTATCTTGTCCATAAACAAGATCAGGAATACCTGCTGCCATCTCTAGATCTGTAAACCCTGTCCCCCAATAGTCGTAAGACATATACACCCTTAGTCATAAATTATCTCTTATACTTAAAAATAGGAGTTGCAAATTTCAACTCCCATACTTATATTCCTTTGTACTATCGGCATCAAAGATACAAGTAATATACCTGTATCTTTTTAGTATATAGTGTTGCTGGCGCAACATTGCAGCGGAGCTGCTTGTAACATTAGCTTTGTAATAGCGAAATGTTAGATGCCAAACATTTCGCTATACTTTTATTTATTAAAGTAAAAAACTATGAACAGTCTGGCATGTTCTAGTCGCTCTATCTAGTAGTGAAGATGGCACTTTTTTGATTTTTTACTAAGCCGAGCTTTTCTTTTAACAAGCGCCTTGCATTAGATTCAAACAATGCAACAAGACTATCAATCAACTTACCATCAGTATCAAAAGCTCTTGCTTCATATACAGATGATTTTTTCTTAACTACTATTTTGATATCCATAATTACCTTTGACACTACTTATCCATCGTAGGGTATATATTTATCAATTTTTGAGCTTATCTAAAAGAACATTAATTGCATTTTTACGCCAACTGCTTAAATACTCACTTATAAAATGCTCAAGTTCATCGTCGGTATAAAGCCTACAGCAACGGTCTGATATCGCTAATTGATTTTTTATTTCGTGCATATCAAAATTATAAAAGATTACTTCTGCCCATTCATAATCACCCAGATCACATTCCAGCTCTTGCTGTACATCATCAGCAGAGCAATGCCCTCTATAATCTGCTACCTGCTCATCTTCAAAATATGTGTCGCACATAGTCTCTATCAAACTATATGCACTACTGTCATCATTAAATGTGACTGTACCTTCAATAATTAGCTTTGCTAAATCATGTAATGAGTTGAACTTAACTTCCATATTGCTTACCTGTGAACGTGCCTTTTTATCAAATTAAAAAGGTAAGCTATTACGGCTTACCAATAAAAATAAACTTTAACTGCGTTGCTCATCGCCTTTACCCGCAACACCTTTCATTAGCATGTCGAACACTAAACTCGCTATGCCTTTAGACACTAAATCGCTTGATAGTGCTTTCATAGCCATTGCGTTGTGAGTATCCATGCTTTCAATAATCGCGTTTTGGATTGCTTCAGGGAATTGGCCAAGCATGGCTTGCTCTTTGGTATTGTGCTTAACCTGGTCCATTGCGGTTTCGTTTTCGGCTACTTTACCCATTATTGCATTAGCGTAATTAACCATATCGTTTTCAGATAGGCCATCTTCAGCAAACAGGTCGTTCATGCGCTCAATGATTTCGTTTAAAAGCTCAGTTTTAGGATCCTTTGGTACTGCGCCCGAGCCTTCTTTGCTTGGTGGTAAGTAGCTTTTAGGCTCTTCGCCTACTTTGTGGCCTAGCTGTAAATCAGCTTCGCGTTGTTCATGCAGCCGATAATGTGTCATTACTACATCAGTTAGGTCAACGTCGTCTTCTATTACATCCATGCGTAAGAGTGGGTGTAAGTTTTTAGCAAACACGCTGAGCTTTTCTAAGTCAGTGTCGTTAAAGTCAACAATTTGAGAGCTAAACTCGTAGTAACGATAAAACGAGATTAAATCTTTTCTAAACACATCTAAAATATCTCTGGCTTCTTTAGCGTGCTTAACACTGTTTTCACTGTACTTAATCGCTTTATCGTTGTTGTCATCTTTCGCTTTAGCCAGCTCTTTTTGGGCTGATTGCAGTACCGTGGTGGCTTCTTTGTAGCGCAACTTAAATCGCTCTACAGGCGCTTTCATAATATTGGTGAGCTTGTCTTGCTTAGCATGTTTACTGTTATAAGCGGTTACAAAGGTTTCTACTTCAAACCATTGGTAAATGCCCACCTCAGCAAGCTTCTCCATTATGTCGTAAACAATATTAGGATCAGATACTCCCGAAAGCTCAGCAGTTTGAAAGTAAACTTTAAATTCTTCTAAAATTTCTTCAGGGTCGTTTACAAAATCCAGCACAAAGGTTTTATCTTTACCTTTGCAAGTACGGTTTAGCCTAGAGAGCGTTTGAATACATTCAACACCCTTTAATGGCTTATCAACATACATAGCCACTAATTTAGGTTGGTCAAACCCTGTTTGAAACTTATTCGCGACTAACATTACTTGGTAGTCGTTACTGTCAAAAGCTTTGCGCATATCGCGGCCACGTAAATTAGGGTTCATCGCTTTTTCAGTAAACGCATGATCAGGAATATCAGGGTCGTTCACTTCACCAGAAAACGCCACCATCGCATTGACGTTTTCATAGCCTTTATCCATTACATACTTTTCAAAGGCAAGCTTGTAACGTACAGCCTCTAAACGGCTACTCGTCACCACCATAGCTTTGGCTTCTCCGCCTAATAAGTGTTTAATTTTGGCATTAAAGTGCTCAACAATTGTTTCAACTTTTTGGGCAATATTGTATGGGTGTAATCTTACCCATTTAGCCATTTTAGACGCTGCTTTTTTGCTATCTACTTCTTGATCAGACTGCGGGTTATCGTGAGCTAATTGATACGCCACACGGTAACTGGTGTAGTTTTGCAGCACATCTAAAATAAAGCCTTCTTCAATGGCTTGGCGCATTGAATACACATGAAAGGGTAATGGCTTATTAGTATCGCTTAGCGGTGCGTCTAAATCTTCAGGGCGACCAAATAGCTCTAAGGTTTTCGCTTTTGGTGTTGCTGTAAAGGCAAAATAACTAATATTGTTAGAGCCTTTACGGGCCTCTAGCGATAAACGCAGCATATCCTCGCTGTCTAGCTCGTCATCGCCTTCAAGTTGTTCAGCCATTAGCACTTCACGTAACTTACGTGCGGTTGTTCCCGTTTGGCTAGAGTGCGCTTCATCGGCTATTACCGCAAAACTTCGCCCAGCTAGGGTAGAATCTTTTCGTATTGCCTCTAAAACATGGGGAAAGGTTTGTATGGTTACAATAATAATCGAGGTGCTGGCTTTTAGCTCACCGGCTAACTGGCTCGATTTACTGCCTTGTGCCTCTTCGCGGTTAACGCGCGCTATCATCCCTTCGTTATGATCAAACTGATAAATGGTATCTTGTAGTTGGCTGTCTAAAACGGTTCTGTCGGTAATCACTATTACTGAGTCGAATACTTTGTCGCCAGCTTGTTTTTGTAATTCTGGGTGCTCAGTTAAGTAATGTTTAGAGGCCAGCTGGTGCGATAGCCACGCAATAGAGTTCGACTTACCCGAGCCCGCACTATGCTGAATAAGGTACTTTTTACCCGTACCTTCAAAATCAACTGTATTTATAAGCTTAGAAACCACAGCCCATTGATGATAACGCGGGAATATCATGGTTTCTTTTACTTTTATTGAGCCATCAAGTTGCTCTTCGTCTTTTACTTCTAAGTGAATATAGCGGCTTAAAATAAGTAACAAGTTATCTTTTTGAAAAATCTCGTTCCAAAGGTACGAGGTCGCATAGCTGCCATCAGCCGGAATATCATTTCCTGCAGCGCCTTCGGCTGTACCTTGGTCAAACGGTAAAAAGAAGGTTTTATTCCCCGCTAAACGGGTCGTCATTGCCACGTTGTATTGGCTTACTGCAAAATGAACTAACGCACCGCGTTTAAAGGTCAATAATGGCTCTGCCTTTTTAGTGATTGGATCTTTTGGCTGGCGGTCTTTCATATACTGCACTTTGGCATTATTGAGAGACTGCTTAAATTCAGACTTTAACTCGCAAGTTGCAACAGGTAACCCATTTACAAATAAAGTTAAATCTAATCGGCCATCATAACCATTCAGTGAGTATTTTAGCTCAGGTACCACGCGTAAAATATTTTTGTTATAGCGTTTACTCGCATCAGGGTTTAAATCGTGATCAGGCTTAAAACTACATAAGCTAAATTTAGCACCACGGTCTTTAATTACATTACGTAACACCCAAAGCGTGCCTTTGTTTTTTAAGTTACGCTCTAGGCTTTTAAGTAAAGCATCAGCGGTTGCATTAGGGCTACGGTCAGTCTCTGGATAATGCTTTGCTAGCTTATCCCATTGCTCAGGCTGCGAGTCTTTTACAAAAGCAATAACATCCTCTGGGTAAAGGGCTAATTCTTTATTATATTTATTCGACTCACCCAGTAACCAGCCCTGTGCAAGCATTTGGTCAATAATGTCATTTTGAAATTGCAACTCTCTTACTGTTTTTGCTTGGCTCATTTACTCATCCTTTTGATTTAATCGTTGCTTTGCCTTGGCAATAGAGTGCTGTAATTTTTGTTCGAGTAGTTCAACATCCATCAAATGCGTTAGGTATTCAGCAACATGGATATCGCTGCCTTCCATTTCAAGTAACTCAATTTGTTCTTGTTTTTTACTGGAGCACAAAATGATCCCAAGTGGTGGGTTTTCACCCTCTTCGGTTTCATATTTTTTTAGCCAGTTGAGGTATAGCTCCATCTGGCTTTTGTGGCTGTGTTTAAACTTTTCGAGCTTTAAATCAATTGCCACCAAACGCTTTAACTTACGGTTGTAAAATAGCAAGTCGATATAAAAATCATCGTTGTCAATTTGGATACGCTTTTGACGGGCCACAAAACTAAAACCGGCACCCAGCTCTAATAAAAACTGCTCAATGTCTCTTAAAATGGCATCTTCTAAATCTTTCTCTAAGTAGCGGTCATTCAGCTCTAAAAAATCGAGAATGTAGGGGTCTTTAAGCAGCAGCTCTTGATTGTATTGGCCTGAATTTCGCAGCTCAGAAAGTTCAGCCACAATGGTATCGTCTGGCTTTTTAGAAATAGCCGTGCGCTCAAACAACAAGGCACCTATGCGCTCATCCAAGGTGCGGGTTGACCAGCGTTCCTGAATGGCCATTGTGGTGTAAAAGTCTCGCTTTATGGGTTCATCAATAGCAATTAACTGGCGAATATGGGTCCAACTCAATTGTGTACGCAGTGCGTGCACAATCTCTATATCCCAAAAAACCTCTGCAAACTTAACCATTTGCGCAAGGTTGCGTTTGCTCCAGCCTTTGCCAAATTGTACCGTTAGCTCATTAGAAAGCGTGGCAATCACTCGTTTGCCGTAATCCGCTCGCTCACCGCCCAGCACTGCTTGATTAATGCGATTACCCACTTGCCAATACAACAAAGTAATTTCGCTGTTCACTGCGACCGCAGCGCGCTGCTTGGCACTGTGGATCAGTGCGCTCAGCTCTTGGCTCAAGGGAGCTAGGCTTGTTAGGTTACTCATCCTTAAATTCCTTGTGACTTCCAATCACGCACGTCAATCTTACCTGTAACTGCTGCTGAGATAAGTGCAGCTTTTCGTTCTTTCAAAACTTCAATCATTGTTTTTGCTCTGCTTGTTAAAGTATCAAATCTGCATGTATTTACCTTAATTTTATCACCAATGTCCGTTTGCTCAGTCAGTGGCGGTATGGCAATCTTTAGAGCGTTAACTCTTTCAACTGAAATGCCGGGCTGTGCAGCAGAAACTGAGTATTGTCCTAAGTTCATAAATCGAAGAAACTCAGAAAGAAATGTCAAATTAAAATCTAAATATGGATATACGACAACAGCGTGCTCTGAGGCGAAAAACTTACCTTTTGCAATATTAACATTCCCGCATAATGCACCTTGTCGACCAATTAAAGCATATTCACCATTACAGTTATAATTAGTGGTATATCCTCTCAACCCATTACCGCCCATTACAGGGTATTTACCTACAGGCTCAATTTGATTTGATGTTATGCCATCACCACTAAGTAATTTTAAAAAGTAACTTAGTTTGGCTACACGCCAATGCTCTGGCACTTCACCTAACCATTCTACGCCAGAGTCGCGCATTGGGGCATTGGGGTTTAGCCCTTTAGTGACTGCGTGAGAAATCACCGCTTGGCGTTTTTCTTTTAACAGCTCAATTAGCTTTTCTTGCTTGGCGATTAGGGTGTCGATTTTAGCGGTTTCATGATCGAGGAAGCTGGCTATTTTTTGCTGCTCTTCAAAAGAAGGACAAGGCATTTCAATATTGCTAAAAGTTTCTGCTCTTACAACTTTTCTAAGACCAGTATAAAAAGGCTTTAAACCTTTGAATGAGTCAATATGAAAGAAATAATAATAGGCATAATCTGAATAGCAGTGTTCAAGGCAGCCATATACGTTATATGCGCCAGTAATCATCCCATTTAGAGGAGATATACCTATGGTTCTTGGTGTTTCATCTATATCAAAAAGACAAAAAATAAGGTCGTTTTCATCAACTTTTTGATAAGTATCGAAGCTCTCTGGTATCTTGCCTTCACCAGATGAAATATCACGAGGAATAACGCCTTTAAGTGTTAGAGATAACAACTGGTAGTTAGACGATTGATTACCTACAAGACATCTTTTTAGGGAAAACATACGCTTTGTTCTCTCAATTTTCCAGTTAGCAGGTAACTCAGGAAGCCACTCGACTCCAGATTCTTTATATTCTGGGTATGCTTTATACTTTCTTCCGCTCAAGGTTGTACCCGTCATTATGAATGCACCTCGTTAAGTAGCTGCATAATCTCGCTCGACACTTTATCTAAATCCGCATCAATTTCGGTCAATGATCTTGGTGGCACATATTCATAAAAGTGGCGATTAAATGGTATTTCGTAGCCAACTATACCCACTTCACCGTCTTGCTCATCCGTTTTTTTAGTATCTATCCACGCGTTTGGCACATGGGGTAATACTTCACGGGCAAAATAATCATCAATGGATTCTGTGAGCGGTACGTTTTCGTTATCGCGTAAGTCTGGGTTGGCTTCTATTTTACCTTTGGTTTTGCCTGATTCTTGATAACAGATAGCAGCTTCATCATCGTGTTCGCTCAAGTGCTTAACAATCAGTTTAAGCTGGGCAGCGCTTAGCTTAACGTTGGGTGTTGCTGTTTCTAGCTCAGTAGCTAATGCTTTTAAAAACAAATCGCGAGACAAATACTTATCATCAAGTGAGGCAAGCGCTGCAAGTGTAGTGTGTTGTGTATGCTCGTTTAGCTTATCCCATGCTTTATCGGCTGTTAAAGCACTAATGCGTAGCTCATCTTTTGGATAAACAGCCAGTTGCAATGGGCGCTCTACTGTAATACGGCGATAACCAAACGCTTGGTAATCGAATATTTTACTAAAGTCATTTTCAACAAATTGGCCATATGTTTTTACAATGGTTTCTATTGCGTCTTCTGTTAGTTCTTTACGTTTACTACCGAGTGATTTACGCATAGCTGCATAGAACACATTCTCATCATTTCCTTCAACTTCACCGCCACCACTACGACCTCTGCCGCCTGTTTTAGCACGCTCTTTTGCCGCATTTATAAGTTGTACTTTGCTTTTACGGTTAGCAGGCTTGTGGGTTGAAAGCACCCACACGTAAGTTGATATGCCGGTGTTGTAAAACATATCTGTAGGTAGAGCTACAATGGCTTCTAACAAGTCGTTTTCGAGAATATAACGACGTATTTCGCTCTCACCACTACCAGCACCGCCGGTAAATAACGGTGAGCCATTTAAAATAATACCAATGCGCGAGCCACCTTCGTGTTGTGGGCGCATTTTACTAACTAGGTGCATTAAAAACAGTAACGAGCCGTCAGATACACGCGGTAAACCCGCACCAAAACGGCCTTCAAAGCCTTTTTCGGTGTGTTCGTCGTTAATTTGTTTTTGTATTTTTTTCCAGTCCACACCAAATGGCGGGTTAGATAACATGTAGTCAAACTTTTCGGTGCGTAGCTGGTCGTTTGATAAGGTATTACCGAGTTTTATGTTATCGACCTTTTGGCCTTTAATAAGCATATCGGCTTTACATATAGCGTATGACTCTGGGTTTAGCTCTTGGCCAAATGCTGAAAGCGATGCTTTATTGTTAAGCTCTAATACGTATTCCATACCCGATGATAAAAACCCGCCCGTACCCGCTGTTGGGTCGTAAATTGAGCGAACTAAGCCCGATTGCGTAAGCGCATCGTCGTCATTGGTAAACACTAAAGAGGTGGTTAAACGTACAATGTCGCGCGGGGTAAAGTGCTCACCCGCGGTTTCGTTAGAGCTTTCAGCAAAGCGCCTTATTAGCTCTTCAAACACTAAACCCATACCATAGTTATTAATAACATTTGGGTGTAGGTCGGTTGTTGCAAAGCGTTTAGCGACTTTATAAAGTAGGTCGGCTTCAGCAAGCTTATCTAGGGTATTAAAAAAGTCAAAGTGCTCAAAAATTTCACGCGCATTGGGGCTAAACGACTGAATGTAACTCTCTAGGTTACTGGCTACATCGGTTTCGCCAAGGCGGTTTAAGTCCATTTTTGAAGTATTGTAAAAGCTTAACTGCGCCGCATGAGTAAGGAGCTTATCTTGCGCTTCAACAGGCATGGCTTTTACGGTTTCGTACTTTTCAAGCACAGCAGGTTTAGTGGCTTCAAGCACACACTCTAAACGCCTTAACAGTGTAAAAGGTAGGATTATACGGCCATACTGAGATTGTTTAAAATCACCGCGAAGCAAGTCAGCTACTGACCATAAAAAAGCAGCGGTTGAAGAGAAGTTGTTATCTGTCATTTTGACCCTTTATTATTTTGTTTTCCGTAACTTAACTTACCATATCACTAGATATGCTATTTTTTAAGCAAGATTTAAGGATTATTTACCAGCACTGAAGGCAGTACTTTTTATTAAGGGTATTGTAACCTTTATTATGTTGTATGGTAGAGAAGCTTTATCAAATTAAGGTAATATTCATAATTAACAAAATAGTAATCTATAAATAATTCATAGCTTTAAAACGGAATTAAATTATGAAAAAGGAAGAAGTAGACGCACATGTTAGAAGTGTTGTAGATAAGCTAATTGAGCAAATGCAGGAGAACTTGGGGGAATGGATAGCACCTTGGCATAATGGCTTTTTAGAACCTAAAAATGCCATTACACACCACCTTTTTAGTGGCATGAATGCAACGCTACTTTGGGCGTCTACCCTTGATAATACATTTCAATCGGATGAGTGGGCTACACTTAAACAATGGAATACAAAAAAAGCGAAGGTAAAAATTCGCTCAAAGGGGACGCGTTTATTTCGCCCTATTTACGCTAAGAAAAATAACCCCAGTGATGAAGATTATATTATTTATTTTAAACCTTATACTGTATTCAACGCTGACCAAGTAAATAATTACAATTCAGCACACCCTGACTTATTTGCAGATAATATGCCGATAGATCCGAGTGCTGATAAATTTATAGCCAGCTGCAAAGCCAATATTACTCATGGTAATACCGATGCATTTTATAGAGTACACGAAGATAAAATATACCTGCCATTCCCCACTAACTTTGTAGATAGTTCTCATGGGAGCAAAAAGCATAATTATTATGCTACTGCTATTCATGAGTTAATTCATTGGAGTGGTCATGACACTAGAATGAAGCGCAACTTAGCTAACAATAGTACAGAGCAGTATGCGTATGAAGAGCTTGTTGCTGAACTAGGCGCTGCAATTATATGTACGCGGCTTGAAAATACAATTACACCAAGAACAGATCATGCAGCTTATTTGAAGTCTTGGATAAAGCATTTAAAAAATGATTTTCATTACTTATTTAAAGCCGTAGATGACGCAAAAAAAGCAGTACATTTTTTGTATGAGTTAACAGGCATTGAAAACGCTGATGTGGATTGTGAAGATAAAGAGTTTGAACAACTTAATGATAGTGAAGCAGTAGAACCAGATAAAATAATTCTTACAGGTTTTGTAAGTACGCTAAAAGTTAGTGCGTGCTGTATCCATTGCCACGAAAATTATAGCGTTACCTTAACCCGTTATGAAAACCTATCGTTTTGTGAGCAATGCTCAAAGCCAAACAAGCATCATATTGAGTGGTAATTACTAGTTTTATTGGCGTAGCGACATTGGATAAAGAAAAAACAGATAAATAAAATAATAATTTGTAATGAACATTTTCTATTTCAGCTGCGCTTTGTTAAAGAGCTGAGAGGAATTTATATGTCTCATCAAGTGATTTGTTTAGCGGTAAAGTTACTTAATAAAGAACAACGTAATGAGCATTACAGATTAACGTTACCTACTTATTGCTTGGTTGAATTTGCCGAAATACTTATTAATGAAGTACACAAGGCTCATAAGCTTCTAGAAGAAAATAATCTTTATGAGGTGGTTGTAAAAACTACGGAGTTCAATTGGTTTTATGAGCTAACCAATCGGTATCATCATTCGATGACTTCATACCTACATGTAACAAGTACAAAAATTGCGTTTTCAGGGCTGTTACCTCCAAATAAAGAACCTCACTTCATTACCCCATATGTAGATATTAACGATATAGCGCTACCTGAGCGAACTATTAAAAGCGTTATATTAGATAAAAAGCGTGTGCCATTAGTTTTGTCATTAATTCGTGAGCTGGAAGCTAAACAAAGGGCATTTGAAAACACCTCCGACCTATACTGGCAGCTTGAAAGTATAGTTTCGCCGATTCGAGATTTAGATGACAAGTTTACCAATGTGCTAACGACAAGTCGTGATGAACTGTTATCTAACTTAAATGAAGAGTCGAACACACTAAGTGTACAAACTGAACGACTTGAACTGGAGATTGAGCAAATAGTATTAAGAGTCATAAAACGTATTTTTGGTGTGGTTTATGGTGACTTAATTACTCATATTGATACTAAAAATAGAACCGCTAGCTTACGGTTTGAACATGCTTATTACTACGATAAAGAAATTACATTTAGTGGCACAGGCATTACAAAGCAGGGAAAGGTTGGTAAGCGACATCAATCTTTTAGCATAAAGATTATGGCTGAGCGTGAGTCTGTATGAATATTCAAACTTTGTTATCCGAAATCAGACAAGCTAAAAAACGCAGAGTAATTTTTGATTATCACCCATCACCAGTTAGTGGTGTAGATGTAATGGCAAACGATTGGAAACCAAGCTTAGTACTATTACATGGTTTATTTAAATCACTTAAAGCAAAGAACTGTTCTATTACAATTACCTGGTGGGGCCAAATATTCATTACCCCTGAAAATAGCAACACTGCATTTGAGTTAGCACTTGGCTATAAATTAGTAAATGTTAAAATGCACGATGTACGCACTTTAATGAGAGAGCAAGATTTCATTACTATAAGGCTGGCAACGGCAAGCCCTTATTACACAGTAAGTTTGAGAGCGCACCGAAGTAGTACAAAATGGAAAGACGTACCTTTTGATATAGGCTGTGACTCTGCTGAAAAACTCGCTACTGCCCTACACTTAGACATGCTTATTAAGATTAAAAGTTATAGTAGCTCAGGCTTACAAGTTGAAAAATTTAGCTTATCTGACGATGATTTACTGGCGGCGTTACATTATGGTGCTGCAAAATTTGGTATTAATTCGCAGTTTTACAGCATCTCTTCAGTAATACTTTATTCTATGAGGAGGTGGGAAATTGAGTTGATGGAAAATCAAATCACAGCACAAACCCAACACCCAATAAAAAGCAGAACTTTTCAATTGAATGATAAAGAAGTTGTGTTTTTAAGGTCCCTTTTACCACCCATAGTTTGTGAATCTGAGCAATTTAAAAGTACTTAAATACTTATAAAACTAAAAAAGCGCCCTGATTAACTCGGAGCGCTTTGCGTTTCGGACAAATAAACAAGGATTATACAAATTTAAATAACAGATATTTGAGCATGATTTTCATACTACGCCCATTACTTTGGCAATATTGCTCATAGCTAATTATGCCAATAGACATTTTAGTGCAAAACAAACTTAGAGCGATAAACCAGGCAAAATTTTGAGTTGATTGGTACTGTAAAAACAATATAGATGAGCCACTAAATGCAATGCTCGAGTAAACAATCTCTATTCGATAACCACGAATAGCTTTTAAAAATTTGGACATCAAAAAGCATCATCAAACGTGTCAAATGCATCAAAACAGTCATCATTGTTTGAATCACTTATCGACTCTTCAATCTCATAAACTGTCATCACTCTAGGGCTCTGCCCCACTACATTGCCGCCAACATCTACAATATTAGCGCTCGCATTAGTAATAGGTAATCCTGTTGAGGGATTAATAGCAATATCGTTAGCGTCGTTTTTCATTTTTTAACCTTACAAGTCATTAATTTCTGCTATCAAATTTAATGATTTCGTGATAAAAAACAAACTTGTTTGACTGCGCAGCTCAGCAACAAACGGTTTGAATTAAGTAATTAACCTTTCCCTTATTCCACCTAATTTTATTAAGTAAGAACCCTTTATTCTTTTCTAAAAAACACATTATTAAGTTTATTTTGAAGGCGGTTTTTGTCTGCAAGACAGGTTTTTAGATCGCATTTTTCGGCACGAAAAACTGCAAAAAAAGCGTCTCAGAATGAGACCAATAGCTCGCGTAATACGTTGGAGGCGAAGCCGGAAATGTATGGAGTCGCGCGAATGTACAGCTGGTCTGTACCAACCGCGATAGTGTTTCGCATCAGCGAAATTCGATTAAAATTTGGCACAAATTGATATCGAACCATCTATTTTCGTCAGAAAATAAAAGCGAAGAAAAATGCGGATAATGGGGCACCCATCGCATTGTCTGTAGCGGCGGTATGGCGGTTGGTACAGAGCGTAGCGAGGTGCATTCGCGCTGGGTCTACAACGCTAGCGCGATAGCGCGTCGAGTCAGCTCGTTGCGGAGCAACACCAGAGCTGGCGGGCGTTTTAGACCCTATGGTTGAACAACGAAGTTGAGAAGCCATCCGCTGAAGGCGGTTTTTGTTGCGATAATTATCGCGACAATCATTCCGTACATGCTGTAAGAGCATCTCGGAATGAAAAACGGAAATACATTTATAAAATGATGATAATTTTTGTGTTGCGGTACTAGTTAATTTTACTAATTAACTCACTAAAAGGATTTTGTGAATTGACTCAGCAGCCATCAAAAAATTTAGAAATAAACAGCTCATTACTGCTTAACTACCCTCGCTATTTTGATATAGATATGCGGTATTATCCAGGCGCAAATAACTATCAAAAAGGCGTTAACCGAACTAGATTAACCGTTTTAATTGCTATTCGATTTTCTATTGTTACACCAGGGATTATTCGTTGGTTATATTGCATCAACCATCGGTTAGCACTAGAGCATTTAAACCGGCTAGAAAACGATGGGCTATTGCGTGTGGTAAAAACACACCGAAGTCCAGATGGTCGTGTCTACGTGCCTACCTATACTGCAGCCAAATTTGCAGAGGAGTTAATGGGCATCGATATACATTTTAGAGCGAATAGAAACCCTGCTCTGCAGTTCAATCAAAACAATGTAATGCATAACCTGATTAATGCATTTGTCATGCTGCGCGGTATACATAATTACCACAGTGATGAAACGTACGCACCAATGTGGAATGGGTTTATTACCGAGCCTGAATTTAAACGTATTAATAACCTATCTGATACACGAACGGTAGATGGTGCTGTACGACTCCTAGATGGCTCTGTTGCAGCAGTTGAAATTGAACATTCATTTAAAAATAAAACGGCACGACAGGTCATTTTACTAAAATATTTGGCCTCGTTAAGGAATCGCGATTACAGTAAAATTTTTTTATTCTCTCAGTCGGTCAAAATTTTTGATGACATTAAACGACTCCACGAACAGTTATTTGAGGAGATGCCTGAACGTTACGACAAAAAAACACGAGCACCACTTCTCAGTGAAAGTGATGCTGAGCTGCTGCGTGCCTCAATAATATACCGAACTAAATTGTGTGAAGAAATTAATGAAATGTTTTACTCGTAATGCAGTAGTATAAACATTAAGGCGTTATGGTTTTTTTGTTCAATTGTTTAGAGTAAAAAATCTTAGTTTCATCGTCACCAAGGATTTTTGCATACGTTATACAGCGCCTAATATCGACTTTTGCCAACCTAAAAGTAGGGTTTTGATTCTGCTTTAACAACTCATAGGTTCGTAATAACGTGAGGTTTGCACGAGCCCAGACACCTTCTTTAGCTGACCCTTTTTTGACTTTAGGGCGGCGAAATAGATTCGGCCGTGCTATATGTTCACTTTTACTAGGGCACTGGGTGATGTACGCAAACTCAATCGCAGTAATACAATTGCCCATTTTTTGGGGCCTAAACGTTACGCATATATCTGTGTGGGCATTGATTTTTTCAATAGCCGGTAGCAATACGCGATTTTTAAAATCCCGCCATGCTCCGTATGATTCAGATAAAAATAATTTCTGTTTCATCTCTGGTAGTTGTAAATTCAGGACTACAGAGCCCCGTCGTTTGTAATTTTTATAATTTCGCACCTCGTTTAGGAGTGCATACAACCGAAATGATGCTAACGTGTTAAGTTTTACTGTGTTATGAAAATATAATCTTGTGAAATCACCCTCAATATTAAAAATATAGGGCTCGATGTCTTTTGAGAACTCCAATGTGATAAACGAGCCCTGATTTTTCACCTTTTCATATCTAGCATTGCTCACCCAGGGGATTGAAAGCGACTGCCCGCTATCGTCTAAAATGCTTACAGATTTACCTCTTAGTGACTCTACAGCTGCGCTCAGCTGCTCATAAACGCTGTGCTTACTCAGACCGAAACACTTGGCATATTCCGTTGGATAAATCACAATTTTTCCTGGGTTAGACTTTTTGGAATTAATTTTAGACAACGCTAGATTTATTAATCGCTGCTCATTAACCTCTAGCGAATAACCCGCATGTAATAATTTATTAGCGAAAACAATTTTTGGAGAATTTTTACTGCTCATTTCTCTACCTCATTTCTAGTTTATGCTGTTATGCTAACCGCGGCCCAACCAATAAAAGAAATTTCGGTAAGTTTTTTGATAAATAAAATTTTTATTTATTCACAGCATACATGTCCCCCTAAACCGTATAAATTGCCTACTCATTTCGTATAAAGTGCCACAGCAAACATATAAATTGCCCACCAAAACAGTAAATATTTCACTTAATTTCAATAAGATAAACCACACTAAAAGTATTAAAATAGAAAAAATAAAAATACAGGCACATTTGCCACTTTTATAAATTTATTAATTCATTTCTGACGGTTAAAAAATAAATTAATTATTTTTTTAATTTTTTTGACCACGCCACTATGATTTGTAATGAGGCTACTGAGTGAACTAACTGACTTACTGAAATACGCAAAAGGGAGGTAGACGTATCTACCTCCCCTTTGCATTTGACCTCTAAGCCTTGCCAAACATTATTACAATGACTGCGCTTTTGAGCCACCGTAACGAACCCCTGTATTTGCGCAGGACTCCCTCCCAGGTTTGATACTCAGTAACTGAGTAAAATGCCCTATTAAACGCTATTGCCGTTAGTGCAGCGAATCAGCAAATAATGATTCACGGCATATTTGGGGAGACATGATTAGGCTGTTATTTTTGTTTTGAAAATAACTATTTTGGCCTCAGTTTCTGTAGCTAACTTTTTCCAATTTGACCCTAAGAAAAAACATCATCCTCGAAGTCACATGGCAGCTCCACCCGCTCTACTGGGTCGCTAATCAGGGCATGCATCAGCTCGTAGGTAAACTTTCGCATAGCATACTGATTTAGCTCTTTATTCGCTGTAATTTCAGGGCCAATTACCTCCCATAGCTCATCTAAATTCGCATTATCACTGCGTAATTCTAATAAGTTTATCTGATGGTCATTCGTGGTAATTACTCGGCAAAATGTTTGTAATAAATTTAAAAAATCCAATGTTGATACGTATGCATGTTTCATGTGTTCACTATCCTTGTGTGGTTTGTTATCAAAATCGATAACTCATTATTAATTAATAAACAGGTATGGGTATTTAAATCGGTTTACAAAAAATTCTTATAAAAAAAGCAGGCCGAAGTCTGCTTAGGGGGGTTATGCATTGTCGATAATATCGACCCAATCACTTTCTGCTGCTGCAAAAAATGTCGTTGGCGTTTGCATAAATATTTGCTGGAACTCCTCAGAGAACAGCTTACAAAACTGTGTTATTTGCTCTATGTAGATAAGTAAAAAAAGCACCATATCAACTCCTTCTAAATATCGATTTTCAAAACTCGGATTTTTTTCTAACAAACTATTTGAAATACTAATTCCAAGTATTTTTCCAACACTATCTCTATGTAAATAGATATAATTATTGAAATTTAACTCTAATGTTTGTTCATTAACTACATCTGCTAACAATAAAATTGTAGAGCAGTCATCCCACGGAGATCTACTGGCTCGAACGTATTGTCGAATGAATTGAGATTTAGTATTTTTCATTATTTGTCCTCGTTAATTGTCCTGAAATTAACTAGGGCCAAGCGGTGGGTAAAAATAGAAAATCACGTTTATGTAGGCTAAATTTGCAAAAATAATAAAAATCATTAATGTTGGGAAGTGACTGAACAACCTCGAGAATGAACAATATGACTGATTTTATTTGGATAATACCAGCTATAGTACTGACACTAATTTTGATAAGACTTGTTCTCACACACAATAAAGAAAGTTAAATAGGATACATATAATCCCCTATTCAATTGTAAGAAAGCAATATTGCTTTCTTAATGGGTGGCTAAATTAACTATGCCACTGCATAGACACTCAACTCAATAATAAGCTTTTTTCCCATACCCTCCCGCATCTTCTCAGAGTTATATTTTAAACTATACACACTCTAATCAAGGTCAAATTACACACAATAGATCTTAGAAACGCCGAAAACTTTAATAGCATCGATAAAAAATTAAAATATTTTCAAAATATACAATACATTGATTTTAAAGTGATTTTTATTTTATTTTTATTGCTTTTTTTACTTTCCTTGGTTTTTTACTGCTTCAACTACTTAAAAAAAAATTTCAAATGTCGATATGTAGATAGAAAGGTTGAGAATTTTTTAAAAAATCAAATACATTTCTAAGAGGTTTAAATGATAGATGTAGTACTAATCAGCAAATATTGCGAAGAGTCAGGTGAAAGTAAAAAAGCCGTAGAATCTCGAATCCAGAGAGGGGCTTGGGTAGAAGGCAAACATTTTTATAAAGTTGATGGCGTTAGAGAACGTTGGGTTGATCTAAATAATGTAACTGAATGGGTTAAAAATCAAGGGGGTTTGATTTAGTTACTAAAGGATTTTGGGCTGAGCTTCGCAGCAAAGAATCCTTAAAATACAGTATTTTATGGATAAAATATATAAGATTAAAATATTAAAGTGATAACTCTAAAATGCTATTAAAAACTCAAAAAATTAAGCCCCCAGCGGGCGTAGTAATTCGTTACAACTCAAAAGGTGAAGCTACATCATTCCAACTCACCTTCACCTATAAAGGTGTTTTATGTAGAGAAAAAGTACCATTCATCCTTAATAAGCAAGGCCTAAAATCTGCAGGATTTTTTTTGGGCCAAATCAAAAATGAAATAGCGCATGACACTTTTGATTATTCCACACATTTTCCAAAATCTAACAAAGTAAAGCTGTTTACAACTACCCCAAACGACGCAAAAGTTGTTGAGTACATGGACCTATATATTGAAAGGGGAATAGTCAGGGGATTAGAAAAATCAACAATTACTGGGTATAAGAAAGCTAAAAACGGATTAAAAGCATTATGGGATTGTAATGTCTCCGAATTGGAGAGCATTGATGTTGTAAATTTAATCGAAACATCAACTGTATCTAGAAAAACATTATCAAACCGGATTTCACTTTTACGTTGTTGCCTAGATCGAGCTGTGATCGATAAATTAATAAAATCAAACCCTGTTAAAAATATCCGCATAGGGGAATATTTACCTAAAATAAACAACATAGATTTAAGAGGTGCACATAAAAATGTAATTCCATTCACACCTCAAGAAAAGGCTAGGATAATAAATGGTTCATCTGGGACAATACGAGCAATTGTAAGCCTTGTATTCAACACAGGTATTCGCTCTAGTGAGTGGGTTGCATTAAAAAAAGCTGACGTATGTTTAAAAACAAAACAGGTGTCAATTTACGAAGCTATTGTTGACGGTATAGTTAAGGCAACCAAAACAAAAGCCGGCCGAAGAAAAATTCCTATTTCAGAAGATGTTTGTGATCTATTAGCGATAGAAATGAAAAAACATAACTCTGAATACCTATTTTTAAATTCTCGGCAAAGGGTTTGGAACCAAGATTCGTTTAGAAAAAATAGATGGATAAAATTACTAGACTCTTGTGGTGTACAGTACCGTTACCCCTACCAGATGAGACACACGTTTGCATCTCAGTTGATTTCTGAAGGTGCAAACCACTGGAAGGTATCTAAGCTTATGGGGCACTCTTCACCCAATACACTCTATCAGCATTATGGTAATTTCATCGATGAGTATGAAAGAGAGCATAATACTTAGTTAAATACAGACTTAAAGGGGGGGATGATAGACTTGATACGTATTCTACTCAGCTAACCCTCCCCTGCTACTTAATAATAGCTATTTAACCCAAGTCAAACTTCTGGAAAGTGCCATAAGCAGACGGCCAGGAGTATATTGTCTTAAGCCTGGATTTGACCGCTCTAGACTTGCCCCTCAGGCACCCTTAAAGCATTTGTTAGCAGTTTATTCGATGATTACTTTATTTTGCAGACGTAAACCTAAAGAGCCTAATACATTAGGCAAAAGCCTATTTAGAATTTCTTCAGCAACATCAATTGCAAATTGACAGTCCTGCATTGAACTAAGAGAGCCTTTATGAGAAATCATATTTCTTAGATTTTGCACCTTCCCACGCTCATCCCAAAGCGATAATTGTTGCCCAGCTCTTTTATATGTTGCTATATCAACATGTGAAATGTCTTTTAACAAAGTGACCAATAAAGCTTTAAAACGATCAATGCCTGTTTGTTTAATCACTGTATTCGATATTGACTCAGCAACAGCCTCACTGTGGACAAATCCAAAAACAATAGGTTTAAGTAAACCTATTTTAAGTGCAATTTCTATAGAAATTGCAGCCATTATCAAACCCGATGTTGGGGAAAGTGAAGATACTTTTTGCGCTTCTTCTAATGCACTAAATGAATCGGCTAAAAGACTTGAGTTTTCAACATAATAAGAACTAAGCCTTTCAGCAGTAAATTCATCAATAGCACGCTCTCTAAACTCAGTTAAATACAACTCTTCGTAGTATTCACTCATCGCTTCATCTTGTTGACATTCCCATAAATCCATGCTCATTGTAAATCTCAACTCTAAGTTTATTTTGTAACTACTAACGCCCATAATAACGGGCTAAAAATTGTGGGTAAAATTGGTGAGGGACGAACGAGAGTCCATTATTTTTAGTCCTCGTCTTGAAACGTTTGTTAAATAGCTTTTTCCAAGTACTGCTCTAAATCAGATAAGCGGCGATAAACTGCCGCCTTAGTTTTAAATCGATTACGTAGCAGCATATCGTGTAAATGTTTCTCTCCAACAATTACATCACAATATTGAGAAGCCAACGCTATCCCCCCCCAATCTTCAAGATCTGTTGGTTTAGGGTTATAGTTTGGATTATTGAGAACTTGTCGATGCATGTGAACCTCTAACGCTCTAGACGGCATGCTATCAATACAACTGCTTATAACTTCTGCTCCCAAACCGATAAAGTCATCAAATGCGATTCCCCAGTAATTTAATACTTCGGATAGCGGCTCTACAATATCAGATAACGCAATGGCATTTAACGTATTGTCCCAATTTTTACGAGGAACAGTTTGACGCATTTCACTAACTTTGCGTAAATGCTCTTGAAATTTTCCGTTGTGCTCAGTTTTGTGGAAACCACCAAAACGATGACCAACAATTTCTTCACCTGTTAATGCCGCACGCTCGATCCAATTTGGATCCATCATGCTTGGATATTTAAATTCAAGTGCATCACCATAAGCGTGCTTAATACCGTTCCCAAACAACTTAAAGTTGCGAGGCTTAACATGTTTGAAGATTTTGCTTAGTGCACAATCTAGCTCGTATAGAACGATAGATTTATAAGATGCTAAAGTTACCCCCTTCGAGTAATCAAACATTACTCTACCCAATCTCTCACGGCGGCCAGCATTAGCTATAGTACTGGTTTCAATATAATGAATACGTGATAATGGCAAAACGATATCGCCAGATTCGAGTTTTTTCTGGATTAGACTTAATAGACGAGCAGACTCAGGGCGTTTATCTTTTCCATGATGAATTTTCGCCAGATCAATCCAAATATTTTGATCTAAGTAAATGTGCATAAATCTTCTAGCTATTTTACAGCTTTATCAGAGGACAATTTCCCTTTTTAGCGCGAAAATATCCTTGTTTTATGAGCTTATATTAATAGCAAATAGTGTAAGCTATTGCCAGCTATAAATATTATGCTTGTTGAAGTTTATTTCACTATGTAAAAGGGAAAAGTTTCCTCATAGTATCTATTAGCTAAAGACAATTAATCCTGACCGACCGCTTGAACTCACAGCTCACAGCCGAACTTCGTAAAAGTTCCAATAAACGTCATTCAATTTACTGGCTACTTGGGACTGAAACGTACGTTTAGTTTTAAATGACTTTACACTAAAGTAATGTGGATCAATGACATGGGCTTAATAAACTATACTGCATGTGCTAGTTTTCCTGTTAGAATCAAATGTATAATTTTAAAAAGTAGATTTTGAACAATCATTGAAAAATGATTGTCTAGTTGACAAGTAATCCGCGGAGTAGAAGTAATGGAATTTGAAGTACCAACAATAATAATCGGAATATTATCATTCGGCTTCGCAATATTTTTAGGACGTAAAATACATCCATTCTTCTACCCTGAGCGAAAAGTACTTAGAGATTCGTTTGAAGCAGGAGTGAGGTTAGACAGGAAGTTTGGTAACTACGATGGAAGAAGCGAGGATGTATTCGAATCAACAAAAGGCGGAGGTTTCATGATCATTGTTCTGTCTGCATTTTTTGGCTCATTCTTTGGGCTTCAATATGCGCTAATAAAAGCAACAGAGTTTTTATCTTAAATCTTAATTGACCTCCCAATTTCGCTTCTCGCTCTAAGCGACTTATCACCTCTAGCTCTACTCCATAACGCAATGTACAAATTAAAAACGGACTGCATGAACTCACAGCGTTTAAATGCCGTTAAAGGTATTTTAATGTTCATATTGAAATAACCATTCGGGTTACCTCGCTCTAGCTTTATGTAAAATATAAAAGTTAAACTTTGATTGCAGATACCAAGCATTCCCGAAGTTTCTTCAATTGTAATTCAACCTTCTTATCTTCAAGCATTAATATATTCAACCGTCCTACCGTTTTAGATATGGCTGAATAATGGTGGACATTGAAAACATCCGCTAGTGCCTGCAAATTTAACCCTGTTAAATCTTGGCATAACTTCATAGCAAACCAGCGTGGTAAGTTTTTTTCTTTTCGACCCTTTTTAACCATTACGATATCATCAATTTCAACACTGAAGTATGTAGCAAGATAAACAATCACATCATCTGCTGAATGCTTTTTACTAACAAGCTTACTTTTGCTGTCAGATGCTGTAATGTAGTTCTTTATACTTTCAATAAAATTCTGACCACCCAATACTGGCGGTAAAACTTTAGTATTATAAAAATCACTTATTTCTTTAGTGTTTCCCAATCCTACAAATTGCTTATAAGCTGCATATTTAGACCTTTTACCTTGTAGCAAGAATATAAAGTCTCGAACGAGCCATTTGGGAATTTCTGCTTTTTTGATGAACGAATGATAGCTAGACCATTCATACTCAGCAAAGTCAGACGCTAGCGGTGTGTTTGTTTCGATTGGGATACGATGAATGTAACGGCTCACATGCAATAAGTAGTTTTCAGCATCCACCAATACCGAGGTGTACCTCCCTCTAAACAGTGCGCCATCTGCATTATATTTTCGATTAAAGTATTGAGTATAAAGGCCATTAATATGCTTCATGGCTCTGCCTAAATTAGCATCGGGAGTTTTTATTAGCAGATGGTAATGATTGGTCATTAAACAATATGCGTGCACCTCTATATTAAAACGATAGCTCGCTTTCTCAATACAAGATAAAAAATACTTAAAGTCCTTATCACTTAAAAAAGTACTTTCCCCCCCTCTCCCACGATTCGTTACATGATGAAACGCATTCTCATATTCTATTCGCAGTGGCCTAGGCATAGCTATTTACTCAATAAGCAGAAAAATATAAAGTCTAAATTATTGATGTCTGAAGTCAAGGTTTGACCCCAGCAAGGGCAGGGCTATATTTTTCCGCTATTCAACAGTTATATGATAATTTTTCACAAGAAAACCGTGTGTATATTTTGTGTATTTTTGTGAAAAAGCACTGAAAACATAAAATGTACAATTAAGCCAAAAAGCCCGTATTTACTGGTGTGTAGAGCTTGTGTATTTTGTAGAGTGTTATAGAGGGTTTTTGATGTGAAAAAACCGCTGAAAGCTACGTATTTACTAGCTTTCAGCGGTTTTAAAGTGGTGGAGCTGGGGGGATTTGAACCCCCGTCCGAAAAGCCTCGACCGTCGGTACTACATGTTTAGTATTGTCATTTAATTAACCTTTAAATCCCGGACAAACACGGTAGATAAAGGCGAGGCCGCTTAGTTTTAGCGCTTCAACCCCGGCCAGGGTTTCCGTCGCGATCAGGTGTTAGGGTGACACTCCAAAATCCAGTCCACAAGAATACATGGAAGGAGCGCTAGCCAGCCTAAGCTGCTAGAGAGTAGTTATCGTCGTTTGCGATTACTTTAAATTGCGGCTTTTTTACGAGGCAAACCGCACCTCGACATGCACCTCAGGCTTCTTGAATTCCGTCGAATCCTAATCAGCCCCTGAAATATGAATTTCTTTCAGTGAAGGCAGTATAACTGAGTAAACGACTGATACTCAAGGGGTGTGACACTTTTATTTTAGCTAACTGAATCAACTGAACAGTAAACAAGCACAATTTTGTAAAAAAGCAAACAAATACTGAACATTTACTTAACATACCGGTCAAGTTGTGCTCAAATAAGGAGTTAAATTTTACACTAGCTATAAGGCTTTAGTAGTAAAAGTAATAATCATAATAACAGGCATATTACGTAGGGAATTTATAAATGTCGGTTTTTTTATTTAATGAACAAACGGGTGAGCTGGCGTTATCTGCACACCCTATTGATAATGGATTTCCGGTGACGAGTGCTCAACTTATTGAGCTACTTGAACAGTCGGATTATTGCGAGTTTGAAGTACTCTCTGGCAATATTGGTAAATTATTTTCACCGAGTAAAAATTATCAGCAAGAATCATTAGTAATTGCCAAAGCCACGGACGCGAGCATTGTTATTAACGTTGATGAAAAAAACATGGTTGCAGAGGCAACGCTTACCACGGCCAAAGGCGGCGCATTACTCTCTATGGAGGCAGCTCAAGCAGCTTTAGTTAAAGCCGGTGTAAAAAAAGGCATTAGTCCTCGTGCACTTGATACGTTTTTAGGTCAGCAGTTTTCTCACCCTGCAGGTACATCATACAGCGCTATTGTGGCTCATGGCCGAAACCCTAAAGAAGGTAGTGATGCGAGGTTTGTTCGCCTTTGCTCTACAGCGCAAGACCGCGTACTTAGCCCCCAAGCAAAAGAAGGTGGCAAGGTCGATATGAAAGACCTTGGCGCTATTATTACGGTAAAACCCGGCACCCCTTTAATGCAGCGAGTAGCAGCTACTCCAGGTGAAGATGGCTATACGGTTTTTGGCGATATGATCAAGGCAAAGCCTGGTAAAGAGCATCAATTACAGCCCTTTGAAGGCACAAAAATAGATCCTAATAACCCAAACATGCTCATCGCTGATTGTAAAGGTGTGCCTGTGGCCTTACCTAGAGGCATGCGGGTTGACGATGTTTTGTGTTTTCATAATGTAGATGTAAGTACAGGTCATGTTGATTTTGATGGCAGTGTAATTATCTCTGGTGATGTAAAAGATGGTATGCGGGTTAAAGCCAATGGCGATATTACTGTATTGGGGTTTGTTGAATCAGGCACGATTGAAAGCCAAAGCGCGGTAACTATTATGCTCGGCGCTATTGGCCGTAAGCGTGAAAATGAAGAAGCATTTACTTGCGAAATTTCAGCCCAGCGTACTATTTCTATTGGTTATGCCCAGTACTGTAATATTAAAAGTGCGCAAGATTTATTTATAGAACGCCAAGCATTGCATTGTAATTTAAGTGCAAGGCGCTTAATACGTGTTGGTAAAGCAGGTAACCCTCGCGGCAAAATAATTGGGGGAAATATTCTTGATGCTATGCGTATTGAAACAGGTGAGCTAGGTGCGCCGGCAGGGACTAAAACCCGTGTGTTTTTAGCTCAAAACTGGCATGAACTGCGCTCAAAGCAGTCTCAAATAATTGATTTTGAAAAAGTGTTGGCAAGTAAAACATCTGCACTTAAACAAGCTAAAGAAAAAGCGATAAAAATTCCAGTTGCTGCTCAACGCCAACAGCTACTAGATAAAATTGCCGCTAATGAGCAGCATATAAAAACTCGCGCTATGCACGTACAACGTCAAAAAAGATTGGTGAAGCAAAAAATTTCTCAGCTATTGGCAACTAGCCGACTTAAAATTAACGAAATAATGCACCCAGGTGTGGAGCTTAAAATAGCAAAAGACACAAAACAGTTTTCGCGTATTTACCCACCCCACTTAGTAAAACTTTCTGAGGGAAAGATCACTCAGTCGTTTTAGTATCCTCTTCGGTGTTTTCAGTTTCTTGGGCGTCATTTTCAGGTAGTGGCGCTAGTGGCCAGCCCCCTAGCTCTTGCCAACGATTTACTATTAAACAATATAGCTCTGCTGTGCGTTCTGTATCGTAAAGTGCCGAGTGTGCTTGGCTGTTATCAAACTCAATCCCCGCGGCTCTACATGCTTTAGCTAGTACCGTTTGGCCTAAAGCTAACCCTGCAAGCGAGGTTGTGTCAAAACTCACAAATGGATGAAATGGCGTACGCTTAATATTGTTACGCTCAATGGCTGCATTTAAAAAGCCATGATCAAAGGCTGCATTATGTGCCACTACAACTGAGCGTTGACACCCAGCAGCTTTTTGCGCTTTACGTACTGCTTTACAAATTTCTTTAATTGCTTCGTCTTCTGGTACAGCGCCGCGCAACGGGCTAAACGGGTCTATGCCGTTAAATTCAATTGCGGCTTGTTCAATATTAGCGCCTTCAAAAGGCTCTACATGAAAATGAACGGTATGATCTATGCTGAGTAACCCTTCGTCATCCATTTTTAAAATTGATACGGCAATTTCAAGTAAGGCGTCGGTTTCTTTATTAAAGCCGGCGGTTTCTACATCAATAACAACAGGAAAAAAGCCGCGAAAGCGTTGTGCGAAAAGTGTTTGCTCAGTATTTGCCATAGTCTTCTTGGTTTATGAGGATAAGCTCACTATTATGTCAAAATTGGGGGCTACTCGGCTAGGGCTTTATAAATTATTTAATTAATATATTGTAGGCATGCTATTTGCTTTTAAATAACTGCTAATTGTATTGGCTGTTATTAATTCCCATCGCATTAAATTACGGATACTAGTATGGCGCTTAGAAAATAGCGCAATAACAAGGCGAAATTATTTATAGCTTTGTTTTACATCAGTAAGTTTAACGCAGTGAGTGGGCTATTTAATACGATACAAAGATTATGTTTTTAATTAAGTTGGTATAGAGCCCTACTTTAGCCGTACGCCAAAATATTGGCTTAGTAGATTAACCGGAGCGTTTTATGAAGTGTAAGTTGTTTTTTATTAGCGTAAGCCTTGGCACCGCCTTGATGAGTTATTCATCGCAAGCGGCTATGCGCCAATACAGCGCAAATCAAGATAACTCCAATTGGGAAGTTATAAAAACAACACGCTTACAGTGTCAATTAAACCACGAAGTGCCCTACTACGGTGAGGCCATATTTAAGGCATCGGCTAGTAAAAACAAAAACCTAACCTTTAATCTAGATATGGTTGTGCGCCCCGACAATTACGATATAGCCGGTTTAAAGGCGGTGCCACCAGCATGGCGTTCAGGCCTGCCCGCGCGTGATATAACCACGATGAAGTTACTTAAAAAGTTTGATGGTGAGCTTGGTAATAAAACCGCATGGGAAATGCTAACTGAACTTGAAAAAGGGTTTCATCCTACCTTTTACTACCAAGACTGGCAAAATAGTGCCGACAAAATTGCCGTTGGTATTTCAAGCGTTAATTTTAAACAAGCCTATTGGGCGTTTTTGCAGTGCCGCGATGAACTTTTACCATACAGCTTTGAAGATATTTCATTTACTGTAATGAACTACCAATCAAATAGCAGTAAGCTCACTAAAGAGTCGCAAAAGCGCTTAGATAAAATTGCTGAGTATTTAAAAAATGATACCAGTATTGAGTCTATAAGTATTGATTCGTATACCGATAGCTACGGTGGCCGTTGGAATAACTTAGATTTATCGCGTAAGCGTGCTAAAGCTATAAAAGATTATATGGTCAGCTTAGGTGTTGATGAGGGCAAAGTAGAAACCACAGGCCTAGGTGAAAAACGTTTTGTTGATACTAACGAAAATATTTTAGGGCGAAATAAAAACCGTCGTTTAATTATTCAAATAGCAAAAATGTAACCGCCCTAAACTGCTAACTACCGCTGCGCCGCTTTATGAGCTTATCGCCAAACTGAAAAAACGTTAGGCTCAAAAATATAATTATGGCACCTATAATGAGCTCCTGACTTAAAGGCTCGTTATTAAGTAATGCGCCTAGCGCTAATGCAAAACTTGGTGTTATTAAACTACTTAAGGCTACAGTACTGGCGTTTAACTTTTGTAATACATGAAAATACGCTAAAGCCCCTACAATCGAGCCAAAAATACCTAAATACGCAATACTCCATAACGAGCGAGCACTCCAATAATCCATACTTATTTGCCCATCTACCAGCCACCACAGCAGCCCAAATAAAGGAGTAACAAAAACCAGCGCTCCAAAAGTGGTTGCCATAGGGTGAATAGCAATTTTTACACGTTTGATCATCACCCCACTAAGACTAAATAAAGTAACCGCCATTAACACATACATCAGCCCTATGCCCTGAGTTTGTGAGGTTTGTAGCTGGTTATAACTTACAAAATAAAGGCCTATTAATGCACAGCTCAGCGCTATTAATTTAATAGGGCTAAATTTAGGCTCATTAAGTAACCTTTGTGCTAAAAAGCCAGAGAGAATAGGCGCAAGGCCAAACACTAATGAAATAATACCTGAAGGTACTGTGGTAGCAGCCATGTAACTTAATGACATACCGCCAAAAATACCCAAACTGGAGTATGCATATAACGTGCACGCGTTTTTGCTCCAAGGTACACGAATATTGGCTATAGCAACAATTAACCCAGCAACAAATAAGCCTATAATCATGCGCATTAAAACGGCGAGGGTTGGTGCTACAGTTTCACTGCTCCATACAATACCTAAAGGCGTAGTACACCAAATAATGACAAGTAGTAAATAAGATAATTTAACTGACACACGCCATTCCTTTGCACTGAGGAGGTAGAAACCCTATTAAAGTAAATTATACGCGCGAAAGTAATACGCAGTACATATATAAACGTCTAAATACAGCTGTAAATTCATAGTTACATTATTATTTACCGGCATTTATTACAAAACTATTTATGTTTTAAGTAACTAGTTATATCTTGAGTGCCTCTCACACATTTTAGGATAGTTAAGTGCTTAAAAATAAAACAATAGGCAGCATGTTAATTGTTGCAGGCACCACCATAGGCGCAGGTATGCTGGCATTGCCAATAGCCTCTGCAGGGCTTGGATTTAATACCGCGCTTGCACTGATAATAGCCAGTTGGTTACTGATGACCTACACCGCTTTATTAATGCTAGAGCTCCACCAATACGCCCCTAGAGATGCAACGTTAAACACCTTAGCAAAGCGCTGGTTAGGAAAACGCGGCCAGTACGTTGCTAACTTTTCGATGATATTTTTGTTTTACGCCCTGTGCGCAGCCTATATAGCCGGGGGTGGCGCGCAGTTACAGTCGCGTATTAATAGTGATTTGAGCATAAACATAGCGCCCCAAATTGCCTCTATTGTTTTAGCCATTGTAATAGGTAGCGTGGTTACTTTAGGCACCAGTAAAGTAGATAAACTTAACCGCGTGTTATTTACGATTAAAATTTTAGTACTAGGCAGCTTGTTTTATATGCTTACACCCTATGTACAAGGTAAGCACTTACTTGAAATGCCCGTTGAGCAAGGGCTGATTTTATCTGCCTTACCCGTTATTTTTACCTCATTTGGTTTTCATGGCTCTATTCCGTCAATTGTTAAGTATGTGGGGCTAGAAACAAAAGTATTGCGTAAGGTAATGATTGCAGGGGCTGCTTTACCTTTAGTGATTTATATTTTTTGGCAACTGCTTAGCCAAGGGATTATGCAGCAAAGTGATTTACTCAATAGTAATGGCTTAACAGGCTTTGTAGAGAGTGTGGCAAATATTGCGCATAATCCGCAGGTAACAAGCGCTGTTACACTGTTTGCCGACTTAGCATTGGCCACCTCTTTTTTAGGTGTTAGCTTAGGGTTATTTGATTTTTTTGCTGATGCATTTAATAAAGGCGACACCAAATCAGAAAGAATAAAAACCGCACTAATTACTTTTATTCCCCCTTTAGGGTTTGCGTTATTTTACCCTCAGGGATTTATAATGGCGCTAGGCTATGCAGCCATCGCCCTTGTGGTATTAGCAATATTTTTACCGGTTTCTATGGTGTATAAGCAGCGTAAATCGGGCCCTCAAACGGGATACCAAGTGCGAAGTGGTAATATGGGTTTAGCGGTGGCAGGGCTGTGCGGCGTTGTAATTATTGTCGCCCAATTTATGCAAATGTTGGGATTAGTACCCGCTATTGGTTAATAACAAAACTAACCCCTTTAGCTTAAAGGGGTTAGTTAAAAATGTTAAAATACCCGAGACTCACCACGGCCTGTAGCCTGAGAAGCTGCTTGTAACTCACCGTCTTTATTTACAATAACCTGCAAATCGCCAAAACGGCGTTCATTCAGTGTGTAGCCCATTTTTATAAGTTCAGCTTGAGTGTTTTCACTGAGCCCTGCGTTTGTTCTGATTACGTTTTTAGGCCATAACTGATGATGAAACCGCGTGCTATTAACAATATCGTTGGCGCCCATGTTAAATTCAACCGCATTTAAAATAGATTGATACACCGAGCTAATAATTGTTGTGCCCCCAGGCGAGCCTGTGACCATTTTAACGCTGTTGTTTTTGAGCAGTATGGTTGGCGACATTGAGCTAAGCATACGCTTTTGAGGCTGAATTTCATTGGCTTTACCGCCGAGCGCACCAAAGGCGTTCATTACCCCAGGTTTAGCGCTAAAGTCGTCCATTTCGTCATTTAATATAAAGCCTGCACCTTCAACCACAACGCCACTACCAAAGCTTAAATTAATCGTTGTGGTATTGGCCACTGCATTACCCATTTTATCAATAATAGAAAAATGCGTGGTTTGTTCACTTTCTTTGAGGCCTGGTTTTATGTTTTCGGTGGTTGAAATAGCTGTTAAAGAAATATCTTTACTGCGCGCTTTTAGGTAATCAATATGAGTAAGCTCAGTCACTGGTACATCAAAAAAGTCCGGATCGCCCAAGTACTCTGCTCTATCGGCAAACACACGTTTACCTATTTCAGCAAGTAAATGTACATATTGAGTAGAGTTATGTACCAGCCCCATTTCGCTTTTTTTAAGCTCAAACATTTTTAGCCACTGCAAAATAGCTATTCCGCCAGAGCTTGGTGGTGGAGAGGTTAATACTTCATAACCGTTCCAGTTAGCTTTAATCGGCGTGCGCGACACAGCCGTGTAATTAGCCAAATCAGTTTGGTTAATAATGCCGCCGTGCTGGTGCATAAAGTTGGCAATAATGCGGGCTGTTTCGCCTTTATAAAACCCGTCTTGACCGTTATCTCTTATGCGCTTTAAAGTAGCGGCTAGCTCGGGCTGTTTAAAAATCTGATTTGCTTTTATATCTGCAAAATAGTGTTTAAAATTTACATTTATATTTTGTTTGTCTAGATGAGCAATGTATTGTGCGACCCCCTGAGCCAATTTGGGCGGCACTTTAAAGCCTTGCTCTGCTAGGGTAACCGCTGGCTGTACTAATGTTTGCCATTTTAAGGTGCCGTGTTTTTGATGCGCCAGCCACATACCGGCTACGCTCCCTGGTACACCACTTGCATGAATACCATAAATTGACTTGTTTTTAATTACATCGCCCTTGGCATCTAAATACATATCTCTGTGCGCTGCTTGGGGAGCCGTTTCGCGATAGTCTATAAAGTCGCCTTTTCCCTCTTTTTGTATAAGCATAAAGCCTCCCCCGCCAATATTTCCGGCTTCGGGAAGCGTTACCGCTAATACAAATTGCGCAGCAATAGCCGCATCAACAGCATTTCCACCTTGTTCTAAAATAGCTTGTGCTGTATCTGCACTAAACGAGTCAGGCATTGCGACAGCGCTTTTAGTAACTTGCTCCGCCTGCACGCTAAATATACAAAATTGTGCAATCAACACACTCTTAACAATGAGCCGGCTTGGTCGAAAAAATAACCCCATAAAACATCCTTACTTTATTATTTGAATCTCGCTTGGCTCATTTATGCATACCATAGAACGTTAGGTCAATGTTTATACAAGTGATTTTTTTGTATGCTATAACGCCTTTGCGTATAAAACGGCATCCAAATCGCCTTGTTCATCAGTGTGTATATAGTTTTTAACCCAGGTAAATCCCAGCTTTTGCATGACGCTAATTGAAGCTTTATTATCGGCCAGTGCCATTGCAGATAGTGTTTTTATCTCTGGCTGCATTTTTAAGGCGTTACATAATGCACTAGCCGCCTCCGTTGCATAACCCTGTCCCCAACTAGATTGCTTAAGGCGCCACCCTATTTCAATATTTGTAAAATCGGGAGTTTGAGTAAAAAAGTGCATAGGCCTAACAAGCACCCACCCTATAAAAGAGTCCTCTTTTTTAAGGGTGATTTTCCACAGCCCCCAGCCTTTGTTTGCATTTTTATAGGCAAGCATTCTGGGGATCCCTATTTCTTTAATTTGTTTTAATGTCGAAGGCGTTCCTCGGTTTATGTATTTCATTACCGCGGGGTCTTGATCTAGCTCATGCAGCAGCGGCCAATCGTGTTCATTCATTAATTTGAAATTTAAGCGTGTTGTTACAGGTGTGTTCATCTTCGCTGTTCTATTATTAAGTGGAATTAATTATTTGTCTCTAAGGAGAGATAGCACATGAACAAATTAGCAGGTTTAGCTTTATTAGGCACTTTAATTACACTAACGGGCTGTGAAGATGCTCAGGAAGTACAAGAAGATGCAAAAGATAAAAGCGCGCAAATGCAAGAGCAGCTTGGTGACACATGGAACGATGTAAAAGATAAAGCCACAGAGCTTAAAAATGATGAGTCATTAAATGAGTTGCTTGAACAAAGTAAAGCAATGGGCTTAGACATGTACGACGATGGCAAAGAGATTGCCGTTGATGCATGGATAAAAAGCAAAGAAGCCGCGGGTGAATTAACCGAAAAAACAAAGCAAGAAGCGCAAGAAATCGCTGAAGAAATTGAAGAAGCGCGTGAAGAACATGCTGAAAAACAGTAATATTATTGATACTAATTCATTTAATTAAGTAATTTGCTTTGAGGTAAAAACATCGTTTAGTAAGTAAAAAATTGCTATTTAGGTGTTCTTAACAAGCGTTTTTAACGCACTTAGCGTGAGGCTTAGACCCTTAAAATACTTAATTATTATTGCTGATTGGTATTAAATAGTATTTACAAAAAAGGCTGCAAATAACATTATTTGCAGCCTTTTTATTTATGCGCTTATTACTATAATTAAATCGCTTCTTCGTCTTCTTCTGCGGTGCGTATACGTACTACACGCTCAACATCTGTGACAAATATTTTACCATCACCAATTTTGCCTGTTTGCGCTGTTTTTACTATTACTTCTATAGCGCGTTCAACATCTTCATCGGTTAGCACAATATCAAGTTTTACCTTAGGTAAAAAATCCACCATGTACTCAGCGCCACGGTAAAGTTCTGTGTGACCTTTTTGACGACCAAAACCTTTTACTTCACTTACAGTCATACCCGTAATACCTACATCTGATAGGGCTTCGCGTACGTCGTCTAACTTAAACGGTTTGATGATTGCTTCTATTTTTTTCATGCTCACTACTTATTAAAGCTTTAGTTGCCTCGATTTTAGACAATCATGGAGTTCATAGCAAACAAAGCAATTGAATTCGATGATAAAACAACCAAGCGTGGTATAATTATTTATAAGTCTGAATTATAAATCTTTCTCAACTAGCTATAATAATAACAAATGTAGTAGGTATAAATAATATGAAAAAATTCCAAACCGGTTTAACTTTATTAGAGCTCATGGTGGCAGTAGCCATAGTCGGTATTATCGCCTCTATAGCTCTTTGGGACAGTAGCGATATGCTTGAGGAAAACCGCGCTGAGAATTTCTTGCTTGAACTAAAGCGCAATATTAGCTTTGCTCGCTCACAAGCCGCCAGTACAGATGAAATTGTTGTTTTGTGCCCTACTGGCCAAGGTAAAATTAAAAACAGCAAAGACACTTTCAACTGCAACAAAAAGTGGGACGAGAATAAAATTATTGTTGTATTTATCGATGTAGATAACGATGGGCACTATAATGGCGCTTCCGATACACTGCTTAGAGTCATGGAAGAAATATCAGGTAACGACAAGTTAACCTTTACAGGAAATGAGCGTCGCTTGCGCTTTAATACCAGTGGACGAATTACCACAAACCCAGGTGACTTTGTTTTTTGCCCCAATGGTGGCACTGAAAATAATAAAGCGCTTACTTTATCGCAATCAGGTACTGCTTTTTATGCCGGTGACAGTGCACTTAAATGCGGTTAAAAAAAATACAATTTAAGTTGTCATATTTTTATCATTTACTACACTGAGCTAATACATTTTTTGACTCAGGGCTTCAGGGATGAGGTTATCTACCCAAACTCAGGCTGGCTATACGCTTTTAGAATTAATGGCATCTATTGCTATTGTGAGTATTGTTAGCCAAATTTCTCTATCGGTTTTTCCTGACTTTTTAGCGAAAAACCGAGCCGACAATCATGTTAATTTGCTGCACAGAAACATTAATTATGGCCGCCTTTACGCTATTGAAAATGGTACTTATGTTACTTTGTGTGCTTTAAAAGATAATCAATGCACTAAAGATGAGTGGGATGGGCAAATGTCGCTATTTATTGATAACGACAAGTCTACGTCATTAGACACCGACGACTTATTAATAAGCACATTTGCAAAAATCCATGATGCAGATTCTATGCAATACCCCCGAAGTGCAATTACCTTTCGGCCCGATGGCTCTTTAAATGGTTTTCAAAATGGAACATTTATATATTGCCCAAATAAAGATAAAGCCAACCTTGAGGGGCTGGCTTTATCTGTCAGTCAAACAGGCCGTATACGAATTAAATCAACCGACAAATGTCAGAGCGACTAGTTAACCCGATTAAGTTAACGTCCCCAGCAATACTCAACATCTGAATTACCTTTACTGCCTTTTGCGCCTTTATAGCCTGTGTCAGTAATTGTAATTTGCGTGCAGTCACCGTCGCCTTTTACAGCACCCGCAATAGGTTTTGCAGTAATTGTAAACGTATTATCGTCATCATCCACATCAATCGACAGCTCAAAATGGCCGTTTTCTGTGGTCTCTTGTATACCTAAGTCTGAGAATGTCTCTGTGTACTCACGATTATCTACGAAGTACTGCTCTTGTTTGTTTGCAGCGTCTAAAAGCGCCGCTGCGGCCTCGGCCCGAGAAGAGCGTTTTACATACTCAGTATAATTAGGCAGTGCTATTGAGGCTAAAATACCTACAATAGCTACGGCTATCATTAACTCTATCAACGTGAATCCGCGTGCTTGTTTATTCATTAATATTCCTTAATCATCAATTTCATCATTTTCTTCACGTTTATAAATATAGGTTTGTTGGGTTTTAAAGCCAAACCCTACACTATCATCGTCATTCACTAATTGTACGCTACCATCTACAACCGTTAAGCCTGGGCCCATTATTTCTACTGGCTTCATTGGGTTTTGTGCATCTTCGCCTTTTATTCCCGGCCCAATTAGGTAAAACTGGCTTTCTTCGGTCACTTCAATGGTTGGGTTATCATCACAAAAGCCGTCACCATTTCCATCGGCACAAGAGGGGCCTTCTCCAAAGTACAATTGTGGTGTATCAGGTACATCATAGCTAGTGGTAAACTTTAAGTCGTCATATACCTTGGTGCCATAATGTAAATGGAACGCATACAACGAGCCGCCACCGCCACTTAATGAACATTGGTTCTCTGTAGAGGTTTCTGATGATGGAGTAAAGCTTGTATAGTAAGCGACACCGCCCACCACTGTGGCTGCTGCTAAAGATTTTTCGCCTGTGCCTAATTCATAGCGCCAGCCTTTAAATTTAGCTAAATCGACTTCTAAATCAACAAACTCATCTACATCATCAAGTGCATTACCAAACGGATCGCTGTTCATTAGCATTAAATCTGCTGGTTTAATCGCTGTAGGGGCGCTAGTGAATGACTGAGTTACTGTATTTTCATCTCTTATCATAAACAGCTGATCGTCTTCATTTGTACCTGTTGGTTTTGAGCGATTTCCGCTGCCTATTACAATAGCGTCATACGGCGTATCTAAACGTGTAATCACTGTTTCACCATTAATCGTTGTTTCACTTACTTTGCTATAAAGTGTACGTGCCACCAACGGCTGGTAAAAAAAGCGACGGTCTTGGCTTGCTAAACTGCTACCAAGCTCTGCAAGTTTAAAGTGCGTAAAATTACTGGTGCTTGTGCCTGGCATGTCTATACGCCAAATATCGCCCCCGGTATCGGCAGCATAAATTCTGTCAATGTAACCATCGTAATCTGAATCAAGCGTAGAAACATTTGCTGCAATCGAGTGCTTGCCTTTAAATCCATTTTCGTTTGGCGTTAAAGCCCACACTTTTTTACCTGTTTCAGCTTCTACTATATAAATACCGCGACCAACCGAGTCTTCACTTCTTACCACGGCATCTTTATTTGTATCGTACCCTGCACCAAAAACGAGTAATGGCTTATCACCAAATGCTTTTATGTACGCTATTTGGGGTTTTGACCACGTTTGAGCTAGCTCTTTAAAATCGCCAGTACCGCCTTCTATAGGGTTATCCCATAGTTTTTTAGGCTGATCGGGGTTAGTAATATCAAAGGCGTAATAGTTTTTTCCACCACGGCGCATACCTGCAAATGCCCACACATCGTCACCATCGCTTGCATCAACAATACCATCGTTAATGCCTTCGTCATTTAAGCTTTTATCACTAAAGTAAACACTGATTGGGCCGTCCATCCCGTAGAGTTTACCGGTGTCTTCATTGCGTAAAGGCTTAATAATATCGTAAAGTTCAGAGGGAATGAACGCCCAGCTTTCGGTCACTTGGTTATTGGTATCATCGTCTTTAAACATATGTAAAAAGCCGGCATTAGTACCAATCAATATACGTATGTCGTCATTGCCATAGTCGATTGCTACGGGCTTAGAATGTAAAGGGTCGCCAAATATATCACTGCGTTGATCGGTGTTTGAGCCATCGTTGTCTTCATCGTCAACATCTATCCCCATTGCCCATTTTATATCTGAACTAGCTAGGCTAATCGGGTTATTGGTGACTAAATCTAAAATATCGCTCACAATATTAGTAGTAAACTCAACTATATCGCCTTGCTTATCTGTATAGAGGTTGCGTCTTTCTTCAGCTGGAGTCCCCGTGAGTGTAGCTAAATGATAGTTTACGCCCCCTTGTGCAACTAAGTTACCATCGGCAGACTGGCCATCTGGCAGCCAAAATGTTTTAGCATCTGTGTCGATTAAACCATCAGAATCAAGCGCTGTATTATCTGCAGAGTCAACTATTTCACTGCCTGATACTTTTAATTTTTTTAAATTCCCACCCCACCGGGTGTTTGTTTCTGGGTAAAACATGGCAAAGTAAATGGCATCACGGCTACGTGTTTGGTCTACGTTGTTACTTGCTACCGAAGGCGAAGAGAAGCTATCGTTTACTTCACGAATACGAGAAATAGCACTATTTAGCGAGTTAGAAAGCTCATCTGGGGTGCTTGCTGGTAAGTTTTCACCGCCACCCAATAAGGCAGCACGTCTTAAAAGTTCTTGCCCGCTTGCACTCATACCTGAACCAAAACCTATAGTGTATAAGCGGCCTGTTTCGTGGATATCGGCAGTGGCAGGATATAAATCAACGGTAACATCACTTGTACCATGAATAATTTTAGCCATTTGGTGTAGGTAGTTACTGTAATAACTATCGGTATTCCAGTTTAATGGTTCTCCAAAGTACTTTTCGTGTTCATCACTAATATCACTATCGCTGCCGTTATCATTAGAAGGGTCGCCATCAGTCATATAAATAATATTGATTGAATTATCGCAACGAGCCGCTTCTGCTTCACTGTCTGCAAAGGGCGATATATAAGTATACTCGTAATTATCTCTCACTATATTTTCACATTCATACACCCAGCCAGTTCTTCTCCCTCTGTAAACCCAATCACACTCAACATCTGTCCATTGGCTACCTGTACGTAACTCTACATTTGTATCACGCTCTACAGTTGAAGCGTCTTCACCATATTCAAGCTTCTGCCCAGTAATATATAAATATGCTTCCCAAAGTGTCTCTGTTAGAGGCGTGCCACCATTGGCTGGAAGAGCTGCGATGGAGCTGCGCACTATAGACGAGTCACTACCAACACCATTTACAATATAGCCGCCCTCAGAATCACTTTTAAATCGCATCAAACCAAAATCAATAGAGTCTTCGTTATCTGATACCACTTTATTCATGGCAAATTGTGCTGCCGCAAGGCGACTATCTGCACATAAGTAGTAACCAGTTTGGTTGCTAAAGCCACAACTATTACCATTAGAGGATGAAAACGCCATACTGCCTGATGTATCAAATATGAGTAAAACCCTTGGTTTCTCATCTAAATCTAAATCATGATTGACATAAAGCTCTATATCTTCAGCAACTGCTGAGGCGCTCAGTGCTAAACCAAGTAAAGAGACCAATGGCTTATTAAGATTAAATTTCATTCTAAATCCCCTTACTTATACTGGCCATTTCTTGAGCTACACCTGTTACAATTGTAAGTTCGTGCTTTGCTTTAGAGCCATATTGAATAGTGGTAGAAACTTGCAGCATGTTACACGATATACCGGCAGTAAAATTAAATCGGCGTGGGCATTCTAAATCAAGCGCCCCCTGATTTAGGTTTATCATTTTGCTTTGCATATCGTCGTGCGTGGCTATTACCATCCCTTCATCATCTGCGCCTGCATGAGTTGATACTTCATCTGGCGTTAAAAAAAACTGATTAGCAGCACCTTTGCTTGCCTCATCAGAAATCATTCGCTGTACTTCTCCAATAAGCTCATTTTCAGCGACTTCTCGCTCTTGAGCTGCATTGGTAATTTTTATATCTACACTACTGCTGCTCATTAATGTAACGGCAATTCCCGTTACAGCAATAACCATAATAAGGGCTGTAATAAGCACAACACCTTGTTGTTTATTTGCGTGTTTACTTAGATACGCCATAAATTTGCTCCCACGTTATTTAAACGAATTGTGGTGGTAAATACTGTTCTTCTGTAAGTATCGGTAAAAGTGAGCTCTCGGGAGTCTTCATCTTCACCTAAAATATATGTTTGATTTTTTATTTTAAGGCCCGGATCTGGTTGCAATGCTCTAACTAATAAAAAAACCTGCACTGTTAGAATACTTTTGCGGTTTTCCCAGTCAGAGTGCTGCATGTCCTCAATACTTCGGTACGAATCAACACGGCTATCACTGTCTGTATCTAAACCAAATACAAAGCGCATGTTTTCAACGCCCTCCATAATGGTTTCGGCTTTCATATTGGCGCCATTTAAGCGTTTACGCATTAATGCTGGTACTGTAAGGCTTTTATTATTTACCGTATAAGTTTGCTCTGCGAGATAATAAACATGATGGCTATAAGGCCACACCGTGGCATTAACGTTTAAACTACCCGCTGCTACAACGCCTCGGGTAAATTCTGCGCTTTCTTGCTCAGCTATAAAATAGTTTTCATCCGCTTGTGTTTCATTAGTGGCGCCATCTACCGTGAGCTGCTCACCTTGTAAAAACTTGATTTGTAAAATGTCAGTTCCTGCAATTGGCTTACTTATACAGTTAAGCTCACTTGTTGAACTGGCCTCTTTTGCATAAATAGTTCTGAAATTGCTAGAAGATGCTAAATCTGGAAAGCTGCCGTTATTAAGCCCTTCAAAGCAATCACCACCAGGGTTAGCTAACGTTTGTGTGTTTGCTGCAGTAAACGAGTCATCATAATAAGTTCCCCAAAAGCCCACCTGCTCAATATCGCGCTGCATAATATTAATGGCTAAGCGGCCTGACTCTTGTAACTCGCCTATTGTCATTGTGTCTTTTGTGGTTACTTTCATGCCAATATAGGTAAACATCACCCCACCTAAAATAAGCCCACCAATAAATAATGAAATCATCATTTCTATTAGTGTAAAACCTTTATCTCTCATGTTAGCTCCTTAGGTATATATAGCTATTTAATGCAACCAAACGGCGTTTTTTATCGTCAGTACCGCATTTAAGCGCTTTGGTTTCATCATTGGCATTAAACTCTTGGCGGCCTTGCCAAGACACTATTACTTCAATATTAAACCCACGCCCACCCGTACCTGATGCAGCCGTAGGGTTTATACATACAGTGGCATCATCGAGAGAACCGGTGTTTTCGCGTGCACGAATGGCGCGTTTCCATTGCTGTAAATCAAGGGCTGCAACTTGCGCTGCAGTGCATGACCCACTAAAACAAGCCGTAGAGGTAGACGTTGATGTTTTACTGGTGAAAGTTTGCGTATATAAAGTAACTAGCTGTGCGGTATCATTTGCTCTAATGCGCTGAATAATATCATTTCCTAACGCTACCGCGGCTGCCCGCTGCATAGAGTCAAAGCTTGCCTGCTTAGCTTTTGCTTGCAGTGCAACAGCGCCTAATAAGCCAAAGCTTAAAATAATAAACGCAATCAGCACTTCAATTAAGGTAAAGCCTTTTTGAGGTTTTTTGTGAGGTGAATGCATAGTAAAAACCAAATAAATTTTATCTGATTATAAGTTTATGCATTGAAAATGTAGATGCAATATATACTAGGACAAGCGGTTAAATTTGTTGATAAACGGTTAACAGCATCAAGCCAATTGAGCTTTGAAGATTAAAATTACTCTATCTAGAGGCGATTTAACTCCAGCGCAATGCTGCTAATTTAGTGGGCTCAATAGCGGCCTCTGCCTTACTTAAAAAGCCAAGCAACCTACTAAAAATTCAACCTAAAACATAACAGGCTCTAACTTAGCGCATTTTTTACTGTTTTTAGCTCTCGCCTACTTACGCTTAATTGCTCCTTACATCCGGCTAGTTCTACGCTATGTACACCAGGGCTTTGGGTATGCAAGGCAACAAGCTTTTGTTTGTTTATGAGCGTATTTCTGTGAATACGTAATAATTGCGTTGGGAAGCGTTGCTCAAGTTGTTTTAAGCTTTGTTCAATTAGGGCCTCGCCCTCTTTAAATACCATATTGGTGTATTTTTCTTGGGCATTAAAGTAATACACTTGATCAAGTTCAATACTTTTTATTGTGCCACCAAGCTGATAACTAATTTTTGTAGATTGCTGCTTTTGCATATGCGCTTTATTTAAACGCCCAACTTGCGCTAACACTTTATTTAATGCCTGTTCAGTAACGGGTTTTACTAAGTATCCTGCGGCACTAAGCTGTAGCGCATCAAGTGCATGCTCGGGGTAAGCCGTTACAAATACTATTGCCGGTGGCACGCTCAGCGTATTGAGTTGCTGCGCTACTTCTAGGCCATTAATACCCGGCATATCTATGTCTAAAAAAACCAAATCGGGATGAACCTGCTTGATAATGGCAAGCCCCTGCGCGCCGTTATCACCTTCGCCTTTAACTAAAATATGCTCGTTGTGCTGCAGTAGCCGCTTTATTCTTGCGCGAGCTAGCGGTTCATCATCAATAATTACAACATTCATTGGGGGTTCTCAAACTGCTTAGGGATCACCACTTTTACTCTAAATACATCCTCTTTTTGTGTGATCGTTAGTTGTGCTTTTTCTTTGTAATATATAAACAATCGTTGGCGAATATTTTCAAGTGCCATGCCGTTATTTGGTCTTTTTAACGCCTCATTATGAGTGATAGGGTTAGAAACAATCAATGTTAAATACCCTGTTGTTACGTGTAGCTCTACACTAATAACGGCCCCTGTTTCACTGGGCTCTACCCCATGACACACCGCATTTTCTATTAACGGCTGAAGGGTTAAGCACGGAATACTAATATCTGGTAAATCAGCAGGCACTTGCCAATTAAGCTTTAAACGACTGCCAAAGCGCCATGTTTCCAGCGCAACATACTGTTTTGATAAGGTCAGCTCATCTTCGAGAGAAACGCGCTGCCCCGAGCGCATAGCCGCTTGCGACAGCGCCGCAAGCGCAAGTATTGCTTGCTCTGCAGCATCGGCATCATGATGTGTTAGCTCGGCGGCGGTATTAAGGCTATTGTACAAAAAATGAGGGCGAATTCTGGCTTGCAAAGCATCAAGCTCCGCGCGCGCGAGCGCTTTTGTTTGCTGCTCTTTTTCAAAATAAATCAGTAAAAACTGTACAAATAAAGCCGTGATCAAAAAAACAATTAAGCAGTTTCGTAATACAAAATAAATACTCGTTTCATTATTTGTAATATCTAAAAAGTAGCGGGCACACAGCACACTAAATAAAGCGGTACTGACTAAAAAGGAAATAAAAAAAGCAAAAAGCTGGGTGGTTTGCGGCTTTTTTTGTAAAACACCCCGAAAAGAGTATAAAGCAGAAATACTGACCAAAACGGTCATATGAGAAAATAAACTAATTACGCCAAGGCTTTGCCAGCTATCCCCTTCAACAAAAGGAGCAAACGCTAAGATAGTAGCAACAACTTGGGTAACAATAAGCGTGGCAAGTACCCCGCGCTCATTAAAAAGAGCCGAAAAAAGCAATGTTTCACCTTGCGGCAACTTGCTCATAACGGCTCTCCTTGTAATCTAAATAATTAATTTATATAGATTAACGCAGCTCAACAGGAACGGCAAATACGATATTCTCTTCTTCACCTGGGTTTTCAACTACCTGCTTGCCGCCTAGCTCTTTTAAGCGTGCAATAACTTGCTGTACCAGCACTTCTGGCGCAGAAGCCCCCGCAGTTACTCCCACAGCGTTAGTTTCACCAAACCACTGTGCTTCAACATTTGTTGCATCATCGATTAAATAAGCGGTTGTGCCCATTTTATCTGCAAGTTCACGTAAACGGTTAGAGTTAGAGCTGTTTTTTGCCCCCACAACTAATAGCACATCTACCTTGTCTGCTAAATCACGCACAGCATCTTGACGGTTTTGTGTCGCATAGCAAATGTCATCTTTACGCGGGCCATCAATTGCTGGGAATTTTTCGCGCAGCGCATCAATTACATCTGCAGTGTCATCTACCGAAAGCGTTGTTTGGCTACAATAAAATAGGTTATCAGCATTTTTAACTTTAAGTTTGGCAACATCTTCTGCGGTTTCTACAAGGTAAATACCACCGTCGTTATTGTCATACTGCCCCATAGTACCCTCAACTTCTGGGTGACCATGGTGACCAATTAAAATACACTCAATACCTTTACGGCTCGCTCGCGTTACTTCCATATGCACTTTAGTAACTAATGGGCATGTTGCGTCAAACACTTTTAAATCGCGGCGTTTAGCTTCTGAGCGTACCGCTTGCGATACACCGTGGGCGCTAAAAATAACAATGCTGTCATCAGGTACTTGGTCTAGCTCTTCAACAAATACAGCACCACGGTTTTTTAAACCATCTACTACGTAGCGGTTATGAACGACCTCGTGGCGTACGTAAATTGGCTTTTCAAAAATATCTAAAGCGCGCTCTACTATGCTAATTGCACGGTCTACCCCTGCACAAAAGCCTCGCGGGTTCGCTAATAAAATATCCATTAGCCTTGCACCTCAATAATATCTACTTCAAACGTTAAACGTTGACCTGCTAACGGATGATTAAAATCTATAGTAACCGACTCACCTTGTACTTCGCGTACCAGTCCTGGCAGCTCAGTACCATCAGGCTGAGTAAAGGCAATAATTGCGCCGACTTTAGCTGGCGTTTCTGCACCAAATTTACTGCGTTCTACATAGTAAATATTATCTGGATTAGGTTGGCCAAAGGCGTCTTCTGGTTCTAACTCAAACGTTTTGCTTTCGCCTGCACTTAAACCTAGTAAGCACTTTTCAAAATTAGCCGTTAAGCTGCCATCACCCATCGTTAACTTGGCTGGTTTATTATGCACCTTGGTTGAGTCTGCGGCAGAGCCATCTTCTAGTTTAATAGAAAAGTGAAAAATAACCTCTGAGTTTTCACCAATTACAGCTTGGCTCATGCTTTATGCTCCTTCGGACTTTCGCCTGTAAAGGCATCAAATAATAATAATGCGGCACCAATACAAATTGCACAGTCGGCAATATTAAATACTGGAAAATGCGAGTTTTTATAAAACACATGTATAAAGTCAATTACATAACCATAAGCAACACGGTCATATAAATTACCAATAGCGCCAGCAAGCACTAACGCATAAGCACTACATAATATTTTATTTGTCGCTGGTAAACGCTTTAACCACCACACTAATAGCGCACTAATAGCAATGGCAATAAAACTTAAAAACCAACGTTGCCAGCCACCCGCTTCACTTAAAAAGCTGTAGGCCGCTCCATAGTTATGTACGTAGGTAATACTAAAAACAGGTAGTAAATTAATCGACTCTTGATAAGCCATGGTATTTACAACAAGTGTTTTAGTGGCAAAGTCTATTACAAGAAGTAATAGACTTAACCAAAGCCACACTAAACCACTTTTTTGGGCTAGTTTGCTCACTGAGTAAAGCTCCTAAGCGAATTGACGCTTTTCACCTTCGCCGTCAACATTGCTTACACAACGACCACAAATTTCAGGGTGTGCAGGCTCTGAACCTACATCATCGCTGTAATGCCAACAACGCTCACATTTAGTTGCATCTGTGGCTGCTACGCTAATGTACAAACCTTCAATTTCGGTTGTTTGTGTATCACTTGGCTGGCTATCTACTGCAGATACAGTGACCGCAGACGTTAGTAATACAAAACGTAGTTCATCACCTAATGCTGCTAACTTATCAGCCAGTGCTTTTTCGGCGTATAAGTTAACGCTTGCTTGTAACGTTGCGCCAATTACTTCTTCTTTTCGGGCTGCTTCTAATACGCGGTTTACTTCGTCACGTACATTTAGAATCGCTTGCCAGTCATCGTTGCCAAATTGGCTGTTTGTCGGTGCGTGTAAACCGTCGTACCATACCGATGTAAATACGTAATCGCTACGCTCGCCCGGTAGTGCTTCCCAAATTTCTTGAGCTGTAAAGCTCATAATTGGTGCCATCCAACGAGTCATTGCTTCAGCAATATGATAAAGCGCAGTTTGACAAGAACGACGTGCATGACTGTCGCTTTTTGCTGTGTACTGGCGGTCTTTAATTACATCTAAGTAGAACGAACCAAGCTCACCTGTACAGAAGTTCATTAGCTTTTGCGTTACTAATAGCATTTGGTAGCTATCGTAGGCTGCTAAAATTTCTTCTTGTAATTGGGCTGCACGGCCAACAATCCACTTATCAAGCTCAACCATATCATCAACAGCAACTTGGTCTGTTTTTGGATCAAAACCACTTAGGTTAGCTAGTAAGTAACGGCTAGTGTTACGAATACGGCGGTAGCGATCTGCAGAGCGTTTAAATATTTCATCCGATACTGTCATTTCGGCGGTGTAATCGGTAGAGGCTACCCATAAACGTAAAATGTCAGCGCCAAGTTTATTCATCACGTTTTGTGGTGAAATAACGTTGCCTAACGATTTTGACATTTTGCGGCCGTTTTCATCTACGGTAAAGCCGTGCGTTAGTACTTGCTTGTAAGGTGCGTGACCGTTAATAGCAACTGAGGTCATCATTGATGACATAAACCAACCACGGTGCTGATCAGAACCTTCTAGGTATAAATCTGCTGGGCCAACTAACTCTTCTCGTGCATCAACAACACATGCATGTGTTACGCCCGAATCAAACCATACATCTAACGTATCTTGTACTTTCATGTATTGCTTGGCATCTTCTTCGCCTAACAAGGTGGCAGGCTCTAGGTCATACCATGCTTGAATGCCTGATTTTTCTACCAGCTCTGCAGCTTGCTCAATAAGCGCTTGCGTATTTGGGTGTAAAGCACCAGTGTCTTTATCAACAAATAAGGCAATTGGCACCCCCCAAGTACGTTGGCGTGAAATACACCAATCTGGGCGACCTTCAACCATGTTCGCAATGCGGCTTTCGCCCCACTCTGGCAACCATTGGGTGTTTTTAATTTCGCTCAACGAGTCTTGACGTAAGTTAGCCTGATCCATGCTTACAAACCACTGCGGTGTAGCACGGAAAATAATAGGTGTTTTGTGGCGCCAACAATGCGGGTAGCTATGCGTAAGCGCATGATGATGCATTAAAGCACCGCGCTCTGTTAGTACGTCAATTACACTGGCATTTGCTTTAAATACATGCTGACCAGCAAATAATTCTGTATCAGGTAGGTAAACGCCATTCGCGCCTACAGGGTTTGCTACTTCAAGATTGTAATTTAAGCCTGCCGCGAAATCTTCTTGACCATGGCCTGGCGCGGTATGTACCACACCCGTACCTGAGTCAGTAGTAACGTGGTCTGCTACAATTACCGGTACATCAAAATCGTAAAATGGATGAGCAACGTGTAAGTTTTCAAGTGCTGCACCTTTAACATAACCTAGTACGTGGAAATGATTAAAGCCATAACGGTCCATTGCATCTTTAACAAGCTCTGAGCCTAAAATTAAACGTTGCTGTGAGCCTTCATCATCTACTTGTACTAAGGCGTACTCTAAATCTGCATGCACTGCTACCGCACGGTTAGCGGGTAAGGTCCACGGTGTTGTAGTCCAAATAACAGTACCTACACTGCCTTGGCCTTTATGGCCACCGGCTAAATCAAAGGCGTTAACAACTGCGTCTTGATCTGCAAATGTAAAACGTACGTCAATCGCTGGAGATTGCTTATCTTGGTACTCTACTTCGGCCTCTGCTAATGCAGAACCACAGTCTGTACACCAATGCACAGGCTTTGCACCTTTATGAAGGTGGCCATTTTTAATAATACGACCAAGCACGCGAATAGCGTTTGCTTCAAAGTCATAGTTCATTGTTAAGTAAGGTTTGTCCCAATCGCCAAACACACCTAAACGTTTAAAGTCTACTTTTTGACCTTCAACTTGCTTTTTAGCGTAAGCACGGCATTTTTCACGAAACTCGCTCGCGGTTACTTTAACGCCTGGCTTGCCTACTTTTTTCTCAACCATTAACTCAATTGGCAAACCATGACAGTCCCAACCAGGCACATAAGGTGCATCAAAGTCAGATAAAGTTTTAGACTTAACAATTATGTCTTTTAAAATTTTATTTACTGAGTGGCCTAAATGGATATCGCCGTTTGCATACGGAGGGCCGTCATGCAAAATAAAGGTCTTTTTACCTTTTTTAGCGCTGCGAATTTGACCGTACAGGTCGTCTTCATACCATGCTTTAAGCATTTTTGGTTCACGTTGTGCCAAATTGCCACGCATTGGAAACTGTGTTTCCGGTAAATTCAAAGTATGTTTGTAGTCGCTCATTAATCCTACTTTCCGTATCTATCGGCTACCTAATTTAAACCAAAACACTGTTTTGCGGCGGCAACGTCGGTTGCAATTTGTGCCGTTAACTGTGTTAATGTCTCGAATTTTTTCTCATCGCGAAGTTTTTTTATTAACTCCACGTGCATAAACTGTCCATATATATCTTGTGCAAAGTCAAAAAGATGAACTTCTAACAAAGCACGAGTTCCATTAAAAGTGGGCTTGTTACCAATATTGGCTACCCCATAAACGTGTTTTCCGGCAATGTTTGCTTTTACGGCAAACACCCCATTTACAGGGCAAACTTGGCGTTTAAGCGCTATATTTGCAGTTCGAAAACCAAGCTCTCGCCCTCTTTTCCAACCATGTATTACACGCCCTGAAATAGCATAATTATGCCCTAGCATTAACTTAGCATTTTCTAAGTCGCCTGCTGCTAATGCTTCACGTATTAGTGTGCTGCTTACTCTAGCATTTAATTGGCGAAAACTCGCGGTGCTTTTTACATCCATGCCCGCTTGTTTGCCCATACTGAGCAGTAAATTAAAATTCCCTTGGCGCTGTTTACCAAATTTAAAATCATCACCTACTGTGAGTGCTTTAACGCCTAGCTTTTTAATTAAAATATCGCTAACAAATTGCTCAGCATGCATATTGGCAAATTGTTGGTTAAAGCTAATACAAATAACCCGCTCAATACCTAGGTTACTTAGTAATCTGAGTTTGTCGCGTAACCGAGTAAGTCGAGCTGGCGCATTGTTTTTAGCAAAAAACTCTTGCGGCTGCGGCTCAAATAACATCACAGTACTGGGTAAGTTATGTGCTTTGGCATCCGCTAACAGCCCTTTTAACACTTCGCCATGGCCTAAATGCACACCGTCAAAATTACCAATAGTCAACACACAACCATAATGTTGCGCTCGAATATTGTGTATACCTCTAATTAACTCCATGCCACCTAATGCCTTTTTCAGCGAGTATTATTAACGACTTTAAAATCGGTCAAAACCACAGGGCTGCCGATTATAATCTTTTTTTTAGTTTGATTCAGTAGTTGCTACACTTTTTATCGTATTTAGTCTTACACCAAGTAAAAACAGCACCGCAAAGTAACTTATTGCAGCAATTACTAGCAATACAATTAACAACATTACTTGCTCAGAAAAATGCCATGTAGCCCAATAATATCGGCTGCTGACGTACCACGTTAGAGCGCCCATTACCAAGCTCGCCACTATGCACTTTACGCTAAAGCGCAGGCTCATTGCAGAAAACTGATACACGTTTTCTTTTTTAAGTTGCCTGTAAAGTAAAAAAGCATTGCAGCTGGCCGACATAGACGTTGCTAAAGCAAGCCCTAAATATCCTATAAACGGGGCTAACATAATATTAAATACCATATTAAGCACCAGCGTAATAATACCAATACGCACAGGTGTTTTGGTATCTTGACGCGAGTAAAAACCCGGCGCTAATACTTTAATAAGCATAAAGCTAACTAACCCTACCGAGTAGGCAACCACCCCTAAGCTTACCGCTTTGACATGATCAACATCAGCGTCTTTAAATGCGCCGTGATCAAATAACACAGTAATGATAAGCGGGCTTATAATCATTAAACCAACCATGGCGGGTATGCCTAAAAAAATCACAAAACGCACACCCCAATCTAACGTATGCTGAAAATCACTGAGCTTTTTACTGCTATGCAATTTAGAAAGTGCGGGTAAAATAACAGTGGCAATACCAATACCAAATAAACCAAGTGGAAACTCAATTAACCTATCTGAGTAATAAAGCCATGCGATAGAGCCCGTCATTAATAGCGAGGCAATCATGGTGTCGAGCAGGAGGTTAATTTGGCTTATTGAAACACCAAATAATGCCGGTAGCATAAGCTTACGCACTTTTTTAACGTTCTCGTCTTGCCACGCCCAACGAGGACGTGCCAGCATTTTTGCTCGGTATAAAAATGGTAACTGAAACAACAATTGCACCACCCCGCCCACAAATACACCAATAGCTAACGCATACGCCCCCACGCTAAATTTGTCGTGCAATAAAATGGCGCAGGTAATAATTGAAACATTAAGTAATACGGGCGTAAAAGCAGCCACTGCAAAGCGGTTATACACATTCATTACTGCACCGCTAAGTGCTACCAAACTAACAAATAACAAATACGGAAAAGTTAACTTTAATAATGAGCTTGCCAGCACAAACTTTTCTGCATTGGGGCCACCTTGCCACCAATCAATAAACCAGCCAGTACCAAATAGCGCGGCAATAACAGGCGAGGCAATAACGCCAAAAATAGTCACGCAAAGCAAAATAGTGCCCAGCGTACCGGCAGCCTGTGCTACAAATAACTTAACTTTATCATCGCCATGGTGTTCTTTAATTTCACTAAGTACAGGCACAAATGCCTGGGCAAAGGCCCCCTCTGCAAATAGACGGCGTAAAAAATTGGGAATACGGTTAGCAAACAAAAAAACATCAGCAGCTGCACTAGCACCTAATAAGTTTGCAACGACAGCGTCTCGTACTAACCCTAAAATACGCGATATCATTGTCATACAACTTACAATCATACCGGAGCGAAATAATCCTTTTGACACCTTAAACCTACTTAAAAACCTTTAGTTAGCGCAATTATGCCACAGTCTTTTTTATAAATCGCTTTAAAGCACTAGGCTGGGCGTCTGTGCTTTGTTACAATAGCGATATTAACTGCTAAAGCGGCAAATTGATGTTCGTTATAAGGAGCAGTTTTTCTTGAGTTGTTAAATTTAAATTGACATTCATGATAAAAACAGGCATATTCCACGGCCTTTAATTTAAGCTTTATTTAAGATTGTTAGGAGCAAACCTTGGCTAACATCAAGTCTGCAAAAAAACGCGCTATCACTAGCGAAAAAAACCGTCAGCACAACGCAAGCCGTCGTTCAATGATGCGTACTTACTTCAAAAAAGTAACCGCTGCTATTGAAGCTGGCGATAAAGAAGCTGCACAGCAAGCTTTCTCTGTTGCTACACCTATCCTAGACCGTTACGCAACTAAGGGTCTAATTCATAAAAACAAAGCAGCTCGTCATAAGAGCCGTTTAGCAGCTAAAATTAAAGCGCTATAATTTGTTTTATGATTAAAAAACCGGTCTAGGCCGGTTTTTTTATATCTAAAATTTGGTATTTAGCAATCCGCTAAACTTTAAGCTAATTTAACGCATATTATTAAAGCTAGTTAAACGTTTTCCAAATCGGGATAAAACTTTTTCAACATGGCCGCAATTTTTTTAGGCGTAAATGGCTTAACCACAAATCCTTTAGCACCTTTATCAATGGCTTCTTTAACATTTTCTACTGCTGAATGGGCCGACACCATCACCACATTAGTTTCAGGGTTAATATCATTAATTTGCGCGATTAACTCTTTACCATCGCCGTCAGGCAGTTCAATATCTAAAAAAATCATATTGTAATTAGCTGCTTGGCATTCGCTAATGCATTGTTTAGCCGTTGAAGCCTCTTTAACGTTTTCTATTCCTAAGTGCATGAGCGTTTGGCTCAAAAAACTACGCACTGTGCTAACATCATCTACTATTAAAATTGATAGCTGCGTATCCATGTATCTTCCTCGTAGGCTAAAAGCATTGTATAAGTTATTATATAACTAGATATTTAATCATTTTATTATAGAGACCTACGCTCAAAAGGCCAGATTTGCTTTATGTCAAACAACACAAAAAAACAATCATTGCTTGGTAAAACACCACAAAAAAGAAAAACCCCTGTAAAAAAGCCCCACAATAGGCCGCAAACAGCACCGCAATCTTCAGCTAACCCAACATCAACACCAGCGGAGCAGCCTGTAAAGTCTAAAAAAGGGTTACTTATTACGCTGGCTATCATTTTTGCTGTAGCCATTATTTTTCCAAAACCTACTTTGCTCACCTATAAAAAATTAGGGTTAGTGAGCGAAAGTATTTATTGGCCTGGGGTCTTTGGATATGGCCGTACATTACTTGATTCAAACTTACACCCGCAGCTAGACGAGAAGCGCAATGCCCTTTATTTATGCGCAGATATGAAGGCGCCGCAAAGCTGTCAAAAGTACCAACTAATAAAAAATAATGGCTTTTTTGCAGCACTAGCTAGCTATATTTAGCATTAAAAAAACTAATCTGAAAATTTAAAATTACTTGGTTGAAAGGTGTGCAAAAGATCAACATAATGGCGCTCCTTTTTTCAACAACTGAACTATTGAAACGACCATGCTAAACGAGCTAGATTGGCTTTTAAACACTGTATTACTTGCACTAGGTTTAGGTGCATTCTTTATTAACCACATAACAATACTGCGTGTTGCAGCGATTAGTGCATGTGGTCTGTTATTTTTGTCTTTTAGCTTGGATTTAATGTCGTCGAGTGTTATTTCGAATATGAGTTTAGTGTTGATCAATACATTTTACTTGTTCAAAGTGTATACGTTTGGACAATTTAATGTAACGCAGAGTTAACATTTCCCCTTAGAATATTTTATAGCCCAGCCTTGCTGGGCTTTTTTATTTGAAAAAATTAAAAGGCTTGGGGAACAGATTGAACTAAGATAAAATTTATCTCGTATTAATCCTCATTTAGGTCTTACTATGTCTTTATCTGATTTCGATTTATTTTTATCTTCTATGGAAGATGTAAAACCTATAAACCACGATACTGTAACTCCCCTTGCAAGTAATCCCAGTGCCACCCTTGCCCAACAAGAAAAACGCAAAGCTGCCGAGCTTAGCCTTGCAAATGACGAAAATTACTTACAATCTGAGCATGTAGAGCTTTTAGACCCGCATGCATTACTCAGTTTTAAAAAAGATGGCGTACAAAGCGCAGTATTTAAAAACTTACGCTTAGCTAAATACCAAGTTGATGCCACATTAGATTTGCATGGCCAATTACTTAAAAACGCACGCACAACATTATTTAACTTTATTACTGATTGCCACCAGCGAAACATTCGCGTTGTATTAGTTCGCCATGGCATTGGTATAAAAAATAAAGCTAAGCCCGGTATACTAAAGAGCTATGTTAATAAGTGGCTACAGGCTCTACCCGCGGTATTAGCGTATCATACCGCTTTAAAACACCATGGTGGCAGTGGCGCAACGTATGTGTTGCTTAAAAAAAGTGATGAGAAAAAGCATGAAAACCGAGAGGTCCATGCTAAACGGTACTAATTAACTTATTTAACTAAATACCAGTAACGAAGCGCACTTTAGTAATTAAATGGCCTAATGAAAAGTGGGTACTCTTTAATGGTCTGGCTTTATTAGGCCAAAAAAAAATTAACAGAGCCCACTTTTTATAATGTGTCTACAAGTGCACTTATTCACTTTGTGAAGTTTGTGAACTTTTGCTTTGTGGCACTTGATCGGCACTCGCTTGGTTAAACCAAGCAGACACGCCTAGCACTATAATAGAAACCACTACTAAACTTAGTTTTACTCCGCCTTGACTTGATTTCATACGTTACTCTTATTATTTTTATTTTAGTGACTAAACTTCACAATAATTAAAATTACAAATGTTAACAAGCTGTTTGTTAAACTGTTTTGCTATCTATTAATAACCTTTTGTTCTATTAACCCGATTATTTAATGTAAGGCCGCTTTTTAGGCGATTAATATTTTCTGCAATTTGCGCTGTTACGCTATTTAAATCAGATAACGCGGCGCAGTGTGGTGTAATCGTTATTTTAGCGTTATGCCAAAATGGGTGATCGTCCGGTAGCGGCTCTTGGGTAAATACATCGAGCGTGGCAGCCCTTAACATTTCACTGTTAAGTGCGTTTATTAAATCTTGCTCTACTAGGTGCTCACCTCTGGCAACGTTAATTACACAGGCATGGGCCGGTAACTTAGCTAATAAATCGGCATTAATAATACCCTTAGTATCTTTTGTTAGCGGCAGTAGGCATACCAAGTAGTCAATTGTAGGCAGCATTTCATTAAGGCCTTGCTGCTGAGAATATAGATGCACCTGCTCATCACTTTTTTCAGTTTTTGACCAAGCGCTTACCGTAAAGCCATTCAGGGTTAGTTTTTTGGCGCACGCTTTACCTAGCTCACCAAAGCCTAAAATACCCACGTGATTATATTTATATGCGCGCTTAGGTTTATAATTGCATTGTGATTGCTTAACAAAATACTCTTTTAAACGCAGCTTGTGCGCAAATACATGGCCTAGTACGTACTCTGCCATATCTTGAGCAAGCTCAGTATCAACAATGCGAACCACGTCTACCTCTTTAGGCAATAAAGACATATTAATACTATCTACACCCGCCCCAAACGATGACACCGCCTTTAAGTTAGGTAATTGCTGCCACAAATCATCTGGTGCATTCCAGGCTAATACAAACTCTACATTGTTGAGCTTTTTACACTCTGGCCATTGCATTATTTCTTCATTGGGTAATAGCTCTTTTAGCTTTGCAATTAGCTTTGTATTATCTCGCCCGGTAATGGCTACTAATACCGACATAGAAGCTCCTAATTTTATTAAATAAATTTTATCTACACTAATAAACAACTGAGCAGCTCGTAATGTGCTCTTTAAAAAGTCACACAACTGCAAAGTAAATGTCACACCCTTTTTTTACTCTAAACAGGATGGCGAATAGGCCAAATTGTAAATGAGGTTAATATGATAAGCGTTGATAAAGTAATAGCTGCAAACTTACCACAATTAGAGAACTCCCCTAAAGTAAAAGGTTTAGTTAAAAAGGGGCTTGGCTACTTATTACATGAACAAGAATTTGTCGCCTTTGGCGATGCTTACCCCCATTTACAAGGACTAGAGTTTGTTGAACAAGTGCTTGATGAGCTTGACTTTGATACCCGCTACAAACCAAAACAAATTGAAAACATACCCAGCGAAGGTAAGTTAGTTATTGTGGCTAACCACCCCATTGGCTCGCTCGACGCACTTGCGCTGATAAAAGTACTTTCCAGCGTTAGGCAAGATTTAAAAGTGGTTGCCAATCGCATGCTAATGTCGGTCACCCCTATGCATTCACTGCTGTTGCCGGTAGATAATTTATCGGGAACCAGTAAAAAACAAGAATTAAGTAATATACAAAAACACTTAAAAGATGAAGGTGCGTTACTTATTTTTCCTGCGGGAGAGGTCTCGCGTTTAAGCCCTACCGGTATTAAAGATTGCAAGTGGAACAGTGGCTTTTTACGCATGGCTAAAAAAGCAAACAGCCCTATTCTACCTATTTATATAAAAGCTAAAAACAGTCCGCTTTTTTATGGCACCTCAATGATTTACAAACCACTTGCGAGCTTATTATTAGTAAAAGAAATGTTTAAGCAGCGACAAAAGTCATTAGAGTTTGAAATTGGCGCTTCCATTCCGCCTGAGTCATATTTAATCGAAAACTTAAAAGATAAAGAAATCGTTAATCTCATTCGCAAGCAACTTTACCGCCTTACCACTAAAAAGCCCCTTCCTCTTAAAACCCAAACCCCTATTGCAATACCTGAGTGCCGCAAAGAGCTTAAAAAAGCCATAGAGAGTTGTCAGTTATTAGGTAAAACACAAGATGGCATGCATATTCATTTATACCAGTACACTGGTAGCTCTCCAGTGTTTAGAGAGCTTGGACGACTGAGAGAAATTGCCTTTAGAGCGGTAGGTGAAGGCAGCGGAAAACGCCGCGACATCGACAAATATGATATGGATTATCAACACTTAGTGCTGTGGGATCCTACGCAGCTAGAATTAGTGGGTGCATATCGCCTTGCTTGTGCAAAGGAAATCATAGAGAAACATGGCCGAGAAGGCTTATACACCGATAGTTTGTTTAGTTACACACAAGCAATGAAACCGTATTTAGAGCAAGGTATAGAACTTGGCCGCAGCTTTGTGCAACCTAAATATTGGGGGCGTAAAAGCTTAGACTACTTATGGTACGGTATTGGCGCATTTATTAAAAACTACCCGCAATATCGTTACTTATTTGGCGCGGTGAGCGTTTCTAACGCCTTACCTGAACAAGCAAAAGCCATGCTTGTGCATTACTATCAACATTATTATAAATCAGAGCAACACCTCGCCACCCCCAATAACGAGTTTAAATTAAGCGAGCAACAACTCACTCAGTGTAAAACTGTTTTTAGTGGTAACGATGTAAAAGAAGACTTTGTAGAATTAAAACATGTACTGGCCAATATGGGGGCACAAGTTCCTACGCTATTTAAGCAATATACAGAGCTGTGCAAGCCTGGCGGCGTAAAATTTTTAAGCTTTAGTATCGACCCCGACTTTAACAACTGTATTGATGGGTTAGTGCTGGTAGATTTACAAAACGTAAAAGAAAATAAAGCTAAGCGCTATTTAGGTTAGGGCGTGTTGAACTTTACGGATTGAAATTTGTTCAATCTAGGGGCGATTTAATCGCGGCGCGAGGTTTGTAACCTAGTGGGCTCGATAACTGCTCCTGCGTTATTCTAATGACTTACATCCCTGTAAGAATAAGTAAAAACCGAGCAACAAAGAGTTTATCGCCCCTAGGCAGAACCCGAAGGGCAGCGCATGTTTGGCATTTATGCTGCGTTATCGCCTATTTATGGGGAATAACCACACTTCATAGGCTCTGCCTTGCCTAAAAACCAAACATACTGCTGCAAACTCAATCATTAAAGATCAACACGCCCTACTCAAACAAACAGCGAGGTGATTCTCGCTGTTTATTTTTATTGAGCGATTACTATTTATGGCTAAAAATTCGCGCTAATAAGTCTGTGTAAATGGCCTCAATTTTAAGTAAATCATCAACCGGAACATGTTCGTTTACCTGATGAATGGTACTATTTTTAACGCCACACTCAATTACTTGGGTATGCTGGTTTGCAAAAAATCGGCCATCAGAAGTACCGCCACTGGTACTTAACATGGGGTAACTCCCTGTTTGCGCATAAATGGTGTGTTCTAACTGCTGCAATAAACTCCACCCGTTTGTTGGTGCCGTATAATAGGGCTCACACGCTCGCTCCCATTCAATCTCAAGGTGCTGGGCGTATTCACTCAGCGCCGCTGATATACAGTGCTTTATTGCATTGCTTGTATAACCATGGCTATATCGCACATTAAAGGTAATTTCGCACTCGCTAGGCACTAAATTATCAACAACATTATTTATATTAATGCCGGTCACTTGCAAGGTGGTTTTAGAGCTTGGCTCATCGTCAGGCCATGTTAAATTACTTAAACAATTTACAATATTACCCGCAATATGCGCAGCATTTATAGTGTTCTGTGGGTAGGCAACATGTCCGGCCTTGCCGTGCACTTTTATACGAGAAGAAATAGCGCCTCGGCGACCATTTTTAATTGTATCGCCTACGTGTTTAGAGCTTGTCGGCTCACCAACAATACAGCCATCAAGTTGTATATTATTTTTTGCTAAACGCGCGGCTATTACCTCTGAGCCAAATTCAGCCTCTCCTTCCTCATCGGAGGTAATAAGCCAATAAAAACGCCCTTTTTTACTTTTAGTATCTTTTAATAGTGCCTTAGTAGCACCAAGCATAGCCGCCACACCGCCTTTCATATCGGCAGCGCCGCGACCATACACGGCATTATTAATAATATTGCCAGCAAAAGGCGGGCTTAGCCAGTTGCCCGACTCTGCGGGCACAACATCAATATGCCCAGAAAACGCAACACATGGCCCTTCTTGCTCAAAACTAACGTAGGCAATTAAATTAGTAACGCCTTCACAAATAAACTGCTCACAGTTAAAACCAAGCGCAGTTAACTCATTGCTAAGCCAATCTATGGCACCGCCTTGGTTAGGCGTTACAGACTCAAACCTAATAAGCGTTTGCGTATTTTCTACCACCGCGCTTAAAGGTTTACTTACACTGTTTTGCGATACTTTTGCAACAGACATAACAACACACTCAATAACCATAAGAAAGATTATTAAAGCGCGAGAATATGACCAAATAATGGCAAAGTTAATACAGTGCGATGACCGTTAAATACATAGCTGTGTCAATTAATTAAAATACTTTTTGCACTGACTTTAATCTAAATCAAGAAAAGGGTTCACATACTTCAAACATTTTTGAAACTTTGATCTAGAACAGGTTTTCAACGCTCGGAGATTGTAATAATAGCGTCAATCAAAAAGTAGTTATTGGAGCACAACATGAAAACCCAAATCAGCATTGCATTACTTACCTCTTTACTTGCTATTACCCCTGCGGCACACGCTAACCTTAGCGTTAATGTTGGCGCTATTAATGTAAATCCAGATAACAGCAGCTCGGCAATTAACGAAGCGCCAACCCTGGGTCTAAAAGGCGACTCTGACACGCAGCTAGGTATTACAATCGATTATGCATTTAACGATAAGTGGGTGGTAGAGCTTATTGCCGCTACGCCGTTTTCGCACGATGTAAATGGCGCGGGTGGGTTAGCTGGCAATAAAATTGCCGACATCAAACAGCTTCCGCCATCATTGGTTGCGCAATACCACTTTTTAGATACAAGTTACGCGCTACGCCCGTTTATTGGTGTAGGGTTAAATTACACCACCTTTTTTGACGAGCAGCCTTCTCAAGCGCTAAAAGCAACCCTAGGCACTGACGATGTTGAAGTAAAACTCGATGATTCGTTTGGCTTTATTGCACAAGTAGGCGCTAACTATAAAATCGATCAACATTGGGGGCTACATGCCATGGTGTCAATGATTGATATAGATACCGATGCCACAGTGTACGCAAACGGTGCAAAAGCCCTTACATCAACCGTTGAGCTTGACCCAGTCGTTGCCATGTTTGGTGTAAGGTACAGCTTTTAATTAAGTTTGCAGCGCCTATGTTCTATGTGTTTAAGGCCGAAAGGCCTTATTTTATGAAAATTATTTAGGAAGGTTATTCACCTTTTTTTGCTCAAGCATTTCTTTCCAGTGCATAATTTCGCTTGGCAAAATAGGCGCTACACCATCAAACTCGGCTACTTCAAGCATTTCTTCAATACTGACAATGCCTTTTTTGTTTTTAAACACACCGCGCACATACGCTATAGCGTGCAGGCCACGCGCAGAATGAAACTTTTGTTCAATGTAAAAATATTTATGATCCCACCCTACCAGCTTGGTACTAATGGTATAACGCTGCATAGGTTTAATATCGCGAATATAAGTTATGGCTGTAGCATTAACAATAGGAAACCAACGGCGCTTCATTACTTGTTTTAATAGACCAATTCGCTCAATCATCCAAGTGCGCGACAAGTCCATCATAGCCAAATAACGCGAGTTTGTTAGATGCAGGTTGATATCGCAGTCTGTTGGCAGTGCTTTGTAATCAATATCAACAGTATCAAGTAACTGTTGGTAGTCGCGGTTGCGCTTAATTTTAAAAAATAATAAAAGAAGTCTAATATATAAGTTCACGAGAAGGTCTTACCAGTATAAAGTTAACTCAGTGTAACATAGCCACTTGTTAAGGCGAATGTTCTGTTTTAATCTCAAATTATAAATATAAAAAAGTCATAGTATGAAATATAAATTAGCGACACTTTTCACAACCAGTTTATTATGCATTAGCACCAGCGCACTAGCCGATTTTACAATTAAAGGCCCAGGTACGGTAACTTACCCAACAGGTATAGAAAAAACCTTTAATTTTGGCTTTGCATGGCAGCAGCAGCTTGGTAAATTTTCGATAGGTAGCAAAAGCTACGATATGTCGCAATTACCTAACTCATACTCGGTAGCAATCACTTTAGCTAAAGATGAAAGCCAAGTGTGGGTACAAGAGTTTAATAATGGCTTTATTGAAGCGTTTGATTGGCAAATAGGTAAACATACTGTCAGTTTAAAAAAGCAGCAATTTAAAGACCCCGTAAAAGGCAATTACGTGATTGAGCTGAATGGCCGCAGTTACTTTTTTACTCGTAATAACGCAAGCATAGTGATTAATTTTGATGAAAATGGCATAGAAACTATCGCCATTGATGGGGTTACTAAAAACATGGGCACTAAGAGCTAGTGCCCAGTAAAGCGGCTATTAAACTTTAACAGTTTTGCGATTAATACCGTAATCTCGTAGTTTATTTGCCACTGCAGTGTGGCTAAGCCCTAAACGCTTAGCTAATTGTCTTGAGCTTGGGTAAGCCGGATACAATTTGCGTAGCAAGGTTGCTTCAAAACGTTTTACAGCTTGATCTAACGACCCTTCAAAATCTGACTCTAAGTAGCCTAAATCGTGGGTAAAGGTGGGCAATTGCAAATGCTCTACACGTAGCTCGCTATCATCAAGTAACGACACCGCCCGATAAATTGCATTTTCTAGCTGGCGCACATTACCTGGCCACGGGTACTCTTGTAAAAAGCGTAAGCACTCTTGTGATAAAAGCGGAATTGCATGGCCGTTTTGCTGTGCGTACTTTTGAATAAAGTGCTCGGCTAATGGACCCACATCAGCTTTACGATCTCTCAGTGGTGCAATCTCTAATGTGAGTACATTAATTCGATAGTATAGGTCTTCTCTAAATACGCCCTCTTGCACCATTGCGGGTAAATCTTTTTGTGTGGCTGCAATAATACGCACGTTTACTTTTACTTCGTTTTCGTCGCCCACTTTTCTAAATGTGCCGTCTTGTAAAAAGCGCAGCAGCTTTGTTTGTAGCTGTGTAGACATTTCGCCAACTTCATCTAAAAACACAGTACCGCCATCGGCTTGCTCTAGTACTCCGCGTTTAGGTGCGGTGTTTTCTTCATATCCGGCGTAGCCAAATAATTCAGATTCAGCCACATCATCAGGCAAAGATGCGCACGAAAGTGCAATAAACGGCTTAACCGAACGATTAGAGGCATAGTGGCACGCACGAGCAAGGAGCTCTTTACCTGTGCCTGTTTCTCCGGTTATTAAAATGGGGGCTTCTAGCTGCGACATTTTGCGTGCTTCGCGCACTACCCGGCGCATAGCGGTACTAAAGTTATGAATAGTTGCAAAGCTTTCTTGCCCGTAACGTCTAAAGGCACTGACCTGCTGACCAAGGCGGCTTTGCGATTTTATATTTATAACCGCACCAGCTAACACGTCACCTTCACCACCTTGCGGGACGGCAATCGGTAAAATATCGGCAATAAAGTCTTCACCAGCAACATCTACCCGGGTTGTTTGTCCAAGTACTTCTTTGCCTTCTAACCAACGCGTAAAGTTAAACCCTTTTAGTAGGTTATTAATATTGGCCCCGACCACTTCTTTTTCGCTCAACTGTAGGTCTTTACAGGCTGCGTCATTACACAAACGTACCCACCCTTTTGCATCAATCGAAATAACACCATCGGGAAGTGCACGCAGCAGTGTATTTAATTCGTTATGCTCTCGCTCAGAGGGTAAAAAGGCGGTTGTGCGAACATCATGTACGCCATCAATCAAACGAATGGAAGGCATAATTTTTTGAAATTGCTCAAATTCAATTTCAGGAAAGCTTACATACATACGGCAATTTACCGAATCAACCTCAATCCCTTTTAAGTCAACATCGTAGTTTACTAAAATATTTAGGATCTCTTGGGCAATACCTACACGGTCGGCACAATGAATATCTAGACGCATACATCCTCGAATAAGGAAAAACTATATTAGCCGAATAATACGCTAACTCCGTTATTCAATACAGTAAATTGTAAACAAATTTGGACAAACCACCGCCTTTATCGCTGTAAACTCACGCCTATAAACATCAAACTGTAATAACGTACAGCTTAAAACTAAAAAACGCAGCGTGTAAGCTGCGTTTTAAAAGGGGTCGTGCATATATGCTATTAATTTTGCGGGTATGGGGTCCAATCTCCGCCATCTAATTGAATATAAGGGCGCTTATTAACATACATCATTATTGTATCGGCGTTTTCGGCTACTTTAGGTGCGCGAGGCAGCGTATCAACTAGGTCGGCAATATTGCCATTACCTGCAAAAAAGTTTGTGCTAAGCACGCCACTAATTAGCTCCGATAAACCAAAGTAACTTGTTGATTCGCTTACAAGCGTTTGTGAATAGCTTTGTACATTTTTACCAATAAACTTAATCGCCACCGGAACAGATACAATACTTGGACTTGGTATCTCACGAAGCCCAGCAAACTGCACTTTATCGCCTTTTAATGCTGCGCCGTGTTCAGGTACTATCATCAGCATGACATTACGGCCACGTTTTTCTAGGTTTTTAATAAACCCGTTAATATCGTTAAATAAGTTTTTATGTCTAATTGGGTAACTTTCAAGGCTACTCATGCGGGCTTGATTCGCTAGTTGATTGCCATCATGCAAACTGGTGGTGTTGTAATACATAGCACATGGCGCGCAGTCTTCACCTTTATCATTTAACCATGAGTTTAGTACTGCCCCGTCTGAGTAAATAGGTTTGTTGTCAAACCCGTATTGAGCTACAGGTAAGTTAGTTATATCGTAAGGCTGCTCATCTATTTTACCAAACTTTTTCACCAAACCTTTAAACTCATCAAAGTGGCCGTCGTGGTTCATAACCACATTGCTTTTGTAACCTAAGTTTTCTAAATTTTTAAACAAATGACACTGCTCTGGCGCATTTTCAAATAAGGCAGTTTGGCTTGTTTGACCACAACTTGCTCGTAGCAGGCGAATTGCAGCAGGCCCAGAGTACGAAGTCGCCGAATTAAAATCAGAAAACACCACATCAAAATCGCTATATAAATCATCAAGGCTTACGCCAATGGCCTCTAGATCAGCCACGGCCATCGAGCAAATATTTAGTACTATGACATCAAATAACTCGCCATCATATTGCTGAGGGAATTGGCTTGCTAGCAAACTTTGCTGCTGATAAAACTCTTTTAATTGCTGATCAGGCGATTTTGCTTCTTGCGTTACCACTTGTGCTTGTGCACGAGGCGCCGCTGTTTGAACATTATTAGCCGCCACTGGCTGTGAAATTAAATTATCCTCGTTGTTTGTGCCCTGCCAAGCTACAAACATAAGCCCAACAACTGTTACGGTGGTAAAGCGTATCCACTGTGAGCAATACCAAAAGCACACAGTAATAACAAACAGTGCTAATAACATATCAACATTAATAACCCGCGCCATGAGCTCTAAAAAGTAGCCAAAGCTAAAGTCTTGCACGTTACCAGCTTGGCGTGTTAAACGGTCTATAGGAGGCAACCACGAATCTTTATAAAGTAAAACAATGGCCATTACCGCGCCTAACCAATGTTTGGCTTTATTTAGTAAAGGGTGCGTGTAAGAAATAGCAAAAAAAGCAGCCAGCGCAGCATTTGCTAATAAGCCAAAGTCGATTGCACCATAATAAAAAAGTGCAAACTTAACTAAAAAATAGAGGTTCCACACCCCTAAGCCTGATAATTTCACTATTTACCCTTCTTTATTCTATTTGGTTTATAAGGTTCGAGTACTTCATGTTTAAACGTAAGCTGAGCATAGTATTTTTTTATTTTTTTCAGTATCAACGACCCCGACATACATAAAAATACGCCAACTAGCATCGCTAAAATTGCTGTAATCAATAATTGATTGATACTCATACGTTACTCTTTATGGCCATTTTAAACGGCACAGCATCTGCGCGCTCGTTTTTAGTAAACTCTGGTGTTTCTAAATCAGCTGCAACATTTGGATCTATTTTTTGCGAAAATTTATAGCTTTCATTCTCTTTTAATTGGGCAGAGTAATCGGTTATATCTTGGCCCGCATAATAACGCCTAAGCTGTTTACATTCTTGCTGAATATAAAAATGATCGGAAATAATATTTTGCTGTGCAAAAAAATCGTTTGTTTCTAATTTAAACAAGTGCTTTATCGCATTGTTAACATCATTTTCGCGACACGCATGTAAATACAAATACACGGTGTTTTCTACCAAACTGAATACGTCACCTTCTCGCTTTATATGAAATAAATGCAAAGGGTGGATTGGGTCAATCCGAGGCAAAAGCTCTAATTTAACCAACACCCCGCTTACCCCTAAATTTACAGCTGAGTCGCTGTGAACTTCTACCTGTTTGGTAAATTCTATAAAAGGCAGGTAACCTTTAGAAAAGGTATTTTCGGTAAATTGAAGTACATGTTCAATAGAAGGCGGTAACGGCCTTGAAAATTGAAACCCTTGAATTGACTGAACTTGTGAGAGCAACCTTGAAGGCTCTGAAAAACTATACAAAATAAGATTAACACCTAAGGTCAAAAATAAGCATTCATCTTGATGGCGGATCACCCCATCAACGTTCTGAATTACTAATTTAAGCCAGCGACCACAGTTTTTTCTAAGCTCAAAACATTGTTTAGCAAGCAAGGCTAAATCGGTATAACGCGAGACTGCAAATACCAATGTTGCCGCCTCTAATTTAGGGCCTTTTGAAAAAAGCGCATTATTGTCTTTTATTATTTTATATTTTGCAGGAAGCTTGGTCCCTTCGGGAATAGCTCCTTGTACAATCCACACGTCGTCTTCATCTGCAAATACACCCGATGTTGAGGTTTGTTGTTCCGTAATACTATTTTGCTGCACTTTAAAGCAGCCATTTTCAATCATTAATGGATACTGTACAGAGGCGATGATACCTGTACTGTGATGCCAATAATCGTACTCTAGTACGCGCACTGTTGAATCATTTTCAACATATACCAACCCGTCGAGGTCCGAATTTAATCGCCTTAATAAAAAGCGATAGTTAGTCACCTCAGGGCCTGAAACTAAAAATAAAACGGTCGCTCCTGATTGTGTACTAAATTTTTTATAGGCCTGAACACTTTGAATCAGTTGCTTTTGATCCAATGAAGCTAAATCAGTCGTACTAAAGTGAACAATGACTAATGCATTATTTAGCTGTTTATAAGCATTTAGCTCTTTTAGGGTGTTGTTAATTATTTGTTGCTTTGGCCAGTCGCGTGTATCTGCCGAAAACCTAAACGGATGCACTTTGTGTTGGTCAAATGCATGATTTAATGCATCGCTAAAAGGGCCTTCAAAAAATGTTTCTATTTGAGAAGAAACAATATAAATATCAGAGGCTGAGGGTTTATTAATTGCATGTAATGCCAGTTCAGTAGCAAAATTGTCTAAAGGGGCTAAAATTGCATATAACGATGCAGGTTTTAGCTCTGCAGCATAGGGCTGCAAGCCTGAAATGTTAAAGTTTTGCACTGAATTTAGCCTATAAAAAATACTTTTTTACTAGTTTTACCCGCTATTCTATATATAATAGACAAATATTGTCCACTTTAAATAAAAATAATAAACTTCACCATAAAGGCAACAATGCGTAATTTAACGACAAAAAGCTCTGAAACCTTAACATCAAATGACATTGAGAACCTTGCACGGCGTTTTGGCGGCAAAAGTGAAGATTACGTTGAAATTGTTAATAAACAAAAAAATAAACAAACAATAGAAAAATACGCATTACTGAACGAAATACACCGTGCAGTAAATGCGTAAGTAGTAATTGAAACGACAGGTAAACAACCCCTTGCAAAGAATTTTTCTAAAAGGCATTAAAGGCGGCACTGGCGCTACTTCTATGGTTGCCAACTTAGCCTGCGTATTAAAAAAGTCGGGCTCTGACGTTATTGCTATAGATTTAGACTCTAAAAGCGATTTGGGCCTGCACTTTGGCCTGCCTTGGCAGTACAACCACGGCTGGAGTAACGAGCAGGACTTTGAACAAGCCCTTGAGCACTTTCATCAAGATAGTGATGGCATAGTGTTTTTACCTTTTGGCGATAAAAGTGTTAGTACCGCCGCGTTATTCGACTTTATCAACAATTGCAATAAACTGGATTATAACAATAATGCTTGGCTTCTTTTTGATTGCCCTGCACATATTGATATCACCCACTATCCGCTCGATAAAAACGACATAGTGATTGAAATAGTTAATTGTGATGCTATTTGCCACAGCTTAATTTATAAAAAACTACAAACGTTAAAACACACTGACAACCAGTGGAAACACTTCTTTTTAGTCAATCGTTATAACTCTGCATCCACACTTGAGTTTGACCTGTTTTCTTTATGGCAATCTACCTTGCCGCTTATGGCGCCCTTTTTTATAAATAGTGATGAAGTAATTAAAGAGTCTACAGCCTATAGAAATGTAGCGCTTAATTGTGCGCCTTACAGTGTTGCTAACGATGACTTTGAAACACTTGCCGGCTGGCTTGTAAGTAAATCGGCCCTGTAGTTATGAGCTTTTCTTTATTTTATAAGCGCCCAATACACAGTACTTTGTATTTACTGTTAAGCATTATTTTTACTGAAAAACTTGTACGTTATATTTTATTTAAGTTTCATAGTTATTTTAACCAGCACAAAGTAAACGTAATAGAAGCCTTTTTAATGCCTTTTATTACGCTGATTAGTTCATTGTTTATCAATATAAAAGACCACAGATTTAACTTTGAACTTATTTTATATGATTACTACCCGCATCTTCGCTTGCCGTACCGCACGTTTATTTACTCAAACATTTTGCGCTTTATCATTCAAAGCGTTTATTTGTTATTTTTTAAATACAAACCTAAAAATAACTCTGTAAGGGAGCGGCTATCAAATCAGTTTTATAATGGAGTAAGTTATTCACTTAAACAGTTGCGTTGGTTTGACTTAAAGCTAGGTAGATTACTAAAGCGTTTGTTATCAAAAAAAGTTAAGGGTCCTAAAAAAAGTGCTTTTAAAACCATGGCTGACGCTAAGATTTGGCAAAATAAACTAATAAAATATGTGGTTGTAGCCTTTATATTGTTTTTACTGGCTATTTTTATAACTATTCCGTTTAGCCTAGAAGCGCAAGCCGTGTTTATTAGTTTTATTTTGATAGTGGCATACGGGCTTAAGCGCGTTAAAGGGCAAATGGCCACCATTGTAATGATCACCCTATCGGTAACCACTTCATCGCGTTATTTATGGTGGCGCTACACAGAAACCCTCAATTGGGATGACCCTGTTGCGCTTACGTTAGGCGCAGGCTTGCTGCTGGCAGAAACCTATGCGTGGCTGGTGCTCATTTTAGGTTTTTTTCAAACTATAAACCCCCTTGAGCGTAAACCTGTTCCGTTGCCAGAAAACACTGACTTATGGCCAACAGTTGATGTATACATTCCTACTTATAATGAACCATTAAGCGTTGTACAACCTACCACGCTTGCGGCGATGAGCATTGATTGGCCTGCTGATAAGCTCAACGTGTATATTCTTGATGATGGCAAACGCCCAGAGTTTAAAGAATTTGCTCAAAAAGTGGGGGTGGGTTATTTAACACGACCCGATAATAACCACGCTAAAGCCGGTAATATGAATAGCGCCATGCGCTACACTAACGGCGACTACATTGCTATTTTTGACTGTGACCACGTACCTGCCCGCTCATTTTTACAAATGACCATGGGGCAATTTTTAAAAGACAGCAAAGTATGTTTAGTGCAAACACCGCATCACTTTTTCTCAGCAGATCCGTTTGAGCGTAATTTAAATAACCACAGCCAAATCCCTAATGAAAACATGCTTTTTTATGGGTTGATCCAAGATGGTAATGACATGTGGGATGCCACCTTCTTTTGTGGCTCATGCGCTGTTTTAAAACGCGAAGCACTCGACAATATTGGTGGTTTTGCATTTGAAACGGTAACCGAAGATGCCCACACTGCTCTGCGTATGCAACGTGCCGGTTATAAAACCGCTTATATAAATATCCCACAAGCTGCAGGCCTTGCCACCGACAGCCTCTCTGCACATATTGGCCAGCGTATTCGTTGGGCTCGGGGTATGGCGCAAATATTTAGGCTCGATAACCCAATTTTAGGTAAAGGACTCGATATACCACAGCGCCTGTGCTACTTAAACGCCATGCTGCACTTTTTATCGGGCATTCCGCGTATTGTATTTTTAACCGCGCCACTGGCGCTCATATACTTTAATGCTTACATTATTTATGCGCCGTTTTTAGCTATTTTTATTTATGTAGTGCCTGCACTCATACAAATAAAAGCGACCAACTCACGAATTCAGGGTAAATATCGCTACTCTTTTTGGGGTGAAGTATATGAGTCTGTTCTTGCGTGGTACATATTAAAGCCGACAACCGTTGCGCTAATAAACCCTAATAAGGGTAAGTTTAACGTAACAGAAAAAGGCGGCTTAAATGATAAAGAGCATTACGATTGGGGTATATCTAAACCCTACTTGGTACTTTTACTCATAAACTTAGTTGGCATGCTTGTAGGTGTTTTACGCTTAGGCTTTGGCGATCCGAGCCAAGTGGGCGTTTTGTTAATCAGCATGGGCTGGGCAATTTATAATATTATTATTTTAGGCGCTGCGGTAGCCGTTGCTGCAGAAGCTAGGCAAGTAAGGCAGTCACACCGTATTAAGGCAAACTTTCCGGCCGGCGTGCGCTTAGCAAATGGGCATACGTTAAAAGTTAAAATAACCGATTACTCTGATAATGGAGTGGGCATTGAAACAGAGCACGCTCATTTATGCCGAGTAAACGACAAAATAGAGCTATTAATGAGCCGCGGTAATAAACAGTTTTCATTTACAACGTATGTATGTAACACCCGAAACAAACAAATAGGCTTAACGTTAAAAGATCTCTCGCTCGAAAAGCAAAAAGCATTTATACAATGTACTTTTTCAAGAGCGGATGCGTGGCTTGACTGGCAAAATAATTTTCGTCATGACCGCCCTTCATATAGCTTTAAAGAAGTACAAAAAACAAGCCTAAGAGGATTTAGCAATTTATTGTTTCATGCTCCTAAGCCATTACAACCCTTTGTAAAACTAATGACAAAAATTGTTGTATATATAAACTCTTTCACCCCTAAAAAACCAATAGTGCATTATAATTATGATTAAAAATTTGCTTAATACATTTCTAATACTGTTTTTAACATGCAGTGCTTACAAAGCATGTGCTATTGAGCCAATGCACGATAAATCTGTGTTTATAAATGGCTACCCAGAAAGCGCCAACGTGTCTAGTTTAAGATTAGACTTTGCTGCTTTAGGCTTTGATGGCTACAAGCTTGATGGCATAAACAACAACTCAAGAGTGGATTTTACCAACCGCATTGATAAATTAAGCACCGATTTACAGCTTAATTTTTCGTACACAAACTCGCCATCATTGATTGCGAACGTGTCGCATTTAAAAGTGTATTTTAATGAAAACTTAGTCACTGTACTGCCCATAAATGAGCAACTAAGTGTGGTTAAAAATACCGTTAACCATAGCCTAAAACTCAATGCTAAGTATGTACAAGACTACAACCAAGTTAGGTTTGAGCTTGTTGGTTATTATGATTTACGTTGCCAAGATTACTTTAGCCGCTCTATTTGGACCGAAATTAATAAATCGAGCAATATCACGCTCAATCAAAAGCAACTGGCAATAGATAGCCGTTTAGAATATTTACCAGAGCCCTTTTTTGATGCCAAAGATTACAATAAGTTAAGCTTACCGTTTGTGTTTGCAAAAACACCTAACACCAAAACGATTGAAGCGGCTGCGACTCTTTCAAGCTGGTTTGGCGCGCAAGCTGACTGGCGTGGTGCTGATTTTCCGGTGGTGATTAACAAATCATTAGATACGCACAGCGTGGTTTTTATTACCAACGATTCAAAGCCTGACTTTTTAAAAGACTATCCCGATGTGGAAAAGCCAACCGTTGAGATTATTTCAAACCCACTACATAGATACAGCAAAATGTTGCTGATTTTAGGGCGTGATGAAGACGATTTAAAAACCGCCGTCACGGGATTGGCCTTTGGCCATAAAGTCATGACCGGCAGAACAGCTAGCATAGAAGCAATTAACCAACTACCGCTTCGCAAGGCGTACGATGCCCCGCGCTGGTTACGCGCTGATAGAGCAGTACACTTTGACGAATTAATTGATTTTGACAATCAGCTACAAGCACAAGGGCTAAATAACGGACCCGTAAAATTAAACGTGCGTTTTGCGCCAGATTTATTTACTTGGCGCGAAAAAGGCATCCCCATTACATTGCAATATCGCAGCACACCCGAGAGCGAGTCTTTGGACTCTCGGTTAAATATGTTGATTAATCAAAAGTTTATTAGTGGATATTTGTTAGATAACGACGATTCTACACTCAATACTACAAAAACATTATTGCCACTTATTGCCAATACCGATACTACACAAAACGCAGAAAACTTTTCACTGAATGGCATAAACCTAGCCACTCGGAACGAGCTAAACTTTGATTTTAGATTTAGTGTGCTGAAAAAAGGTGAGTGTGCAATAGCACCACCTGGTGGTGAGTTTGGTGTTATTGATGGTAATTCTAATATTGATGTAAGTGGTTTTGATCATTACATTGCCCTGCCAGATTTGAATGTTTTTGCGAACAGTGGCTTCCCGTACACCAAATATGCCGATTTACAGCAAACACTTGTACTAATTGACCAGCAGCCTTCTGCAAAAGCGTTAACTTTGCTGTTTAATCTTACCGGTCATTTTGGCGCAATAACGGGGTATCCAACCCACAGAATGACAGTGGCCCATTTAAATGAAAATGTTGATTTAGACGACAAAGATATTTTAGTTGTTGCAAAGCCTGGCAGCACAGCTCAGCAACTAGATGAAGATGCGCATACAAACGTACTTTTAACGAATAACCAACGTGAAATAAAGCAAGCAATTTACAACGGTGCATACGATGAGCAAGCCACAGATAAAATACAAGTAAGTGTAAAAAGTAGCGGAGATATGGCGGTAATTACAGCTTATCAATCTCCTTTTGATTCTGAGCGCTCTGTTGTATCACTTAATGCCACCACTGAAAAAGCATTTGGCTTAATTGATAAAACCCTTATGGACTCTCAAACATTAAGCCAATTAAAAGGCAGTGCTGCGGTTATAAACTCACAAGGCGTTAAAACAATAAAAACCGAAGAGCAATACTTTGTCGGTCATATTCCTGTACATACGCTGGTGTGGTTCCATTTATCTGACCATCCATTTATTTTAGCCCTGCTTTCTATATTAACGCTGTTACTAATTTCATTTATTTTATGGCGATTACTACAAGCACTCACCCATAAGCGTTTAGCTGAAGGAGATGAATAATGACATTACTTAACCGAGCATTATTAGTAGCCGCTTTTTTAAGTTTTTCTGTGTCAGCGCAAACGCAGCAGTGCGAGCCTTGGCAGGGCTGGCAAGTATTTAAAAATCACTTTATTAGTGATGAAGGCCGCGTAATAGACCTAGGTTCAAAACAAAATATTACCACCTCAGAGGGGCAATCATACGCACTATTTTTTGCGCTAGTAGCAAACGATAAAGCCGCGTTTGATAGCATTTTAGATTGGACGCAAGACCACCTCTCTGAAGGCGATTTAAGTACACGTCTGCCTGCGTGGCAATGGGGTGAAACAGGCAATGATACCTATGGGATTATAGACTCAAACCCAGCATCAGATTCTGATTTATGGATAGCATATAGTTTATCGCAAGCAGCTATTTTATGGGATGACCGCCGCTATAGTATTTTAGCTGCTGTATTAGCGCAGCGTATTATGCGAGAAGAAACCGCCTATATTTCAGGGTTAGGGCTTACTTTATTACCCGCCCCTGCTGGGTTTGAATTTGAAAATAACACCTATAAACTCAACCCTAGTTATTCACCGTTATTTATTTATCAGCAATTTAGCAAATTATACCCGCACTCACCTTGGCAGCAATTACATGAAGCGTCTGCAAAGCTTATTTTGGATACCGCTAAAAACGGAGTGAGCCCTGATTGGGTGATGTATAGCCCAGCAAAAGGTTTTTATTACGATAAAAAAGCAACCGATTTAGGCAGCTTTAATGCCATTAGGGTTTACTTATGGGCCAGTATGATGGCGAACGATGCGCCTTACAAAGCACAGCTAAGCGAGCAGTTTACCCCTTTTGTAGAGGCTATAAACAGCCGTGGCTACGTTCCTTTAAATACCTATGCACGCTCTGGCAAAACCCAAAAGCGTGGCCCATTAGGCTTTAATGCTGCCCTACTGCCCATGCTAAAAGAAAATGGCGATGATTCTTTGGTTATGGCCATTCAACAAAAGTTAATGGTCGATAAGTCATTCACACAAACACGCTATTACGACAGTGTATTAAACCTGTTTGGTAGTAGCGCGCTTAATAAGCGCTTTTCAATAACAGCAGACGGGACGCTCAAGCCAAGGTGGAGCACTGAATGTCGTTAAAATGGGCTGTTGTTTGTACGTTAGCAGTCAGCGCAAGTGTGCATGCTAAAACAAATAATGACATTGATACACACTCTGTTGAGTGGCTTTTAAGCCAAATCAATATTGGTGAAGTGCAAGAAAATAAAGATTTAATTGCCGATAGCTTACAAAAGTTATTGGCTATTGCCCCTAATCGAATAGAAAGCCAGTGTGCGCTTGCTCGTTTTGAGTTTGCCAATGGTAAGGCTATACAAGCAAATCAAATTTTAAGAAAAATTGACGGTAACAACACACGTACCCACCCTTGTGTAGAACAGTTACGATTAATTGCTAGATTAGAAAACGAAGACAAAGCAGATATACAACAAGCTAAATTACTTGCCCGTGCGGGACGTTACGAACAAGCGCGATTAATTTACAGCAGGCTTTTTAAAAACACCTATCCAAGCTTAGCGTTTGAGCTTGAGCATTTAAGTTGGTATGCACAAGAGCAAAGCCAATGGCAAAATGTAAAAAAAGGCTACGAAAGGCTACTACGCAGTTACGAGAACATCGGCGCGGTAGATATTGCATATGCGCGCCACTTACTCAGAAATAACCCCACTGATAGCACCGCGCTAACTATTTTAAGTAAATATGGTGCCACCTCTCGCTACAGTAATGAAGTAGAAGCAATCTGGTTAGGTGCTTTATCTAACATGCAATTAAATAGCGCTACAGAAAAGCAATTTCAGCGCTACTTTAGCGTGTATCCGTTTAGCAGCAAAGGCGAATTACAGTATCAAGATTTCAAAAAAGATTTAAAAGCGCGACAAAAATTATTAGCTAACCCGGCCTACCAACTATGGCTTAAAGGTGAGGCGTTACTTGAAAAAAACAAGCTCGTTGCCGCAGAGCCGCTTTTACTAAAAGCGCTCAAAGGGCGCCCTAACGATGGCGCAATTATGCGCAGCCTTGGCACCCTTTATTTGCGTATGGGTAAAAATCAAACGTCTTATAATTATTTTACTAAGGCGTATTCGCATACCGCCGACTTTGCCGAGCGAGAAACGCTAAAAGACTTAGCAACCACAGCGAAGTTTTGGCTTTACATACGCCAAGCAAAAGAAGCCATTAATAATAGCCAGTTTAAAACGGCGTTGCTTAAATTAAATTTAGCCGACACACTTGAGCAAGACCCTGCTAGCGTTTTGTATAACCGCGGATTGTTACAATTTGCTCAAGGTAATTATTCACAAGCGGCCGCTATTTATCAAACCGTGTTAAAAAATGATCCGCTTAATAATGGCGCTCTAACAGGGTTATTAGAAATTGTTGAATTGGATAACAATGAGCAATCGTTAATCAAGTTTTATAATGCTTTATCTCAGTCTCAAAAAGCACAACTTAAACCTGTGTATGCGGCAACGTTAAGTAGCCAGCTTCGCGAAAAAGCACGCCGATATAGTGATGCAGGCGATACAGAGCTTGCTGAGCAAACCTTAAAAGAGGCTATTGAACTGGCCCCTGAGCAGCCTTGGCTTTATTACGATTTAGCGTTTATTTATCAACAAAACGGGTTAACTCAAAAGGCAAAAACGTTATTTAATAATGTGCTTTGGCAGTTTCCGCTCAATCCACAGTTACGTTATAGCCATGCTTTATTTTTACGCTCAATTGATGATTATCAAGGCGCTTTAAACACCTTAGAATATGTGCCGGTTAGTGATCGAAATGACGACATAATTACTCTTGAGCAACAACTTAGGCTCAACGAGTCTCTTCGACAAAGCGAGCGACACTTAAATACCAAAAATAGAACCACGGCTATTTTTCATTTAAGTAATTTAGAAGCGCAAAATTTAACTCCAGTAATGAAAGCCGAACTATCGCGTAGCTGGTATCAAATAGATGAGAAAAAACACGCTCTAAAGTTAATTAATAATGCATTAAATACCGAGCCTACTTTATCACCTTATTGGCATATGCTTTACGCGCAGTGGCTATTAGAACAAAACGAGCGCCCTGCTGTAGAACAATGGTTTTCTTATTACAGCTTGCCTAATAATGTAAGTGCTGGCGAAGTAGAACAGTACGTCAATTTATACACCACGTATATTAATCAGTATTACGAAGGTGGCGAATTATTAGCAAAGCTTAACCAGCTTGATCAAAAGTACCAAAGTACACCCGCCATCACCACGGCATTAATAAATGCTAATTTAGCTCTGGGGCAGCAAGAGTCAGCAATTATTGTTTATCAGCAAAAACTGAAAAACAATCAGCCAATTGAGCCTCAAGCTATGCTTGCAATAGCAAAAGCTTACAGAGAGTTAGGTAATGACTTTCAGGCAAAAGAAGTCACTGAGCGCGCAATAACGCAAACAGATGATCAGCAAGCCTACTTACAACGCCAAATAATGGCCTCGTTAAATGACTTTAATTACGCAGGTGATGCTTTAGTTTTAGCCAATCAATTAATTGCTAAATCACCCAATGATAAAGAGCTTAGTTATTTAGGCGCTGAAGTTGCCCGAAATTTTAATGAACAAGACCAAGCTAAGCAATGGTATTTAAAAACGCTATCAAGCGAGCAACGCCTAAACGATGAATCGTTTTATAAACAAATTGCTCGCATAGATGAAAATGATGCGTGGTATATTAATGGCGCTAAGCGCGAGCTTATAAATGAGCAAAGCAAAAACCAAGCATACATTGCTATTGGGGTAAACTTTAGTGGCCAAACAAGCACCGAAAGCGAGGCGACTCTTGGCGCAGGCTTAGTACCTATTGAAGCCTACTTTCCACTTTGGCAAGGCCAAGGGTTTGTTAAAATAGACCCAACCACTATTAGCGCACAAACAACTCGCTTTGATGAGCAATTTGCTGGTAGCCGCTATGGCCAAGGTGCACTTTGTATATTTACCTGTGCTATTGATGAAGTAAGCCCTGAGCAAGATGGGGTCGACATAGGTATTGGATGGCAAAATGAAAATTGGCGTGTTGATGTAGGCACGACCCCACTTGGCTTTTTAATTGAAGACATAGTATGGGGTGTAAATTACGCCAACAGTATTGGCGATTTTGGTTATAGCCTAGAGCTCGAAAAACGCCCTGTAACAAGCTCCGTGCTCTCTTATGCTGGGCTTGAAGATGTAAATACCGGTGAAGTTTGGGGCGGCGTGCGCTCAACAGGCCTAACTGCCAACCTATCTCATGACTTAGGTGGCGATTGGGGCTTTTGGTCAAGCGCCGACTTTACGCTCTATAAAGGGCAAAATGTTAAAGATAACCAACGCTATAGAGTAATGGGCGGGTCTTATTATCGCGTTATTAGTAATCAAGAACGCGAATTTACCGTCGGCGCAAGTCTATTGCATTGGGCATATCAGTATAATTTAAGTGAAGAAACATGGGGCCACGGCGGTTACTATAGCCCACAAAACTACGTTGGGTTGTCGGTGCCTTTAAGCTACGATGCGCGCTGGGGCGATGATTTTGTTTATCGCTTAAAAACGGGGATTTCGTATTCGCAAACAAAAACCCAAGCCATTGATTTTTATCCTAACGACACTGACTTGCAGCTACAAGCCTATGATAGAGAAGCGATTACCGGGGTGGACCCTGTATTTGAGAGTGATGACAGCTCTGGCGTGTCATACAATCTTGAAGGAAGCTTTGAGTACCGTATAACGCCGCATTGGTTTTTTGGTGGTTATTTAGCCATCGATCGTGCTGACTTTTACGAACCAAACTTTGGCCAGCTCTATATTCGCTATTACTTCAACCCTGTGTACGGGACGTTAGAGTTTCCTGGCACCCCAATTATTCCCTATGCAGACTTTTAACGCAGTGCAAGGTGATATATCGCGAATGCTTCCCCTCGCACTAAGGTATATGTATACTTGAGCGCAATTGTAACTAGGATAAGGGTGTGTCTCTTACCTTGTGGTGTTACTACCATTTAGCAAATCATTATCTTAGCTACAAATAATATACAGATGGTCGAGCGTTTTAGTGCCCCATGGCACAAAACAGCTAAAGCAAAAAATTATAAGGCCATTACAACAATTCTTAAAGTTAGGAAGTAAATATGAGTTCAGCTCCAGATAGTGGTTGGTTTGGCCACCCTAAAGGACTTTCGACATTGTTCTTCACTGAGATGTGGGAACGAATGAGTTACTACGGCATGCGAGCGATGCTCGTATTGTTTATGACAGCAAGCCTACAAGAAGAAGGCCTTGCCTTTACTGTTGCATCAGCTGCTGCAATTTACGGTTTATACACAGGTGCCGTTTATTTCTTAGGCTTACCGGGTGGTTGGCTAGCGGATAGATTATTCGGTGGTCAAAAGGCCGTATGGTACGGCGGTATCATCATCATGTGTGGCCATATTATTTTGGCCGTGCCTCATGAGTATTCATTTTTTATTGGTTTGATCTTTGTTGCTACAGGTACTGGTTTGCTAAAACCAAATATCAGCGCAATGGTAGGCCAGTTATACAGCGATGCTGATGAGCGCCGTGATGGCGGTTACGCTATCTACTACATGGGTATTAACTTAGGTTCTTTAATTGGTTACTACGTATGTGGTTACTTTATGGAAAACGTAGGTTGGCACTGGGCATTTGGTGCAGCTGCTGTGGGTATGGCTATTGGCTTAATCCAATATAAGCGCACGCTTAACAACCTACCAGAGCACAGTGCATTACCGGCTAACCCATTAAGCGCTAAAGGTACATCTCGTGCATGGTTTGGTATTGCTGCTTTTGTTGTTATTGCCGCTGGTGTGACCGCTGCAGCAATGACGGGCGCAATTATTATTAACCCAACTGTTGTAGCAGGCTACACAGCTGTTGTGTTTACTATTATATTCTTTATTTATTTCGGGGTTATTTACTTTACAGGTAAATTAACAGCGGGCGAAAAACAAAGAATGTGGGCACTATTTTTAGTGTGTGTTGCCTCTGCGTGTTTTTGGTCTGGCTTTGAGCAAGCGGGTTCATCACTTAACCTATTTGCCCGTGATTACACAGATCGCCTTATTGGCACTTTTGAAATTCCGACTACGTGGTTCCAATCTTTAAACTCACTATTTATTATTGCTTTATCGCCATTTTTTGCCGCGCTTTGGATTAACTTATCTAAAAAGATGGTATCGCCGACTTACAGCGTAAAATGTGCAATGGGCTTAATTATTATGGCTTCTGGCTTTTTAGTTATGTTTATGGCCGCTCACTACGCAGCTGAAGGCTTAAAAGTAGCGCCATACTGGCTAGTAACAACTTACTTTTTACATACAGTAGGTGAGCTTTGTTTAAGCCCTGTAGCATTAAGTGCGGTAAGTAAACTTTCGCCACGTCGTTACACAGGCCAAATGATGGGTGTATTTGTATTAACTTATTCAATTGGTAACATTATTGCTGGCTTACTGGCTGGTAACTTTGATCCAAATAACGTTGAAGAAATCCCTAACTTATACTTACAAATTGCCTTATTTAGCATTGGCGTAGGTATTGTTTTAGTGCTTATGAGCTTTAAAGCGAAAGTATGGGAAAAACAAGGCCTAGAAGAAAAAGCTGCATAATATTGCACGTTTAATTACGCGTAATACTATTTATAATTTCCCCCATAGCCGCTATGGGGGAAATTTTCTCAAATTTCTATATCACCTCGCTGTAAACTGCTATCATCTGCTGATTAATTTTTAACTAGTCTCAGGGACGCAGTACATGCGCTTGTTAACTTTATCTCACACCCTATTTTTAACCTTAAGCATTGTTTTTTTATCAGCCTGTGGTGGTTCAGACGATCAAGTTACAACTAACCCTAATGATCCCGTTGAGCCTGAGCCTAGCGAGTTAACAGTATCTACAACTACAGGTTTAGATGTCAGCCTTGATGAAGGAAGCTTTTTACTGACTGTACCTGCCAATGCCGTCTCTCAAAACACTGAACTTACACACGAAAAAACAGTATTAGATGATGCAAATGCACTACTAAATATTATCTCAGATATACACCTACTCACCCCAAGTACGCTTTCTTTTAGTGATCCAATTACTATCAGCATAAAAATACCTGATGATTACCAATTAGGAGGCCAGCTATTTATTGCTAGACAATCTGGCGATGGCTGGGAAGTTATTGATAACTCTTTTGTTGCAGATGGGTTTGTAAGTGCGCAAGTAACAACACTAGGAACCTTCGCTATTATGATGCAGCGCAATGAGGCCTTTGCTGCTATAGGCCCAACGTGTGATGCCACAGCCACAGAGCAATCGGTTAGATTTGTTCATGTTGCCGACCTACATGCGCGATTCGGTTATGAGGAGCAATACTTTAGCCGCATAAAAGCCTACTACAACCAAGTACTTGCACAAACGCCGCATACCCTTTTTACCAACGGGGGTGATGACTACGAAAAAGGCACTGTTGCTGAGCAACTATCACAAGGTAGCGCTACAGAAGAAGCCATTAAAGCCATGCAGTTTGATTTACGTGTGGTAGGAAATCACGACTATGCATGGGGGCCAGAAAAATTATTAAGCTACTCGCAAGATGATAACGCCATAGTACTTGCCAGTAATACACGCTATGAAGGCGAACAATTACAAGATTTTGCCGCTGTAGGCTTTGCTAAAGTACAAGTAGGCTGTGTGACCTTAGGTGTATTTGGTATGACCTCAGTACCTTGGAACGAGCTAGACGAACCGATAGATGATGAGCCAATTCCTGATTTTATCAAACAATTTAAAATGAGCTGGCAGTGGCAACAAATAGCACAAAGTATAGTAAACCAATACCAAGGCGACGTTGACTACATGGTAATGCTAAGCCATTTAGGTGAAGGCTTAGACATTGATATGGCAACCGATGTAAGCGGTATTGATTTAGTGTTAGGCGGTCATACCCATGGCGGTGAAAGCTATAATACGCTCGAGAACGGCGCTGTGGTTATTCAGCCAGATTTTTACGCCAAAGGCATCACCGATGTTACTCTTACGTTTAACTTGCAAGATAAAACATCGCCAACAATAGATTACAGCACCATTGAAACTGACAGCATCAGCGAACGTGATGAACCAACTAAACTGGCAATTGATGAAATTATGGGCCGCTATGCGCCTGATGCAAATACAGAAATTGCTATTTCTGAAAACTACCCAAGTAGTTTAGAACTTGCAGAAATAACGGCTTTAGCTGCAGCCCATGCAAGTGATATAACGGCGGCCCTGTTTAACCCAGAATTAGTACAAACGAGGTGGACACCAGGGACCTTAACGCAAGAAGACTTTCATAAAGCCTACTATGTTGAGCGCCAGCCCTCTAACACTCCGGGCTTTAATTCGTTATATAGCGTAACGGTTACAGGTAGCGATTTAAGCACCATGTTTGCCAGTCAGCCAGATTGGTTTTTACTCAAACCAGATGATATACAAGCTGCGAGCACTTATCAGGTTGCGTTGTTTAAAGGCGCAGCACTTAATCCTGAGCTATTTTTTAGCGGTGTTACCTTTTCAAACGTTGAAGCCATTGACGAAGCATGGTGGTTACTTGATCAATATGCGCGTTTTAGAACAAGCCAGTGCTTATACCTAGATACCGATAATCAACTCTTTTCATGTAATGAGCAAAGCAATGTCACAGTGTGGAATTTTGATGATGCAAATAGCCCTTTGGCAGCAGATTATGGCCCTTCAGTATTGAGCTATTTTGACCCAGAACAAACAAACTGGGGCCCTGAAGAAACGCAATATAATACAACTCAAGCACTTGGTATTGCTGATTTTGCTGATGGCAGCTCAGGTGTAATGGCGTTTTCACGCCACGCCCCTACCGAGGGGTTATTAATAACCTTAAATACACCTGCCAATGGTGATTATGCAAGTGAAGGAATGGTTTCTGATTACACCTTAGTAATGGACTTATATTGGCCAAAAGAAGGCAAAGATATTTATCGCGCTATCATGCAAGCAAACACACAAGATTACCTCACTGATGATGCCGATATGTTTATCGACCCAACCGGCGGTTATGGTAAATCAACCAGTGATAGTGGTTACTTTGGACAAACAGAGCCTGAAAACTGGCACCGAGTTGCATTTGTATTTTATACCGCCCCCAGTAATGGGGTATTTGAAGTGTACATAGACGGCGAGCTTGCTGGTGTTAAAGAAGACGGTGAAATAAATAACACCTGGGCATTAACGTCATCTGTTTTACTCTTTACAGATAACAACTTTGAAACAGTGCCCGGTTATTTAAACGCCCTTTTATATGCTGGGCGCGCCCTGACTCGAGACGAAATTAAAAGCATAGGCAGTGCACAATCAAAGCTGACATTTACCCCTACAACACGGGTATTAAACCAAGCTATTGAGCGCCATTACCAAGCAGCTCCAACCGTAAAACCTAACCTTTGGCTCGAGCAGCGCAACACGTTTTTTAACAATCGCACACAAAGTGTAAACAATTAAATACAAAAAACATTACGTAACTACATTTTTAAAAGAGGTTTTATTTTTATAAAACCTCTTTTTTATTTATTTATATCAATAACTTAAACTTTAATAAACGAAAAGCATCAAGCTAATACATGCTCGTTTACCCTAAAGCGTAAGGTATAAACCTATTGACTAAGTAAACGTCTTATTAAATTTACAGTTTGCTCAAATGCTAAATCTGCTCCCCCTCTTCCCCAAACTTAAAATCTAGTTGATTATCTAGCTCAACACGACAACAACACATAATCGCAGTAGCAATATTTATTGCAGGAGTAATAAAAATGAGTGAAGCAAATAATCCACTAGGTTTAGTTGGTATTGAGTTTACTGAATACGCAACACCTGATGCAGACTACATGGATAAAGTGTTTACTGATTTTGGTTTTTCAAAATTAAAAAAATTTAAAGGCAAAGATATTGTCTATTACAACCAAAACGACATTCACTTTTTACTAAATAACGAACGCGATGGTTTTTCTGCTGAATTTGCAAAAAGTCATGGCCCAGCAATTTGCTCTATGGGTTGGCGCGTTGAGGATGCACAGCATGCATTTGAAACAGCTGTAGCACGTGGTGCAAAACCCGCAACCGACTCAACCCATAAAGACTTACCTTACCCCGCCATTTACGGTATTGGCGATAGCCTGATTTACTTTATTGAGCAATTTGGTGATAAAGGGTCTATTTATAAGTCTGACTTTGAAGATTTATCATCACCTAATGTAGTTGAAGATAAAGGCTTTATACGTATAGATCACTTAACTAATAACGTTTACAAAGGCACTATGGAAACATGGGCAAACTTTTACAAAGACGTGTTTGGTTTTACAGAAGTACGCTATTTCGATATTAAAGGTCAAAAAACAGCGCTGCTATCGTATGCATTAAAATCACCCTGTGGCACCTTCTCAATTCCTATTAATGAAGGTAAAGGCAATAACAACAACCAAATTGACGAGTATTTAGGCGAATATAATGGCCCTGGTGTACAACATCTCGCGTTTTTAACTGACGATTTAGTTAGCTCGCTTGATAAGCTTGATAAATCGACCATTGCTACTTTAGACATTATTCCTGAGTATTACGACACTATTTTTGACCGTGTACCGTGGGTTGCAGAAGATAAAGAAAAAATTCGCGAGCATCAAATATTAGTCGATAGCCAAAGTGAAAACTGCTACCTATTACAAATTTTCTCTAAAAACCTATTTGGACCTATTTTTATAGAAATGATCCAACGTGTAGATGATGGTGGTTTTGGTGAAGGTAATTTCCAAGCATTGTTTGAGTCAATTGAGCGAGACCAAGAGCGCCGCGGCGTTTTATAACTTTTTTGAGTAAATTAAAAGCAGCGATCTTCGCTGCTTTTTGTCGTTTTAATATTTAAAAAGTAGGGTGCAACATACAAGTATGCTTAAATAAATGCATGCACCCAACATCAAACCTAAAGGATAAGTAATGAGCCAAATTAACGAAACCCACGACATTAATTTAACTAGCTGGGTAGAGTCGGCCAATATTAAAGGCTGTGACTTCCCGATTCAAAATTTACCTTTTGCAGAATTTCGTACTAAAAACACAAATGAAAAATTTAGAGGCGGGGTTGCTATTGGCGATCAGGTTATTGATTTAGCAAAATTGAGCCACTTAAACATTTTTACCGGTGATGCTAAAACAGCCCTGGATGCAGCAAGCGAATCAACACTAAATACATTTATGGGTTTAGGGGAGCAATACTGGTCAGCACTGCGCTTAGCGCTTTCAAAAGCATTGCGTGAAGGCGCACAGCAACAAAAAGAAATGCAAAGTACCCTTATTGCTCAAGCTGATATAGAGTTTTCACTGCCGTGTCGTATTGGTGATTACACCGACTTTTATACCTCAATTTACCATGCAACAGCCGTTGGTAGCTTGTTTAGACCAGACAACCCGCTTTTACCAAACTATAAATGGGTGCCGATTGGCTATCATGGCCGCTCTTCATCTATTGATGTATCGGGGCAAACATTTCACCGCCCTAAAGGGCAAACTAAAGCGCCCAATGCAGATACCCCATCATTTGGCCCATGTAAACGCCTAGATTACGAGTTAGAGCTTGGTATTTACTTAGGCAAAGGCAATGCGCTGGGTGATGCTATCGCCATTGAAAACGCTGAAAACCATGTATTTGGTTTTTGTGTATTTAACGATTGGTCAGCACGAGATTTACAAGCATGGGAATACCAACCATTAGGCCCGTTTTTAGCTAAAAACTTTGCATCAACCGTATCGCCTTGGATTGTCACCACTGAAGCACTTGCACCTTTTAGAACTAGCTGGACACGTGATGAAAACGATCCACAACCAATGCCGTACCTAGAATCTGCCGCTAACCGCGAGCAAGGAGCATTTGATATTCAAATGGATGTTAAAATTCAGACTCAAAAAATGCGTGATGAAAACCACCAACCTACGCAGGTCTCAGCCTCAAGCTTTAAACATTCATATTGGACTGTGGCGCAAATGGTGACCCATCACACTGTAAATGGCTGTAACTTTATGCCAGGTGATATGCTCGGCTCTGGCACGCAGTCAGGCCCTACACATGAAGAAGCGGGTTCTTTATTAGAGCTTTCTCGTGGTGGTAAAGAAAAAATAACCCTGAGTAATGGTGAGCAGCGCAGCTTTTTAGAAGATGGCGATAACGTAATTATGCGCGGCTGGTGCGAAAAGCCAGGCTATGCCCGTATTGGCTTTGGTAGTGTAGAAAGCACAGTATTACCTGCTAAATAACTTATTGGTTATTGATATGTCCTAAATAAGCAAACACATTTGAGGACAACACATAGCAAATAAAAAAGCCACCTAGTTAAACTAGGTGGCTTTTTCGTATCTAAAGTACGGGTTTATTAAAGGTCTTTTTCAACCTCATCAAATAGCGCAGTAATATTTTGCGCTGGCTCTTTCGTCGCTAAGCTTACAACGACAATTGCAATACTTGCTAAAATAAAGCCTGGTACAATTTCGTACATGTAACTGCTTAAGCTTTGCCCATCAATCATAAATGGTGAGTAAATCCAAAACAGAACCGTACCAGCACCTACAACCATACCTGCTAGTGCGCCTTCAAAGTTCATGCGTTTCCAGTACAGGCTAAATAAAACCAGTGGGCCAAATGCCGCACCAAAACCTGCCCATGCATTACTTACTAAGCTTAATATTGAGCTATCTCTATCGTACGCTAAGTAAATAGCACATAGAGCAACTGCTGCTACACTAATACGTCCTACAGTAACAAGCTCTGTGTCGCTTGCTTCTTTGCGTAAAAACGTTTTGTAAAAATCTTCAGTTAACGAACTTGAGCTAACAAGTAACTGCGAAGAAATTGTACTCATGATTGCAGCTAAAATAGCCGCCAATAAGAAACCAGCAATTAATGGGTGGAATAATAACTCAGAAAGAATTAAGAAAATGGTTTCTGGGTCTTCAACAACAATGTTGTTTTCGTAAGTGTACGCGGCACCAAATAAACCAGTACCCACAGCACCAATGGCTGCAACTATCATCCATGTCATACCAATACGGCGAGCCGTTGGCATATCTTTTACGCTACGCACCGACATAAAACGTACAATAATATGAGGTTGACCAAAGTAGCCTAAGCCCCATGCCATTGCCGAAATAATCCCTAATGCAGAGCCTGCACCTATCCAATTAAGCATATCGGGGTTAACGCTATGAAGTGTTGACTCTAGCGGTTGATCTAATAAAGAGTAAGCAACGGTCGGTACCAGTATCAAGGCAATAAACATAATACAGCCTTGCACAAAGTCAGTTAAGCTAACGGCTAAGAAGCCACCAAATAAGGTATATAAAACAACAACACCAGTGGTGATGTATAAACCCATTTCGTAACTTAAGCCAAACGAGCTTTCAAACAATTTACCGCCTGCTACAACACCTGATGATGTATAAAGCGTAAAGAACACAATAATTACTACCGCAGAAACTACACGTAAAAGGTTTGATTTATCATTAAAACGATTAGAGAAGTAGTCTGGGATTGTGATTGAGTCGTTTGCTTTTTCAGTGTAAACACGCAAACGAGGCGCAACTAAAAAGTAGTTTAACCACGCACCAATAACCAAGCCTATTGCTATCCATGTGCTACTAAAGCCAGTAACGAACATAGCGCCAGGTAAGCCCATTAAAATCCAACCACTCATATCCGATGCGCCAGCAGATAATGCTGCAACACTTGGAGATAAGCTACGTCCACCTAGCATATAACCCGAAACATCACTTGTAGACTGTTTGTATGCATAAAGTCCAATGCCAAGCATGACTATAAAATACAATACCAGTGAAATAATCATTCCTGTTTCCAAATTCGCCTCCACAAAGTTGTATAAAACAGGCTTTTAATCCTAATAATGACTCTTAAAATATTATAATAAAGACACTATTGGGGTAAAAACCATCCGTCTTGACTATACCATGCTTAAAGGTGATAACTCCAACTTGTTACACTGAAGTGAACAAAAAACAGCCGTATTGACTATTTAACCCTCAAACACCCGATATACGGTAAATTTATTTACATATATAGCTAATATTTAATAACAATTCATTAAATCAATAATAATTACCTAATGCTATTTCGAACGTTTTGCCATATATTATAGCCATTGCTAATAATTATTATTTTGTACGGAACTATTTATGTATTTTTATGCTGCACGCCAACCTATTTTAGACCGCGAAAAGGAGCTTGTTGGATACGAGTTATTATTTCGTGATGGCGTTGATAATGTATTTCCAGACATAGACGGTGACGAAGCAACAACGAAGCTAATCGAAGGGAGTCAGTTTAATTTTGGCTTAGAAGATTTAACTGGCAACAAACCCGCCTATATTAACTTTACCCTAGAAACCTTACTTAAAGGTTACCCTACTATGTTAGGGAAAGAGACGGTCGTTGTAGAAATCCTTGAAACAGTGCAACCAGGTAAGCGCTTACTGGCTATTGTTAAAGATTTAAAAGAAAAAGGCTACACCCTAGCGCTTGATGATTACATTCACCAACCAGTATGGCGCCATTTTTACCCATTTATCGATATTATAAAAATAGACTTTTTAACCACTGATGAAAGTGCAATAAAAACCATAATTAACGATATTAAAGCCTATCCACACATCAAGCTTTTAGCTGAAAAAGTAGAAACCTATGAAGCTTATAATTTAGCTCTTGAGCTTGGGTTTGAATATTTTCAGGGGTTCTTTTTTTCAAAGCCTGAAATGGTACAAAGTAAAGCACTGCCGCCATCAGAAATGGCATTAGCAGAGCTGCTTTACGAAACCTCATCTGTTGAAATGGATCTTAAAAAGATAACCGATGTGTTTGAACGTGACGTAAATCTATCTTACAAGTTATTGCGTTATTCAAACTCAGCTGCGTTTGCGCGCAGAGCCGAAATAAACACAATCAAACAAGCACTCATCGTCCTTGGCGCTAACGAAATTAAAAAGCTGTTATCTTTGTTATTTGCAGCGCAAGTTTCTGCCGATAAACCTGTTGAGCTAATTAGGCTTTCGCTAACACGTGCACGATTTGGTGAACTACTTGCTATTTCACACGGGCAGTTTAAAGATACCGGTATGGCCTTTTTAACTGGCATGATGTCGCTTATGGACGCTATTTTAGATGAAACCATGGAAAGCGTTATGCAAAAGCTCCCGCTGTCTGCAGAGATAAAAGCTGCGCTATTGAATGACGAAGGCCTGCTTGCTCAGTATCTAAACTTGGTTAAGTTTTATGAGCACGCAGATTGGGAAGCCGCCAACGAGATTGCTAAACAATTAAATTTAGGCGAAGAAGTTGCCAATGCATACCATGACGCCTTAACGTGGGTTAATGAGCAAATGCAGCTGATGATTAAAGAATAATAAACATTAGGGCTTATTTATTTAAGCTCAAAATACGCATAAAAAATGCCAGCAATTGCTGGCATTTTTTATAGCTGTTATTTATAGGCTTTCTAAGAAGTCTTCATCAAAGTCTTCAGGCTCTTCTTTGATTGGAGGATTGCCGTCGTATAGCTCATAAAGCTGACGCTGAAAGTATATGTCTTTAACAAACAGATACGGGTCAAGAGAGTCATTAAGTAGGCCTTCTTGCGGGATAAGTGAAGCACGAGCTTCAACCGCTTTAAGCGCAAAAACTAAAATAGTTTGAGGCGTAGTCAGAGCGATTTCTGGTAACACAAAGTTATCAACTACATCGCCTGTTAAGTTACGTGCTGTAGTCGGCCCCATTGCTGGCAGCATAATATATGCGCCATCGCCAACGCCCCACACGCCCAATGTTTGGCCAAAGTCTTCATCTACCAGCTCAAGTCCAAGTGAACTTGCAACATCAAAAATACCAAATACACCTACCGTAGAGTTAACTAAAAAACGCGCTAAACTCACGCCTGCGTTGCCCGCTTTACCTTGTAGCCCTGCGTTTATCATATCAACAGGCGCACTAATATTATCGGTAAAGTTAACAATCCCATTGCGTACAGGCACAGGGGTCACTTCTACATACCCTACAGCCACAGGGCGTAAAATATAAGCATCAAGAATATCCATATTAAAGTCGTACAATGGACGGTTAATGCTTTGTAGCGGATCGCGCTCATCAACTTTGTTTTCTGGTACTTGTGCACATCCGGCTAGCACCAATAAACATAAAAAAGTAAAACTATGCTTTAACATCTAATGTCCTTAAGGTATTAATGTATCAATTTGAAGTTGGTAGTCACTTACGTTTTCACGTTGTAGTGTCTCAGAGTGACCCTCTAACTCACCACTACTTGGCATAACTGACTCATCGATTGAGATCCGCGCTGTGATCACAATATCTTTAGCACTTGATAAGTTTAACCCATCAACCATTGCATTAGCATCAGTGAGTTGCACCGTTAGCGGAAAGCTGTATTCATTTAGTTTAACAACCGCTAATGGCATAGGAGAGCCTTGAGCAGCCTTGGCAAAAATAAATAAAGTCCCCTGCTGTGGCTGCTTATCGAAAAGCTCATTCGCTAAGCTCACAGTAACACTAATAGCACTATTAGCAGAGACCGGCATTACAGAGCCCTCATTTTGCATTTGTTGCTCTATATCGGAAATACGCTGCGCTATCATTGAGTAGCGCGTATCGCTTTTATCCATGCTTGCCAGTAATACTTCAAACGCCGCTTTGGCTTGCGGCCAGTCCTTGCGCTCATAGGCAATAAGCGCTAATAAAGAAATAGCATCAAGGTTTGTTGGTTCAACCTTTAGCACTTTAGATAGCATACCCGCTGCACGCGTCATGTTCTCTTCACTGCCTTCAAGCAGTAAAACTTGGCTGTAGCTAATGAGTACTTGCATGTTGTCTGGGTTCATTCGAAGGGCTTTATCAAACGATTGCTGCGCCATATCAAATTCGTTTAACGACATAGCTACACGTCCAAGCAGCATCCACGCAACTTCGTCATCGCCTGATTCACTAAGCTTAGTGCGCAGCGCTAAAGCAAACGCTTGCAGCTCGTTTTGAGTAAGAGGCTCACCTTTTTGCATTACCGCACGCTCGCCATAATCTGCAAGGTTATCCATTGCATCATACCACGCTGCTATTTGCTGCTGGCTCCCTGTAAAGGTGTAAAAAACACCGGTGAGGGCTAATAAAAATGCTGCGCCTGTTAAAGCAAAAATACGGTTATTACCTTTGCTATTAAGCGATTTTTCTGGCGATAGCTCGTTCAATAAACGACGTTTTAGCTCAATAACCGATTCACTGTGGCTTTGTGCATCAATACGTTGATTGTCTAAGTCGTTTTGCAGCTCAACTAAACGCTGCTCGTAAATGCTGATCAATTCTGCATTAGCATTGTGAGTAATGGTTTGCACGCGCTCTTTTTTTAAAAAAGGCAACATAATGAAAGCCAGTGCAATTAGTGTGAGTAAAGCAAAACACGCCCACATTAAAATCATTAATTTTGCTCCTGACGTTTATTTTCTGCAATTAACTTAGCAAGTTTTGCTTCATCATCACTGTTCCAGGTTTGCTTAACTGACGCCTTACGCTGGCGAATTACAATAAAACCAAAACCCAAAATAACAATAAGTACAGGTAAAACCCAAAGTACTAATGTGGCTGGTGTTACAGGCGGATCGTAATGAACAAAATAACCGTATCTGTCTATCATGTAATCGATTACTTCGTCTTTTGTTTTACCTTCTTTTACCAGCGCGAGTACCTTGTCGCGTAAATCTTTTGCAACAATGGCATCTGAGTCTGCAATATTTTGGTTTTGACATTTAGGGCACCTGAGCTCTTTGGTTAACTCTTCAAAGCGCACAGCTTGTTGGTTATTGTCAAACTGGTAGCGATCTTGCTCGGCATACACTGCCATACTTATAAAAAAGCTCAGGGTTAATAAAAACACTCGCATTAATTTAGCTCCTGCATAACAGGGGCAAATTTAGCACGCCATACGCGCGGATTTAGATCCCCTGTATGGTGTAATAAAATTTTACCCGTTTTATCCACTAAAAATGTTTCAGGGGCACCCGATACACCTAAATCAAGTGATAAGGTACGGTGCAAGTCTAAAATATTAAATTGGTATGGGTCGCCAGCACGGCTGAGCATATCGCTCACATCTGTGCGCAAAGCCTGCATATCAAATGGGCCATCAAAATCGGCATCATAGCCTTGTACATAGTACAAGCCAATAATTTTTACGCCTTGCTCGCGCAGCTTAGTTAAATACCCAAGTTCAACTAAACATGTAGGGCACCAAGTCCCCCATACATTAAGTAAATAAACTTCGCCTTTTAGGCTTTCATCTGTCCAGCGCTTATCATCTTGCATTAAATCAGGCAGGTTAAACGCAGGCATCGTTTGGCCTAGTCGTCCGGTTTGAATTTCACGCGGGTTGGCAAACAAACCTTGATACAAAAATACACATAAAAATATGAATATTAATAACGGTGCTAAAGCTAAAATTTTACGGTTCATTACGCATTCTCCAACGCTTTTTTGCGTGTACTTGCTGATGTACGGTAGCGTTTATCAAATAAAATCATAAACCCTGCAAGCGATATAAGTACACCGCCTATCCACATCCAACGCACGAACGGTTTGTGATAAATACGCAGTGACCATGCCCCTTTACTTAATTGCTCACCGAGCGCTAAATATAGGTCGCGAGTAAAGCCGGCATCAATTGCCGCTTCGGTCATAAATTGCATACCAATATCGTATTTGCGTTTTTCTGCATGTAACTCAGTCACTAGCTTATCGTTATTGAATACCGACACTACACCAGCATGCCCACTGTAGTTAGGGCCGCGTATTGATTTAACGCCATCAAATCGGTATTCGTATTGGTTAAGCGTGACAATATCGCCTTGCTTCATAGAAACATCACGCTCCACCGAGTACGCCGAAGTAAGTGTTACGCCAGCAATAACAAATGCTAAACCAACGTGACCTAGCACCATAGCCCAGTAGCTAATGCCTAAACGTTTAATACCTTCTTTTAGCGTCCCGTGAACCGACGCCTTGGCGTATAAATCTATGGCAGTAGAGACTGCAACCCATACACCTAAGGTGGTGGCTAATAATGTAAGTGGCTTTACGACATCGTAGCTTGAGAACAACCACGCACAGGTAATAACAACACTTATTAACACACCTATTAATACTTTATTTTGTAGTACAGCCCACTTGTTTTGTTTCCAACGAAGAAAAGGCCCTATTCCCATTAATATGGCAAATGGTACTAATAAAATGGCAAACATTTTATTAAAGAACGGTTCGCCAATAGAAATACTGCCTAGGCCCATTTCTTTATGCACCATAGGTAACAAAGTACCTAAAAGAACAATTAATGTGGCTACCACTAAAAAGATGTTGTTAAGCCATAAGGCCACTTCGCGTGATACAAACTTGTAACGGCCTTCGCTTTTAACTTGTGATACGCGCAGCGCATACAACGATAAACCGCCGCCAACAACAATGCCTAAAAAGGCTAGAATGAATAAACCTCTATCGGGGTCAGTGGCAAATGCATGCACCGATACAATAATACCTGAGCGAACAATAAAGGTGCCTAATAAGCTTAGGGAGAATGCAGCGATGGCAAGCAGCACAGTCCACGATTTAAATACACCGCGCTTTTCTGTCACGCTCAAAGAGTGCAATAAAGCCGTAGCGACTAGCCAGGGCATAAGCGATGCGTTTTCTACCGGATCCCAAAACCACCAGCCACCCCAGCCAAGCTCAGAATAAGCCCACCAGCTGCCTATGGTTATTCCTAAACTTAAAAAGCCCCAAGCAGTCATCGTCCATGGGCGAGACCATTTAGCCCAGGTGTTATCAAGTTTACCTGTTAAAAGTGCTGCAATAGCAAATGAAAACGCAACCGATAACCCCACATATCCCATATACAGTAATGGCGGATGAATGATCATACCTGGGTCTTGTAGTAGCGGATTTAAATCACGCCCTTCAACAGGGAAATACGGCAGTAAGCGTTCAAATGGGCTTGAAAGCAGTAGTGTGTACATCATAAAACCGACACCTAAAAAGCCAAGCACACCTAAAACACGTGCACGCAACACCCAAGGTAGCGATTTAGAACGCATCGCAACCACGGCGGTCCACCCTGCTTGCATTACAAGCCACAGTAAAATAGCGCCTTCGTGCCCACCCCACGTAGAGGTAATTTTATAATACCAAGGCAACGTACTACTTGAATGATACGCCACATAAGATACCGTAAAGTCATCTGTTAAGCTGGCATAGATAAGCGCAGCAAACGAGAGAAGTACAAAAGCAAATTGCCCAACGGCTAAAGACGGGGCCGCACGCATTAAACGAAGATTACCGGTATGCGCGCCCCACAGCGGAAAAATACACAGTAAAACGCTTAGCACCATGGCAAGCGTTAAAGAAAAATAACCAAGTTCTGGGATCATATTAGCTACCGCTATCTAGGTTGTATTTTGGTTTTTCGTGTTTAATTCCTTTTACGGCTTCTGCAACTTCTGCTGGCATGTATTCTTCATCATGCTTAGCCAGTACTTCAAAAGCTTCAATCACGTTTGGTTCTACAAGCACACCTTGCGCTACAATACCTTGGCCTTCGCGAAATAAGTCAGGCAAAATGCCTTGGTATTTAATTGTTACCAATGGCCCGGTATCAATCAATTTAAAGCTGACTTGTAAACTTTGTTCATTACGAATGACAGAACCCGGCACAACCATACCGCCAATACGCAACTTTTGCCCTATTTGCGGTTTTTCTTTATCTGGGCCTTTGCCGTCTATTAGCTCGCTTGGTGTATAAAATAAGTTTATGTTTTCTTGTAGCGCATAAAGCACTAGGCCTACAGAGGCACCAATACCAAACAGTACTGCAATAATTACCAATAGGCGTTTTTTACGTCTTGGGTTCATGAGATTTGTTCCTGCTTCGCTTTTTTAATTCGCGCTTCGCGCGCAACTTGCTGCTCTACTGAGGCCATAATACGTTTTGTATCACGTAAAGAGCTAAATAAAATGCCCAACAAAATTAAGGCGCATGTACCAAATGAAAGCCACACGTAAAACCCGTAGCCTCCCATTGCAATAAAATCAGAAAAAGAGTCAAACTGCATAATTTACCCCTTACTTAACAAGGCTCGAACCCAAGGTCGATGCTTTTCACGTTGTAATATTTCATTTTTAAGGCGAATTAACGTTACAGTGCCCACAAACGCTGCAAATGCTAAAATATTTACCATAAGCGGCCAAAACATACTTGGGTCAATGGCTTTTGTATCAAGCTTTGTGATTGTTGCGCCTTGGTGCAGGGTGTTCCACCACTCTACGGAGTAGTGAATAACAGGTAAATTAATTACCCCTACAATGGCTAAAATAGACGCTGCGCGCCCTGCTGATTTTTTATCTTCAAAGGCATGGTAAAGCGACAGCACGCCTAAGTATAAAAACAATAAAATAAGTTCAGAGGTTAAACGTGCATCCCATACCCACCAAGCACCCCACATAGGTTTACCCCATGCAGCGCCGGTAATTAAGGCAATAGCTGTAACACATGCTCCCACCGGGGCAATAGCAATTACAGCAAGTTCAGCGTTACGTAATTGCCACACTAAAGCGACAATAGCTGCTATAGCCATAGAAGAGTATGCGCCCATAGACAAAATAGCCGATGGAACATGAATGAAAATAATACGGTAGCTGTCTTTTTGTTGATAATCAGCTGGTGCAAAACCTAAGCCCCAAATCCAACCAACAAGCATACTTATAACCGTAACAACGGCAAAATAAGGCAGTAACGTATTACATAATTGATATGCGCGCTCTGCTTTTGCGTAGGGATGTAACCACTTCCACATATTAACTTACACTCACTTTTAATGCTGACGATATGGCGATGGGTGCACACATAATAGCAACTACTAACATGGCCCCAAGAATGGCAAGCTGCCCACTATAATCCAGCGACATAGTACTGGTATCAATGGCTGACGTTGCAAAAATTAAAACAGGAATATACAAAGGCAACACTAATAGGCTCATTAAAATGCCGCCTTTTTGTAATCCCACAGTAAGGCCAGCCCCAATTGCACCAATAAAGCTTAATAATGGCGTGCCTAATAATAATGTTAATACGGTCGCTAACAGCGCAGAGCTCTCTAAATTAAGCAATAAAGCAAATAACGGTGTCATTAATACTAATGGTAAACCGGTAACAACCCAATGCGCCGCGACTTTAGCCAACACGGTGAGTGATAGCGGGTACGATGAAGCAATTAACTGCTCTAACGAGCCATCGTTATAGTCGTCTCTGAATAATTTATCGAGTCCAAGCATGGTAGAGAGCAAAGCTGCTACCCAAATAATACCTGGCGCCATTCTGTTTAATAGACCGGGCTCTGGGCCAATTGCTAACGGAAATAAAGAAATAACAATGAGAAAAAACAAGATAGGATTGATAATTTCAGCGCGCTGGCGAAATGCAAGCTTTACATCTTTACTAAATACCGCACTAAACAGCAGCCAATATGAATGTTGACGAGTCATCAGTAACGATACTCCAAGGTCACCGTTTGTAGGTTTTCAAACTGTGTTGTTAAATCTTGATGGGTTGTTAGTAAAATAGCGCCACCACTTTTTAAATGCTCAGAAAAACGTTGTTGTAAAAAGGCAACGCCATTTTTATCAAGTGCAGTAAAGGGTTCATCAAGTACCCATAGTTTTGCATCGCTTAACCATAATCGCACTAAAGCAACACGACGCTGCTGCCCTGCAGAGAGCATTCTTACCGGCACATCTTCAAGGCCCACTAAGCCAAGCTTAGCTAAAATTGGATATAAGTCGGGCTCATTTGTATAGCCGTTAATGTGTAACCAATGGCGCACGTTTTCCAGTGCGCTGAGCTGCACATTGACACCGGTTTTATGGCCTATAAATAGCAGGTCTGTGGCGTACTCTTCATAATGCTTGGCAATAGCTTGCTGGTTATAAAAAATAGCGCCTTCATCAGGCACACTAAAGCCTGCGACAATACGCAATAATGATGTTTTGCCAGCCCCGTTAGGACCCGCTAATTGCATGATTTGACCGCTATTTAGGCTAAAATTAAGATCCGCAAACAAACAACGTTCTTGCTTGATGCAGGTGACGGACTTAATGTGTAACAAGATGACGTTTCTCTATGCCAAAAATTAGGCGTTAGTCTACCATAATGATAGGGTAATACGAATATTGCTTTAAAATCGATTCACGAAAATTAGCGAAAACTTGATTTAAAATAATGAATAATCCAACGCAAATCACATTATCTAATTCATTGGTTAATAACCAAAGCGCCCCGAGCACTTCGGACGAATTAGTACAATTACCCGAGCAGGTACTTGCGGCTAAAAATATTCAGTTTTCAAAAGGCTCAATTACACTCGATGTTTTGATTGATAAACACTGGCAAACACTGCGCTTAGGCATAACGCATGCCCCTCAAAATACAGACAAAATAGCAAGTGCTAACATACAGCTCAGCGCTGATGGAAAGCAGCTAAATATTACTCCTAACAATACCAATATTACACTTAGCAACGCATCACAACTGCAGCGTTTTTTAAATTATGTTAGTACCGGTAGTGAAATACAAAGTAAACCTTTGCCAGTCAATGTACAGCTTTCGCCGTCACCGCAGCTTATGATACCTAGCCTTAATGCCAGTATTGCAATTAACAAAGAAACCGCACAGCTGTTAAATACCGAGCAGCCATTACAGGTACTTATTAATACAACCAATAAAGGCGCACAAATAAATGTTATTAACCGCTTTGCTGACACCGTCCATACTCAAACTCTCAGCCAGCATAAAATTTCGCAGCTATTAACTAACTTACTGCCCAGCGCGCAACTACAAGCAACGCCTAAATTAGCTATTATTTCGCACCCTCAGCATAGCGGCTCGTTCACAACACCGATAACTAATAAACAGCTTAGTGAATTGCCTAGCAAGCCCGTGGCAGTCAATATTACCAATCAAGCAGATAAGCTGCTCATTAAAACTAACTTACCTAAAATGCAGGTCGCGCTTAATAACTCATTTAGTAAACCCTTTACCGACTTGGTTTTATCACAGCAGCAAAATGCAGCCAGACCCCCCGCTGATAAAACAAGCCCGCAGTTAAGTGCACAAAGCCCTATAAAGTCATGGTTACAAAGTAGCTTTAGTGATTTAAAAACGCGAATTAACGATGCCGTTAAATACTTTGAAAACAAACCCTTTGCGAGTAAAATGCCACCTTTGCAGGCTCAACAAGCTAAGCTTGATGTAAATAAAACGCCGACACCAATAAACACGCTAACAAACCCTAATTTAAGCAAGCTAAATATAACCGCAGAAGTGGCTAATCATTCTTTTACCCCTAACAGCCCTTTAGCTAAACACTTTGCGCAGCTGCCTCCTTTAGTGCAAATAACCCAGCAATTAAAGGCGAGTGTGTCGTTATGGCAATCAGCAAACAACACAGCTCAGCCCCAAGCAGTGAGCGCCCAACCAACAAATGTAAGTACGCAAGGCAACTCTTCTGTGCCGCTGAGTTTAAAAACACTACATGCCACAACTTCACAGGTAAATACTCCTAACCAACCCAGTTTGTCTCACTCACTTTTTAACACAGCTGTAAGTCAGCAGTTACAACCAACAGAGGCTAAACTTTTAACCTCGCTTTTAAATTTGCCAACAGAGAGTGAGCGCCCAAATAGCGCTTCCAACCCTAAAACATTGTTGAGTAGCCAAATTACTGACATAGCAAGTAAAGCTACTCAAAATACACCTGATCTTACGCGTTTAGTGAATCAAGCTTTTAATAGAATGGTCTCCAGTACTAATGTGCACCCAGCCACCATACAGCGAGAGCTTTTAAGTACCTTACAACCGCTTACTACGCCAAACGACACACTACAAAGTAGCTTTACAAAAGGGCTTGAGCAACTTGCGGTTACTATTTTAGCGGCGCCAATAATAAGCCAATCAAGTACTTCGCTAACGTTTAATAACCACACAGGCGTGGATGCCCTACTTAATGTGCTTTTACCTACTTTTAAAGTAGGTAATGGCGCGGATAAACTATTAGAGCAACTTCAACAAACACAAATACAAGAGCTTGCCCCAGAGCTGCTACAAGTTAAAAATACCCTTAACCAAGTACAAGTAACTACGCCAAACCAACAAAGCGACACAAACCCGCTAGCACAGTTTTTATTTCCGATGAAACTTCCGCCTGAAGCGGGACAAACAGAGATAACCTTAGGGCAATATAAAAAAGCCAGTGTAGATAAAACCGAAAAAAACGTGTGGTTTGTTAGATTAAATTTTGATTATGCACAGCAAGGGCAATTACAAATAGTGGCTGAGCTTATGGACAAAGCGCTCGATTGCCAGCTGCTTGCCTCTAGCCAAGAAGTAAGTGCAATTGCACACCCTCACTTAGATAGCCTCAGGGCTAAATTAGCTCAGCATGGCTTGCAAGTTGGCGAGCTAAACTTAAAACGCGCAGATGCTAGTCATCAAGCGTTTTATCAATCGCATGCCATTATAAATATTAAGGTTTAACATGACTGACACCTCTAATTTAGCAGCAAATAATAAATCCGCGATTGGCCTGTTGTATGAAGCAGGAAGTACCCCAGCAGTAAGTGTAAAAGGGTTTGGCGAGTTGGCCGATGAAATAATCGCAGCAGCGAAACAAAAAGGCATTATGATCCACCAAGATGAAGCACTTGCTAAAACACTCTCTCACTTAGAATTGGGAGAGGAAATACCTAAAGAACTTTATTATGTTATTGCTGAATTGATTGCTTTTTCGTACGTGCTTCGTGGGCAGTTCCCACCTGGCTGGCAAGACTTTCAAGGTAAGCTAAATGTAAAGGCATAACTAGGTGGATGAATTATATCTCCCCCTTTATTAAGTATTACTGCACATTGGTATTACGTGTAGTTAAAAGCAAAAAAGACGCTAGGCGTCTTTTTGTTTATGTAACGAAAATAATAGTTCAGCCTCAGCCCTAGGAAGCTCGCACTCGCGTATCACCTCATCTAAATCTGCGCCAAGCTCAACCATTTTAACAGCACGAGAATATATTTTTGCGTCTGGGTCATCATATTTTTGGGCAGCTTGTTGTTGCATCAACTCTTGATTTTGTTGCTCAACTTCAAGTACGCGCTTACCAATACTTAAAAGCCCTGTTCTGAGCTCAGACACTTCACTGCGTAATATATGTGTTTGCTCTGAGGTATCTTTTAATTGCTGTGATACCGCATTAAGCTCCGCCGACTGTTTATTTTTTAATGCAACAATTAGCGCCAGCGATATTAAACCTATCCCTAACGCTGCTATTGCGATACTGAGTAACAACATAATTTTAGTGGTAAAGCTTAAATATCGCTTAACTCATCCCATTCGTCATCGCTAAGTAATTTATTTAAATCGACTAAAATAAGTAATTCGTTATCGCGGTTACATACACCTTGGATAAACTTAGCGCTTTCTTCGGTACCAACATTTGGCGCACTGTCTATTTCAGAGCTGCGTAAGTACACAACTTCAGAAACACTATCAGCTAAAATACCAATTACTTGCTCTTCTGCTTCAATAATTAAAATGCGAGAGTTATCAGTTGCATCCGCAGCAGGCAAACCAAAGCGTGCACGAGTATCAATAACAGTGACTACGTTACCACGTAAATTTATAATGCCAATAACGTATGAAGGTGCACCAGGTACTGGGGCAATTTCGGTATAACGTAAAATTTCTTGCACCTGCATTACGTTTACGCCATACGTTTCTTCTTCAAGCTTAAACGTTACCCACTGTAAAATTTCATCGTTGTTATCTGCGTTTTTATTCGCTGATAATAGTCTATCTTCGCTCATGCTGTTACCCCGTAATGGTCGTTACTACTGACGGCTATCTAAGCCTTTTTCTAATAGTGCATTTAAATTATCTACATCTATTAAAGCACACATTTTTTCTTTAATAACACCGGCAAGCCAAGGGCGTTTGCCACTGTTTTTTCGCCATTTTACATCTTCTTTACTCAATGTAATGTTATTTATTAACTTTTCGGCCAATAAACCCCAGTTGCTATCGCCTAGGGTTATTAAATACTGATAATTAAGAGAGGCCTCTAACTTTTCATCGTACTTTTCAGGCATTACCCAACGTGCAGTATCAACTACGTTTAGCTTTTCATCTCTATTAAGCATAACGCCTTTAAACCACTTTGGCTTACCAAATAAATGATTTACTTCACCTAATTGATGAATTCCTCCAAGCGCTTTTAAAGGAACAGCCAATGTTAAACCAGCCACTTCAAAAAACAGAGCCTGAAATTCACCTTCAAAGTAATCTTCTTGGCTATGTAATAAAGGGGCAGGTTCTGTACTTAACTGGGTTTGCACCTCAGGTGTCTCTACTGGCTCAGGCTCAATAGGTGCAGGTGGCGAAATAGTGGCGTCAGCCTCGCTATTACTCTCTTTTACTTGCTCAGAATAAAGCTGCTCGGTTACTTTTAATTGCGCTTTGGGCTTTAAAAGTACTTCGTCGTTTTGTAAGGCACTAGGTACTTGCTCAAGTAGCTTTGCTACAGGCTCAAGGTTTTCCTCAGGTTCGTCTTCGCATAATAGCGCCCCTAAGTATTGAGTCATTACTTTTTCATTAGCAAATAATTGCTTACTCATTCATTAACCTTGTCCAATTAAATAATCTAATAACGCTTTATAAGCGTAAACCCCACGCGAACGTGGGCAAAACTCTATGGGTACCTTTTGTGCAAGGCTTGCATCTCTAAACTTTGTATCAACGGGGATCACCCCTGGCCATACTTTATCTTTATATGTATTTTGTAACGTTTTGTAGGCTTCAAGCGACGCTTTTGTGCGCTTATCATACATAGTAGGGATTATAGTATATTGGTACTGTTTCGCTTGAGAGCTTTGCATTAATTCCATAGTGCGCATCATTCTATCAAGCCCTTTGAGCGCCAAAAACTCAGTTTGCACAGGCACTAAAATACGTTCGCTGGCGGCTAATGCGTTCACCATTAAAACACCTAAAACGGGCGGGCAATCAAGCAGCGCATAATCGTAATGTTCACTAATTTTTGCAAGTGTTTTTTTTAAAATTAAGCCCATTCCCGTTTTATTGCCCATGCTTCTATCGAGGGTTGCTATAGCCATCGTCGCGGGCAATATATCTAGGTTTTCCATCGTAGAGGGGCACAATGCTTGAAGTATTTCTTCACTTTGCATTGAGGTGCCGCGGGCAAAAATATCGTACACACTGACTTCTAAATCTTCAGAATCAATACCAAAATAGTACGTTAGTGAGGCGTGAGGGTCGGTATCAATGAGTAATACGCGTTTACCTTGCAAGGCCAAAATACCAGCAAGACTGACAGCCGTTGTGGTTTTACCTACACCGCCCTTTTGATTTGCTACTGTCCAAATCTTCACATTAAGTCCTAATTACTGTTCATTGCGCGTGGTGATTCTGATGCCACCATGAGGTAAACGAATTATTTTAATAGAGTTATCATCAGAGGGAAGTTCCACCTCTGGCTCAGGCGTAGCTTGTTGCACTTGCTCATCAGGCTCAGCTTCATTTTCGGTGGTTTGTTGTACTAAGCCATACTTAGAAAGCGCAATAACAACTTTACGATTCTCTGCTCGACCTGCTGCGGTGTCGTTATCGGCAAAAGGTGAGTATTGCCCATACCCCTCGATTGCCATTCTAGCTGGGTTAATTCCTAACGCTTCTAATTCAACTAAAATAGAGGTCGCACGTGCAACTGACAACTCCCAGTTAGAGCGAAACATTTCATTGCGAATACTTTCGTTATCTGTGTAACCTCTTACCCTTATGTAGTTATCTACTGGGGCAATAATATCTTTTACAATTTTTACGACTTGCTTAGCTCGCGCATGGGCCACAGAGCTACCACTTGAGAACAGCATTCCTGAACTTAGCTCAATAATAAGCCAATCTTGGTTGAGCTCTAAACTGGCTTCTCCATCACGAATTTCATCAATAAGTGCTGAATGTAATTTAGTTAACAAACTATCGAGTGGTTTACCTAAATGCTTTTGTTTTATATTGCTGGTATCACTATGTCCATCTAGCAGCTCTGGGCCAGACTCCTGTTTTTGAATGCTCTCACCGTACAATAACTCTTGCTCTGGGGTAACACGGTCAGTAAGTAGCCCTTCGCCAGTAACGCCCTCACCTTGTTGCGATTGCTGCCTTGCTGATTTGTCAAAAACCTGTTCTAGGGAGTCTGAGAGGATTTGAAAACTTTCTTCTTTATTTATGGCAATGGCATACATAACCACAAAAAAGGCAAACATAATGGTCATATAATCAGCATAAGAGACTAACCAACGTTCTGTATGTTGATTTTTTTCAGCTGATTGACGTAAGCGCCGGCGTAACATAAAAGTTACTCTACCACGACATTAGGGCGCTCTGTGCGATAAGCTTCAAGCTTTAATTCTATGTTAATAGGACTTTCGCCAAGGCTTATAGCAATCACCCCTTCGGCCATCATTTCATGGTAAAGCATTTTTTGCTCCACTCGCTGCTTAAGCTTATTGGCCATAGGTAAAAATAATAAGTTAGCTAAACCCACCCCATATATTGTTGCAATAAATGCGGTGGCGACCCCTGCACCTAGCTTTTGAGGGTCGGTAATAAATGACATTGCTTGAATAAGACCAAGTACAGCCCCTAAAATACCTATAGTTGGGCTATATCCGCCCATGGCTTCGTACACTCTACTTGCTTCAAGTAAGCGGTCTCGTTCAAGCATTAAATCTATTTCTAAGGTGTCGCGTAGCTTTTGCTCCGAACACCCATCTACTAGTAAGCTAAGCCCTTTTGCTGCATAAGGATCTGGGTGACTAAGTGCCTCTTTTTCAAGCGCTAAGTACCCTTCCTGGCGAGCTTTATGCGACCACGTTTTAATTTGCTCTATGGCTTGCTCAATATTGTACTGGGGTGAAAAAAACACCCAATGGCTCATGCTTAGCGTTTTTTTAAAGGTGCTTGTCGCCGTTTGCAACATAACAGCCCCTAAGGTGCCGCCAAGTACAATAATAAGTGCAGGGCCATTAAATAACGCCGTGACAACGCCACCCTCTAAAGAGTAACCAATCGCTATAGCGCCCAGCGCAATGATTAACCCTAAAACAGAGAGCTTATCCACAACCAGTCTCTCTTTTTATTCTTGCTGCTACGTCGTTTAACGCTAAATGCTCAGAGGCAAGCCCAGCGTTAGCAATAGCTTGAGGCATACCGTATACCACACAGCTTTTTTCATCTTGCGCCCAAATTGTTGCGCCAGATTGCTTAAGCATTCGCGCGCCATCACGTCCATCAGCGCCCATGCCGGTTAAAACAATAGCAAGTACGTCTCCTTGGTAGCTTTTAGCAACACTTGCAAAAGTAACATCAACGCTTGGTTTGTAGCTTATTCGTTCACTATTATCTTCAAATACACGCAACGTTTTGTTACCACTTCGCCCCTCCACCATCATTTGCTGTCCACCAGGTGCTAAGTAGGCTGTGCCGGCTTCTAGCCTGTCACCTTGTTGCGCTTCTTTAACGCGTATTTTGCAAAGGCTATTCAAACGTGCCGCAAACGCAGGCGTAAATGCCGCCGGCATGTGCTGAATTAACAAAATAGGGTGTGCAAAGTTAGCAGGTAATTGGGTTAATATAGTTTGTAAAGCAACTGGCCCGCCAGTTGAAGTGCCAATAGCCACTATTTGATAGTGTGTACCGCTGGCACGCGTGGGCATACTGGGTGTAGTTGTTGTCTGCACTGGGGCAGCACGGTGAAAGCTTCTATCAGGTTGTTTAAGCGAAGAGCTTGTTGTGGCAAGTTTGCTTGCAGATGGAGCAGTAGTCTTACTTGATGTTAATGGCCTAACAGGGCGTGGAGCACGCCTGCGACCAATTTCCTTCACTTTGGCTTGCAATAACTTGATTGCATCTTCGTTATTTCGTGCAATGTCTTCAAACTTTTTCGGTAAAAAGTCCATAGCTCCGGCATCAAGTGCATCTAAAGTTGCGGTTGCACCGTCGCGGGTTAATGAAGAAAACATAAGTATTGGCGTTGGGTTACTCGCCATAATTTCTTTTACTGCGCTAATACCATCAAGCACAGGCATTTCTACATCCATGGTGATCATATCTGGACGTAACTGCGCTGTTTTTTCTACGGCTTCTCTACCGTTAACAGCAAAACCTATTACTTCGATACCGCTGTCTTGTTCAAGGATTTCGCTTACTCGACGGCGAAAAAAACTGGAATCGTCAACAACTAAAACTTTTACGGCCATTGCGCTCTCTTATTAAATTTATGTGTAGGCATACACAGGTATGCCTACATTTTATCCTGCGTAATGCTTAAGCATATTAGGTACATCCAGAATCAGCGCAATACCACCGTCAGATGTAATTGTTGCACCAGCCATTCCTGGCGTACCTTGTAATAACGCATCAAGAGGCTTAATAACAACTTCTTCTTGGCCAATTAATGAATCAACCACAAAGCCAACTTGCTGAGTACCTATTTGTACAATTACCACATGACCTTGCGCTTTTCGCTGAGAACAATCAGCACCTTTAACTAGCCAATGCTCTAAGTAAAATAGCGGTATCGCTTTTTTACGAACAATAATTGTAAGCTGACCATCTACAACATTGGTTTTGGTTAAATCTAAGTGGAATATTTCACTCACACCAGCAAGTGGTAACGCAAACGTTTGCTCACCAACAATGACCATCAGCGTAGGTAAAATAGCCAGTGTTAATGGTACTTTTATTTCTAAAATAGTCCCTACGCCCAACTCTGACTGTATACTCACAGAGCCATTAAGCTGCGTAATTTTAGTTTTTACTACATCCATGCCTACGCCACGGCCAGAAATATCAGATATCTCTTCTTTGGTCGAAAAGCCTGGTGCAAATATTAAGTTATACGCTTCTGTATCTGATAAGCGACTTGCCTGATCATGGTCAATAACGCCTTTACTGATCGCTATTTTTTTCAGTTTTTCCGCATCCATACCTGCACCATCATCTTTAATGGTTAACAAAATATGGTCGCCTTCTTGCGAAGCCGATAATGTAACGTTACCGGTTCTAGGCTTACCCGCAGCTTCACGCGCTGCTGGCATTTCAATTCCGTGGTCAACTGAGTTTCGTACTAAATGCACCAACGGATCGGCCAGTGCCTCAACTAAGTTTTTATCTAAATCGGTTTCTTCACCTACAAGCTGTAAATCAATTTCTTTATTTAAGCTACGGGCTAAGTCACGTACTACGCGAGGGAATCGGCCAAACACTTTTTTGATAGGCTGCATTCGCGTTTGCATTACTGCACCTTGAATATCAGCAGTGACCACATCAAGATTTGATATCGCCTTACCCATCGCTTCACTGTCTGTATTGGTCGCTAAACTAACCAACCTATTTCGTACTAATACCAACTCGCCAACCATATTCATTATTTGGTCTAAACGCTTTGTATCAACACGTACTGTGGTTTCAGCAGGTGGAGGCGTAGCTTTTTTAGGTGCAGCGCTACTCGCTGGTTTTTCAGCCACTTTAGGTGTAGGCGCAGCGGCTTTAGCCGCCGGAGCTTGTTTTGCTGCAGGTGCTGGCGTAGGCTTTTCTGGCGTAGGTTTTGCTGGCGTTTGTGCTACAGGTGCAGCCTTAGGTGGCTGCGGTGCAGGTGTGTCAGCTTCTTTTGATTCTGGTGCGGCGCCTTTACCATGCAGTTCATCAAGCAGTGCTTCAAATTCATCATCGCTGATTTCATCATCACCGCTATCATTTGCAACAGCCGCTGGTGGTGCTGTGTGTTTTACTTCTGGCTCACTGCTTGAAGTATCTCCTGCAACAGGACCAAAACTACCTACACCGTGTAATTCATCTAATAAACTGTCAAATTCATCATCGGTAATATCTGAACTTGAATCTGGCTCTGCACTTGCACTTGGTTGCGACACCGGGCTTTGGCCTTTGCCGTGTAGCTCATCGAGTAAGCTTTCAAATTCATCTTCTGTAATTTCGTCAATTTGCGTGCTATCTGCTGAAGGGCTTGAACCTGCCACATCAAATAGTTCATCAAATGCAAATGGGTCTTCATCATCTGTTGCGCTAACGGGAGCTGCGGGTTCTTGTTCAACAACGTCGGGGGCTGTTTCAGTAAGCTCATCATCCGTAGGCGGTTGGCCAAGTTTATGAAGGGTTTCTAATAATTGAGGGTCTGCTGGGTCTGGCTGTTCGCGGTTTTGAATAGTGGCAAACATTTCATTAATGGTATCTAGTGCTTGTAAAATCACATCCATTAATTCTGAATTAACAGTTCTAACCCCTTGGCGTAAGAGATCAAATACGTTTTCAGCACCATGACAGGCATCAACAAGCTCAGTCATAGCTAAAAAGCCTGCTCCCCCTTTTACGGTATGAAAGCCCCTAAAAATAGCATTTAGTAACTCAGTATCTTCTGGGTTATTTTCTAGCTCAACTAACTGTTCAGATAAAAGCTCTAGGATTTCTCCAGCCTCTACAAGAAAGTCTTGTAAAATATCTTCATCGACTTCAAAGCTCATGCAGTTACTCTCCTCTTAGAAGCCCAAACTTGATAATAGGTCATCGACCTCGTCTTGGTCAGATACAACATCATTTCGCGACTCTTTATCAATAATAGGGCCTTCAGGACCTGCTAATGTTTGTGCGGCAACCAGTTCTTCTGTTTCTTGTTGTTCTTTACTTTCAGCAATGCTGTCATCTTGTGCAGCAAATGCTGTTAAAAGGTGGATTAAACTTTCTTCTACTTCTCTGACTAATTCAATTACACGGCGGATAACCTGGCCGGTTAAATCTTGAAAATCCTGCGCCATTAGTACATTAGTCATTAAAGTTTGCAACTCATCGGTTTTATGATGAGAGCTGTTCATAAACTTGTCGATGCTGTGGCATAAGGTTTTAAACTCGCCCAGCTCTATTTCGCGGTTCATAAGCCTATCCCAAGTAGGCTTAATATGTGCAATTTCATCTGCTAGCTGCTGCGCAATAGGGAGGCTTGCTTCGACCGCATCCATTGTCTTATTAGCTGCATTTTCTGTCATTTCCATGACATAGTTTAAGCGCTTTTTCGCATCCGGTATTGCATCAGTGGTTAAATCGGTTAAACGCGTATCAAGTTCAAAGCTTTTAAGGGCTTCGTGTAATTGGCGTGTTAACTTACCTACTTCAGCAAAAAGCTGCGATTGTTCTTGAGAGGCAGTATCTAAAATTAATTGATCTGCTTTATCTTGCTCACCGTTTTCTAAAAAAACGACGAGCTGACGAGCTTGTTCTAAAGTAATTTGAGGCGCAGCTGGTGCTGACATAAGCCTCTCCTCTCATTAACCTAAGCGTTCAAACACTTTTTCTAATTTAGTTTTCAAAGTACCAGCAGTAAATGGCTTAACAATGTAGCCATTAACACCTGCTTGCGCTGCCGCTATTATTTGTTCTTTTTTAGCTTCTGCCGTCACCATTAAAACCGGAATATGTTTTAATTTTTCATCAGCTCTAATGGCTCTTAGCAAGTCAATACCCTGCATGCCTGGCATGTTCCAATCGGTTACAACAAAGTCAAAAACCTGATTTTGCAACATAGGTAATGCTGTAGAACCATCGTCAGCTTCTTGAACATTCGTGAACCCTAGGTCACGCAACAGATTTTTTATAATACGTCTCATTGTAGAGAAATCATCAACAACAAGAATTTTCATGTTTTTATCCAAAACATCCTCCGGTGAGGTCTTAACCTATAATTTACTTACTACTAGTTTATCCAGTCATTGATTTTTGCTTTGAGCTTAATCATCGCCTGACCATGTATCTGACTTACACGCGATTCACTTACATCGAGTATATGCCCAATTTCTTTTAAATTCATTTCATCGTTGTAATACAAAGAAAGCACCATTGCATCTCGCTCTGGTAAAGACTTTATTGCCTCTAACAATGAATTATTAAACCGTTCATTTTTAACATTATTAAATGGTTTGTCTAGCGCTAAATCTTGACCTGCAGGGCTAATAACATCTTCATCTACCCCTAGGTCTTCTATACCAAGCACTTTACTGGAATTAACATCATTTAAAATATGATGGTATTCTTCTAGCGAAATATCAAGTTTTTCAGCTACTTCAGTATCTTTTGGTTCTCTATTTAAGCTATTTTCTAATTCTGTGATGGTTTCGGCTACTAATCGGCTTTTGCGGTGCACCGAACGTGGTGCCCAATCCCCTCTGCGCATTTCATCAAGCATAGCGCCGCGGATACGAATACCAGCAAACGTTTCAAAGCTTGCCCCTTTACTGGCGTCAAAGTTTTTTGAGGCCTCGATAAGGCCAATCATTCCCGATTGGATTAAGTCATCAAGCTGAACGCTAGGAGGAAGACGAGCTATTAAATGGCACGCCACTTTTTTGACAAGCGACGCGTGTTTTTCAACAATCACATTTAAATTTTGTGTTGATTGATATCCCATAGCTCTTTTCACCGATGTTGTCATAATCAGCCGTTTACTAGCTTCTCAATGAAAAACTCTAAATGTCCTGAAGGTTGATTAGGTATAGGCCATTTTACTGCTTTTGTCGCTAATGTTTTAAACGCGACTGCTGCTGGTGAATTAGGGAAAAGATCGACAATTACTTTTTGTTTACGCGTAGATTTACGCATATTTTCATCATATGGAATAGTCGCAACAAGCTCCATAGACACATCTAAAAAGCGGTCTGTTACTTTAGAGAGCTTTGCAAAAAGCTCTTGGCCCTCGCGCATACTGCGCACCATGTTTGCAACAATTTTAAATTTATAAACGCCATGCTCGCGGCTAAGTACTTTAATAAGCGCGTAGGCATCAGTAATAGAGGTCGGCTCGTCGCACACCACCACCATGACATCTTGCGCTGCACGAGAAAAACTCAGTACCATGTCAGAAATACCAGCGGCGGTATCTACAATTAAAATATCAAATTCGGTATTAAGCTCACTAAAGGCACGAATTAGCCCAGCATGCTCAGATGGGGTTAGCTCCACCATACTTTGCGAGCCTGATGTAGCAGGCACGATTTTAATACCGCCTGGGCCTTCAACTAAAATCTCGTCAAGTTCGCACTCGCCAGAAAGGACATGAGATAAGTTTTTTTCAACACGTAGTCCTAGCATTACATCACAATTAGCTAGGCCTAAATCGGCATCTAATACTAATACACGATTACCCTGCTGCCCTAAAGCAATAGCAGTATTTAAAGAGACGTTGGTTTTACCCACTCCTCCTTTACCGCCGGTGACAGCGATAACTTTTACGCCGTTGTTGTTGTTTTGACTCATTTTGCGCAGGCCGCTTGCTTGATCTAATACTGTGTTAATCATACATCCCTACTGTGCTTGGCGCCACTGCTTGGTGCCTTGAATGTTGTGCTTTTGCTCTTTTTAAATACAATTGCTCAGCTTTTTTTACTAGTTTTTCAGCATTTGCAACGCGAATATCTTCTGGTACACGCTGACCATTAGTAAGATACCCTATTGGAAGACGATTTTGAATCGCTATACTAATAATCTCACCTAAACTTAATGATTCATCTAACTTAGTGAAAATACAACCGCTTAGCTGAACCTTTTTAAAATGTCTTACGGTTTCTTGCAGTACATTTATTTGTGCTGTGGCACTTAATACTAAATAACTACGTATATCTACTCGCTGGTTGCGCATTAACGTATTTAATTGCTCTGTAAGGCGTAAATCACGTTGGCTCATACCCGCTGTATCAATTAATACTAGACGCTTATTGCGTAAATGATATAAAACTTCAGCTAATTCATTAGCATCTTTTACTTGTTTAACACCACAACCAATAATACGACCATACGTTGCAAGCTGCTCATACGCACCAATTCTGTATGTATCAGTGGTGATTAGGGCAACTTTGTCGGCGCCATACTTTTGTGCGCCTAATGCGGCAAGTTTAGCTACTGTGGTTGTTTTACCTACACCAGTAGGCCCAACAAGGGCGTACACACCTCCTTGGCGAAGAATTTCGTTATTGGTGGTTTGCATTTGATCTTCAACCATTTGCAATAATGCTTTCCAACCTTGCTGACGCGATACGTCATCTGGAATAAAACACGCCATTTGCTCTGCAACGTCTTTATCTATTCCCATGCCAACTAAACGGTCAATCATGCATGCACGTGTAGGGTCGCGACGTGCCATATCTTGCTGCATTAAACCCGATACTTGGTGTTCTAATAACTGGCGAATTGCGTTCATTTCATCACGCATCGCGCTCATTTGGGCGCTTTCGTTGTTATTAGCTTGACTACGCGGTGCAACCGGCGCATCTAACTCGTCAAAGTCTTGATCTAAGTCATCAAAGCCTAGGCTGTCTGCTTGGGTTTGCATGCGTTTTGGCGCTTCATTTTCGCGTGCAAACATATTTGTCGTACGTGGCTGTGCTGGCTCTTGGTAATGCTCAGACGTATCAATACCTGATTGCGAAAACATAGAGGCTAGCTCAGGAGAGCGAGGGCGTGGCGACTGGCGCTCTAATAAAGCTTGTAAGCTATCTGCTACTTTTGCTTGTGGCTCAGGTTGCGCACGCTTAGGCTCTGGCTTTACAAAGTTATGAGTAGGCTGTTGCACGGCTCTTTGCGGAGCAGGCGCTGCCTGTGGTTGTGCTGCGGCTTTAGGGGCTGCTTTGTCGTAATCTACTGCGGCAACAATTTCTACACCATTAGCGAGTTTTTTGTTCGACATAATAACGGCATCAACACCTAGCTCATCTTTAACTTCTTTCAGTGCGGTGCGCATATCTTTGGCAAAAAAACGTTTAATCTTCATGGTTCAACCCCTGTTAAAATCTTTATTGTTGGCCTACTGAGCTGACAATCTTGATCTGTCTTTCATCTGGTACCTCTTGATAAGACATCACCCTTAAACCCGGTATGGTGTACTTAACAAAACGAGATAACACAGTGCGTAACATTCCTGACGTTAGCAATATTGAAGGTTCTCCGGCCATTTCTTGATTCTGATGCGCTTCGTTTAATGATGTTTGAAGCCGCTCAGCAAGGCTTGGTTCTATTCCGGCACCTTCGTCGCCTGCATTTTGTAATGACTGATGCAACATCTGTTCCAACTCAGGCGCCAAGGTTATGACAGGGATTTCTGATGACATTCCCACAGCGTCTTGAACTATTAAACGGCGCAGCGAAATACGCACTGCAGCTGTTAAAACATCGGCATCTTGGCTACGTGGGCCGTACTCTACAAGGGTTTGAACAATAGAGCGCATATCACGAATAGCCACACCTTCGTTTAATAAATTTTGCAGTACTTTTACAACGGTTGTCAGTGGTAGTACTTCTGGCACTAACCCTTCTACTAAACGCGGATGGCTTTTAGCTAACATATCAAGCAGGTTTTGAACCTCCTCATGCCCAAGCAATAATGCGGCACTGTTAGTTAATAACTGGCTAATGTGGGTGGCTACCACAGTGGCTGAGTCAACCACGGTGTAACCTAGTGATTGTGCTTCGTCTTTTTGATCAGGCTTTATCCATACCGCATCTAAGCCAAATGCAGGGTCTTTGGTTTCAACCCCTTTAATAGGGCCAAATACTTGCCCAGGGTTGATGGCCAGTTCATCGCCATGTTTGAGTTCGCCTTCACCACTTGAAACACCCATCATGGTAATACGGTACGCATTAGGGTCTAACTCTAAGTTATCGCGAATATGTACAGGCGGTACTAAAAAGCCAAGCTCCTGAGATAACTTTTTACGCACCCCTTTAATTCGGTTGAGCAGCTCACCACCTTGAGATTGGTCAACAAGCGGAATAAGCCTGTAGCCAACTTCTAAGCCAATAACGTCAATTTGTTGTACATCGTCCCATCCAAGCTCTTTTTGCTCTTGCTTGTTTGCAACGCCAGTACCGGCAACGGCACCACTTTCAGCCTCTTGGGCTGCTAGAGCAGCGGCTTTTAATTTTTGCTGTTGAGTAAAGTAAGCTAAGTAGCCAAGTAGTGCGCCTAAACTTAAAAAAGCAATATGAGGCATACCCGGAACTAACCCCATAATGATTAAAATACCTGAGGCGATAAATAATGATTTTTCGTTACCTAATTGGGCTTTAAATTGCTCACCCATGTTATGTGATTCGTTTTGGCGAGTAACAACAATAGCAGTACCAATAGAGAGCAGTAATGAAGGAAGCTGCGCCACAAGGCCGTCACCAATGGTAAGTAAAGTATATACTTCCATTGCGCGGCTAAAGCTCAAGTCATGTTGGATCATGCCCACAAATAAGCCGCCAACAATATTAATAATTAATATCACGATACCGGCAATGGCATCGCCTTTTACAAACTTACTCGCCCCATCCATAGAGCCGTAAAAGTCGGCTTCGCGGGTTACTTCACTGCGGCGCTCACGTGCTTGCTCTGCACTAATAAAGCCAGCGTTTAAGTCGGCATCAATCGCCATTTGCTTACCCGGCATAGCGTCTAACGTGAAACGAGCCGATACTTCAGAAATACGCCCAGCACCTTTGGTTATTACTACAAAGTTTATGATGATCAAAATTAAAAACACCACTAAACCTACCGCGTAGTTTCCGCCAATAACCACTGAGCCAAACGCTTCAATTACCTTACCAGCCGCATCGCCCCCGTTGTGACCCTCAAGGAGCACCACGCGTGTACTGGCAACATTTAGGGCTAAACGCATAATTGTAGCGATTAACAATACCGCCGGAAACATACCAAATTCGAGGGGTTTCATGGTGTAAACAGTCACCAGTAAAACAACTAAGGCAAGGGCAATATTAAATGAAAATAATATATCAAGAAGAAATGGCGGCAGCGGTAAAATAACCATACCCAGCGCTGCAAGTACTAGTAGCGGTGTGCCAACACCTTTGGCATACTCTTTTTTATCTTTGTTAAGTTGTTGTAATACCGCTTTAAAATCCATAACTCTACAATTCAATAAATTGACACTAGCCTGAAATTGCAATAACTATTCCAAGTATAGAGCCAGCAATAGATTCATTGAGTATTGATACAAAATTTAAAGCAAGTGAGAGACAAGAGCGAATGGGCTTTATGGTTTGAATTTGCAGCCCCGTGTTGGTATTTAGGCAAGGCGCCTCTTCAAAGTGTGGTTAGCTTACCCTAATCGTATTTAAAATCATCCGGAATAGACAGTTTAGATTTAAGAGGGATGGGGCGCTTTCCGCGGCCTTTTTTAAAGCGTTTAAGCTGAAATACATAGGCTAAAACTTGTGCGACAGCGGTAAATAGCTGATCTGGGATCTGTTGGCCTATTTCGGCGGTATGATAAAGCGCCCGCGTAAGCATAGGAGATTCTACAATCGGTACTTCGTTACCTTTAGCTATTTTACGAATTTGCATAGCCATTTCATCTATCCCTTTGGCAAGTACAATCGGCGCACCTGCTCGCTCAGTATCGTATTTTAGCGCCACAGAATAGTGAGTAGGGTTGGTTACAATTACGTCGGCATCGGGAACATCTTGCATCATTCTTCGCTGCGACATTTGCCTTTGTGTTTGCCTAATGCGCGCTTTAATTTGCGGATCACCCTCTGAGTTTTTGTACTCGTCTTTGATCTCCTGCATGGTCATTTTAAGTTGTTTGTTGTGGTTATAACTCTGATAAGGCGCATCTATTGCGGCAATAATCACCAAAGTGCACGACAATCCTAAAAACATCCACGAGAGTATTTCAAGGGCATGAATTATATTACTAGGTGCGCTTTCAATACTTAAATGCAAAATTTCATCAAAAAAAGTTTGAATCAAAAACACCGCAAAAATAGCCACCAGCGCAAACTTTAATATAGATTTTACAAGCTCTATCGCTGCTTGTGGTCCAAACATGCGTTTAAAGCCCTTCATTGGCGACATTTTACTGGGTTTAGGTGCTGCAGCTTCCCAACTAAAATTAAAGCCGCCGAGTAAGGTATTTCCTATAAATGCTGCAATAACAATAATTAAAACAAACATCGCCATAGGAAACAGCAACGCACTGGCCACCTCACTCCACACCGCAAACATTTTAGTGGTGTCGTAGGTTTCACTGCGATTTAAAGACAGCATCCTGCCCATAATATTGTATAAGCCTTTGCCTATTTCCGGCCCATATAACAGCAACGAAATTGCAGAAAAAATAAGTACGAACATAGTACCTAGTTCTTTTGAGCGTGCTATTTGACCTTTCTTTTTAGCATCTTCGAGCTTTTTGGAGGTGGGTTCTTCTGTTTTTTCTTGTCCTGAATCTTCAGCCATTGCCCCTCCTACACCGTACAGCCAACAAGACTACACATTAGCTCAATCATTTTTAACCACTGAAATTCAAATTGGGTTACAAAATTACCCAAGGTAGCCCAAATAATCATTAAACCGGCAACTAATGTAAACGGAAAACCTATTGAGAAAATGTTTAATTGCGGTGCTGCGCGGGTCATAATACCAAATGAAATATTAATAATGAGCATGGCCGTAAGGGGGGCTAAAGCCAATACCAGTGCAGTGGTAAACATCCAGCTGCCCCACGTTACTATGTCCCAGTAATGATCAACAGCCCACCACTGGCCGTTTATAGGCAACACCGAAAAACTATGCACCACCATTTGAATCATCATTAAATGGCCATTAAAAACAAAAAATAACAAGGTCGCTAAAATTAAGTAAAACTGGCCAACTGCAGGCACGCTCGCACCATTTGAAGGGTCTATAACAGAGGCAAAGCCCAAACCGGTTTGCATTGCCAGTATTTGCCCAGCAAGCACAAAGGTATTTAGCATTAGCGTAGAGGCAAACCCTATCGCAACACCTATCAACATTTGCTGAATAACCACCAGCACCATTTCAAAAGAAAATAAATTAGTAAATGTTGCAGGAGGCAGCGCTGGCACCACTAAAAACGTTACCACTACCGCCAATCCCATTTTAATACGTGTAGGTACGTTTTGTGCGCCTAAGCCCGCCATAATCATGATCATAGAGCTGATGCGAACTAAAGGCAGTAAAAAATCACTTAACCATTGAATAACAACAGAAAAAGGAAATTCCACAATTAGCCTGCAATTTCAGGAATGAGTAACACTAGGCGGGTAAAAAAGTCCATTAGCTCTTGAGTAAGCCAATGCCCACCTACAATAAGTGCCCCAATGGTAATTAATAATCGCGGTAAAAAACTTAGGGTTTGTTCATTAATTGAGGTTGCCGCTTGGAACACCGCCACCACTAAACCAACAAGTAAACCTGGTACCACAATAGCTGATACCAGCTTAATAACTAAAAACAGTGCATCGCTAAGAATATCAACAAAAATTTCTGGTTCCATGTTGTACTCCTAATGTTTAAAAGTGCGAATGTAAAACATGGTTTATGTCCCTAAGCCAAAGCTTTTGGCTAACGTGCCCATTACTAGGCTCCAGCCATCGACCAGTACAAATAACATTATTTTAAAAGGCAAGGACACTATCATGGGCGAGAGCATCATCATACCCATGGCCATTAATACCGAGGCAACCACTAAATCCACAATTAAAAACGGTATAAAAAACATAAACCCAATAATAAACGCGGTTTGTAGTTCACTGGTCACAAATGCAGGTATTAACACAATAAGTGGCGTGGCCTCTGGCGAATCAAGCTGGTCATAACCTGCTATTTTGGCAAACGTTTCTAAGTCTTTTAATCGTACCTGCGAGAGCATAAAGGCCTTCATGGGCTCCTTTGCAAGCTCTAATGCTTGTACCGAAGTAACTTGTTCATTTAAATAGGGTTCTATCGCACGTTCGTTAACTTGCTGATAAATAGGCGCCATAATAAAAATACTTAAAAAAAGCGACATCCCTAATAAAACTTGGTTTGAAGGTGTTGATTGTAAACCAATGGCTTGGCGCAAAATGGCCAGTACAACAATAATACGGGTAAACGAAGTCATCATAATTATGGCGGCAGGAATAAAGCTCAGCGCCGTCATAATTGCCAGTACTTGCAAGGTTACAGAGTAATCTTGCGTCCCGTCGGCATTGGTTGTAATGGTTAGAGCGTCTATGCCCTCTGCACTGCTTGCGGCAGGTACAAATAACACAGCTAAAATAATCAGCAGCCACTTTATCATAGGGTTAATTCTTTTTATTTTGATTCGTTTGCGGGTTTAGTAGTTTGCTAAATCGCTTAGCAAGTTCTGGCAGTTCTTTTTCACTTAACGGCGTGTCTAATTTATGTAAGTAGTTAATACTGTGCGGGGTGACCCCTAATAAATGCTGTGCATTATCTATTTCAACCACCATTAAGCGCTCTCGAGAGCCAAGCGGTAAGCTTCGTACCACTTTAAATTCTTCGCTATTAGCTAAATTTGGGTTAAGTTTTTTAACAAAAAATGCCAGCACTACAATCAGTACTAGCACCGCAACCAACGACAACACCATAGACAAAATGTCGGCCGTAGGTGTTAACGTTTCTGCCTTTGTAAATACTGAGTTTGTTAAAGCAGCAAGGGAGCTCATCGTAATTTTTTGATCCGCTCTACCTGGCTAATAACATCCGTTAAACGAATACCAAATTTATCATTCACTACAACCACTTCGCCATGGGCAATGAGCGTACCATTTACTAATACATCCAGTGGTTCACCGGCTACGCGGTCTAGTTCAACAACAGAGCCTTGGTTTAGCTGCAGTAAGTTACGAATATTTATTTTAGAGCGCCCTACTTCCATAGAAATAGTCACAGGAATATCTAAAATTGTATCGAGTTTACGCTTTTCGTCACCGCTAAGTTCATGTTTAGCATCACTTAGTTCATCAAGCTCTGCTACATGCGCTTCGGCGCTCTCATCACCGCCTTCGGCTTCAGCTAGGGCTGCTGCCCATTCGTCCATTGTGTCTTGATCATCGCTCATACTTTTAACCTTTTAATCAATTACCAGTCTAAGTCTACACCGTCAGAAAGGTGTAAATCATCTTCTAGTTCTGCTAATTCTGCATCTGAATCAATTTTCTTGCCGCCTTTGGTAAATACATGCAGCTCAGATTTAACTGAATCAGGGCGTTTAATTTTTTCACTAATTTGTAGCGCAACGTTATCGCGAGAACGACCCATTTTAGCTCTAAATGTAGGTAACTCCTCAACAAATACCGTAATATGCTCTGGCATTTCTACCGGTATAATATCGCCCGCTTTAAGTTCCATTATTTGTTTAAGAGACAAATCCACCTCAAGAAGTTGAGTCGACATATCCACCTCAACGTCCATAATTTCATCGCGTAAAGCTTTGCTCCAGCGCAAATCGGTGTCTTCTGTATCCGATTGTACACCCGCATCTAATAGCTCTCTAATGGGTTCAAGCATTGAATACGGCAGAGCGATGTGAAAATCGCCGCCACCGCCATCTAATTCAATATGAAAAGAGCTAATAACCACAACCTCAGTAGGGCTCACAATGTTGGCCATTGCTGGGTTTACTTCTGAATCGAGGTATTCAAACGACACGTCCATAACCGGTGCCCATGCTTCTTTGTAATCTTCAAAGATAATTTTTAGTAGCATTTGCACGATTCTACGTTCGGTAGGGGTAAATTCGCGGCCTTCAATTTTGGCATGGTAACGCCCGTCACCACCAAAAAAGTTATCTACCAAAATAAACACTAAACGTGCTTCCATGGTGATAAGGCCAGTGCCTTTTAGCGGTCTAAAACGCACCATATTTAAACTTGTTGGTACAAATAAGGTATGAATGTATTCGCCAAATTTAATCATTTGTACGCCATTAATCGACACCTCTGCGGTGCGGCGCATCATGTTAAATAAGCTTATTCGCATATGACGAGCAAACCGCTCGTTAACAATTTCCAGGGTCGGCATGCGACCACGCACGATCCGATCTTGCGAAGAAAAGTCGTACTGTAATGTACTGCCTTCGCCGTCTTCACCTTCGTGTATATCTTCCTCTTCGACTTCATCAACGCCGTGTAAGAGTGCATCAATTTCGTCTTGGGATAATAAATCGCTCACGCTAGCCCCTTATTGCATCACAAAGCCGGTAAACAATACCCGCTCAATTACTTTAGTGCCTTCAACATCATTCAGCGCAGCTTGCACTTTTTCAAGCGCAGTAAAGCGTAATGTTTCTTTGCCTGCACTGGTGCTGAGCTCATCAGCTGTGGTGGTTGAAAACACGCTTAATAAGGTGCCTTCAATCAGTGGGATGTGCTTTTTAGCGGTTTCTTCATTTACATCGCCACGCACAAGTAATTGCACTTTTATTTGTACAATTCTATCTCTGCTTGACCCAGGTACATTAAACACAAAGGGTCTTGGCATAGCAACATACAAGGCACTGCCCATTTCAGCTGAAGAGCCTGAAGGTGTAGCCGAGTCGCTTTGCGCTGCGGTTGTTGTTTCTTCATCTAATGTTTCAACGGGTGCATCATCGCCCGCCATAAAAAAATAGCCTGCACCACCGCCAACAACAAGCAGTACTGCCACTATGATTATGATCAGCTTTTTTTTGCTTTTACCGGTTTCTTCTATTTCTAAACTTGTTTCTTCGGCCATTGTGATTCCTTTTTTAGCAAAGGTACTTGCTTGTTTTAGTTATTATAATAGCAGTACTTAGGCATAGTAATCTATTGATGATGAAGTTTGTTGTCGAGAACTTTGTGGGTTAGCCCCATCTTGCTCATCATTTTTATCCTGCTGTGTATTTTTATTAGCCGTTTGACCTTGTGATTGCCCTTCGCCTTCATCGCTTTGCTCACTACCAGATTGCCCGTAAGAAATCGTACTTTCACCTAAATCAATTCCCTGCTCGGCTAACATTTCACGTAAGCGCGGCATTGATTGTTCAAGTGCTTCTTTAGCTTGCTGGTTTTGCACTACAAAATTTATTTGTGCTTGTTCAGCATCACTTCTGATACGAATTTGCATGCTGCCCATTTCTGGCGGATCTAAGCGAATTTCAGCTTCTTTATTGCTAATGCTTAGCATTGAAGATACACGCTCTTGAAGCATTTTAGCTGCATCACTTTTAACAATATTAATAGCCTGCATCATACTTGCATCTATATTTACCTGCTTAACCTGCGCGGTGCTGCTTTGTAATTGCTGCGACTGTATAGCTTGGCTCTCTAAAATAGACTGCTCATAACGAGCGTTGTCGTACTGAGTATTTATTTGTGCCTGCGTATTATTAATGCCATCGGTTATCAACGTAAACACCTGAGCTACACGCGATAAACCAGTATTTGTTTTAGGCTCTTTAAGTAAGCTTTCCTGCTCGGCCTTTAGGGCGTTTAACTCTTCTGGATTTACACCGTCTTGCTCAATACTAGAGGGTGCTTCAGCATTAATCATGGCTTTATTTTGCGTTGTATTCGCAGTCATTGCAGCATTACTGGCTTGCTGCGCATTTAAAGCCGCATTTGCAGAGCTCGACACACTTTGCGCTTTGCTCTCACTAAGCTGCGTATCAAGCATAGTTTGTAAGTTGCTTATTGTTTCATTTACTTTTTTGAGCGTATCACCTGTTGGTTGCTCGTTACTCACATAGCTTTTCAATTGGCTAAGTAGCGCCTGCTTTTCATCGCTATTTAGGTTTTTTAACTGAGATTGAACTAGCTCACCGGGCATGCTTGGAGCTTTTTCGTTTTGTACAACAAACTCTGTCAGTAATTGTTTAACGGAGCTAGCACGATCATCACTTTCACTTGGCGTGGTTTCAGCAAAGGAGCTTTTAACGTGCTCGTTTAATTGTGCACGTTGCGCTTCGCTTAATGAGTTGAGTACTTTAGATGTAGTTGATAGCTCTGATTGCGTAGATGAACGAGTCAGTTCTTTGGCTAATTGCTCTATGTCTGCATCGCTTATAGGCAGCGCACTTTCAGCATTCAATACAGTGCCTGACGCTTTTGTATTCTCAGCACCTTTACCTTCATTATTTAAAGAAGGGGCTAAATTTTCTCCAGCGCTTTGCTTAGCTGCTTTAGTTTCAAGCTCAGCGTTTGTAAACGCACTTTTTTTACCGTTGCTATTATTATCATTTAAAAGAGTATCTTCGGCTTTAGTCGTTATGGCATCGGCCTCACCAGTTTCACCTAGTTGCGAAGCTAAAAAGCTGACACTTTTATCACTCTTTTTTGCACTTAAATCACTAAAATCATTATCGCTATTGCCGTGTTTTTTTACACTTACGTCAATCACTTGCGAGGAGTTTATTTGTGCTAAAACGCTATCGCCAGATAATAACGTATCTTGCGTGTCATCACTTAATGAAGCTGTCGGTTTTTTGCTATTGGCTAGCTGCTTATCATCTATTGGCAATAAAGAGCCAGCTTGGCTAGGAGCCTCAGAATTAGAAGGTAATACAAAGGGTTTGTCTGCATCTTGTAGCTGGCTTAAAAAATCATCACCAGATTCGTTACCTGCAGGTAAGTTATTGTCTTTAAATGCTAAAAAAGAGTCTTTTTCAGCTGTTGCCAACATTGAAATATCGTTTATTGCCATAATTCACCTACACAGCACTGCGGCAAGTTGCCACCGCACTTTGCCAAAATTAATTACCACCTACCAATAAAGCAATAAACGCGCCAGAGTTATAAACTTTTACGGCGCTGAAAAAATTGATTAGCAGAAAACTCGTCCAGCATTTTTTGCTCACTCTTTGCCATTAACGCCGCCGCTTTTAGGTTTTGTTTTTCAATTAATTTTGCTACGGCTTTTGCTTTTACCTGCTGCTTTAACCACAAAGCTTTACGCTGTGTTACAACTTGCTTAGCGGTATTTACCGTACTGGCTTGCTGACGAATCGCTTCTTCAATTTTTGCTATAAAGGCATGGTACTGGCCAAAGCCCGCGCTTGATAAACCGGACTTTCCTTTCACATGTAATTGCTGAGAGTATTCTAATCTAAAGTTATTTAACCCTTGCAGCTTTTGTTGGTTAGCTTGTAAATTTTGATTGGCTTGTAAGTAGCTCATGCGCAGATTTTCTTCTTTGTCGTTTTCGAGCTTAAGCAGTAAATCGAGCTTATTTTTTGCCATTATGCTTGTCCTAGTAATTGAGCTAGACCGTGTAAACCATCGTCGTAACTTATTACATCACGCATACCTTGCTGTAAAAACGCATTTACGCGCGGCATCATATTTATAGCTTGATCAAGCATTTGGTCAGCCCCTTTTTGATACGCACCTAAGGTGATCATATCTTTATTTTGCTGATACATTGAATACACTTGTTTTAATACGCGGGCCTGCTGCATATGAGGCTCAGACACCACTTGCGGCATAACACGAGAAATTGATTTTTCGATATCTATCGCGGGGTAATGACCGCTATCGGCTAAGTCACGCGAAAGTACAATATGCCCATCTAAAATAGCACGTGCAGCATCGGCTATTGGGTCTTGCATATCATCGCCCTCACTAAGCACAGTAAAAAACGCAGTGATAGACCCTTGCCCTTCGCCGCCATTACCCGCTCGCTCCACCAGCGCCGGTAATTTAGCAAATACAGAAGGCGGATACCCTTTTGTTGCAGGAGGTTCGCCAACCGCTAGCGCTATTTCGCGTTGCGCCATGGCGTAACGGGTTACTGAATCAAGCAATAACAATACGTTTAATCCTTGATCACGAAAGTACTCAGCAATGGTCACCGCACTTTCACAGCCTTTCAAGCGCATAAGGGGCGATGCATCAGCAGGAGCAGCTACCACAACAGAGCGTTTGCGCCCTTCTACACCGAGTATCTCTTCAATAAACTCTTTTACCTCACGGCCACGCTCACCCACTAGGCCAACCACAATAACATCGGCTTCACTGCCGCGGGTCATCATACCTAAGAGTACTGACTTACCAACACCAGAGCCTGCAAACAAACCCATACGCTGGCCTTGCCCTACAGTAATAACTGAGTTTATAGCCCGTACACCTACATCCATAGGTTGGCTGATTGGTCTTCTAGCGAGGGGGTTTATGGGGTTTTGTGCAAACTTTAAATAGTGTTCGGCGTTAATTTTCCCCAGGCCGTCAAGCGGGCGGCCTAAGCCATCAACAACGCGGCCCAGTAGGCTCATACCAACGGGCAATCCGGTATCATTTACTTGTGGAATAACACGCGCACCGGGTAACACACCGGAAATGTGGTCATTAGGCATTAAGTAAAGGGTTTGCTCACTAAAGCCCACCACCTCAGCATCTACAAACCCTGACATAGTTTCTATTTTGCATTGGCTGCCTACAGGCGCACGTAGCCCTTTCGCCTCAAGGGTTAAACCGACTACTCGGGTTAAAATACCCGCTACAGCAGGTTTAAACGCTGCAATATGGTGTTGGTATTGATTTAAGCGTTCGCTTAGAGGTGCACGTTGAGCTGCCATAACACGCCACAAAAAAGATTAGATACCACTATTATGCAAAAAACTATCCAACGTTTCTTTGACACGGGTTTTTAGGGTCATATCTAAAGACGATTGAGGCGTTTTAACTTCGCAACCGCCGCGCTCGAGTGTGGGTTCTGCAATTAGCTGCCAATTATTATCTGCAATTGTTTGCTCACCATAGCTTTGCTTTACCAGTTCTAGGTCATCTGGGTTTAAATGCACACGAACTTTTTCTTGCTCAGTATTTAATGCATCTATGCTTTTTTTAAGCGTATGTAAAATAACATCGGGCGATGTTTTAATTTCTTGATAGGTTATAGCTTCTGCCAACATAACCGCTAATTGCACTAGGTGCTTTTCTGCCAGTTCGTCCACTTTATCAAGCGGAGCGCTGAGGTTGTCGATTATGCTACGCAAGCTGGTTAACTGCTCTTCTATTAACGGCTTTACGTCTTCTTGGCCTTGTGTTTTACCAAGCTCTACGCCTTCTTTATAGCCTGCTTCTTTGCCCTCACCAACCCCTTTTTCAAAGCCATCTATGTAGCCTTGTTCGTGCCCTTGCTTTAAGCCTTCCTCATAAGCATCTTGCCTAATGCGCTCAAGCTCAGCCATAGTTAACGAAGGCAGTTCAGGCTCTTGCGGCTGAGTGTCTTCTACTGCTTCTTCTTCAACTTCTTTTTTATACAAATCAGAAAGCGGTGTGCCAAAAGCCGTTGAACGATTGCCAAAACTACGCTCATCAGGAGCAACGTCAGGTATTGGCCAGTTTTTTAAAAGCTCATCAGCATCATCTGCATGTAAAGGGCGACCTTTTAATTTAGACATAGCTTACAGGAACTCCTCGCCACCGCCGCCGCCTAGCTGAACTTCACCTGCGTCAGATAGACGCCTTGCTGTTGAAAGCACTTCTTTTTGGGCAGCTTCTACTTCACTTATTCTAACCGGTGCCATTGCCTCTAAATCATCGGCAAGCATTTCGGCAGCACGTTTAGACATATTACCCAAAATTTTATCTTTAAGCGCTTCATCAGTCCCTTTAATGGCTTTCATTAGTACGTCTTGCTGTACTTCACGCAGTATGGCTTGAATACCGCGGTCATCCACATCCAAAAGGTTTTCAAATACAAACATAAGATCTTGAATTTGCTGAGACATTTCTTCATCGTGTTCACGAATAGAGTCCATCAACTGCCCTTCTACATTTGTATCTAGGTAGTTCATGATATCTGCCGCGGCTTTTAAGCCACCCATTTTAGCGGCTTGTGCGCCTGCTTGGCCGGCAAATTGTTTTTCCATAATCTCGTTAAGTTCTTGCAATGCTGCAGGTTGCACTTCTTCAAGATTAGCAATACGCATAGTTAAATCTAGGCGCACTTTTTCAGGAAATTGCGCTAAGATTTCTGCCGATTGCTCAGGCTCTAAATACGATAAAACAATAGTTTGAATTTGCGGGTGCTCATTACGAATAATATTGGCAACTTGCTTTGAGTCCATCCATTTAAGTGAATCTAAGCCTTTAGCGCCCGAGCCCATTACAATTTGGTCGATTAAACTTGCTGCTTTATCTTCACCTAATGCGGCGGTTAGCGCCTTTTTAATAAAGTCTTCTGACTGGAAGCCAATTGTACTAAAGCTTTGTATTTGTTCTATAAATAAATTGTGAACTGCGCTTATTTTAGATTGTGACAAGTCATCTAGCGCAGCCATTGCCATACCCACTTTTTGCACTTGCTTAGGCTCTAAGTGTTTAAGTATTTGCGCTGCGTCTTCTTCAGATAAGCTCAATAAAAGAATTGCAGCTTTATCTACGCCATCTAACTTGTCAACATCAAACGCTGGCGGGAGTTGTTTTTGTTCTTGATCAGTCATCTTCTGTTAACCACGCTTTCACTACTTGTGATGATAGTTCAGGTTCGTTCGCTACAAGTGCTCTTACCGCTTTAAGCAAATCTTCGTCGCCATGTAAATCTGGCAGCTGTAGTGTACCATCGCTTGAGAAGCCTACAGAAGCAGAATCAAAGTCTTTATTTAGCATATCTAGCGTGCTATCGCCAATATCCACCCCAGAGCTTAATGCATCTTCATCGTACTCTTCGAGCGTATCATCTGGGTATATTAAGCGTTTAAGCATAGGCTTAACAACTGCCATAATAAGCACAATAATAACCAGCGCCCCCAATACTAAGCGGACGATTTTCATAAACCAGTCCTGCTCCCACAGCGGTACTTCTAAATCTAAATCAACTGCTTCGCGTACAAATGGCACGGTTACCACCTCTAATGCATCGCCGCGTTGCATATCAAAGCCTACCCCACCTTGTAATAGGCGACGTATATTTGACAAAGCCTCTACCGAGCGCGGCGCCATGGTTGTTTCGCCGTTTTCACCTACTTTTGGCACATAATCAACGGCAACCGAGACGCTAATTCTGCGAATAACCCCTGTTTGTTGGCGCTTATGTGAAATGGTGGTGTCTAGCTCAAAATTACGCGTAGCCTCTTTATGCACTCGACTTGGATTGGTTGCCGTACCCGCATTACCTTGGCCTGCTACTTCTGGAATAGTTGAATTCATAGGGGGCTGATTAGTCAGTGCCCCAGGAATACCTACCGCTAAGCCACCAATGTTGTTCTCTTCAAATGTGGTTTCGCTTCTTACTGCTGGTAAGTCTGGGTTGTAGCGCTTTTGTGTTTCTTCTACTGAGCTAAAGTCCATGTTTAAATCAACTTGCGCCGTGTAGTTACCCAAGCCAACTACAGGAATAAGAATACTGTCTATTTTCTCTAAATACTCTTGCTCACGCTTTCTTTCAATGTCGTACTCTTTACGAGAGCGTGCTGCTAATGAGTCTTGCGAGCCTGAATTAAGTAAGCGGCCGTTTTGATCTGTTACCGTTACACGTGAAGGCTCAAGCCCCTGTACTGCAGAGGCAATCATATCAACCACTGAGTCAATCTCCTCGCCATCAAGCATTCTGCCGCGCTTAAGAGTCAATACCACTGTGGCTGATGGCTTTTTCTCTCTGCGTGCAAATACGTTTTCTTTTGGAATGGCTAATAAAACTTTCGCGCGTGTTACGTTGTTTAATTCTTCTATGGTGCGGGCAAGTTGTTGTTCGCGGCCGTGTTTTAAGCGTTCACGCTCTAATCGTTGGCTAACACCAAAGCCCATATCTTGCATTATGATGTCGGTGCCTGAAGTAGGACCTTGCTCTAGGCCTTCACGGGCCATCAGCAATTTAATGTTTTGATACTCGCTTTCATCAACCGAAATTACGTTGCCGTCTAGTTCGTAGTCAATTTTTTGTGCATCTAAAAAATCAAGGGTTTGGATCAGCTCTTCTGTTGGCATTTTACCCAGCGGACGCATGTCTGGCTGACGTGCCCAAATAATCACAAATATGGCAATAGCTAAACAAATAGCCAGCGCAATAATAAGGGTGACTTGGCGAAGCACATCAACACCATTTAAGGCGCTTAAGTAGCCCGACTTTTGTTCTTGTTGCTCGTTATCTTCGCTTTGGTCAATACCGCCGCCAGCAAGAGCAAGATCTGTTGATTGATTAGATTGCGCCACAATAATTCTCCACTACCTACTTAAACAGGCATGTTCATAATTTCTTGGTATGACTCAACAAGTTTATTTCTTACTTGTACTGTAGCCTCAAATGCCACTGACGATTTTTGTGAGGCAATCATTGCCTCAGCAAGCGATACACTTCTATCACCCATTTCAACAGCCACTACTTTTTGTTTGGCATCTTGTTGTAAGCCATTAACCGTGTTTAATGCATCACTTAGTAAGTCACCAAATTGAGCAGACGATGTTGGCTGAGCTTTAGTAGGTAGCTTATTAATTTGATTTGTATGGCCTGCTTCTAAAGCCATTGATTGCATTTCTTGAAATAGCGCGCTGTTTTGAATTTTCATAATTTTCTCTGGCAAATGCAGTTAACGTTCATAAAGGGAATAAAGCACAAAGTGTGCCATAAAAATAAACCTTTAATTACATAAGGTTAACTATTATTTTTGAGAGTCAGAGATTTGACAACCCTAAACTAACCGTGGTTAGTTTAGGGTTATATAGAAGAAAGGGGTAAAGTTATGCGGGCAGCGAAATACCTAAATCACGCATTTGCGCTAGTTTATAACGTAAAGTACGCGGGCTGATCCCAAGTGTTTGTGCAACATCTTTACGTTTGCCTTGGCAGCGCGCTAGGGTTTCTAATATTATTTTATGCTCTTTATCTTTTAGCTCATCTTTATAGCTGCCAGTATCAACGCTAGGCAGTGAGCCACTCGCCTCTGCAGGCGTTATTTTGTCATCATAATACGCGCCACTGGGAGTGTTCGCTTGTTCAGGCGCTATCTCCTGTGTAGGCGTACTGTTAATTGGCGCTTGCATTAAGTTTTCAATAAAAATGGCCTGTTCGCCAATTACATTGCCCGTTCGCAAAATAAGCGCACGTTGAATCACATTATCAAGCTCGCGTACATTACCAGGCCATGCATGGCTTAGTAATTTTTGCTCAGCGGCACTATCAAGCGTTGCTAACGGCTCTTTACTTTTAACTAAATGGCGCTCTATTAAATGCTTAGCCAATACTATTATATCGCCTGGGCGCTCACAGAGCGGTCGCCACATTAGGGGAAATACATTTAAGCGATAATATAAGTCTTCTCTAAATTGATTATCTGCAACGGCTTCTTTTAGGTCGCGGTTACTGGTTGCGAGTACTCTTACATCGAGTGAAATTGTTTTACGGGCACCTAAACGCTCAACTTCACGCTCTTGCAATACCCGTAATAGCTTAGCTTGCAGCCCTAAGTCCATTTCGGTTATTTCATCAAGTAATATGGTGCCGCCTTGGGCTTGTTCAAATTTACCTGGGCATGCTTGTATTGCACCGGTAAACGCGCCTTTTTCGTAGCCAAATAAAGTGGCTTCAAGCATGTTTTCGGGAATAGCCGCACAGTTTATTGCCACAAAAGGCGCATCGCATCGGTTTGATTTATCGTGAATGTATCGCGCTAACACTTCTTTACCAGAGCCACTAGGGCCTAGCACCATAACACTTGCATCTGAGCGCGCCACTTTGCTCGCCAGTTCTAAAAGCGCAATACTGCTAGGGTCGGCAACAATTGGGCCGTCAGTGTCTTTTGGCTTTTCGGGTAAATACCGACTAACCATATTTAAAAGCACCTCAGGGGCAAATGGTTTAGCCATATAATCAATTGCGCCTAAGCGCATTGCCTCTACTGCATCATCAATCGTTGCATAGGCAGTCATCATTAATACGGGGAGATCTGGGTAGTTAAGCTTAATGCTTCTAAGTAAATCTAGGCCGCTCATCGCGCCCATTTGCACGTCGCTGACCACTAATGAAAACTCAGATTTTTTTAATTGGATCATGGCTTGCTCAGCACTATCGGCTTCAACACAGGCAATACCCGACATTTCTAACGTGTCTATGAGTGCTTCTCTTAAACCTGCATCATCTTCAACCACTAGTATTGTATTACTCATGCTGTTTTCTCCTGCGTTGAGGCCGTGCATATGGGCAGCAATAAACTAAAACATGCACCACCATTGGCATTATTAACCACTTCAACACGTCCTTGATGCGCATTAGCCACAGAGCTTACAACAGCAAGCCCAAGCCCTGTACCTTGGCTTTTTGTGGTATAAAACGGTTCAAAAATTTTCTCTATTTGGCTCAACTCTACACCAGGGCCGTTATCGCATACGCTAATACGCACGGTATCGGGTTCGCTGCTATCGCGCTGCGCTTTTAATGTCACCTGGGCTTGGCTGCCAATAATTTGAATACTATTATGAATAAGGTTTTGAATAGCACTGGCCAGCGCGGTTTTATTACCGGTAATTTCTATGTCTGGCTCTGGTAGCTCGACAACAAGTGAGCTGTTATTTAAGGCTACCATTGCATCGGCACCTAGTTTTACCTCGTTTAAAAGCTGCTGCATAGAAACCTGTTCAACCACTTGTTGCTCGCCGCTTTTGGCAAAAAGCAGCATATCGTTAACTTGGGTTTCTAAATCTTTTAATCGCGACATTAATTTAGTTTGAAAGTTATCGCGTGATGACTCTGGTAGCTTTTTAGAACCCAAATTGGCCGCGTATAACATAGCCGCCGAGAGCGGTGTACGCACTTGGTGCGCAAGCGATGCCACCATTTTACCAAGCGCACTCAAACGCTGCATATGGGCTACGCGCTTTTGCAAACGGCGCGTTTCTGTTAAATCTGTCATTAATATTAATTGCCCAGGCTCTGGCGCTAGCGCAGTAATATCAAGCTTTATAAGTCGCCCATCTTTGAGCGACACTTCGTGCCCATCATCTTGGTGGGGACGAAAAGAGCGTTGAATAATGTTAAACCACTTCTCTCCTTCGAGCGGCTCGCCTAACATATCAATCGCTATTTGATTGGCTTTTGCAATAAGCCCTTTGCCATCAAGCACTACAACACCCGCAGGCATGGTATCAACTAAGTGCGACAGCCAACTTGCCTGCTGTCTTAAATCACTTAATTCACCAATGTACTCTTCTTGAAGTAAACATGGGTTATACTGTTTTGCAGTAATAAACTGTGGTTTAAGTACACTCGCAAGGGCCATAATCAAATCTCTTAATGATGTAGATATAGGGCTAAATGCACAATTTATACCAATATTATTTTATATATTTTTCATTTAGTTACCTTACAATATCGCGTAACAAAAAAATGACGCACACTAAAAGGAATAATAATGAGTGAGCAAAATAAATGCCGTTGTGCATGGCTCGACGCCACAAAGCCTGATTATGTGAAATACCATGATGAAGAATGGGGAGTCCCCCTTTATGACGACACGAAATTATTTGAGTTTATTACCCTCGAGTCGGCGCAAGCGGGCTTAAGTTGGTACACCATTTTAAAAAAGCGCGCAGGCTATAAAAAAGCATTTGCTAATTTTAATGTGCAAAAAGTGGCTAACTTTACAGCCGATGATATAGAACGGCTAATGCAAGATGAGAGCATAGTGCGTAACCGCTTAAAAATTGCTGCCACCGTTAATAATGCTCAGCGGTTTATTGAGATTCAAAAAGAATTTGGCAGCTTTAGTAATTACCAATGGCAATTTGTGGGCAATAAACCAATTATTAGTGATTTAAATAGTGTTGAAGACACCCCTGCAATTACCGAGGAGTCAAAAGCGTTTGCAAAGGATTTAAAAAAACGAGGTTTTAAATTTTTGGGCCCTACAACGGTATACGCACATATGCAGGCCTGTGGCATGGTTAACGATCATAGTAATGATTGTTTTAGAAGAGCCGAGATTATTAAAAATTATTAGCTGTAAGCTGTAAGCTGTATGATCTGACCCCGATTGATCTGACCCCGATAAAGTAGACACGGGTTTTTAATTCATTGATTCATATTGTATGGGGCTAACATTTCCAATCGTCCCATGCATTCGCACTGAGTTGTAGTAATTCTCAATATAAAAACGACTTTGTATTGTCATTTCGCTACGACTCAGTTCATTTAGATTACTCATCCATTCTTTTTTGTACTGAGCAAAAAAACTTTCTGAACAGGCATTATCCCAGCAGTTCCCCTTTCTCGACATGCTAATCGTTACACCTCGCTTGTTCAACCACGATATAGTCTCTTTAGCTCGATACTGGCTCCCTTGATCTGAATGAAACAGTAAACGTTGCCCGTTCGGCTTGCGCACATTCCAAGCCTTCTTTAGTGTTTTAATCACTAAAACCGCATTATTAATTCGACTTGTTGCCCAGCCCACAACTTTGCGTGAGTATAAATCTAAAATGACACATAAGTACTGCCAGCCTTCTTTACAGCGCACCTGAGTTATATCCGATACCCATACACTATTAGGCTCTTCAACATCAAATTGACGAGCAAGTAGATTCTCTGTCGTTATAAAACCCTGCTTTTTATTACCACTGGTGTAGCGACGCTTACCTGATTTAGAGCGATAACCTACGCTTTGTAATAAACGCTGCACTCGGCCTTTACTGCAATCATATCCGTCGGCTATGGCGGCTTGCCACAATTTTCTGTAACCAGGTATGCAGTGCTCTTCATTACTTCTTTTTATTAAAAACTGAAGTAAAAAATCATTTTTTCTTTCAACTGGATTCGACGACTGTTTCAACCATTTGTAATACCCAGCCTTAGAAACAGATAATAACTTACATAACTTGCTTACTGTTTTCTTCACCGTCGTGGTCTTATGAATATATTGAAACCTTATTCTTTTAGACTGTCGAAGTAGGCCCTCGCCTTTTTTAGTACGTCGTTCTCCAACTGTACGTCCTCAAGCTGCTTTTCAAGGTTACGAACTTGACGTTCAAGGTCTTTATATGACTTTTCTGGACCATGGTTTTTAAGTGGCTTAGGCTCTTTTCTTGAGGTCATTTTACTTCTCTAACTTGACAACATATCGGGATGAATACCGTATTTCTTAGCGGTCATTTTAACGGTACCGTGTGAGTCTAATGACTCCTGCACCACTTTTCTTTTAAATTCCTCTGTATGTTTACGAAACGCTTTTACTTTCATGAGAACTGACTCCTAAATAGGTGTCTACTTTTATGGAGTCAGATCAGTAAGCAAGAAATTAAAAGAGCCAAACTCGGTAATTTGTAGTGGTTCGGCACTTGCTAAATTTGGCTAATCTCGCGATAGATTGTACTTTTTCATTTTTTCAACAAGCGTTGTACGCCTTACACCTAATATTTCTGCGGCGCGCGCAACAACGTAATCAAAACGCTCTAACGCTTGGGTAATTAAGCTTATTTCAAGCTCTGCTAAATAATCTTTAAGCTCTATACCTTCTTCGGGTAATACGCCAGATCCCGGTTGGCTGAATTCAGGCTCAGGTTCATTATCATAATCGCTAAAGCCTGAGCTAAAAATATCGTTAAAGGCATCTTTTTCAAGTAGCTCTTCAGGGTATTCTGGCTCGTATGCGTCTACCTCGATGTAGCGATATTTATTGGGTAAATCGGGTACATCCACTACTTTTTCAGGGAACATAATCACCATGCGCTCCACTAAATTAGCAAGCTCTCGGATATTACCAGGCCAAGCATGTTCTTTGAGGCTCTCAACCGCGCGCTCTGTAAATTTAGCCGACGTACCACTTTGCTCATTAACACGGCGCATTAGCTCTTTAAGTAATAAAGGTATGTCGTCAGCACGTTCATTAAGTGACGGGTTTTCAATAGGAAACACGTTTAAACGGTAATATAAATCTTCCCTAAAGCTGCCCTTTTCAATCATTTCCTCAAGGTTGCGATGAGTAGCGGCGATAACCCGTACATCTGCTTGAATCGCTTTTGTGCCACCTACACGCTCGTAGCTGCGCTCTTGCAATACACGCAATAACTTTACTTGCATTTGTAGCGGCATATCGCCAATTTCATCTAAAAACAGCGTACCGCCTTGCGCTAATTCAAACCGCCCTTTACGTGCAGAAATAGCGCCGGTAAATGCCCCTTTTTCGTGACCGAATAGTTCGCTTTCTAGCAACTCTCCAGGTATGGCACCACAGTTTACTGGTACAAATGGCCCCGTATTGCGTTTAGATAATAAATGGACGTTACGCGCAACCACCTCTTTACCTGTACCCGACTCACCTAAAATAAGCACGTTTGCATCGGTTTTAGCCACCTGCTCAATTAAAAAGCGTACGTTTTTAACAGCATCGGTTTCGCCAACTAAACCATCAAATGTTTTGTGTGGTTTATGCTGCTTGTGGCTACCAGGCAACATACGTTGGTACTGTTGGCAGTCGTGTAATAACTGTGTGGTTACTTCGTGATTAAACGGCTCACAAATTAAGCCCACTACATTAGCAATACTTAATAAGGGCTTGAGTGTTTCACCAATCAGTAAAAAAGGCAGGGTTGGAAAACGCTTAATTAAGCTTTCATGATCTAAGCTTTGCAATGCACCTAAAATAACAATGCATTCTTGTTGTTGATACTTACTAGATACTTGTTCAAAATCACTTTCGTCAAGCAACTGCACAGCTTCCCCAATAAAGGTAAGTGATGCATGTAATCCTATTGCACGGTTATTATTATTATCTAAAATCAAGATCATAGTTAGCGAGCCATAATTTCACTAATTCATTTTATTAGCTAAATTGTAAGCGAGATCTGAATGGATGCAAGTAATAGCGGCGGTTTTTTGACATAAACGCCAAAAAATAGACGGATTAGTAAAATCAATCATACTTAAGAATTAATCATTAAGTATCAGTTTATATAAACCCAATATAAAAGCTTACTAAAATTTTAAAGGACAAATTACCCATTATACAAAATATATAAGCTATTATTTACTTAAGTTGAAAGCAGCAGTGCCGATAACTATACGATAGTAAAACGTTTGGCATTAATATTGCTTTGTTTTGATATTAGTTTTACATAATTTTAGTAGTTAAATTTTAGGATTTTCCCATGGCACATGTCTCACTGAAAAAATACAGTCAAGTTCGTGCAAGTAACATTGCAGAAATGGCGCCGTATGAACAAATAAACCTTATTTTTAGTAATATTATTGGTCGCTTAGCCGCTACTAAGGGTTTTATTGAACGCAAAGAAATAGAAAAAAAAGGCGAAAACCTCTCAGCATGCATTTTATTATTAGGTGCACTGCAAGATGCGCTTAACTTAGAAGTAGAACAAGATCCTAGTATTTCTGATAATTTATTGGCACTTTATGACTACTGCCAAAGGCGCCTTGTGCAAGCAAATGTAGATAATGACATTGAGATTATTTCTGAGGTAGCTGGCATTATTAAAGAAATAAAAGAAGGCTGGGATAGTATTCCTGTCGATCAGCGTATTCCTGCGGTATAAACTAATGGCTTTAGAGCAAATAGGCAAAGCTGAGTACATCAATCAATTACTCAGCCAAATTGAAGTATTAGTGCAAAGCAACAAAGCTGATGACGCCACGCCAATTATGGATACTTTAAATAGTGAGCTTAAGCGCTGGTGCGAAAGCGATAACCCGCCTAACGCCGAGCAGCTTATGGCAGTTCAAACCACCATAAACAACATTAGTAAACAAGCAAATGCTGTAAAAAATGAATCATCTAAAGCCATAATTAAGCAAAAAAAAACAGGTAAAGCTATCTCTGCCTACAAATCAGTTTAACTAAGTATCGCACAGCGCTATTTAAACTTAATTAAGCATAAAAAAACCGTTTATAAAACGGTTTTTTTATAGGCCTAACGAATTTTACTGGTTATGAATTGTTACTCACCACACCAGGCATATTTTCAAGCTGCGCTTGCACATAACTACTTGTAGAGTTAAGGCTCGCGACTAGTAAATCCATGGCGTTGTACTGAGCGTATAACCTGTCAGATAACGACTCCATTTTACTTGTTAAGCTTTCACGCTGATCATCAATATCTTCAAGTTGATTTGTTTTACTGTCTATACGATTTTGGATAATACCGTCGGTGTCGGTATAAAAGCTCATAAGTTCGTCAAATGATTGGGCAAAACCGCCTTCGTCTTCGTCATCACCTACAAAAAACTGTTGCACTAAATCAACATCAGAGTCTATTTGCTCATCCAGTGTCTCTGTATTAAGTGTCAGTACTCCATAACGGTCTGTTTCAACCCCTAATTGTGAAAGCGATAATGAGTTACCATTCCCTAAATCCACAGAGTCGGTTATTTGTTCTCGTAATTTAGACATTACACCGCGAAGTAACGAGTCACCAGCCATAACACCAGCACCTTCAGAACTTGACGCTCCTAGTGTATTACTTAATGTTAAGAGCTCATTATAACTGGCAATAAACCCATTTAAACCTGTTTTTATATTGTTGTTATTTTCGGTAACAGATAAGTCGCTTATATCATCTTCTGCACCGTGTACCTTTTTGGCTGTAATATCTATACCATCAATTACGTTACTAAATTCATTCGTATTACTTGATACCGTTAATGTGCCATCAATTGTTATTTGTGCATTTTGTGCAGCGTTTACTTCTGTTAGGTTTGTAGTATGGTTTAGCGGGTCTGCGTCAGATACATCGTAAGCTAAACGCGAAAGTCCACCAGTATCGGTATTGTTTCCATCTTCATCTTGAACAGTAATAGTAATTGCATTGTCTTCACCAGTTTCTTTACTAGTAAGTACTAAATGCTGGCCATCATCACTGGTTACTATAGTCGCCACAACCGAGTCATTACTATCGCTGCCCGTAAAGGGGCCGTTATTAATTTGGTCGCGTAAATCTTCTAAGGTATTAGTTGCAGACAGAACAGTGGAAAAACTGTTTTCACCAGAACCAATTGTAATTACACCGGCGCCAATTGCCTCATCGGCAGCAAATGCAGGAGATGACAATTTATGAGCTTGCGCTAATGCATCTACTTTTACATCGTAACTACCTGGCTGAGCGTCTTCATCTGCACTAATCGATATAAAGTCATCATTACCAGAGGTACTACGCTGTTGATAGTTATCACTATCGCCTAATGCTTCCATTGATGTTTGTACTTTTTCAAGGGCAGACTTTAATGCGCCTGCTGCAGATATATCTGTAGTTAGGTTACCTTCGGTAGTATTTAAACGAGCTTCAGCAGGGGCCTGCTCAGCATTAACTAATGCATCCACAATATCTGACACAGCTAAACCAGAGCCTAAACCATTAAACGAAATAGACATACTTCCCCCCTTTAAACACCTTAAAATAAGCTAACTAAATACACGAGTAACAATAGCCGCTAAACAGTTTGATCAATTAAAATACCCGCAGATTCAGAAAGCTTTGACACTAAGCTTAATACTTCTTCCGAAGGGTATTGCTTAATTACATCGCCACTGGTTTTATCGAGAATTTTAATAACGTCACGGCCTGAGTCTTCATCAACACGAAATTGCAGACTACGGCTCATCTCTCCCATAAACTCCTGCAATTGTTGCGCCACTTTTTCAAGCTGCTCACGCTCAAGTTGTTGGTTTTGTGAACTATTGTCCTCAGAGCTTTGCTGCGTATAGTGATTGTTTAACTGGTTTTGCGAGCCTTGTTCATCCGTTTTATTTACGTCATCAACAGCTCGCTGAGTCAATACTGAGCCAGCCTGCCCTATTTGTTTATCTTCACCAGTTAAAGATGTTGATGCTATAGTAACTTCTGCGTTTGAAGTAATGGTGTTCATAACGCCTCCTAAAATTGCCGAGCTTGTATAGTTATTAGACTAACAATAGCTTAATTTATATCCTTAAACCACAAAAGGAGGTAGCTAAAGCCACCTCCTTATTTTAAAACTAATACTGACTTTATGTACTAGCTAGCTACCCATTAAGCTATAACGTTTAGCAAATTAGCCTATTAAGCTAAGTGCTGTTTGTGGCAACTGATTCGCTTGCGATAAGATTGACGTACCCGCTTGTTGCAAAATTTGGTTTTTAGTCATCTCTGCCGTTTCAGTTGCAAAGTCGGTATCTTGAATACGACTACGTGAAGCAGAAACATTTTCAGAAATATTTGCAAGGTTACTTATTGTATGACCAAAACGGTTTTGAACAGCACCTAAGTCAGCTCGCTGGCTATCAATTTGAGCGATTGCAGAGTCAATAACATCAATCGCGTCCTGTGCTGTTTGTTGACTAGTTGAGATATCCACTGAATTGATATTATTAAGTGTTGAAGTATTAGCACCAACTAATTCACCAGAGTCTGCAGTACCATCATCACCAATGCTAAATGTTTGCGTTGATGATAAACGAAGCTCTGAAGTTTTTGATACATCAGCGGCTACAGCGCCGCCATCTAAAGTTGCTGTTGAATTCCCTGCCCCTGTTGTAGCGCCAGTGATTTCAATACCATTTATACCTGTTGCTTTTAAATCAATAGTGCCGGCATCAGCGTCAAAATCAACATCAAAGCCATCTTTTGCTAAATCATCTGCTAATCTTTCTGTGTTGCCAGCATATTCCGCTAAGTCGTAGCTTTCGTCGCCGACTTTTAGAATGCCATCATCACCAACACTTAAATCCGCTATAGTAGCTTCTAAGTATGCCTCAGCTTCAACACCCGTGTTTTGTGCATTAATAGCTTTTGCTACATCTGCAGCGCTTTCAGTAGCGACGTAACTATGAGTGTAAGAACCTTTATAGCCTGAAATAGTAACGTCGCCATCAGTACCTGTAGCAAATTCAGTGGCTAAAGTACCAGCCGTTAACGTACCGAAAACTGAGCCAGCCCCCTCAACTTCAAAAGCACCTAAATCCGTAGCTGCTGTACTTTTAAGAGAAACACCTATAGTTTGTTCAGCATCTGAGCCTACTTGAAACTGTTTAGTGCCAAAGCTGCCATCAAGTAAGTTCACTCCACCAAAAGTGGTTGTATCTGAAATACGAGTAAGCTCTGTTTGCAGTGCAGTTACTTCTTGTTGAAGTGCATCTCTATCTTCAGCTGAGTTAGAGCCATTAGCAGACTGTAGTGCTAATTCACGCATGCGTTGTAAAATACTTGTAGACTCATTCATAGCACCTTCAGCTGTTTGCGCCATTGAAATACCATCGTTAGCGTTACGCTGTGCTACTGCTAAACCATTTACTTGTGATGTTAAACGGTTTGAAATTTGTAGACCTGCCGCATCATCTTTTGCGCTGTTGATACGCATACCTGATGATAAGCGCTCCATTGACGTTGCAAGGTCAGAGCCTGAAGCAGATAGGTTACGCTGAGCGTTTAATGAAGATACATTTGTATTTACTGAAATCATAATAAAACTCCTGATTACTTTCGTAATGTGACTGTTTAGATTTAACCAAGAGCTTTCACAATTGTATGTTCAAGCTCTGTACTGGTTAAGTTAACGGCAGAAGAAATTTTATCTTTAGCATTATTTTAATTTATTTTTAATTTTTCTTTTATAAATGGATTAACCTATTGATAAAAATAAGTTTACCTAAATTTAATTATCACCTTATAGTTATATTCCCCTATAGCTAATTATAGCTAAATAACAAAAACGCACCTATAAAGGTGCGTTTTTAGCTAATTAAACTATCGAGCCCATTAACCACCTAATAAGCTAATTGCCGCTTGCGGTATTTGGTTTGCTTGCGAAAGTATAGAAGTACCTGCTTGCTGCAATATTTGGTTTTTAGTCATTTCAGCTGTTTCAGTGGCAAAGTCGGTATCTTGTATTCTGCTTCGAGAAGCTGATACATTCTCTTCGATATTAGCAAGATTACTAATAGTATGGCTAAAACGATTTTGAACAGCACCTAAACCAGCTCTGATTGAATCAATTTGCGCTATTGCCGAATCGATCACATCGATTGCACTTTGCGCACCATCTTGAGAAGAGGCAATATCTATATCTTTAACAGTAACCAGCTCTGAATTTACATCACCGACTAACTCTGCGGCATCCGCTGTACCATCATCACCAACACTAAATTGTTGAGTAGAAGACAATCTCAACTCTGATGTTTTACTAACATCAGTATTTGTGCCCCCAGCAACCGTTCCATCTAAACTCATTGAACCTGTTGTCGCCCCTGTCACTTCGACCCCATTAACACCTTTTGCTGTTAAGTCTATAGTATTAGTGTCAGCGTCATATTTTACATCAAAACCTGATTTAGCCAATTCCTCTGAGAGCCTTTCGGTATTACCTGCAAAGGTCGATAAATCATAAGTCTCATCGCCTACAGCCAACACCCCATCATCAGAAACGCCCAAGTCAGCAATTATTACGTTTACAAAGGCTTCTGCTTCTATACCTGTGTTTTGTTCATTTATACTCTCAGCAACATCGACTGCTGACTCTGGTGTAGTATAGTTATGTGTGTATGACCCTTTATAACCAGAAAAAGTTACATCTCCGTCATTACCAGTACCCAGCTCTACTGATAGAGCAGTTGTTGTTACCCCACCAAAAACGCTTCCAGCACCTTCAACTTCGTGACTACCAATATCTGAAGCTGATGTACTTTCTAGGCTTACTGATATAGTTTGATTAGCGTCTGAACCAACTTGAAATTGCTTAGTTCCAAAACTCCCATCAAGAAGCTGAAGGCCACCAAATGTTGTTGTATCTGAGATTCTGGTCAACTCTGTTTGTAATGCAGTGACTTCTTGTTGCAATGCGTCACGGTCTTCCGCAGAATTAGAGCCATTAGCCGATTGCAAGGCTAATTCACGCATGCGCTGTAGGATATTAGTTGACTCCTGCATCGCGCCTTCAGCGGTTTGCGCCATTGAAATACCATCATTGGCATTACGTTGAGCAACTGACAAACCATTTATTTGTGAGGTTAAGCGGTTTGATATTTGTAAGCCTGCGGCATCATCTTTAGCGCTATTGATACGCATACCTGATGACAAACGCTCCATTGACGTTGCTAGGCCTTCGCCAGATTTTGATAAGTTACGTTGTGCGTTTAGTGACGACACATTAGTATTTACTGTTAATGCCATTTTACCATCTCCTAGGTTTAAACAGAGTGTGGTTCAACACGTTTTAACAGGAACCACTATTAGATAATTTCTAATTATTAGAAAAGCATTTAGCGTGCCAACTTTCACGTTAATATAACCACTTGTTTTTAAAGTTTTTTTATAAAATATTATACATTAATACTTAAGTTATCTGTTTAGCTGGAGGGATGACAAATTATTGCCGCTATTTTGAGGGAGGTTTTTGCCGCTTTGTATTAACTAAAGCGGCAAGGTATTTCTGCTTATAATCTGTTTATAAGTAATCAAATAAAGAAAGGTTTGTTAAACGGCCAAACGTGGCTTGTGACGCTTGCAGTGCGGTTTCTTGTTTAGTGAGTTCACTAATGGCTTCTGCCATGTCTACCTCTACTAAATCAGAAAGGTTACTTTTGTTTTGAATGTCTTGCGCAAGATTTGAGTCACTCACGCTTTCAACCGCATTCATCCGCCCGCCTAAGCTCGCTTGCGTATACACAACTTGCTCACTTGCATTTTGAAGCTGTACTACACCATCGGCTAATACTTGCTGAAAATCATCGTTTTCAAGTGTGCCATCATTTAACCCCGTAATGAGCGATTGTAATGTATTAAGCACGTTTTCTTTGTGCGGCTTTTCGAGGGTAAAATCAAGCTGGCCTGGTGCTGCGCCTTCAAATTCGATTTTCATGCCTGCAAAATCGATTGGCTCATCCGTTACCTCACCTACTTGTGCGGGGCTCAACGACACACCGTCGCGCAAAATTTCATAAGTATCAGGGTCGTTGGCGGTAGCGCCTGGTGTTATTACCACATTATACGTGTTCGCTGTTGCCGCTGCGGTTGGATCAGCGTTGTAATTATCTTGGTGGAAACGGTCGAACTCTGTTTGGCCATCTACATAAACCGTGCCTGCTGTAATATTATTTGCAGGCGTAGTTACCGGGATCGCAGCTTGATTATCAGTAACATCAAGTCGTGCGTCGCTTTTCTCAAACGTATCAAAACCGTTATCGCTAGATTTAATACTTACCCCTTCAGCAATGGTTATAACATGCTGGCCTTGATCTCCATTATAAGTATATTCACCCGTAGTAGAGTCAAACTGGTATGGTTGAGTGCTATCTTGGTAGCCTGAAAAAATAAACTTACCGTCTTCTGAGCGGGTATTCATTAAATTGACGAGTGTTTTTTGTATTTCACTCAGCTCAGCAGCGATAGACTCTAAATCATCTTGAGTATAAGCACCATTGCCCGCTTGAATAGCCAGCTCTTGGGCTTGCTGAATATTAGTATTTATACTTTGTAAGATAGTTTCTTCAGTTTCAAGGCGGCCATTTAATTGGTCAATATTTTTAGCATGCTGCTCATTTGTTTGTATTTTATTTGAGTAAAGCATCCCTTGCGAAATAGCAGCAGGTGCTTCTGAGGTAGTTAAATACTTCTGCCCTGTTGTTACTTGCTCTTGCGCATTAGCAACACTTTGTTGGCTATCGAGTATTTTATTAATGTTGTTTTGGTACATTAAGTTATTTGATAAACGCATAATTACCTCGCTGCACTTAATAAGGTGTCAAAAATTTCTTGAGCTGCAGCCAACACTTGAGCTGATGCTGAATATGATTGCTGAAAACGCAGTAAATTGGCAGCCTCTTCATCTAGGTTTACACCTGAGAGCGACTCATACCACGCTTCTGATTGCTCTGCTAACGCATCAAATGCGCTGGCACTGGTAATGGCTTGGCCAGTGACTACGCCAATATCGCTCACTAACCCTGAATAGGCTTGATTAAACGTTTCGTGATTGTCGGCAGTGGCTGTTGTCACTACATTTTTACGTACTAACTCACCATTTTGTAAATCAGCGAGTTTTAAACCATTACGGTTATCGTCAAAGCCCCCTTCGTTAAATTCAAGGGTAAAGGTGTCCCCGGTAGCTGGCGTGCCTTCAATGTCAAAATCAAAGCCATAGTTGCTATAAGGTGCACCAGCCTGAGCCAGTATACCCTCTGCCGGTGGCGTTATAGTAAAGGTTGTGGTGCCATTTGCATCTGTAATTTGGTATTCATTTGCAGCGCCTGTTTTAACTAACGTTATATCACCATTGGCTAAACTAGGGGCGGTAGTAAAGCCACCCGATGTAACGCTTGTTACTTCTCCAGCTGAAATAGTAGCAGTGCCTACATTATCTATGCTGTTAGCTGTACGAATAGGCGATGCCAGAGCTAAGTCTTCACCGCGGCTTGTCGCAAGGGAAATACTGGTTGCCGCCTCAGAGTTAAGTTTAATTTGAAACTGATCACCTGTATTACCAGTACCGGCTACATCAATTTGTAAACCAAACGACTCCCCACTCGTAATATCATCTGAGTCGATAACACCAGATGGCGGTATCGTCGCTAAAGAGGCGCTGCCTATCGGCTCCCCTTTATTATCTATAGGCTGAATGCTAACTTCATTTGCATTAGCGGTATAAGTAACAATAAAGTCGCTGGCAGGCAGTTCACTGCTTTTACCGGCCTCAAGCGTGGCAGTTATACTGGCGCCGCCGGTATTAGCTTGGTATGCATAAGCACCCACGGTAGGTATATTAAATATATCACCGCCTAGCTCGCCGTTAGCATCCATACCCAATTTATTTTGCTCGTTGAACGCATCTGCAATGGCCAATCCCATTTGGCCAATTTGATTTTGTGCAGGCACGAGTATGTCGTCTCTAAAAGCCAACAAGCCGCCAATTTTGCCTTTTAATTTAGTTGCATCTATTTCTAGCGTCACAGCTTTGCCGCCATTAACGTCAAGCGTCAATTCTTTAAAATTAGGATCGGGGTCACCCGACAGTGAAAACAAGTTAAATGTACCGTTTTCCATAACTAAAGATTCACCGCTGCCCATAAAGACGAGTTTTTCGCCATTAGGGCCATCAAGTGTTTCTATATCAACAAGCTCTGATAATTCACGAATCGCTAAGTCGCGCTGGTTATAAATAGAGCTTGCGCTTGATGCGTTATTTGTGCCATTTACGACTGCAATTTCTTGGTTTAACGTATTTATATTTTGGATAAGTGAGTTGGCTTCTTCAGAGAAAATCTCAAGCTGCTCATTCACTATACCTTGTTGCTCAAGCACGATACCCGAAAGCCTATCCATTTGATCAACTAAGCTTTGCGCATCGGTCATTACTAATGAACGAGCAACCGACGAAGAGGGCTGATTAAGCGCCTCTTGCACGTTATTAAATAATGAATTTATGCCCGTTGATAAGTTATTAGACTCTTCTGAAAAAATAGTATCAACACGGTTGGCTTCTGTTACAAATTGATCAAAAAACGATTTATTTGACGTATCGCGGTTTAACTGCGACTGGGCAAACTCGTTCAATAATCTGTATGTTTCGCCGCGTCCTACTTGGTTATCTACCATCGTGGTAAATTCAGTGCGCTCACGTACGTAGCCTTCTGTATTTACATTGGTGATGTTTTTACTGGTCGTTTGCAACAGCTCAGAGCTTGAACGCACCCCAGCACTGGCAATATTTAATAAACTAAACGACATATTACTTCACTCCTTGGGTAAACGCGCTTGTTGCAATATTTTTAAGCTCACTACTATTTAGCACTTTTTTTATTTTGCTCGCGTAATTAGGGTCCGTTGCATAGCCTGCTTTTTGTAGCGAATCTAAAAATTCGTTTGGCTGTGCTGTTTTTTGTAATGCTTCTTCGTAGCGTGGGTTTTGCGTTAAAAAATCGACAAAGTCGTTCACGCTTTCTTTTATAGAATCGTAAGCTCTAAAACTTGCTTGTTTTTTAACAGGGGTACCTTGCTCAAATTCAAGCGTTACTTTACTTGCTTTATCGCCTTCCCAGCTTTTATCTGATTTAATATTGAACAGGTTATTTGAGCTATTCCCGTCGCTTTTATTAATAATATGCTTACCCCAACCAGTCTCAAGTGCCGCTTGGGCCACCATTACTGCAGGGTTTAAACCAATTTTTTCGGCCGCTGTTTTAGCATGCTCCCACACTGCACTAACAAACTCTTCAGCATTATTAAACGACGACTGCTGTGTAGGCTGTGTTGTGGTTTTAGTTTGTGTTGCCGCACTGCTGACTGCTGAGTCATCTTTATTTGCTTGCTTTACACTGTGCACCTTTTCGTGCGGCAGTTCAGAGCCTGCGCGTTTATCACTGATAAAGTCGTTAGTAGTTCTTAATACGGAGCCAGGCATAAAGTTCTCAGCCTCTGGTGAGAGCTGCTGAACAATTAAATCAGCCAAACCTAAAGACCCATTTGATGAAAGCTCAGAAGAGAGCTGCTGATCGTGCATTTCTTCAAAAAACTTTACGCCGCTAGAGTTAAACGGACTGTCTTCATCTTCAAATGCTTCGTTGGCTTTACGCATCCCTTTTAGAAGCATTTGGGTAAAAATAGCTTCAAATTGTGCCGCTGCTTTTTTTAGCGCCGCTTTAGAGGCATCAGTAGATGCATCACCGCTGTTTAAAGCGTCTTGACGTAAAGTATTAAGATTACTTAAATCAAAAAAGTTTTGCTTATCGAGGTGATTTGTTTCCATCAGCTTTTTGACACAAAAATGAATAATGCTTTAAGAAATGCAAAAATTGAGCCAAAGAAAGGTAAACAGTAAAAAGCTTAAGTACCTTTTGAGTACTTAAGCTTTATTTGGAAGGGTAAACATTCTTAAAAATAATTAAATAACAACAAGCTGTCCGTTAATTGCACCCGCTTCTTTAAGCGCTTCTAAAATAGCCATTAGGTCTCCAGGTGCTGCGCCTACTTCATTTATAGCACGCACTAAGTCATCTAAGCTAACGCCGGGGTTAAATACAAACGCACGAGAATCATCTTGATTAACGTCAATAATACTTTGCTGTGTAACAACGGTTTCGCCTTCTGCTAATGGATTAGGCTGCGTTACATTTTGCTGTTCAGCAATTGTGACTGTTAGGCCGCCATGGGTTATTGCCGCAGGCTGTAGCTTCACATTTTTGCCAATGACAATCGTTCCCGTACGTGAATTAACAATAATTTTGGCTGAAGTGTCAGCAGGCTTAAACTCTAGGTTTTCAAGCGTTGATAAATAAGACACTCGTTGCGATGCATCACGTGGCGCAATAACGCGTACTGAGGCAGCGTCAATAGCTTGTGCACTATTAGGGCCTACCAAGTTGTTAATTGTTGCTTCTAAACGTTTTGCCGTTGTAAAGTCTGGGCGGTTTAGGTTAAAAGTAATGTAGTCGCCTTGCATAAAAGGGCTTTTAACTTCGCGTTCAACAGTCGCTCCGTTAGGTACGCGGCCAACTGTCGGGGTGTTAATGACCACTTTACTGCCATCTAGCCCTTGTGCTCCTAAACCACCCACAATTAGGCTACCTTGTGCTATAGCGTATACGTTTCCATCCACCCCTTTTAAAAAAGTTTGGAGCAAGGTGCCGCCACGTAAACTGCCTGCACTGCCAATAGAAGATACCGTAATATCAATTGTTTGACCCGGCTTTCTAAACGGCGGAAGCTCAGCATGGACTGCCACTGCTGCTACGTTTTTAATTTTAGGGCTTTGTGTTGAAGGCAGCGTAATACCAAAACTGTTCAGCATGCCTCTAAAGCTTTGTTGCGTATAAGAGTTTTGCTCCCCAGTACCAGGTAGCCCCACCACTAAACCATAGCCAACCAATTGGTTAGCACGTACGCCTTCAACCATAGAGACATCTTTTATACGCTCGGCGCTGGCAGAAAATTGCCAGCCTAGCAGTATGATCAAAATAAACGCTTTAATGCTATTCATACTACTATCCTCTAAAACGGAAATAACGAGCTACTAAAGAAACGTGTTAACCACCCTGGGCTTTGCGCTTCTTGTGTTTGTCCTTTACCTGAATATTGAATTCGGGCATTAGCTATTCTATTCGACTCAACCGTGTTATCGGCGCTTACATCTTGCGGACGTACAAGCCCTTCGAGCCTAATAAACTCTTCGCCGGTGTTAAGTGTTAGCCATTTTTCACCACGAATAACTAAGTTACCATTGGGTAAAACACGCATAACATTCACCGAGATATCGCCCACTAAGCTGTTTGACTGATTTGATTTAGAGTCACCGGTAAATGATGAGTCACTACTAATGCCAAACTGAATACTGTCGCCACCTATATTGACTGGTAAACCACCTAACCCAATAACGGGGTCTAGGCTGGCTTCGGTTTCTTTATCGGTTTCGGTTTTAGCGGCTTTTGTAGCTTGTGTTGACTCTTCAAGCTTAACGGTAATTATATCGCCGGTTCTAAGTGCTTTTTTGTCTGAATACAAATCATTAAATGTATTGGTGTTAAACAACGAGCCCGTTGCAACAACAGGCTCTGCTACAGGCTCTGGGTACATGGGTGCGTAGTAGGGATCATCTTGAACCACTTCACTATTTTGCGTAGAAACACAGCCACTTAAAAATAAGGTGCCTGCTGCAAATAAAATAACATTACGCATAACTATCCCCTTGTGCACGGTTATAACTGTTGATTGATGTAGCTCATCATTTCGTCAACGGCCGAGATTACTTTTGAGTTCATTTCGTAAACACGTTGAGTTTCGATAAGGTTAACCAATTCTTCCGTTACATTAACGTTTGATGTTTCAAGCGAGCCTTGAATAATAGTTCCTAAGCCTTCTACGCCTGGATTACCTTGAACAGGCGCCCCACTAACAGCGGTTTCGGTGTAAAGGTTTTGACCAATTGGCTCAAGACCCGATGGATTAATAAAGTCACTTATTGTTAGCTGGCCAATCACCACGTTATCGGCTTGCCCTGCAACGCGTACAGATACTTCACCATCTTGAGAAACTGTAATTGATTGCGCATCATCGGGAACATTCATTTCGGGCTGAACAACAAAACCTGCACCTGAGGTAACAATGCGGCCGTCTTCATCGGTAGTAAATTGCCCATTACGCGAATACGCAATATTGCCATCGGGTTGCAGCACTTCAAAAAAACCTTCGCCTGAAATCATCCAATCGAGTGAGTTTTCGGTGGTGAGCATATTACCTTGCGTAAACTCTTTTTGGTTAGCAACCACTTTTGCACCCGCACCTAGCATTAGGCCAGATGGCAGCTCGGTATCTTGTGAAGAGCGCCCGCCAGGCTGGTTGATGTTTTGATACAGTAAATCTTCAAAAATAGCGCGGCTTTTTTTGTAACCTACGGTACTGGCATTCGCCAAGTTATTTGAAATAACTGAAATATCAGTTTGTTGAGCGTCTAGCCCTGTTTTACTTATCCACAATGCAGGATTCATAAGTATGCCCTCATTTTAAAGTTAAACTATGCGCATCAACTGATCTTGACGTTCGTCAATCTCTTCAGCTGTTTTCATTAGTTTTACTTGTAACTCAAATTGACGTTGGTGGTTGATCATATCGACCATTTCGTGAACTGGATTAACGTTAGACATTTCCAGTGCACCACTTAACACTTTTACATTTGTAGAGGTATCGACGGTTTGCCCTGGTACAGGTCTAAATAAACCATCGTTGCCTTTTTCAAGCTCTCTGCTGTTTCCTTCAACAACGCGCAGCGTGTCTACTTCTTCTAAAAAATTTGCAGGCGCGCCTTGAGGGCGAACCTGTATGGCACCATCTTCACTAAAACTTATTTTTTCAATAGGAACCGGTAAAATTACGGGGCCACCTTCGCCAATAACTTGACGACCATGACTTGTTACCAACATACCTTGTGCAGTAATGTTTAGCGTGCCTACTTTTGTATATGCTTCGTTACCTGAGTCATCTTGAACGGCAAGCCAGGCGTTATCGCTCATGGCAATATCTAAATCTCGCCCTGTTTCGATTATGCCGCCAGAGGTCATGTTAGAACCTGGTCGCTCTTGCATAGAAAACACGCGCGTTGGTAAGCCCTCGCCAAATGCTTGCATAGAGCGCGCTTGCGCAAAGTCAGCTTTAAAGCCTGTGGTGTTTGCGTTTGCCAAATTATTGGCTTTAAGTGCAAGCCCTTGTAGGCTTTGCTTAGCGCCAGAGGCTGCAATGTAGACCATTTTGTCCATAACATCGACTCACATAAAAAATCTCTGAGTTGATAAATGCAAAATAGATGCCAGGTTAAATTTGACGCAATATAAGGAAGGTATTGAACGGTTCAGCTAGACTAGTTTTAGCGACATAGCTACAAAAAAGGCTGCAAAAATGCAGCCTCAGAGTCTTAACCAAAAATAAGGTTAACTTATCGAATCTGCAAAATACTTTGCTGAATTGTTGAGTTAACTTCAAGCGCTCTTGAGTTCGCTTGGTAGTTACGTTGAGCGGTAATCAAATCAACTAATTCGTTTGTTAAGTTGGTATTAGATTGCTCAAGCGCGGATGAATTAATACTACCAAAAGTACCCGAGCCTGCTTCACCAGCCACTGGCTCACCAGAGTCAATGCTTTGCTTCCAGCTGGTATCGCCTACTTGTGAAAGGCCTTGAGAGTTTGGAAAGCGAACCATAGCAACTTGGCCTAAGTAGGTTGAATCGCCATTGCTGTATGAGGCAACAATTTTACCGTCTGTGCCAATATCAATACCCGCTAAACGACCCACTGTAGAACCATCTTGGTCAAGTGCTTTTACTTCAAAGCCACTTGAGTACTGAGTTGGAATACGGCCTGCGGTGTTGTTTTCATCGCGCCAGTTTAGCTCAATCCCTGTACTTGGGAAGGTTGCGCCGTTATCAAGCATTGACGATAAACCAGTACCTGCACCTGCCGGTAAATTAATTTCATCAAATGTAGTAGCGTTAGTATTTGCTACACCATCCGTTGTGGCGGGTAAACCGCTAGAATCAAAACCGAGTGTAGTAATAGGTGTATATGGCGTAGTTGTTTGCTCTGCACCAGATGTACCGTCTATTACCTTGCCATCAAGTGTGGCGTAGACTTCCCAGCTATTATCAGTACCACCGGAGGCTGCATCTTCTTCTTTTACAAAAAAGTACTGCAGAATATGTGGCTCACCTAGTGAATCATATACCGTTGTTGACGTAGATGAGTTATAAGTACCACTTGAAGTTGGATCAAAGCTTAAGCCTGTTGCATCAGCTGTCGCATCTAAGTTGAACGATAAAAATACGTTTTCGGTTGCGCGAGGTGAACCTGATGAGTCAGGAATTTGAATCGGATTTGTAGTACTTAAACTAACCGATGTGGTATCACCTGATGACTCGTCGACTGGAAATGCTTGTAAATAATTGCCTTTGGCATCAACCATAAAGTTATCTTGGTTAAGCTTAAAGGCACCTGCACGAGTGTAGGTTAAATCTTGCGACGAAATATCGTCGGTCATTGCAAAATACCCTTCGCCGGTAATCGCTAAGTCTAACGAGTTGTTAGTAAATTGCAGTGACCCTTGATGAAATTGCTGCGCAACCATGGTTGTTTGCACACCATCACCGCTTTTAGTTTTACCTGCACTAAAAACAGATGCAGCGTATACATCGGCAAACTCAGCACGCGATTCTTTAAAACCGGTGGTGTTTACATTAGCAATATTATTTGCTGTTACGTCTAAGTCTTTTTGAGCGGCAGCTAGGCCTGTAAGTGCGATATTAAAGCTCATAATTCACCTCTAACTTTGAATCTAATAGCCTGCTAGCAGGCGAAATACTTTTTAATTGGTTATGCGATCTCTGCGACATCAGTCAACCTAACCGCACCCTCTTTAGTGTTAATAATAATGCCACTAGAGCCGTTGATATTAACGCTTTCAATGTTTTTGAATGTTGCCACCGGTAAGCTTGAAAACTCGCCGTTGGTACTGCCCTCTGCAGTAATAGTGTATTCGCCCTCTGGTAGGCGCTCACCGGATTCATTATTACCATCCCAGCTAAAGCGCACTGCACCCGCTGCTTGCGAACCCATATCGATAGTTCTAACCAGTTGCCCAGAAGCATCTGTGACTTTAATTGTTAAATTATCAACAGCTTCTTCCGCAACCGCAGACCCTTTTGCCTCTCCGCTTTCGCCAAGCTCAAGCGTATTAGATTCCAAAAGCGCTTGCTTACCAACCAGCGTTGATGCTTGTAAGGCAGAGTTTGAGGTCATTGACGAGGCAAGTGACTCAAAATTTGTGTTTAAATCGGTGATGCCTTGCGCCATGGTAAAATTAGTCATTTGCGCAATCATCTGATCGTTATCAGCCGGATTACTCGGATCTTGATACGATAGCTGCTGAGTTAGCAACGAGAAAAAATCTTCCTGCGTTAATGCATCGCTCTCTTCAGTGGTTGTCGCTACTTGGGTCTCTTGCCAAGTTATAGAGTCCAAAAAAGATGAACTAGTACTAATATCGTTACTCATAACCTACCCTCGGTTATCGCTGCCCAAGTAACAGCGTTTTGCTTAACATTTGCTTAGCTGCATCGGCAACTTGCACGTTTGTTTGATAAGAGCGAGAAGCAGAGATCATATTTGCCATCTCCTCAACAACATTAACGTTGGGTTTATAGATATAGCCATTTTCATCCGCACTTGGGTGATTAGGGTTATATTCAATTTGTAGTGGTTTGTTACTCTCAACAATTCCCAGCACTTTAACACCAACAGCGGAGCCCTCAGGGTTGCTGGCTGAAGCAGACGCTTTCGTCAGCTCGGCAGCAAATACAGGTTGGCGTGCTCGGTAAGTTTTGTCTTGGGATGAACTAATTGTATTAGCATTCGAAATATTACTCGCGGTGGTATTTAAGCGAACATTTTGTGCACTCATACCACTGCCTGAAATATCAAAAACGTTATATAAACTCATAATTATTATCCTTGACTACCGAGCGCTTTATTCAGGCCCTTAAATTTACTACTTAAAAATTGCAGGCTTGCCTGATACTCCATCGCATTCTGTGTATACAAGTTTCGTTCCACCTGTATATCAACTGAGTTACCATCGCCTGTATCTCCTTGATTTGGAGTACGAAATAATTCAGAACCACCTACACTTCGAGTACCGCCAGCAATGTGTTTTTCATTGGTAGTAACCATGCTATTGCCGCTTTGCTGAGTTGACCTTGCCGCTTTTAATGCTGAGGCAAAGTCGATATCTTTTGCTTTATAGCCAGGCGTATCAGCATTCGCTATATTTGTGGCAAGTACTTCTGCCCGCTGTGAGCGGATCAACATTGCATGCGGGTGCACACCTAATGCTTTATCAAAACTGATAGCCATAACGTTCTCCAAAAAATTGACTTGCTTAAGTTAAAGCAATTTATAAGCCAGTAGTTTTTAGTTACGTTATTTTTTTATAGAGGGCTGTTATTAAATAAAAAAACGACGCTAAGAACGTCGTTTTTAATAACAAAGTGATGGGATTATTTTTTTTGGTAGATGATTCCAGGGTTACAACGAACCATATCAAACTCATTACTTAAGCCCGTCATCGACTCCGACGCACCTAAAAATAAATACCCTTTTGGGTTTAGTGCTTGGGCAAACTGACCAATTATTTTTGCTTTAACCTCTGGTGAAAAATATATAAGGACATTGCGGCAAAAAATAATATCAAACTTCCCCATTAAGGCGTAAGAATCAAGCAAGTTTAAATGTCTAAAGCTCACCTGTTTTCTAACTGAGTCGACAACTTTTGCCATACCGTTGCCGCTATCCATAAAGTACTTTTTACGGCGCTCTGCTGATAGGCCTCGCGCTAATGCCAACGCATCATATTCAGCGTTTTTACACATATCGAGCATTGTGTTAGAAATATCAGTACCAATAATTTGAGCCCCCATACGCAACACGCCCGGTTGCTTGGCCTGAAACTCAGCAACAGACATGGCAATAGAGTATGGCTCTTGCCCTGAAGAGCTGGCCGCTGACCAAATTTTTAATGGTCGGCGGGCGTCTTTAAACTCTGGAAACAATTTATTTTTTAAAAGCTCAAATGGGTATTGATCCCTAAACCACAAGGTTTCGTTAGTGGTCATGGCATCAACTACAGCGGCTCTAAGTTGCCGCTCATGAGGGCCAAGCGTTTTACTCACTAATTGTGATAAAGATTCAACATTAAAACGAGCCATAAGCGGCGCAAGCCTACTTTTTACTAAATACTGCTTGTTTTCGCCAAGCACAATACCACATTGCTGCTCTAAAAATGAGCGAAACTGATCGTAGTCACTTTGCTGCAAATCTTTATTATTCAAATTAATAACACCTATTGTTGTTTAGTCGCAATGAACCCATTTTTTAACTGCTGTTGCCAATTCATCAGGGTTAAATTTTGCTATAAAGTCATCCGCGCCTACTTTTTCGATCATCGCCTGATTAAACACCCCACTCAAAGAAGTGTGTAAAATAACATGTAGAGGCGCTAATTTTGGATCTGCTTTAATTTCTGCTGTTAATGTATAGCCGTCCATTTCAGGCATTTCAACATCAGAGATAAGTAAACCTACACGCTCAGTAATATCATTTTTACAATCAAGCTCGGCTATTTCTTTAAGCCTAACTAAAGCCTCTTTACCATTTTTTGCAAGCTCAGTTTGCACGCCAAGTGGCTCAAGTGCTCTTTTTACTTGGTTACGTGCAACAGCTGAATCGTCGGCAATAAATACAATGCGCTCGCCTAAATCTTTTTGTATTGCACTATCGGCAGCAAGGTCGGCACTAACTTCGGTATTTACTGGACAAATTTCGTTTAAGATTTTTTCTACATCGAGAATTTCGACCAATTCGTTTTCAATCTCGGTAACGGCAGTTAAATAAGAGTAACGCCCAGCTCCCGACGGAGGTGGCATTATTTTTTCCCAGTTCATATTAACGATTCGCTCAACGCCGCCAACTAAAAAGCCCTGCACTGAACGATTGTATTCTGCAATTATTATGAAGCTGTCTTTAACATTTTCAATAGGGCGGCCGCCTACGGCCATTGATAAGTCGATAACTGAAATAGTTTGACCACGAATATGCGCAACTCCCCGAATGTATGCATTTGATTTAGGCATACTTGTTAAAGGAGGACATTGCAGTACTTCTCTTACTTTAAATACATTGATCCCAAAACGCTGACGCCCTCTGAGCTTAAATAATAGTAATTCTAGGCGGTTCTGCCCAACCAACTGGGTGCGTTGGTTTACTGAGTCTAAAATGCCTGCCATTCAAATCTCCTAAAGAAAACAAATAATGCGGAACGATAATTGCTTTCTGTTTATAAAGCTACATAACATCGCGGGAGCGTCTACTTTTTGACGCAAAATATTTATACCCTGTTTGAAACCATAAGCATAGTCGAAACATTATGAGTTTGTTAAAAAAAGTCAGAAGATACAGTGTTTTTTATTTTCTTGCTAGCCTCTGCTTAGCAACACCTTTGCATGCAAAAGTGTTTAGTAAAGATTTATTACAAGAAATAGCAATTTCTCATATTGCAGAGCAAGTTACCGTTCCACTTGAAAAAAATGTGGAGATTACCGCGCTTGCCCTCGATAGCCGCATTCCTGATAGGGTATGCGAAAACGAGCCAGAATTAGTCGTGCCAAATGAGCCGCCATTTACACGCCAGGTGACTGTACAAATAAAATGTAACGATGCGCAAAGCTGGACTCAATATGTCCATGTAAGAATAGTTAAAATGGCGCCCGTTGTGGTTGCCACGGCAAATCTAGCCCGTGGTGAAGTTATTACTAAGTCTCATTTAAGCGTACAAATGAAGCCTTCGCAGTTTGTTAGGGTACAATATTTAGATAACCCTTTAATGCTTATTGGCAGCCGCAGTAAGCGAAATATAAGAAGCGGTATGCCGGTTTTACTCAACCAAATTTGTATGGTTTGCAAAGGCGACGCTGTTAATATTTATGCAAGTATTAAAGGACTTAGAATAAAAACTACGGGGATAGCCCTTGAAGATGGCACCCTTGGTGAGCAAGTACAGATAAAGAATAAAAAATCCGGTAAAATTTTGAATGCACGCGTAGATGGTGTAGAGTCTGTGCAAGTAAATATTTAATTTCGATTTATACTAAAGTATCCTATGTATATGCCGATAACTTGGCATAAGTTGGGTAATATACAGGTTTATTATTATGGTTAATCAAGTTAATGGCAGTAATCAACAAGCTAACGCGCTTACAAACGCTAAACAGCAACAAGTTGATATTAAAAAAGATAACGCTGCAAGTACACAAACAACACAGACTCCTTCGCCTAAAGCGGCGAGCGATTCAGTGAGCCTGACGCCACAAGCACAGCAGTTAAAAACCCTGCAAGATAAAGCTCAGCAGTCTTCTGGCTTTGATAGTGAAAAGGTCGCTGAGCTTAAAAAAGCGATTACCGAAGGTAAATACCAAATTGATGCTGAAAAGCTGACTAAAAACTTAGCTGATTTTGAGTTTAACGTATATGGCTGATCACAATAGTTTAATTAGCGTTAAATTAAATGAACAAGTTAAATGCTTGGATTCATTAGATGCGTTATTAAACGAAGAGCTTAGTATTATTGCCTCTCGCAGAGGTGAAGGTTTAAAAGAACTTGCCCAACAAAAAATGTCTTTTTTAACTAAGCTTACGCAGCTCGATAAAGAGTTGAATAAACTTTTTGCTGCAAATGATGAAAATGCCCCTGAAGTGACTGAACGAGTAGCGCAAGTTAAAGCGCAGTTAGCGCAGTGCCAAAAACAAAATAAAGTAAACTCACATGCTGCCCGCCAAGCACACTTAAGTGTAAAACAATTAAAAGATATTTTAATTGGCGCCCCAACCAGTATGACTTACGACCAAGGCGGTAGTGTGGTTAATACCGACAGCAAGCTAGTTCGTAACCTAAAAGCTTAACTGCTTTCATCTATCCTAATTTATTAAAAAAGCCCTTATTGAAGTCTCAATAAGGGCTTTTTTAGGTTTACTACTTAGCACAAAATAATAACCACACTTTTGATTAAGTGAGTTTTAGAAACCCACTTCAGTTATTTAACTGAAGTGGGTTACTGATTTAAATATCTGTTTGGTTATTACCATTTTCAATTAAGTGTTTAATCATTTCCTCTGATTGATTTTGAACATCAACCGCTGGCGCTGCCTCATCAACACTTCCTCCACTTTGTGCAGGGCTATAAGCAATTGCAGAGCCTTCATCGTCAATCAAAGTATTAAGAGCAACGAGTTGCTCGGTGTCTTCGTCAATAATTACATCATTGATATTAAGGGGCTCTGTAGAGCTCATTGACACCGTTTGCTCTGTACTCGATAAAGCACTTGCATTACTTAAATTAACCGTTTCTCCTAAAGCATCGCTGGTTACTGCTTCATTTGGCATAGTGGCGCCTGATGTTGCTTCTTCGCTAAACGGCTCAGCGGCCCCTTCTAAGCCAAATGTTGTATCGGTGGCACTTGCACTGCTTCCTGTGCTAGCAAGTTGTGGGTCGTTTCCTTGGTCAATAATATTGTCATTAATATCCTTAATTAAATAATTACCGGCTTCATCAACTGTGATAAAGCGATAATCAGACCAAGAACCTAAATCAAGAACTGATAATAATGAACTCCAATTTCCATTCTCATCAGGTTGAATTTCCATAGCGCTTTCTAGCACATTTAAGTTTAGGTTTAACACCTCAAGGCCAAGTAAGTTTGCTCCTACAACATATACACTATTTCCTTCTTCTACTGTGCCTTCTGCAGTTAAACCTATTCCTAGTAAGCCCCAGTAATAGTTAGACACCTCGAAGTCTACCGGCGTTGAGTCAATCACTAACCCAGATAAGCTTCCACTTGAAGTAACATTTCCAGATTCATCAGTAGCGGTAGCCGTTACAGTGTATGCCCCATCGAGTAAAGCGTTGTCTGGTGATACGCTCCATACACCTGTCTCACCCGCTGTTGTATCCTTGGTTACAACAGTACCGCTTTCATCTATAAAGCTTACGGTAATATCTTCATTTGCTCCTGCGGTACCGGTGATCTTAGGTGTGCTATCGGCTGTTAATTCTAAACCAGAGTTAATTACTATGCCTGAATCAACTATGCTGCTTATAGATTGCTCGCCGGTATTACCTGCATTATCAAGTACGCTTACATCAACACTGTAATTCCCTTCACTAAGAGGCTGCAAAGCTGTAACACTCCACGACCCATCTGTGTTTACTGTTGTTGAAACATTGTGTGTTTCACCTAGTGCGTCAGTAAACATCACCATAACTGCAGCTCCAGCAAAACTTCCGGTTACCGAGCCTGTAATAGTCGGTGTGGTATCTTGGCCTACTGCAATAGGGTCTATAAATACAATAGGTGCTGTGTAATCAGTACTTGAAACCATGGTATCGCTTGATGAGTTTCCTGCAGCATCACTCACTGTTGCAGTAGCACTAAAACCGCCTTCACTAAGCGGCGTAACAGCTGTGACTGACCAAGTTCCGTTACCTGCCACTTGCGCAGTTAATGTTTGCGAATCACTATTAGCATCAGTAAGTACTACGCTTATGGTTGTACCTGCCGGAGCATCACTTGTACCTGAGATGGTTGGCAGTGAGTTATTCGTAACTGCAAGTTCATTAATTTCAATTGTAGGCGGAGTTAAGTCAACTATGCCATTAAGACTTGTAGAGCTTGTAAGGTTTAAGTTTTCGACTGTCGCATCAACCGTAAATGCACCTTCAGCTAATGGAGTGGTCGGTATTAATGTCCATACACCAGCAATAGCTTGAGTGTTATAGGTTGTTGCATTACCACTGCTATCTGTAATAACAACTTCTACATTACCGTTTATTACATCGGTAGTACCACTAATAGTAGGGGTTGTATCGCTTGTATCTATTATTGGGTTAATTAATAGACTCGGTAAAGTGGTGCTCACAACGCCCGTTTGCGTCACCGTTGCTATATTGCCTGCGTTATCAATACTAATAGCCTCGACGGTTAAATCACCCTCAGCAAGTAAAGGTGCAACAACAAGCCACGTGCCATCTCCTAATACTGTTGTAGTAACTTCATAAAGTGTGTTTGTAGAGTCGGTAATATTAACAGTGATTAAGCTGCCGGTTTCTTCGTCACTGGTGCCAGTAATAGTAGGCGTTAATGTATTAAGTACACCAAAGGCGTCTATTTCTAACGATGGCGGTATGGTATCAATCGTCACTTGCTCAGTAGCAGACTGGCCTAGATTACCCGCAGCATCAGTAATACTTGCGAATACACTATATATACCATCAGGTAGGCTAGTGGTTACTAATGACCACGTGCCATCGCTACCAACAAGGGCATCAAATACTGTTGCGTTGCCGTTACTATCTATCACAGTTACATCAATGTCTGTGCCTTGAGCTTCTTCAGAAGTACCAGAAATAGTTAGAATGTCAGTATTGCTGATGCTCAACGGTAAAATATCTACCACAGGCACTAACGTATCAACAACAAACTCGAGCGTTTGTGTTACTACATTGCCAGCATCATCAGTAATACTCACGTTGGCGACATGCTGCCCTTCAGTCAGCGCATCAACTTCCAATGAAAATAGCCCTGCTGCATTCACTGTTGTTGTTAGTACTGAGCCTCCGTCCAGCTGAATCTCTACCACTCCATTAATTAAATCACTGGTCCCTTGAATAATTGGAGTAGAATCTGACGTTGTACCAATCACTTGCAAATTAAGTGTTGGTGAGATGGTATCTACTACACTGCTTAGCAGCTGTGTAGCTGTGATCCCGACTTCACTTAATACATTTACAGTTACAGTAAACACGCCCTCAGCAAGTGATTGAGGAACTTGTACAAGCCATGAATTATCTGCCTGCACTATGGCAACCAAATCTTGTGCTATGTTATCGCTATCTACCACTCTCACTAGCACTTCGGTGCCTGGGGCTTGGTCGGTCGTACCGCTAATTACTGGTAAATCACCCTCGCCAGCTACAAAGTCAACTACCGCATTAAGTAACGGCGTTGAAGCATCTACATCTGCCGTCGTAATAGTGGTGGTGTTACCCGCTTCATCAGTTGCAGAGGCTTCAACAACTGATAAGCCAATGATATTAACCGCTAGGCCTAATAACACCCAGTCACCATTGGCATCAGTGGTTACATCGTAAGTTAAGTTAGCCAAATCACCTGCTAATTCTAAATTAACGGTAACTGTTTTACCTTCACCTAAATCGGAAGTACCAGATAAAGATACTAGCTGCCCTAATACGAACGAAGGCACAATAGTAAGCTCTGGCCCTACTGTATCTACTTCGCCACCTGTTTTACTATCAACAGAGGTATTTCCTGCGCTATCAGTAATCGTTGCCGAAACACTGTAAACCCCCTCTGCTAATACGTTGTCTGCAGCGGCTTGCCAGTCTCCATTAGCATCCGTTTGTACGGTAATTTGATGCGATGCGCCAGCTGAGTCAGTAAACGTAACGAAAACGTTTGTATTTGGCTCGTTTGATGTGCCACTAATTAATGGCGTGCTGTCTTGGGTAAGTATTAATGAACTTTGATCAATACTAATTTCTGGCGTAATTGTATCAATATTTGCGTTAGTGATATTGCTGCCTGTATTTCCGGCATTATCAGTAATAAACACTTCTACTGAATATGCCCCTTGCGAAAGGCTATTGCTTGCCTCTACTGACCAAGTTCCACCGGCTTGCACCGTTGTATTGACTGTATGCGCATTACCTTGGAAGTCGGTAAATACCACAGCAACCACATCTCCTACGGCTGCACCTGTTACACTGCCAGAAACGCTAGGTGTTAAATCTGTACTACCTACAATATCGTTAATGCTAACCACTGGTGCGGTTATATCAACCACACCGGTAGTGCTAGTATTTACAGGGTTCCCCGCGGTATCACTTGTTGATGCAGTAACAGTATATGTGCCTTCGCTAAGCGATAAAGGAGCTGCAACTGACCATGTGCCATTTGCACCTACTGTGGCATTAACTGCTTGCTCTGCGCCTAAGCTATCTGTAATCAAAATAGCGACTATAGCGCCTTGAGGGGCTGTACTTGTACCTGAAATTGTAGGTGTTGTATCATTACTCGTTAGTAGCGGTGTAATATTCAATTCTGGGGCTGTTAAATCTATCAGCCCTGTATCTGTTGCACTGCTGGTTAAGCCACCTTCAGCCACACTGGCTGAAACAGTAAACGTGCCCTCAGGAAGGATATTTGTCGCATCTACACTCCATGTATTATCAGTTACAGTTGTTGTAACGGTGTGCGAGACATTATTAACATCGGTAATAGTAACCGTAACTAACGTACCATTTGCAGCACTACTCGACCCAGAAAGCGTAGGTGTTTGATCGTTTGTATCAACAATGGTGTTTATATTAATGGTAGGTGCATTAGTATTAAGCGTGGCAGTAGCATTTGCTTCACTACTGTTACCTGCAGTATCAGTAATGCTTGCTGAAACTGTCACTTGTCCATCAGTTAATGGCGTGGTTACATCAACACTCCAGGCCCCGCCTGCCCCCACAGTCGTTGTGTAGGTATTAGTGCTATCACCATCAGTAATTGTGACATTAATTGTAGTACCTTCAACCTCATTAGATGTACCTGAAATAGTAGGCGTGCTGCTATTAATTGTACCTAATGCGTCAATGGTAATGGTTGGTGCTTGAGTATCAACAAGCCCTGTTCCAGTCGCTGAACCTGTATTATTAGCATCGTCGGTAATACTAACAACAACACTGTAATTTCCTTCAGGTAAATTAGGCGCTGTTGTTTGCCAATTACCATTTGCATCAACCGTAGCAGCTAACGTATGCGTATCACCATTACTATCTGTAATAACAATATCTACATTTGTGCCAGTAGGTTCACCAGATGTACCACTAATAACTGGCGTATCTGTGTTAAATACGGTTATGTCGTCCAATGCGACTATTGGTATCTGAGTATCAATTGTTAAGTCGATTGTTGTGTTAGTGATATTATTGGCGTCGTCAGCAACATTAATTTGCGCTGTATAGTTACCATCTGTAAGTGCAGTTGGTACCTCTACCTGCCAATTTCCATCAGCATCTACTACCGCAAAAAAGGTTTGGCCATCAATGCTAATTATTACATCAGCACCTATAGCATCACTGGTGCCTGATAGGGTTGGCGTTGTATCTGCTGTAGTGTCGGTAGGATTAACGCTAAGAGTAGGTGCTATGCTGTCTATTTCACCTTGTGCTTGCTCTGTGGTTAAATTACCCACATCGTCTCTTACCTCTGCGGTAACTGTGTACTGCCCTTGTGCTAACTCGGTTGGTACTTCAACAGACCAACTTCCATTAGCTTGAACTATGGCAGTAAACTGCTGGCTTTGACTTGCACTATCTACAACGGTTAGTTCTACCTCGGTTCCTTGAACCATATCAGTAACACCAGAGATCACAGGCGTTGCATCATTCGATAATGCATCTACAGTAACGGTAAGCGCAGGTGCTTCATTATCAAAATTAAGTGAGTTGACGCTCGCAACATTGCCGGCTGCATCACTTGCAGTTGCAGTAACATACGCAAGACTAAGCAGAGGTACTGTTATGTTGGCAAGTCCCCATGTGCCATCAGCATTCGTGGTAGCAGTGTACGTTGCGCCCACTAAACCACCGACTAAATACTCGGTAATTGTGATCACTGACCCTTCTGGTAAATCAGAATCCCCTGAAAGAGAGACTAAATTGCCTAGGGCAAACGAAGGAATGATCTCTAAAGTCGGTGGCGTTACATCCACTTCGCCGCTGTCTGTACCTGTGCCCGTGTTACCCGCTGCATCCGTGATGCTCGCGCTGACACTGTAGTTACCTTCAGCTAAATCTGTCGCTGGGGTGGCACTCCAATTACCATTCGCATCGGTTTGTACATCAATAGTTTGTACGGCATTGGCTGCATCGGTAAAGGTTACCGTGACGGTGCTGTTTGGTGCATCACTGGTGCCCGTAACTATTGGCGAGCTGTCGTTGGTGAGCGCTGGTGCATCCACACTCACACTTGGCGCGGTGGTATCGATGTTACCGCTGCCGCTGATATCAATGCTGTTACCTGCATCATCGCTAATGCTGGCCTCAATGCTGTACGGTCCTTCTGCAAGTGACGTCGGTACTTCCACTGAGAAGTTGCCGCTCGCATCCACGGTGGTGGTAAAGGTTTGCTCGGCCCCTAAATCATCGATAACCGTAAAGGTGATCACGGTGCCTTCAACCGCATCACTGGTGCCGCTTAGAGTCGGTGTGGCATCGTTACTTGAACCTGGGCTGGTTAAATCAAGTGTTGGCGCAATGGTATCAACCTCCCCTGCACCTGTGGCGGTCGCTGTGTTACCCGCGGCATCGCTTACGCTTGCACTTACGGTAAAGTTGCCCTCAGCAAGGGCTGTTGTAACCGGCACTGACCATGTACCACTTGCGCCCACTGTAGCGGTAATGGTTTGCGCTGCACCGGCGTTGTCTGTCACAATAATTGTCACTTCACTGCCTTGTGGCGCATCACTTGTGCCGGAGATCGTCGGTGTTGTGTCGTTGCTAACGCCGTTATCTGTAATAACAAGGCTCGGTGGGGTTAAATCAATCTCACCGGTTTCGCTCGCGCTGCCGATATTACCCAGACCATCGTCTACCTCGGCGGTTACCGTGTATTCACCTTGTGCTAATTCACTCGGTGCATCAACGCTCCATACGCCACCGGTTACGGTGGTGGTTGTGGTGGTTTCAGCGCCTGCACTGTCTACAAACGTTAAGCTAATGGTGGTGCCATCGGCTGCATCGCTTGTCCCATTAATGGTTGGCGTGGTGTCGTTGGTATCAACCAAGGTATTAATGCTAATGCTTGGCGCGGTGGTGTTCAGCGTGGCTGTTTCACTAACCGTGGTGGTGTTACCGGCGTTGTCGCTCACGCTGGCTTCAATGGTCAGCTCACCATCAACCAGTGCATTTGGTACATCGGCTGACCAGCTGCCACCCGCTTGGACTGTGGCTGTAAAGGTTTCGGTGGTAATGCCATCGCTAACGCTGATATTAATCACCGTGCCGGCTGGTGCATTCGTGGTACCACTAATAGTTGGCGTGCTGTCGTTGGTAGCGCCTACAGTATCGAGTGTCAGTGTCGGGGCAAGGCTATCAAGGGTGCCCGATTGCGTAGCGCCGCCTGTATTGCCCGCCGCATCCGTAATGCTGGCTTGTACACTGTAGCTGCCATCAGGTAATTCTGGGCTGATTGCTTGCCAGTTGCCGTTGGCATCAACGGTGGCGGTGAGCGGTGTTTCATCCCCATTACTGTCGGTGATTACAATGTTTACAACTGTGCCTTCTGGCTCAGTTGAAGTACCACTAATAAGTGGGGTGCTGTCGTTACCAAGCCCCAGTGCATCCACAGTTACAACTGGGGTAATGGTATCAACATTGCCACTGCTGTTGGCGGTACTCTCATTGCCTGCGGCATCAGTAATACTGGCTGTTACAGTAAAGTCACCTTGTGCCAGCGCACTGGGCACTTCAATATCCCAATGCCCATCCGTACCAACGGTGGTGGTAATGGTTTGCACAGCGCCATCACTGTCGGTCACGGTGAGTGTTACCGTGCCGCCAATTTCATTACTGGTGCCTTGTAATGTCGGTGTTAAATCATTTACATCACCCACGGTTTGCATGGTTAATGTAGGTGCTTGCGTATCGATGGTGGTGGTTTCACTCACGGTGGTTTCGTTGCCTACGCTATCGCGTACGCTCACTTCAATCGTGCTTTCACCTTCACTGAGTGGTGTCGCTGGTGTGGCGCTCCACTCACCGTTGGCATCAACAAGGGCGGTAATGGTTTGTGGGTTACCGTCACTGTCGGTCACCACAATCGTCACTTGTGCGCCTTCGCCTGCGTCACTTGTGCCGCTGATTATAGGCGTGTTGCTATTGCTTTGTGCATCCACCTCAACTGTGAGTGTAGGTGGTGTGTTATCAAAGTCATCTGAGCTGATTGTGCGTGTGTTCCCTGCTGCATCTGTGGCTGTGGCAATCACAGAGCCAACATCAAGGAGTGATACATCAAGCCCCACCAAAGACCAATTACCGTTGGCATCGGTGGTAGTGGTGTAAGTTACACCCACTCCTCCGCCAATAAGTTGCTCGGTGATGGTGATTTCACTGCCTGCTGGCAGGTCAGACGTACCACTGAGGGTAACCAATAAACCAAGCTCAAAGGTCGGCGTAAAGGCAAGAGCCGGCGGAGTTACATCCACTTCACCGCTGTCTGTCCCTGTGCCCGTGTTACCCGCCGCATCCGTGATGCTCGCGCTGACGCTGTAACTCCCTTCGGCTAAATCAGTCGCTGGGGTGGCACTCCAATTACCACTGGCATCAGTTTGTACATCAATAGTTTGTACGGCATTGGCTGCATCGGTAAAGGTCACCGTAACGGTGCTGTTTGGTGCATCACTGGTGCCCGTAACCGTTGGCGTGCTGTCGTTGGTGAGCGCTGGTGCATCCACACTCACACTTGGCGCGGTCGTATCGATGTTACCGCTGCCGGTGATATCAGTGCTGTTACCTGCATCATCGCTAATGCTGGCCTCAATGCTGTAAGGCCCTTCTGCAAGTGCCGTCGGTACTTCCACTGAAAAGTTGCCGCTCGCATCCACGGTGGTGGTAAAGGTTTGCTCGACTCCTAAATCATCGATAACCGTAAAGGTGATCACGGTGCCTTCAACCGCATCACTGGTGCCGCTTAGGGTCGGTGTAACATCGTTACTTGAACCTAGGCTGGTTAAATCAAGCGTTGGCGCAATGGTATCAACCTCCCCTGCGCCTGTGGCGGTCGCGGTGTTACCCGCTGCATCGCTTACGCTTGCACTTACGGTAAAGTTGCCTTCCGCAACTACTTGTGAGGCAGCCACACTCCACGTGCCATTAGCTCCTAGGGTCGTTGTAACCGTATGGGTCACATTATTACTATCGGTGATCTCTACTGTTACGGTGCTGCCTTGCGGTGCATTCGAGGTGCCGGTAATCGTTGGGGTTGTATCATTGGTAACAACTAGCTCATTCACTTCAATCGCTGGGATAGTGGTGTCGATTAAGCCTATTTCAGTTACAGAACTTGTATTACCACCGCTATCCGTCACACTGGCGGTAACCTCATAGTTACCTTCTGCTAGCGCATCTGGAGCTTCAACGCTCCAGACGCCACCAGTTACTGTGGTATCAATCGACGTAATATTCCCCGCGCTATCTTCAAACGTTAGGCTAATGGTGGTGCCATCTGCTGCATCGCTTGTCCCATTAATGGTTGGCGTGGTGTCATTGGTATCGACCAAGGTATTAATGCTAATGCTTGGCGCGGTGGTGTTCAGCGTGGCTGTTTCACTAACTGTGGTGGTGTTACCGGCGTTGTCGCTCACGCTGGCTTCAATGGTCAGCTCACCATCAACCAGTGCATTTGGTACATCCGCTGACCAGCTGCCACCCGCTTGCACTGTGGCTGTAAAGGTTTCGGTGGTAATGCCATCGCTAACGCTGATGCTGATTACCGTGCCGGCTGGTGAATTAGTGGTACCACTAATGGTTGGCGTGCTGTCGTTGGTGGCACCCACAGTATCGAGTGTCAGTGTCGGTGCAAGGCTATCATGGGTGCCCGATTGCGTAGCGCCTCCTGTATTGCCCGCAGCATCCGTAATGCTGGCTTGTACACTGTAGCTGCCATCAGGTAATTCTGGGCTGATTGCTTGCCACTTGCCGTTGACATCCACGGTGGCGGTGAGCGGTGTTTCATCGCCATTACTGTCGGTGATTACAATGTTTACAACTGTGCCTTCTGGCTCAGTTGAAGTACCACTAATAAGTGGGGTGCTGTCGTTATCAAGCCCCAGTGCATCCAAGGTTACAACCGGGGTAATGGTATCAACATTGCCACTGCTGTTGGCGGTACTCTCATTGCCTGCGGCATCAGTAATATTGGCCGTCACAGTAAAGTCACCTTGTGCCAGCGCACTTGGCACTTCAATATCCCAATGCCCATCCGTGCCAACGTTGGTGGTAATGGTTTGCACAGCGCCATCACTGTCGGTCACGGTGAGTGTCACCGTGCCACCAATTTCGTTACTCGTGCCTTGTAATGTCGGGGTTAAGTCGTTTATATCGCCTACATTTTGTATCGTAAGCGTTGGCGCTTGCGTGTCGATAGTCGTGGTTTCACTCACGGTGGTTTCGTTACCTACGCTGTCGCGTAGGCTCACTTCAATCGTGCTTTCACCTTCACTGAGTGGTGTCGCTGGGGTGGCGCTCCACTCGCCGTTGGCATCAACAAGGGCGGTAATGGTTTGTGGGTTACCGTCACTGTCGGTCACCACAATCGTTACTTGTGCCCCTTCGCCTGCGTCACTTGTACCGCTGATTATAGGTGTATTGCTATTGCTTTGTGCATCCACCTCAACTGTGAGTGTAGGTGGTGTGTTATCAAAGTCATCTGAGCTGATTGTGCGTGTGTTCCCTGCTGCATCTGTGGCTGTGGCAATCACTGAGCCTACATCCAGTAGTGATACATCAAGCCCCACCAAAGACCAATTACCGTTGGCATCGGTGGTAGTGGTGTAAGTTACACCCACTCCTCCGCCTATAAGTTGCTCAGTGATAGTAATTTCGCTGCCTGCTGGCAGGTCAGAGGTACCGCTTAGGGTCACTAATAAACCAAGCTCAAAGGTCGGTGTAAAGGCAAGGATTGGTGGCGTTACATCCACTTCGCCGCTGTCTGTCCCTGTGCCCGTGTTGCCCGCTGCATCCGTGATGCTCGCGCTGACACTGTAGTTACCTTCAGCTAAATCCGTCGCTGGGGTGGCACTCCAATTACCACTGGCATCAGTTTGTACATCAATAGTTTGTACGGCATTGGCTGCATCGGTAAAGGTTACCGTGATGGTGCTGTTTGGTGCATCACTGGTGCCCATAACCGTTGGCGTGCTGTCGTTGGTGAGCGCTGGTGCATCCACACTCACACTTGGCGCGGTGGTATCGATGTTACCGCTGCTGCTGATATCAGTGCTGTTACCTGCATCATCGCTAATGCTGGCCTCAATGCTGTAAGGCCCTTCTGCAAGTGCAGTCGGTACTTCCACTGAGAAGTTGCCGCTCGCATCCACGGTGGTGGTAAAGGTTTGCTCGACTCCTAAATCATCGATAACCGTAAAGGTGATCACGGTGCCTTCAACCGCATCACTGGTGCCGCTTAGGGTCGGTGTAACATCGTTACTTGAACCTGGGCTGGTTAAATCAAGCGTTGGTGCAATGGTATCAACCTCCCCTGCACCTGTGGCGGTCGCTGTGTTACCCGCTGCATCGCTTACGCTTGCACTTACGGTAAAGTTGCCCTCAGCAACTACTTGTGAGGCAGCCACACTCCACGTGCCATTAGCTCCTAGGGTCGTTGTAACCGTATGGGTCACATTATTACTATCGGTGATCTCTACTGTTACGGTGCTGCCTTGCGGTGCATTCGAGGTGCCGGTGATCGTTGGGGTTGTATCATTGGTAACAACTAGCTCATTCACTTCAATCGCTGGGATAGTGGTGTCGATTAAGCCTATTTCAGTTACAGAACTTGTATTACCACCGCTATCCGTCACACTGGCGGTAACTTCATAGTTACCTTCTGCTAACGCATCTGGAGCTTCAACGCTCCAGACACCACCGGTTACGGTGGTATCAATAGACGTAATATTCCCCGCGCTATCTTCAAACGTTAAGCTAATGGTGGTGCCATCTGCTGCATCGCTTGTCCCATTAATGGTTGGTGTGGTGTCGTTGGTATCAACCAAGGCATTAATGCTAATGCTTGGCGCGGTGGTGTTCAGCGTGGCTGTTTCACTAACCGTGGTGGTGTTACCGGCGTTGTCGCTCACGCTGGCTTCAATGGTCAGCTCACCATCAACCAGTGCATTTGGTACATCGGCTGACCAGCTGCCACCCGCTTGCACTGTGGTTGTAAAGGTTTCGGTGGTAATGCCATCGCTAACGCTGATGCTAATTACCGTGCCCGCTGGTGCATTCGTGGAACCACTAATAGTTGGCGTGCTGTCGTTGGTCGCGCCGACGGTATCAAGCACAAGTGTTGGCGCGAGGCTATCTATGGTGCCCGATTGCGTAGCGCCGCCTGTATTGCCCGCCGCATCGGTAATGCTGGCTTGCACACTGTAGCTGCCTTCTGGTAATTCAGGGCTGGTTGCTTGCCAGTTGCCGTTGACATCCACGGTGGCGGTGAGCGGTGTTTCATCGCCATTACTGTCGGTGATAACAATATTTACAACTGTGCCTTCTGGCTCAGTTGAAGTACCACTAATAAGTGGAGTACTGTCGTTACCAAGTCCCAGTGCATCCACGGTTACAACCGGGGTAATAGTATCTACATTGCCACTGCTGTTGGCGGTGCTCTCATTGCCTGCGGCATCAGTAATACTCGCGCTGACAGTAAAGTCGCCTTGTGCCAGGGCACTGGGCACTTCAATATCCCAATGCCCATCCGTACCAACGGTGGTGGTAATGGTTTGCACAGCGCCGTCACTGTCGGTCACGGTGAGTGTTACCGTGCCGCCAATTTCGTTACTGGTGCCTTGTAATGTCGGGGTTAAGTCATTTACATCACCCACAGTTTGCATGGTTAATGTGGGTGCTTGTGTATCTAAAGTAATTGTATCAGTTACTGTTGTTGTGTTTCCTGCTTCATCAGACACGCTCACTTCGATGGTGTTATCGCCTTCATTCAAGTCTGTTTGAGGGGTTACTTCCCAACTTCCATTGGCATCTACTGTGGTTGTTAGTGTTTGTTCAACACCGTTTTCATCAGTGATCACTACAGTAATCGTTGTACCTACATCGGCATCACTCGTGCCTGAAATAGTCGGTGTTGTATCATTGGTTACAGCATCAAAATCAACGGTTAAACTTGGCCCCGCAGTATCAATATTACCGGTTGCTGTATCTAAAGCACTATTGCCTGCAGCATCAGAAACCTCTGCCTGTACAGTGTAATCCCCTGAAGCCAACTCTTGAGAAAGCTCTACACTCCAATTCCCTTGTGCATCTGTTGTCGTATTAAACGAGCGAACAACTCCTTGCGAATCTGTAACAGTCAAGCTTATTACAGTGCCAGAAACAACGCCTGTAGTATTACCAGCAATAATTGGTGTTGTATCATTACTAGTTTCTAGATCGTTAATTTGTATGGTTGGCGGCGTAATATCAATTACAGCATCAAGTTCTGCTATGGCTGAACCACCGCCTAAATCAGTTACTGTTGCACTGATTGATACACTTCCCTCAGGTAAATCGGCTGGCGGAGTAACACTCCACTGTCCGTTTGCATCAACAACCGTAGTTAAGGTAATAGTCGCACCTGTAGAGTCTGTGATCTGAACTTCAACAGACGAACCTACTTCTGCATTAAATGTATCACCGCTTATTTGTGGAGTTTGATCGTTGGTTTCACCAATCACATCAATAGTGATAGTTAACGCACTTGTATCAATAGTAGCAGAGGCGCTTGCAGTACCTTCATTACCAGCGTTATCGCTAATAGTAGCATCAACAGTATAGCTACCTTCAGCTAAAGCTACGGGTACTTCAACTGTCCAACTTCCATCTGCAATGACTTGTGCGGTGATTGTTTGCACCGCACCATTTGCGTCCGTTACAGTTAAAGTAACAGTTGAGCCTGTAGGTTCCCCGCTTACCCTACCTGATAGAGTTGGTGTAGTATCACTTGTATCACCTAGCGCATTTATTGTCACAACTGGCGCAGTTGTATCAACCTCACCTGTGGTAGTGGCCGTGGTTTCATTACCTGCGTTATCAGTTACCGATACCTCAACGGTAAATTCACCTTCACTTAGCTCATTAGGTACATCTACACTAAAGGTGCCATCGGCTTGTACTTCGGTAGTAATAGTTTGTGGGTTACCCGCTTCATCAGTCACGGTGATCGTAACAACGGTGCCCTCTGGCTCGCCTGTGGCAGACCCTGAAATAGTCGGTGTGGTGTCGTTTGTATCACCCACGGGATCAATTAACACTGTGGGCGCTGCGGTATCTACTTCACCTATGGTGGTTGCTGTAGTTTCATTACCTGCATTATCAGTTACCGATACCTCAACGGCAAATTCACCTTCACTTAGCTCATTCGGTACATCCACACTAAAGGTGCCGTCGGCTTGCACTTCGGTAGTAATGGTTTGTGGGTTACCCGCTTCATCCGTCACGGTGATCGTAACAACGGTGCCCTCAGGCTCACCCGTTGCAGACCCTGAAATAGTCGGTGTGGTGTCGTTTGTATCACCCACGGGATCTATTATTACTGTAGGCGCTGCGGTATCAACCTCCCCTGTGGTAGTGGCCGTGGTTTCATTACCTGCGTTATCGGTTACCGATACCTCAACGGTAAATTCACCTTCACTTAGCTCATTCGGTACATCCACACTAAAGGTGCCATCGGCTTGCACTTCGGTAGTAATGGTTTGAGGGTTACCCGCTTCATCCGTCACGGTGATCGTAACAACGGTGCCCTCTGGCTCGCCCGTGGCAGACCCTGAAATAGTCGGTGTGGTGTCGTTTGTATCACCCACGGGATCAATTAACACTGTGGGCGCTGCGGTATCAACCTCACCTGTGGTGGTTACTGTAGTTTCATTACCTGCATTATCAGTTACCGATACCTCAACGGTAAATTCACCTTCACTTAGCTCATTCGGTACATCCACACTAAAGGTGCCGTCGGCTTGCACTTCGGTAGTAATGGTTTGTGGGTTACCCGCTTCATCCGTCACGGTGATCGTAACAACGGTGCCCTCAGGCTCACCCGTTGCAGACCCTGAAATAGTCGGTGTGGTGTCGTTTGTATCACCCACGGGATCTATTATTACTGTAGGCGCTGCGGTATCAACCTCACCTGTGGTGGTTGCTGTAGTTTCATTACCTGCGTTATCGGTTACCGATACCTCAACGGTAAATTCACCTTCACTTAGCTCATTGGGTACATCTACACTAAAGGTGCCATCGGCTTGCACTTCGGTAGTAATTGTTTGCAGATTACCCGCTTCATCCGTCACGGTGATCGTAACAACGGTGCCCTCAGGCTCACCCGTTGCAGACCCTGAAATAGTCGGTGTGGTGTCGTTAGTATCACCCATGGGATCAATTATTACTGTGGGCGCTGCGGTATCAACCTCACCTGTGGTAGTGACCGTGGTTTCATTACCTGCGTTATCGGTTACCGATACCTCAACGGTAAATTCACCTTCACTTAGCTCATTCGGTACATCCACACTAAAGGTGCCGTCGGCTTGCACTTCGGTAGTAATGGTTTGTGGGTTACCCGCTTCATCCGTCACGGTGATCGTAACAACGGTGCCCTCAGGCTCACCCGTTGCAGACCCTGAAATAGTCGGTGTGGTGTCGTTTGTATCACCCACGGGATCTATTATTACTGTAGGCGCTGCGGTATCAACCTCACCTGTGGTGTTTGCTGTAGTTTCATTACCTGCGTTATCGGTTACCGATACCTCAACGGTAAATTCACCTTCACTTAGCTCATTGGGTACATCTACACTAAAGGTGCCATCGGCTTGCACTTCGGTAGTAATTGTTTGCAGATTACCCGCTTCACCCGTCACGGTGATCGTAACAACGGTGCCCTCAGGCTCACCCGTGGCAGACCCTGAAATAGTCGGTGTGGTGTCGTTAGTATCACCCATGGGATCAATTATTACTGTGGGCGCTGCGGTATCAACCTCACCTGTGGTAGTGACCGTGGTTTCATTACCTGCGTTATCGGTTACCGATACCTCAACGGTAAATTCACCTTCACTTAGCTCATTGGGTACATCTACACTAAAGGTGCCATCGGCTTGCACTTCGGTAGTAATTGTTTGCAAATTACCCGCTTCATCCGTCACCGTAATCGTAACAACGGTGCCCTCAGGCTCACCCGTTACAGACCCTGAAATAGTCGGTGTGGTGTCGTTTGTATCACCCACCGGGTCAATTAACACTGTGGGCGCTGCGGTATCAACCTCGCCTGTGGTCGTTGCTGTAGTTTCATTACCTGCGTTATCAGTTACCGATACCTCAACGGTAAATTCACCTTCACTTAGCTCATTGGGTACATCTACACTAAAAGTGCCATCGGCTTGCACTTCGGTAGTAATGATTTGTGGGTTACCCGCTTCATCCGTCACGGTAATCGTAACAACTGTGCCCTCAGGCTCGCCCGTGGCAGACCCTGAAATAGTGGGTGTGGTGTCGTTTGTATCACCCACCGGATCAATTGTTAGTGTGGGCGCTGCAGTATCTATAACGCCTGTAGTTGTGGCTGAGGCTTCATTTCCAGCTGCATCAGTGGCTGTGGCCGTGATTGTAAACTCCCCCTCAGCAATTGCAGTCGTTGCACCTACTTGCCAAGAACCATCTTCTGCGACAACTGCCGTTAAGGTTTGCGAATCACCATTAGAGTCTGTTACTGATACAGTGATCAAGCTACCTGGCTCTACATCAGTTGTGGTACCACTAAATACAGGTGTTGAATCGTTAGAGTCAGTAAAGTCATTTACACTAATAGTTGGTGCGGTTAAATCTATAGAGCCAGTTTGTGAGTCTTGCGCGCTATTACCAGCACTATCACTTACATTTGCCACCACACTAAACTCACCCTCAGCTAATGCTTGTGGGACATCTATACTCCATGTGCCATCACCATTTATAGCAGTGACAAATTGCTGCTCAGCGCCAGCATCATCAGTCACAATCACTGTAACCACACTACCCGCTGCTAAACCTTGAGTAGAGCCGCTTATAGTAGGCGTTGTATCGTTTGTATCACCAATATTATCTATAGTTACGCTAGGTGCGGTTAAATCTATGGTGCCAGTAACCGTCGCTGTACTGCTATTACCTGCTTCGTCACTTACACTTGCAGTAACTGTAAAGTCACCTTCGCTAAGCTCATTAAGTATATCGGCGCTATAGCTTCCATCGGCATTAGTAACCGCTGTAATAGTTTGTTGATTACCGTCACTATCTGTTATTAATAAGGTAACCTCAGTACCTTGGGGTACATCTACTACGCTACCTGTCACACTCGGTGTTGTATCGTTTGTACCTGTAATAGGGTTAATAGTAATCGCAGGATCAGTTAAATCAATTTCCCCTACTTCAGTAGCAGAGGCTGTATTGCCAGCAGCATCGGTTACTGTTGCAACCACCGTAAATTGACCCTCTACCAACTCATCGGTTGCTTCGATTGACCACGAACCATCAGCATTTGTGGTTACTTGCACAGTTTCTGTTGCGCCATCGCTGCCTGTAAAGGTAACAGTAACAACCGCACCTGCGTCAACATCTTGCGTAGTACCACTAATTGTTGGAGTGGTATCATTAGTATCAATAATAAAATTAATACTTACGGTTAAATCTACATTACCGACCGTACTTGCTTGTGCCTCATTACCCGCATCGTCTATAACGGCTGCAACTACGGTAAAATCCCCTTCAGGCAGAGGCTCTGTAACTTGAGCGCTCCAAGAACCATCTTCTTGAGTGACCGCTAAAAGATTAAAAGTACTGCCATCACTTGCAGTAATAGTTAAGGTTATAGTGGTACCAGCAGGCACGTTACCGGTATTACCGCTTAAAAATGGCGTGGTATCGTTTGTATCTGCAATAGAGTCAATTTGAATAGAAATAGGGGCAAATGTAACTTCACCACTTGTTTGCGCGGATGCTTCGTTACCCGCAGGGTCACTCACTGTCGCGGTAACACTAAACTCTCCGCCAGGAATAGCGTTGGGCGATTCAACACTCCACGTGCCATCAGCCTCAAGTGTCGTTGTTAAGGTTTGTATATTACCGTCGCTATCGGTTACTAAAACAGTAATTACAGAGCCCTCTGGTGCCCCTTCAACACGGCCTACAAAAGTAGGGGTTGTGTCATTAGTGTCTGCAATGGCCGTAACCGTTATCTCAGGGCTAGTTAAATCAACTAACCCTTGCTCTACAGCTTGTGCTTCATTACCTGCAGTGTCGGTCACGGTTGCATTAACTTCAAACTCACCTTGTGCTAAAGGGGTAGAAACACTTACAGACCAGCTGCCATCATCATTTGTTTGCGTTAACAGCGTTTGAACTTGCCCATTAATATCAGTAATAACCACGGTAATTACCGAGCCTGCTGGCACATCTTGCGCAGAGCCAGTAATAATAGGGGTTGTATCTTGCGTATCGGCAATCGCATTAATTTCTACAATTGGCGCCGTTAAGTCAATAACTCCAGCATCACTTGCAAGTGCTTGGTTGCCTACGCTATCACTCACCTACGCATCAACAGTAAAATCACCTTCTGGTAGTGCCACACCTACATCAACAGCCCAGCTACCATCTTCACCGGTAATGGCAGTTAAAAGCTGCACTTCGCCTGCACTGTCGGTTACTGTAATTGTTACTTCAGTACCTTGTGGCACACCAGTTGTAGTACCAGTTAATGGTGGCGTAGCATTATTAGTTTCACCCGCTACTGTAACTGTAATTTCTGGAGCGGTTAAATCAATACTCGCAACAGCTTGGTCAATTGCTTGGTTACCAGCGGCATCAACTGCTACTGCGTTAACATTAAACTCCCCTTCTGCTAAAGGCGATGTAGTGGTAATACTCCAATTACCTTGTGCATCAACTTGTGTAACAATTGTTTGTTGTGTGCCTGTGCTATCGGTAAGAGTTACAGAGACGTTGTCGCCAGTATTCAAACCCGCTACCGACCCCGTAACCGTTACTGTCTGAGATGCAGAGTCTGCAACAGGGTCAATATTAATTACTGGCGCGGTGGTATCTATTTCAATAGAAATAGCATCGTTAAACGCATTACCATCTGGGTCAGTGGCTTCTACAATTACGCTCACGGGTCCATCGGCTATCGGGTTAGGTAGTGTAATTTCAAACGTGCCATCTGGGCCAATAACCGCGCTTACTACTTGAGAGTTACCATTTTCATCTGTCACAGTAATATTTACTGTTTCACCCACTAAGTTTTCACTTGTACCACTAATTGTTGGTTGAGATGAATTAGTTAAACCTACCTCATTTAATGATATAGACGCAGTGCCATCATCAGGGACTACCCCATCAGAGGTGTCGCGAATATTTAGCGCTTCTGTAGAATCAGGATCAAAGCTTGAATCAAATGCAACGCTATTAGGGTTAACCCCCTCCGCAATACGTGTAAGCTGAACAAATGAGCTTCCTCCACCAGATCCCGCACCACCAGCACCACCTGCGGCTGTTGCTTCTAAATTATCTAAAATATCACCATCGCCCTCTAAGGCATCTAAAAAGTCAGTAACATCAGAATTAGCCGCCGTTTGGCCATCGTTATTATCATTTTGTTCTAAGCTTGCAATGGCCGCATCTAGGCTTTCGTCAAACACGGTGGTTTCGCTGCTATCGCGGGTTTCTTGTGCTAATAAATCAGGGGTGATCTTTACGTTTTGATTAGCAGGAATCGACAGTGTTTCTCCTTGCACATCAATTGTTAGCGATGAATTATCGGCGGTAACCACTAAATCGCCCACAGTAATAGTATCGCCCACTTCAAGTGGCTTAATTGTGCCATCTTCTAAAACAACACCAGCAGACCCTTTTAAGTCTATTACTAATAATTGATTAGATTCCATTTTACTTACCTCAAACATAAGAATTAAAAACTATTAATTAAAATGTAGAACAGCAAAACGCATTAGATACTGTACTCAAGTACAGTTTTTAAAAAAACATTAAAAATAAAAAAGTGGTAGATAATAAATTTTATGCTAGCCAAAACGATTATTTGCGAAAAATGCATTTATTGACTAAACCATATGGTAGGTATTGATAGCCCAAGTAACCCTAAGAGGAAGAAATGATTAAAAAAAATACTTTACTAAAGCAAAAAGGAAAGCTGCTTATAGGTTTAACGCTAAGTGCGCTTGGCGCAACTAACGTGGTAAAAGCCGATGACAGCTCTGTGGCGCCGCTTACATACGTCACCAGTAAAGCAATTGAAAATAATCCCGAGGTACAACAAGCATGGCATACATTTAAATCCTCAATTTATGGCGTAGATGCAGCCCGCTCAGGCTACTTACCTAGCGTTGATGTATCTGCCAGCGCAGGTTATGAGCGCCGAAACTACGGTATAGAAGACGAATACAACCGCAACACTGCAGAGCTTAGTGTTACTCAAATGCTTTACGACGGGTTTAGAACATCTAACACCGTTGAAAGGTTTGAGCGTATTCAGCTCATTCGGTATTTTGAATTACTCTCACAAACAGAGCAAACTGCATTAGATGCATCTATTGCATTTTTAGATGTGCAAAAATTTAAAGAACTTGTGACACTCGCTGAAGAAAACCTGCAAGAACACGAGTCTGTATACCAACAAATTGAACAAAGTGTAGGAGCCGGTGTTGCCCGAGCAGCAGATCTAGAGCAAATTAGCGGGCGCTTATCGCTAGCGCAATCTAATGTGCTAACCGAGTACGCTAACCTGCACGATGTAACCGCGCGTTATTTAAGAGTTGTTGGCGAGCTACCCGTTAATGATATAAAACAAGCCAAATTAGATGAGCAAAACGTGCCCATTTCTATTAACCAAGCGCTTGATATAGCCTATAAAAACAGCCCTGCTTTTTACGCATCGCTTTATAATATAGAGGCACAAGAAGCCAATGCTCAGGCACAAAAGGCAGCGTTTCATCCAAACGTAGACTTATCTGCCCGTTACGGCACACAAGACAGAGACGAGCTAGGTTTAAACGAAACAAGAACCGAAGCACGGGTAGGTATAGACATAACCTATAACCTGTACAACGGGGGCCTAGATAGCGCCAACCTTGAACAAGCATACCAAGATGTAAATATTGCCAAGTATCAACGCGATCAAGCTTGTGTTGATATTCGTCAAAGCCTACAAATTGCCTATCATAATGTGAACAATATAGAGCAAAAGCTACCCACGCTTGAAAGCTATAAAAACTCGTCAAACAGAGTAAAAATAGCCTACCGAGACCAATTTGATATTGGCCAACGCACCTTGCTTGATGTACTTGACGCTGAAAACGAGGCATTTCAATCTAACCGCTCGTACATTGTTGCTCAATACGATAGACAAACAGCCATTTTAACTATGCTTAACGAAATGGGTAAACTATTGCCAGCTCTAAATGTTATGTCTGACAAGTACCCAACATTAACAGAGTTAACAGATGACCCAATCGTGCATAACGCACAAAATATATGCCCAAGTTACGATGTAGCTGCCACCTTTAAACGCAAAGCTTTTTTACAAAAAAAAGCCAAGCAAGATAACGCCTACATGAGCGTTACAGCAATGCCTAGGTATTTAGAAATGCCACCAGAAACTCCTAGCGCATCGAGTTTTGCAGATGACGATAACGACGGCGTACCTAACGAGCAAGACACCTGCCCAAGCACCCCAGCGGGAACAAATGTAGACCTGTCTGGGTGTACTTTGTATGACCAAGCGACCGACTCAGTTGAAATAGGCATTCCCTTTTCAGCCGACTCAAGCCAAGTGCGCCCAGAGTACTTGCAAGAGGTAGAAAAGCTCGCGGAGTTTTTAAAAAATAACCCTGACAAAAAGGTAGAGATCCAAGGTCACGCCTCATTAGATGGCGATAGAAAATACAACCGCAAACTTTCAGAGCAACGTGCCTTTGCCGTAGCACAATTACTTATTGAGCAATTTGGTATAGCGCCTAATCGTGTTCAATCATTTGGTTATGGTATTGATCAGCCACGCGTTAATGAAATTTCGGTACGTGCTAATGCGGCAAACCGCCGTATTGAGGCGGTTATTACCGATAGTTAAGAGGTGCTTAAAACAAATAAATTTAAAATGTTTTACATAACATTGGATGGTATATGGAATTAAATGATGTACTTGATCATGGCGGCGCACTGGTAGATTGCCTTGCAGTATTGTGCCGCTTTCATGATAAAGATTTTTCAAGGGAGGCCTTATTAAATGGCCTCCCACTAACAGATGGAAACTTAACGCCCTCAGGATTTGCACGTGCTGCAAAACGTGTGGGCTTTAAATCAAAAGTTGTAAATAAGCCTCTTAATCAAATTAATACTGCTTTATTACCCGCCATTATTATTTTAAATAATAACCAAGCGTGCGTGGTAACCGCTATTGATAACCAAAAACAAACAGCGCAAGTTACTTACCCCGAGCTAACCGAGTCTGTTGTAGAAGAAGACCTAGAACAGTTAATTGAAAAATCAACAGGTTTAATTATTTATGCTCATCCAGAGTTTATGTTTGATGAGCGCTCCCCGGTGCTTGAAAAGCTCTCTAAAGATGGCTGGTTTTGGGGCGTAATAAAAGAATGCCGCGCACTGTACAAAGACGTCATAATCTCCGCCATTGCATTAGGCGTTTTGTCTGTTGCCATGCCTTTATTTGTAATGAATGTATATGACCGAGTAGTTCCTAATCATGCAACAGAAACCCTCTGGGTTTTAGCCATCGGTATTTTAATAGCGCTGACCGCCGACTTTGTACTGCGCTTAGTACGCAGCTACTTTGTAGAGCTTGCGGCAAGTCGTATAGATGTAAAAGTATCTGCGGTTATTATGGAGCGCGTACTTGGTATGAAGCTTAAAAATAGGCCCTCATCAGCGGGGTCATTTGCGAGTAACATACAATCGTTTGAAGCCGTACGTAACTTTTTTAGTTCAATAACCTTGGTCGCGCTGGTTGATTTACCCTTTGTTGCTATATACCTAATTGTTATTGCAATAATAGGTGTACCGCTTAGCCTACCCATTATCGCAGGTGCCCTAATACTTTTAAGTTATGGCATAGCAGCCCACAGAAAACTTGAAGCGCTGTCAGAGCAAACCATGAAAGCAAGCTCAATGCGCAACTCCATACTTGTAGAAAGCTTAACCAACATTGAAGATGTAAAAAGTTTTCACAGCGAATGCAAAACCCAATCAACATGGGAAAAATCAACTATTTATATTGCTCAGGTTAATGCGCAAAGTCGCTTAATCTCAAGCTCAATCTCTAATAGCGCAGCGTGGATACAACAATGTGTTGGCGTGATCATTATGATCATCGGTGTTCATTTAGTTATTGAAGGCGAGCTCACGCAAGGGGGATTAATAGCCGCTTACTTACTTTCATCACGTGCAATGGGGCCGCTTGGGCAATGCGCCGCCGTACTTGCGCAATATCATCATGCTGCTATTGCTATGCAATCGCTTAACGAAATAATGGAGAAAGACGTTGAACGCCCGCCAAATAAACATTGGTTAAGCCACCCCGTATTAAACGGCGAAATAGAATTTAAAGACGTATGCTTTAAGTATGAAGACGACGCGGCCGATGCGCTTAGTAATATTAGTTTTAAAATAAAAGCGGGCGAAAAAGTGGCTATTTTAGGGCGCAACGGTTCGGGTAAAAGCACCCTCGAAAAACTTATTTTAGGCCTTTATGACCCAACCGCAGGCTCCGTAATGGTCGATAACAACAATATACAACAAATAGACCCCGCAGAACTTCGTCATAACATAGGGTACGTACCCCAAAATATAGCGTTGTTTTTTGGTAGTTTAAAAGACAACCTCACTATTAGCGCATGGCATGCTAAAGATGAGCAAATAATTAGCGCATGCGAAAAAAGCCAGTTATTCGAGTTAATAAACTCTCACCCCGATGGGTTTGACCTACAAGTTGGTGAGCAAGGTCGCTTGCTATCTGGCGGCCAAAAACAAGCAATTGGTATCGCGCGTGCATTAATAAACGACCCTCCTATCATGCTGTTAGATGAGCCTACCTCATCGCTTGATCACAATAGTGAAAATAAAATTATTCAAAATTTAAAAACCGCCACCCAAGACAAAACCTTAATTGTAGTTACTCACCGGTCGTCTTTACTTTCGTTGGTTGATCGCATCATCGTGCTCGATAACGGAAAAATAGTTGCCGATGGGCCTAAACAAAAAGTAATTGCCGCACTGAATAACCAAACAGTGGAGCAAGCATCATGAGTGACAATAAAAAGCCCCTAGAGCAGCGCTCTTTTGAATCGGTAAGTAAAGCAATAGAAGCACGTAAAAAAGGTAAGCCTTCAATCTTTAATCGCTTATTTAAAGGCTGGCTTTCGCCTCCTGAATCACAAGATTGGGTAGTCGATGCGCAATGGGAAAAAATGCAGCAAGAGCCTGCCAGCGCACGTTTTTTGTTATACCTCATTTGCATTGCATTTATTTTGCTTACAATTTGGGCGGGCTTTGCGCCACTGGATGAGGTAGCCCGTGGTGAAGGACGCGTTATCCCATCAAATAAATTACAGTTAGTGCAATCTTATGATGGCGGTATGGTAGAAAAAATAAACATTCGAGAAGGGCAAATTGTTGAAGAAGGTGACGTATTAATAAAAATTGACCCTACTCGGTTTATTTCAAGCTTTAGAGAAAACCAATCTAAAGTGCAATCACTCACTGCAAAAGTAGCCAGGTTACAAGCCCTTACCAGAAAAGAAGATCTCGTTTTTCCTGATGAGCTTGTTAAGCAAGTACCCGAGGCGGTCGCTCATGAGCGCTCAATATATTTAAGTAATCGCCAAGAATTAGAGCAGCAAGTGGCAATTCATAAACGCCAGCTAGAACAACGCAGACAAGATCACATTGAAGCAAAAGCCGCTTTGCAACAACACACTAGCGCTCTAAGGCTAAGTAATCGTGAGCTGCAAGTAACACGCCCACTGTTAAGAACCGGTGCTGTATCTGATATCGACATCATTAGGTTAGAGCGTGAAATAGTTGATTTAAACGGCGAAATAAACCGCACTAAAGCCGTTATTAACCGCAGTTTATCGGCTATCAACGAAGCTAAAAACAAAGTAACAGAAGTCGAACTTGCGATGATCAACCGCTGGAACAACGAGCTTTCGGAGGCATTGCTGCGTTTAGAGTCGATAAAAGAAACCGAATCAGGGCTTGCCGACAAAGTGGCCCAAACTGAGATCAAATCACCGGTTAAAGGCACGGTACAACGTTTATTGGTTAATACCGTAGGCGGCATTTTACAACCCGGCAGTGATGTTTTAGAAATAGTCCCTTTAGATGATCAACTTATTGTTGAGGCAAAAATACCGCCGAAAGATATTGCCTTTTTACGCCCTGGGCAGCCCGCCATGATTAAATTTAGCGCCTATGATTTTGCGGTATACGGCGGACTAGAAGCCGAGGTACTGCATATAAGTGCAGATACAATTACCGACGACAGAGAAAATACTTTTTATTTAGTGCAATTAAAAACCACTAAAAATAACTTTTCAGAAGAGTTGACTATAATTCCAGGAATGACCACACAAGTGGATATTATTACTGGTAAAAAAACCGTCTTGGAATATTTACTTAAACCCGTACTCAGAGCTACATCGCAAGCAATGACAGAACGCTAAACTGAATTTATTGGAGTAAATTAATGCGTCAAAGTATATTTATTACACAACCCGAACTTGAATCGAGCCACTGGCGAAGTGCGTTTGCAGGTTGTGTAATATGCACCAAAGAACCAAAACAAATTAATGCATCAAGTATTATATGGGTTCTGGCGGGCACTTCGGGATGGCTTGAACTGGTAAAAAAATATGCCCAAAAACGCTTGCCAGTTATTGTAATGACCACAAATCTAGAAATAGAGGAACTTAGAGCAGCCCTGCAAGCGGGCGCAAGAGGCTATGTAGAAGCACTTGCATCTAAAGTAATATTACAACAGGTACTTGAGACTATTTGCTCAGGCGGCCTGTGGTTACCTGGGCAGCTACTATCTAATATTGTTGGGGCACTAAGTCAGCAGCAAATAAATTACACCCAAGCCTGCGATATTCAAAGCTTAACTAAACGCGAACGCCAAGTTGTTGATATAGTTATAACAGGGGCAACCAATAAACAAGCCGCTGAGTCACTAAATATTACAGAGCGGACAATTAAAGAGCACATGAGCTCAATTTTCACTAAGTTAAAAGTGCGCGACCGTATACAACTTATGTTAGCAGTTAAAGGTAACTAGCTTAAGCTGAAATAATAAAACCTTCGCCAGTTATAGTTAACCTAATAAACAAAGGCTTATAGGTTAAATACTGAATTGCATTTACCTATTCACCGCCATTATTAAACCACTCCCCTTTAATTAAAGAGTCGCTTTACGACTCTTTAATAACTCCATCAAAGCCAAGATTAACCAGTGTATCTATATCGTCTTGGCTTGTTACGCCCTGTGCGACCACTTTAATACCAATAGAATGTGCTAATGTGCAAACACCGCGTAAGAAGGTTTGATTGTCTTGGCTGTAACTAATGTTATGCGCGTAAATGCTGTCTATTTTAAGCATTTCTAAGCCAAATTCTTGAATGTTCTTAATCTTAGTAAATTCAGGCCCCACACGTTTAAGTGCCACTTTAGCGCCCATACAACGCACTTGCTCACAAAATTCCTTAAATATATCTTTTTCGTTTACGACAATGTTTTCGCGTATATCAAAACATATATTTTTTGCTAAATCAGGAAAGGCAGACACATAGGTTAATACCGAGGCAAGCGCGGTATCATCCATTAATGTTTGCGCCGAAAGCTCTACAGCAATCAATTCATTTGGCGGCGCTTCACCGTACTGTTTAACAATTTGCTTGATTAAACTCCAATCCAAACGCGCTAATAGGTTTAAGCGATTAGCCCATTGATAGTAGTAGCTTGATTTATAATGTTGGCCGCCAAATTCTAAACTTAAGCTAAGCTGGTGCTGTAACAAGGTGTCGTTAAAACCCATAACCTCTAAACAATTTAACTGTATAGTTTTTTGCTCAAGCGCATCCTCAATAGCCTTTTGCCAGCCAGTAGAGTCATCAAAAATTTCACTCTTTTGTTTGTTATCAATGACCTTAGCCTGCACGCCAGGTTTGTTACCTGCTGTTTTTAATAAACCATCTACACGGCGTAATAAATCAAAGCGGGTGTCGTTTTTCTCTATGTAGGTACAACTGTGTACAATGGCCAAATCAATATTTTTGTATTCATCAACAATCGATTTATGCAGTGCGGTTATTTGCTCGCTAAGCGCCTGAATATCATCAGTATCGCTAAACAACACAGTAAAGTCGGTATGTGATATACGCGCAATATAGTTTTCTGAAAAGTGCGCCTGATTCGACTCTAAAAACTGTGTTAACACCTGAGAAAAACGGCGTAAAAAGTTAACCATTTCTACACGGCTAATCGATTCACTTATTTTATCTAAATTAACCACCCTAAATAAAAACAAAGCACCATGGGCATGATCTTTCACTTTTTGTAAATGAGCCTCTAATGTGGCACTAAAATACTCTCGATTGGCAAGCCCTGTTAGCTCATCGTGCTGGGCTTTAAAACGCAACTCCTCTAAGCGCTTATTATCTTCTTTTATAATGCGACTAAACCGTGTCGATAATAAATTCATCGACTGCACAAGGCGTGCAAACTCAAAGGTTTTTGGCACTTTTGATTTAATAAAACGCTTATCGCCAAAGGCGTTAGCTTGGTACACCACATCATCAAGTGGCGTTAAAATTCTACGTAATAAATACGCACTTATGGCACAAGCAAAAAATGCCACCACTAAAAAGCTAAAAAACAATTTGAGGGCGCTTTCCCACAATGCTTGCTCAGCATATTGGCTGTGGCTTTCAACAAATAAGGTGCCAAATTGCTGCCAACCGTTGTTAACCTGCCCTACACCTGGCTGTACATTAAGCCCATATACCGCTCTAAACCAAGCTGGTGCGGTATTTTCTAACGTGTCGGTAAATACGCGCTTTACAATAACCTCACCATTTGGGTCTTGCAGCTCTATGCGTTTGTAGTGGCCGGTATCAAAAGTGGCCGACACTAAAAGCTCAAGCTCTACAGGGTCTTTTTCAAGCTGACTAATCATCAGCGCTAAAGAGCTGGCATTATCAACATTTTTTAAATACAGCTGCGTAGAAAAATAGTTTCTAGCAGAGTTAGTACTTATTAACACGCTACTTATAAAGCCAACAAAAATCACCACCAGCAAGGTGATCCACAGCTCTTGCCTAAGAGTGATTTTTCTTTTTTTGAAAAACTTAAATAAGGAAAATGACGCCATTACCACATAACCCCTTCTTGTGATGTCTGCTCCAAAATTTTACGCCAACGCGATAGCCTTGCTGTCGGGCTGGCTACACTTTTAGTCGAGTTATTTGCCCATAAACCTTGGCTGTTAAAACTAAATACCGGGCTTAAATCAACGCGTTTTGCTGCAGGTAACACTTTTGTTATTAAACTATCTAAAATAAGCGGCTGAGCATTAGGCGTAGCAAAGTAGCCTAATACCATGTGTGCTTGTGTTTTGTTTGTACCAGCAAGCTTAGCTTTTACATATATAAGCCTAAGCTTGTCGTCGCTTACGCCTAAGGCGCGTAAACTAATGTATTTAGCAATGGCATAATCTTCACAATCACCTAAACCACGGCCAAGGGTTTCTAATGGTGTAGCCCAATAGTCGTTTTGCTTCCAAAGCTGTATATCGGTTTGGTATCGAAGATTGCGTGCAAAAAAGTCGTTAACAATTAAAATTTGTTGTTGTTCTGGTTTATTTTGGGTGCGCACCAGCATAGTTTGCCAATTACGCGCCACAGTGACTCGCGCAGGGCCATATTTTTGCCCCATTAATTCTATAAAGGTATTAAATTGAATAGTTAAACGGCTCGCAAACACGCCGCTTGAAAGTAAAAAAAATAGCAGTAAATAGCGCAAATTGCTTTTGCACCAAAAAAATAGCTTATTTGAGGAAAGAGTGGGCCTAAGTGTCATTCACAGCCCAAAAAAAGAAAAATTAAAAACATACACCAAACGCTACACTACTTGTTCAAATATTATTCGTAACAACAGCATAGCACTCAATATAAAAGGATGAGATATTTTGTATGTGTTTTTTTACTAGATTTAAATTTTAACTCGGTCATTTCAACATTGCTTAATACATTAACTAACGTATTGAACCATCGTTGTATTTAAAGCTGATTTATCAAACCCTAGATTTACAGAAAAACGCTCCCGTAAATAGCAAAGTTATGTATTGCTGTACGAGTATATTCCACGCGCTTAACGCTAAAACCAGCCGTTAAAATAGCAGCTTAATGTAGCTTTACTATTTAAAGTACTGGCCAGTTACTTAGTAGTAGGTCACTTTTTTAACTTCACGCGGCTTAATTTCACCTATATATAAGTCGTGCACGCGCTTCATGTTTAGCTCAAGCTCGGTAACGTATACATCGTCAACTGAGTAAGTTTTAATAATTTGCGCACCTTTAATTATGCCCTGCACTTTACTTTCCATGTAATCGTTTTGAGCAATAGCACCTGCTACAGACGTGCCCGCTGTAATTTTTTGCCCATAAACTTGCTCAGTCAGTTCACGGTACGCCTCAAGCTTAGAGGCCTTAATTGCCATTAATTGCTTTTGTGATTTATTAGCCCCTTGCTGCAAGCTAATAGGTGCATAACCAACCGCTTTAAGTATGGGATAATTATTTGGCTCTACATATTTGTACTCAACATGTTTATCAAACACGTTGCTGCAACCGGCAAGACCAAGGCCTGCTAAAGTAAGTAATATAATTGCACGCATTTATTTGCACCCTTTAAACTAATTGCGCAAATAAATGCAGGTTTAATGCCATTTATTATAAAGTCCTCATATTGGTGCAGTCCTTGCTTAGCTAAAGCGTAATTAACTAATTTTATGTGGAGTACCAGTATGAACACGTTTTTATCATCACTATTTGCAGGTGTTACTAGCGCTGCATTATTAACGTTTTCTGCCAGTACTTACGCACAATGGTTTGAATCTACCGGCCATGCACAAATCCAAAATGGCGACATAAGCAGTGCTAAATCGGCCGCGATTAAAGATGCAATTACACAAGCATTAGTGTTTTCTGGCGCCCGGGTTAGCTCGGTACAAACCTTGGTAGATGGCGTGCTAACGCAAGATCAGCTAAAAATTAGTAGCCACGGCGAAATACAAAAAATAGAGCTGGTGAGCGAGCAACGCCAAAATCAACAATTTGCCATTACGCTTAGGCTTGATGTATTTGCCCAAACAGAGCAATGCCCACAAAGTAGCTTTAATAAATTTGTTGCAGTAACCCAAAGCCAGCTTGTTCATCGTGAGCATGCCTTAATGGGTCAAATATTTGACGTAAATAAAGCCATTAGTAAAAAGTTATTTAGCGCTTTGCAAAGCACAAAAATGAGCGCCCTGCCCGTTGCTTACTACAATAAAGCAATTAATGTAGACAATTACTTTAATCAGCAGCACGACTACTCAAATGCACAACTAGAAGAGCTTTCAGCCAGAAGCAACGCGCAATATGTTTTATTAAGCCAAATAACCAATTTAGCGCCAAGCGATAAACTCAACAACGACTACGCCTTTTGGCAAGACGAAACCTACCAGCGCAGCTACGCTATTGAGTTTATGTTGTTTGATGGCACCACGTACGAACAATTATGGCAAAACAGCTATCATACCCAAGCTGTATGGCCATTTGAAAAAACAGCTATTGTTGATGTAAATAGTGATAGGTTTTGGCAATCACCTTTTGGGCAAAGCATTAGCGATATAAATCAAACGGTTAGTTACGATATACAAGCGGCTATGGCGTGTTTTCCTACTAAAGGAAAAATAATGCACATGGAAAACAATAAATTGGTGATAAACCTAGGCAAAGATCATGGTCTTAAAAAAGGCCAACTATTAAGCATTGCGCACCATAACTACTTAACCGATGCACAAGGCAATACTATGCCGCATACCATTACCACGCTTTACACCATTGTGGTTGAGCAACTTTATAAACAAAGCGCCATTGCTGTAAGCCTTAACGACAAGCCTTTGCCTGGGGTACAAATAAACGATGTGGTAGAGGTTGCAAGCCAAGAACGCTAAATAAGCGCCCGTTTTAAATTTGGGTGCTCTGCCAACCACTGGGCTAATTGCTCAACGCCCGCCAAACGCGGGTAGTGTTTTCTGCAAGCAAATACCACATTACGTTGCTGATTAGGAAAAATAGCTAAATAATCAATCCCTACACGCTGTGTACACGCAAGCTTGGGCACAAATGTCACCCCGTCATCTATCGCCACCAGCGCCAATAAAGTTTCTAAACTATTGCCCTGATATTGGTTTGATACATCCACTCCCGCAGCAAAACAAAACTTTTGGGCTTGATCTTTAAAGCAATGACCATCACTTAACATTAATAGGCTACAACTTTGTAAATCGCTTAGCGCTACTTTTTTACGCTTAGATAACGGGTTATCGGTTGAAACAGCAACCATAAAGTCTTCTTTGTACACGTTAACCGTATGGTAGTTTTTAAGCTCGGGAACATCGGCCAAAATTGCAAAGTCGAGCTCGCCGTTATCAAGCGCCTCTAGCATAGTCGCTGTTTGCATTTCTATAAACGAAAAGTGGCTCTCGCTAAACGCCGCTTTCATAGAGGTCAGTAAAGCGCTGAGTAAATACGGCGCAATAGTAGGAATAATACCAATTCTTAGCTTACCTTGTAGCGGCCCGTTTGAAGTAGCCGCCAGCTCTTTTAAGATTTCTGTTTGCTCTAAAATAACGTTTATTTGTGTCAACAAACGTTCACCTTGCGCTGTTAATGTAACTTGCTTAGTTGAGCGGTCAAATAAAACAACATTAAGCTCTTGCTCAAGCTTTTTTACTTGCCCACTTAGTGTAGGCTGGCTAACAAAACAGGCATCGGCCGCTTTGCGAAAATGCTTGTGGTGCGCTATTGCTTTTACATACTCTAAATCTTTTAAGTTCAAATTCATCTCCACCTGATAGGCTATACCTATTAGTTTAATACAAACAAACGATTGGAACTATATTTAAATTCTCGCCATAATGGCTCCAACAAATCAAGAGGAACAAACTATGTTAAAGAATATTGAAGGTCAAACAATCCCAAGCGTTACATTTGCAACACGTCAAAACGACGAATGGAAATCAGTAACCACAGACGAAATTTTTACAGGCAGAACCGTTGTTGTGTTTTCACTACCGGGCGCATTTACACCAACCTGTTCATCAACGCACTTACCACGCTACAACGAGTTAGCCGGTGTACTTAAGCAAAATGGCGTTGATGAAATTGTATGTGTATCAGTAAACGATACATTTGTAATGAACGCATGGGCAGAGCATCAAGAAGCGCAAAACATCACATTATTACCTGATGGCAACGGCGAATTTACTGACGGCATGGGCATGTTAGTAGATAAAAACGATTTAGGCTTTGGTAAGCGCAGCTGGAGATACTCTATGCTAGTTAAAGATGGCGTTATCGACAAAATGTTCATCGAACCAGATTTACCAGGCGACCCGTTTGAAGTTTCTGATGCAGACACAATGCTTGACTACATCAACCCAAAACAAACTAAGCCAGAGCCAGTAACCGTATTTACTAAGCCTGGTTGCCCTTTCTGTAAAAAAGCAAAAGAGCTACTAACAGAAAAAGGCTACGCATTTGAAGAAGTTGTTATGGGTGCAGGCGCTACATTAACAAGCCTTAAAGCAATTTCTGGCCGTGACACTGTTCCACAAATATTTATTGGTGGACAACACATTGGCGGCTCAGACGATTTAGAAAAATACTTTGCTTAATTAAGTAAAAAAATAGCAGGGGCGTACGCGCCCCTCTATATCAATCTCATCGCTCAGATTGAAAATAATAAAGGATACCACTATGAAAGAATTACAAACCGATGTTGTTGTTATAGGTGCAGGTACTGCAGGCTTAAGCGCATACCGTAACGCAAAACAATTCACCCCTAACGTTTTAATGATTGAATCAGGCCCGTACGGTACTACCTGTGCACGCGTTGGTTGTATGCCAAGTAAATTACTTATTGCCGCAGCCGAAGCCGCGCATTCAATTGAAATGGCACCTGCATTTGGTGTGCATAGCTCAAAGCCAAGAATAGACGGCAAAGCAGTTATGGCACGTGTTAAAAGCGAACGAGACCGCTTTGCAGGATTCGTAGTAGAAGCCGTAGACGACATTCCTGATGAAGATAAAATTCGTGGCTACGCTAAGTTTTTAGACGCCAACCGCGTACAAATCGACGATGACATCATTATAACTGCTAAGCGTTTTGTTATTGCCACGGGTTCGCGCCCATCATACCCTGGCGTGTTTAATAACTTTGGCGACAAACTTATTATAAACGACGATGTATTTAACTGGGACGACCTACCAGAGTCAGTGGCTGTATTTGGCCCAGGCGTAATAGGCCTAGAGATTGGCCAAGCACTTAGCCGCTTAGGCGTAAACGTAAAATTATTTGGTGTTGGCGGCGCAATTGGCCCACTTACCGACCCAGTAATTAAAGACTATGCAAACACTGTTTTTGCTGAAGATTTTTTTGTAGATACCGACTCAAACGTATCTGACATGATGCAAGTTGGCGATAAAGCCCAGCTTACTTACACCGATAAAGACGGTGCTAAACACACCGAGCAATTTGACTACGTACTTGCAGCCACAGGCCGAGTACCCAACGTAGACAAGCTAGGTTTAGAGAATACCGGCATAGAGCTTGATGAGCGCGGTGTGCCACACGCCGACCCGCACACAATGCAATGTGGTAATTCAAATATATTTATAGCGGGCGATGCCAGCAATATGATCCCCCTGCTACACGAAGCATCTGATCAAGGCACCATTGCCGGACAAAATGCTGGGCGCTTCCCCGATGTACGCATTGGCCTTCGCCGCGCTAAAATTGCCGCAGTGTTTAGTGACCCACAAATAGCAATGGTAGGCGACAGCTACAAACAAATTACAGACCGCCTAGGTGAATGTGGTTGCTTTGAAGTAGGCGAAGTGAGCTTTGAAAACCAAGGCCGCAGCCGAGTAATGCTTAAAAATAAAGGCCACATGCGCGTTTACGCAGAGCAAGGCACAGGCTTATTTTTAGGTGCAGAATTTATTGGTCCACAAGCCGAACACCTTGCTCATTTATTAGCATGGGCTGTGCAAAACAAAATGACCGTACCAGAAATGCTGGATATGCCATTTTACCACCCAGTAATTGAAGAAGGTTTACGCACTGCCCTTCGCGATTTAAACGCCAGACTTAAATTTGGCCCAGATATTATTAACAGCTGTATGGAATGCGGACCAGGCGCTTAACTTTTATACAGCAATAAAACAAATACATACTTGCTAACAAAAAGCCAAAACAGTCGTTTTGGCTTTTTTATGCGCTTTTTTAACGCTAATACCCATTGTATTAAATTATGAGGTATTTATAGCAACAGATAAACAGAGTAATAACATAGGCATAATTTCTATAGGCATATGTTCTACTTTAAAATTTATAACGCCGTTTACGCTTTATTTAGCACGTTAGAATGACTAAATTTTTAATTCGATTGCTATAACCTCTCAAAAATTATTTTAGCTGTTACACTTATTTGATTACTCAATCACAACAAGATGGAAAAGCTATGCCCAATAATAAATTTAGACTAGTCACCCGCAGCGATTTCGACGGCTTAGTATGTGCCGTACTGCTCAAAGACTTAGACCTAATTGATGACATTTTATTTGTACACCCAAAAGACATGCAAGATGGCAAAATAGACATAACTGCAAACGACATTACCACTAACCTACCCTACGTTGCTGGCTGTCACATTGCATTTGACCATCACTTAAGCGAAACCGTACGTAACGCAAGCGATATTAAAAACCACGTAATTGACCCTAAAGCCCCTTCTGCTGCACGCGTTGTTTATGATTATTATGGCGGCGCAGAAAAATTTCCAAACATCAGCACAGACATGATGGAAGCGGTAGATAAAGGCGATGCAGCACAGTTCTCAAAGGACGAAATACTCAACCCAACAGACTGGGTATTAATGAACTTTATCATGGATGCACGCACAGGCCTTGGCCGCTTCCGCGAGTTTAAAATTTCAAACTACCAATTAATGATGAAGCTAATCGATGCCTGTAAAGATCAAAGCATTGAAGACATTTTGAAAATGGAAGACGTAGCCGAACGTGTTGCGCTTTATAACGAGCATAACGAAAAGGCCAAAGAGCAAATAGCACAATGCGCAACCGTGCATAAAAACCTCGTGGTGCTAGATTTAACTCAAGAGGAAACTATTTACGCCACCAACCGCTTTGTTATTTACGCCATGTACCCAGACTGCAATATATCAATTCACAAAATGTGGGGCCTTAAAAAACAAAACGTAGTATTCGCCATAGGTAAATCAATAACCAACCGAAGCTCAAACACCAATGTGGGCGAGTTATGCCTTAAATACGGCGGTGGCGGCCACTTAAACGCCGGTACCTGCCAAGTAGAAACCAGCAAAGCCGAAGCGGTGCTTGGTGAGCTGATTGATACGATTACGAGTGATGGTTGAGCTGTAAGCTGTAAGCTGTAAGCTGTAAGCTGTAAGCTGTAAGCTGTAAGCTGTAAGCTGTAAGCTGTAAGCTGTAAGCTGTCAAAATTTTAAAGCGAGTAGATTTTTATTTACTCGCTTTTTTGTTTTTAGTTAAAAAATACTTAGGCATTAAAATTACTTTTTCGCTAACGTTTTAACTCAGTAGTTATTGGTATCTTAGGTTTTTTAAGGGCGGCTTTGAGCGAGAAGCAGACGGTCGAGTAAACTCGTTTTTGGACAATTTTGAGTTAGAGTATTTATTCTGTAACGCCGCATTCAGCGGTTTACCCGCTGCAATGCTTTGTTAAATTTAGGTTCAAAATAGATTTTCTCTAAAATTAGGTTAACTTGTTCTTCAGGTGAAGCTGGAAGATCTGCGCTATCAAGAAAATCGGAAAGATGTTTTAGTAGAGGTATAGATCTTTTATAAGGAAGCATTTTCTCGCTATCTGAACTACTCTCAATCTCCTGAATTCTTTTTATAATATAGGACTTGTCACCATCTAGACTAAAAGATCTAGTTCCCGCTACAATTTCAGCAAAACTTTCTAAATAATAATCAGACCATTTTTTATCATCTTCAATACCCTTCAAAATAGTAGGTGCCTTAATTTCTAAGTGACTAAATAAGATAGGGTGAAAACAGTGTCCTAGTTCATGATTTAGAGTAAGTTGAGACATGTTCTCTCGATGAACAATTACACATTGTTTTTTATTGCTATTAGCAACATGAAATACATTTGCCGTAGCTTTCGTCGAATCGCTGCTACTTACTATTTTAGAAATTCCTTCAATGGCATCCTCAGTTGAGGAGTAACTGTGGCCCAATGCATAGGAATATGAGTTTTTAGGGGTATAGTTATTATCATGTAATTCTACAATTTCATACTCTGAAAAGCCTCCGAGAAACTCTTCAGGTCTATCGCTGCAACCATAAAGGCAAATAACGAGGCCTAGCAGGGAAAATGTTTTACGAATGCTCAATTTATTCTCCAAAAATTTAACGCCCGTTTAACTGGCGGAAAATGCTTGGCTAAGATTAGGAACAAAGTGACGCAAGCCAAGCTTTTTTACGTCCTTTGTTGAAGCGTTTGTTAGGATTCTCTTCGACTTGGGTGAACTTTTTCTTTCAAAATAGAAGTCAATTGCGCAAGGTTTAACGGCTCATAAGACAAAGTTTTTCTTATTGGTTCAAATGCTCTTAACATTCTTTTATGACCGTCAATTGAAGGGCAATGACTATTGAAGCTCCGACCACTAAACTCTTGAAATCTTTCCAATTCGTTAACTAGAAACATTGCTGTTCCCATATACTCAGTTTCGTTATTACCATCAAAACCAATGAATTTTGGGGCTTTACCAAAATAAGGAACATCAGATTCTAGTTTGGCTTTTTCTTCTTCGTTCAGCTTGCTATAGGCGTGTTCTATAAAGCTCCACATATCTAAAATATCAACAACCTCTTTAACAATTTCAGGATCGTCAGACTCTTCAAATGGAATACCGCTGTATTTCCATTTTACGCCCCATAGTTGATCACTGAAAATAGCTGATTTAATAAAATCTGGTTCTATTTCACCTTTAACATCTAGTTTTTCATAAAGCTCGCTAAGCATTAAAACAATTAATTTTTCGCCGTCTGATAGTTTCATAGTTTTTCCTTTACTTTTTCCTTAAGCCCGTTCTTTTTTTCATCGGAAAGCTGTTTAACAAAGGGCATAAAGTTTTGAATTTTGTAGTAGATACTTTTGCCATAACTTTTTTTGTCTTCAAAATTAATTGCTTCAGACAATGATTCAATGTCATCTTTTAAATCATTACAAAGTTCTTTTGCTTTGTTCTCAAAAAAATCAGTGAAATGACCGCTTTGTTCAAAAATGAAACTAGCATACACCTCAACTTCTTTTGCAATATCAGCGCAGTTAACTCCCTTGAGAAGTTTGGCATTACATGAAGGACCGACTTTTGATACAACAGATAAAACACGCTTTGTTTCGGAGTGAACTTGTGATACTTCAACCATTTTTCTACGGCTTATAAGTTCGTCACGAAGCTTTTCTGCTTTACTGGCTGCGTTTACCGATTTCTTAGCTTCGACAAATGCCCATATAGCACCACCTATTGAAGCGATAGATCCGATTATTGAAATGACACTTTCCATGCTCAAAATTTGACACCTTTCTCCTTGAAGCCTAACGGCGTATTACCGAGAATTCCCGTTAACACTCAATGTGTCAATTTCCAGAATTATCAAAATACGATTTTTATTAATCAAATAATTAATAACTTACACAGAACCTAAAGAAATTACAATTGTTTAGACTTTCCTATAACCGATTATTTATTCATTAACACTTTGAATACCAGCTTCGCTCAAAGCAGCCATTAGAGGATTTACCCTAACTCGTTTTGGGGCAGAAACGAGTTTCGTGTGAAGGTCCGCTCATGGCACTCCTCAGCCACTCGTCAGCAATAAAATATTGATAATAATTGGTAAGGTATTTTACTGTGTCGGATGGCGCTTCGCTTATCCGACCTACGCAGGCACAAAAGAGTTATTAATATTGCATTAGGTTTTTGATTTGATTGGTAGCCCCTGCAGGAATCGAACCTGCAACTGCCCCTTAGGAGGGGGCCGTTATATCCATTTAACTAAGAGGCCGCATCGAGCTTACAGCTTACAGCTTACAGCTTACAGCTTACAGCTTACAGCTTACAGCTTACAGCTTACAAAAATTATAACGGCATCTTGTTTTTCATATCAAGCTAAAATTAACTTAATTGCTTGATAAATATATATCTTCTTTGTTTAACACGTACAGCGGTATGAGTTTTCGGCTGCTTGCTACAATATGTTTGCTGTGAACATTTATAACGCGGGTATTTACTGCTACGCCATTTGGGCGGTAAATTAACGTACCTGCTAATACATAGTTAGCCATGCTGCTTTCGCTTAGCTTTTCTATATCGCGAGATAACACGAAGTCGCCTCTATTTGATACATCAATGTTGTCCATGGTTTTAAAATCTACCACGCCGTAGCCAAATTTTTGCAGCTGATGAATAAACGTCTCTGCTAATTGATTACCCAACTGATTACTTTTATTAAGCGATGCGTCTAAATCTACAATGGTGGTAACCGCTATGTTGATGCTGTTGTTATCAGGCGCTTCGGCTTCAAGCGTATCCACTAAATCCAGCGCCATTTGCTCTACATAGTTTGCCAGCGTTTTGTGGTGTTTAAGCGGTGTAAACTGCCTTGCTGTGTCGTACTCACTTTGCTGCTGCACAGATTGGTTGGCATACATAGGCTTTGGTTGGCTACTTTGCGTTACCACGGTGTAGTCTGAGCGTGTGTTTATGCTTTCGTTATGCTCATTATTTTGCGTTATTGAACAGCCAGTTAATGCTAACGTTGCCGTTAGCCCCGCTATAGCAGATAGTTTGTAAAACATGGTCAACCTCACTCGCTGGCTTGTTTAAGCATAATTCCGTCGGTGCGATAGCTACTGTTTAGCGCATCAACCACTGATTGAGGGATAAACCCTTGCGCACTGCCCACTACCGCTTTACTTTTAATGCCCACTATTCGTGCATTTACCAGTACGCCACCTTGGTGGCTCACAAGTGTTCCTGCTAATACGTAATTAAAGTTTTGATCTTGGTTTAGCTCTAGGTAGTCGCGGCTAAATACAAAGTCGCCTGCGGGGGTTACTCGCATATAATCGGTGGTTTTAAAATCGATAACCGGTACTCCAAAACTATGCAGCTCGTGCATAAAGCTTTCGGCTATTTGGTTACCTAACAGGCTTCCATCGCTGTAGTCATCATCTAAAAATACAAAGCTAGAAACGGCAAGTGGCGTTTTGTCGTTTACGTATTGCAGGTTTTCGACCATGTCTTGCATTATACCGCGCACATAATGGTTTATATTTTTGCGTTTTGCAGGGGCACTTTTGGTGTAGTTACTTTGCTTGTTTAAATTAGACTGAAATAACGCTTCATTTGGTGCAGGTGCTTTTACCGCACGTTGCTCTGAAACAAGCTGGGCTGCATTATCTTGCTCAACTTTCTCCGGCTCTGAATGTAGCGAATTTAACATTTGCGAACAGCCAAAGCCTAATGGCAAACATAGGGTAATTAATAGGTTTCTCATGGTGTGCTCCTGATTAATATTCGCTGCGGTACAAAGAGCCGTCACGCTGCTGAATTTTTTCGTTTCCCCACATTACATTTATAGGGATCTCTGTGCTGCCTGCCGACAGTACTTGCTTGTTTTCAATATTAACGAGTCGTGCATTAACTATGTAAGCATGCTGTTGGCGCGTTACAGTGCCGGTGATGACTAAGTCAATATTTTGGCGATTGCGTAATTTACTTAAGTCGCGGCTTAATATGCTGTCTGCGTTTTGCGCTAATATAAGGTTATTGCCAAGGCGGTACTCAACGGTATGATAGCCAAGCTGGGTAAATTGCGTTAATAAGCTTTCTTGAATTTGTAAGCTCAAACCCGAGGCCTGCCCTGCTACTAGCTTAGTATCTAAAGCATCGGCATAAAAAAAGCTACTCACACCAATGCGCGCATTGGCATTTAAAGCGCCATTTACATGGTTAAGCTGCGAGGTTAGATTTGCTACATACTCGTTAACGGTATAGGGTGCCATTGCTGCTTTTGGCGCGTCAGTAGGCACACTCGGCTCTGGGGGCGGAACCAAGTTGCAAGCAGTTAAATTTAACAATACTAAAGGCAATAAAAGGCGCATAGTTGCCGTCCTCTTTAAAACATACCGAGGATAAAGCAATTATTATGCCTAATTAACCTAAACTCTGGATAATAAACCTATCTCTAGCCAGAGATAATAAATTTAAGTATCAAGATAGTTCAATATGCTAGTAAGGCTCTTAACCAGAGTTCAGGTTAATTAACTTTGAGGCGTTTTGACGTAGTAGGTTACAAAGCAAGTATTATTGTTTATTAATGACTTACATGCATCGTTTGCTGCTTCTTTTGTTTTAAACGCACCAAGCTTTAATCTATAAAAGGTGTGCTGGTCAATCTGTACTTGCTCGGTATTTACTTCAAGCTTATTTGAGGCCGATTGAAATTGCTTTATAGCCGCTTCAAGTACCGCTTTATTTTTATATGCCCCCACTTGCACAGCAAACAGCGCATTTGTATTCACAACAGCTAAGTGGTTAGTTGGCTGCGCGTTAAGTTGTTTTAATTTATCTACTGTGCGCTGTAATTCACTTTCTAGCTTTAACAGTCTTTCTAGTTGAGGCTTGGTTTGTTGCCACTGCTGCGCTGACTCTTTGAGTACGGCTAAATCATCTTTTTTAATGAGCACCGCCTGCTTTTGGGCCGTTGCTAGTGCGTGAGCACTGTTTGCTAATGCAAAGCCTAAAAGTAATGTGGCTAAAAAATCCTTGTAGTGCAGCATAAGTATGTTGTTAATTTGGGTAAGAGTGGGCGCTATTTTAACAGCCAATCAACGCTTAGCAAGTCACGTGTGCTAGGGACTATTGCGCTTTTATACCAATTAGCTTAATTAAGTAATCTATTTTGAGGATAGTAAAACGTATTGATAGCTAGGCAAAAAATTGCTATTTAGTTGCTCTAAATGAGAATTTTTTAACGCAGAACGCAACACGATTAGCCCCGTAAAATGATTATTTATTATTGCGGGTTGGTATCACTATTAAAGTTTAATTGGCTTATCGGTGTAGTTACTTACAATGCAGTCGAGCTTATACATTTTAAATACTTCACAGTCGGCTTTGGCATTTTTAAGGTTTTTATAAGAGCCAAGCTTTAAGCGATAAAAGGTTTTATCATTTATTTTTGCAGTTTCTACGTTAGTTAATATTTTATCTCTAAATAGTGGCGCTGCTTTGGTATTTAGCTCTTGCCAGGCTTTGGCTACATCCTGCTTAGAATCAACCGAGGCAACTTGTAATGCAAATACATGTTTAGGGGTATTAAGCTTTATAGTTTGCTTTTGGTTATTGTTAGCAGCTTTGTAAGTTTGCTGACGACGTGGCTTATTACTGGTTGTACGCGAAGGCGTGCGAGTGTAACGGCTGCTGTAGGCAGGGCTTGCATTAGATTGTGCAATAGCTTTAGAGTTTATTATATCTATGTGATTAACCAGGTAAGTAATTTCTTTTTCAAGCTTTAAAATACGCTCTATACCGGCGCGTGCTTGCTGCCATTGCATTGCGGCATCTTTTAATTGCGCAAGCTCTAGTGCAGTTATCGATACGTAATCGGGCGTGGTGTTAGGTATTTCATTATCAACAGCAGGTTTAGCGATAGGCGTAATAGAGCACGCCGTGCCAAACGTAAGCGTAAAAAGGCATACAAAAAAGTGTTTATAGTATTTTTTTAATTTAAGCATGTACCCGTTATCCTGAAAGCAGTGCCTGTGCACTTACATTTCAGTTAAACGTTCTCACAAGAAAGCGTTTAACTTATCTATTAAACAATGAGCAAATTTGCTCCTATACGTTAATTTACCTGCAAAGATAAAATTAACACGACCCTCCATGGGTGTGGCTTTTAATACAACTTTAATGCCAATTAACATAAACCTTTCAATATAAATTACGTTGTGTTTAAAAATAACGCAAGTCAAATTCAGAACATAATTAAGCGTAGCCCATCTTTATTACTCGCGTCGTTAAAATTGAGTAAAGCTATACTCATAGTGGCATTAATAATTTAGCAATAAAAAAGGCGCCTAAACAGGCGCCTTGGTGGGTAATTTAATAAAACCTAAATTAACGATTTAATAAATGTTTTTAAATCATCTGCAAACTCGTCGCGGCGCAGAGCAAACTCTATTGTTGCTTTTAAGTAGCCTATTTTACTACCGCAATCGTGGCTGCGCCCTTTCATAGCGTACGCGTCTACTTTTTCTTGCTGCATTAGCATGGCAATTGCATCTGTAAGTTGAATTTCGTTGCCAGCCCCTTGCGGCGTTTTAGCAAGCAGTGGCCAAATGTTTTCGCTTAATACATAACGCCCTACTACCGATAGGTTTGAAGGTGCTTCATCTACTGGCGGCTTTTCTACCATGTTAATAATTGGCGAGCTTTCACCTTGGTGAAGCTCTACGTCACCTAAATCAACAACACCAAATTTGTCTACTTCGTCCATTGGTACTGGCTCAACCATAATTTGGCTGTGCTTAGTTTCTTCAAAACGGGCGATCATCTCTGCTAGGTTGTCTTTTTTAAGGTCGCTCTCTACGTCATCAACAATTACATCTGGCAAAATAACCACAAAGGGTTCGTTGCCAATAATTGGCGCTGCACAGTTAATTGCGTGGCCTAAGCCTTTGGCTTCGCCTTGGCGTACGTGAATAATGGTCACATCTTTAGGGCAAATTGCCTGTACTTCGGCAAGTAATTGCCGCTTTACGCGTTTTTCAAGCGTGGCTTCTAGTTCAAAGCTGGTATCAAAATGGTTTTCGATAGAGTTTTTACTTGAGTGCGTTACAAGTACAATCTCTTTAACGCCTGCTGCTACCGCTTCATTTACTACATATTGAATAAGCGGGCGGTCTACCACAGGGAGCATCTCTTTAGGGATAGCTTTTGTGGCAGGTAACATACGCGTTCCAAGGCCTGCTACGGGGATCACTGCTTTCATCTTGTTCTCCTTAATCTTATTATACTGAAAACGGATATTGGATTGGTTCGTGGCATTGATAGCCTACTACTTCAAAATCGTCTCGTGTTACCCATGTTTCTATATCTTCTAGTGATTTTATGTTTGGGTTAATATTTAATTGCGGTGAGTCAAATGGCTCACGTGTTAACTGTACATCGCGCATTAACGGTAACTGGTTTTCGTAAATATGCGCATTAGCAATTTTATGATACGCCTTACCTGCTTTATGGCCGGTAATTTGCGCTACCAATGCCAGTAATACAAAACACTGAATTTGATTAAAATTAAGCCCTAAAGGCACATCGCAACTGCGCTGATACGATGTTAAATACAGCGTGTCGCCAAGCAGCGAAAACGTATGCGTGTGCATACATGGGCGCAAACAACCAAGCTCAAACTCACCAGGATTATAAAAGGTAATTATTTCACCTCTGTCATCAATCCCGTTTTTTAAGTTATTTATTACTTTAGCAAGCTGATCGAGCGTTGAGCCATCTGGGCGCTGCCAATTACGCCCTTGCACGCCATAAACGCGGCCCATGTCGTCCTCGCCTTTGCGGTTAGGGTTATTTAGCCATGCGTTATTATCGTTTGCGTTTGCATCCCAAGTTTTACAGCCTATATCGCGAAATTGCGCTGCGCTATCGTACCCTCGTAAATAACCTAAAAGCTCTGCTATAGCGGCTTTGTAGTAACTTTTACGAGTGGTGATCATAGGAAATTTATTATTACCTACATCGTATTCTAAGTCGGCATTAATAACGGTTAAGCAGCGCGTGCCTGTGCGTTTGTTTTCTACCCATACACCTTCGTCAACGATGCGCTGACATAATTTTAAATATTGTTTCATGATCTGTTCTTACTATGCCTTTGCTGCGGTTACAGGTTGCGGTTTTTTGTACGCCCAAATTAATAGCCCTAGGCCACCAATTATCATAGGTAACGAGAGTATTTGACCCATTGAGATAAAATCGGCAAATAGGCCAAGCTGCGCATCTGGTTGGCGGAAGTATTCAATACAAAATCTAAATACGCCGTATCCTAATAAAAACACACCGGCTACACTGCCTGCAGGGCGAGGCTTTTTAATAAACCATAATAAAATTAAAAACAGGACTAGCCCTTCAAAAAAGGCTTCGTATAACTGCGATGGGTGACGCGCAAGCGGCCCACCCGTTGGAAATACCATTGCCCATGGCACATCGCTTACACGGCCCCATAACTCGCCATTTATAAAGTTACCAATACGCCCTGCTAATAAGCCCACCGGAACCAGCGGCACCACAAAATCTCCCACTGCGAATAGTGATTTTTTGCGGGTTTTGGCAAATAGTATAATAGCGGTAATAACCCCTAGTGTTCCGCCGTGGAACGACATACCGCCTTGGTCAATTCTAAATAAATATAATGGATTTTCTAAAAAGTAGCTAAACTGATAAAACAATACATAGCCAATTCTGCCGCCTAAAATAACCCCTAGCATGCCGTAAAAAAGCAAGTCGCTAACTTGCTCTTTAGTCCAGCCAGAGTTTGGTTTTTCGGCTTGACGATTAGCAAACCACATCGCAAATGCAAAACCAATTAAATACATTAAACCGTACCAACGTACGCTTAGCGGTCCAACAGAAAAAATTATTGGATCGATTTGAGGAAACTCAAGTGCCATAAATAAACCTTTAGCTAAAAACCATTTTAAGTGCGATGAGCACAAGCAACACCGCGAAAATTTTCTTTATTATATTAACAGGTAAATAATGAGTTGCTTTAGCCCCTAAGGGCGCCACAAACCACGATGTTATTACAATACCAAATAATGCAGGTAAGTATACAAACCCTGCGAACCCATGGGCTAAATCGGTTACCTGCCAGCCTGCGCTTATATAACCAATAGAGCCAAATAGCGCGATAACAATACCGCTCGCTGATGCACAGCCTATCGCTTTTTTCATATCAACTGAAAAGTAATTAAGCATAGGGGCAATAAGTGCGCCGCCACCAATACCTATTAAACCAGAAAGCGCGCCCATAAGGGCTGAAATGCTCCCTAAAATAATCCCTTTTGGTAGCGGTTTTTCTTTAAGCGATTTACTACGTGATGCCCACACCATTCTGCCTGCAATAAATACAACACTTATTGCAAACACGCTGCGTAATGCTTGTTCGGGTATTAAACTTGCGGCAAAGCCACTTATTAACGCGCCTAAGCCTACACCCGACATAACCCATGGTGCAATTTGCCACGGCACATTATCATTTTTATGATGAGCCAAGACTGAAGAAGTAGAAGTGAATAAAATAGAGGCAAGCGATGTTGCAATAGAAATAACTAATACGTGATCAGGTGAAGTAACGTCAAACATCAGTAATAAGCTACTTAAAACAGGCACAATAATTAAACCGCCGCCTATCCCTAATAGCCCAGCTAAAAAGCCAACTACACAGCCAAGTAGCGCACAACTGGCCACGAGTAAAGCTAAGTCATACATAGTGTTCTCAAATACCTTTTCGTGCGCCTATATTAAAGGATTATAAAGTTAATAGCATCTTTAAGCGCTGCATTATTTGGCGGTGTAGAATAGATCGCCTAATTGGTGTTCAATCATAAAATTGCGCGTTAAGCGCAGTACCTGTTTAGCGTTCGATTGCACTAAACACTTTGCGAGTAATTGCTGCATATCGTTAATATTTAAGCGCCTTAAAATCCACTTTACTTTAATTAACGACGACATGTTCATACTTAAATGCCTATAGCCCATGGCAATGAGTAAAATAGCGCCCTCTGGCTCGCCGCCTAGCTCGCCACATAAACTAAAGGGTAAACAGTGTTTATTACATTCATTCGCTACTTTATTTAATACCCTTAACACGCCGGGGTGATATGGGTTAAATAACTGAGCCACCCGCGCATTTGCTCTATCGACAGCAAGTAAGTATTGCGTTAAATCGTTACTGCCTACTGAGCAAAAATCTACTTTTTTAGCCCACTCGTCGAGCATAAATATACTTGAGGGTACTTCAAGCATAATGCCCACTTCTGGGCGCTCCAAGTTTTGCTCTGGGTGTTTTTCTGCCAGTTCAAAATAAGCTTGTTCAAATAACGCGAGCGCTTCGTCTACCTCTTCTGTACCGCTGATCATAGGCAGCATTATTTTTAAATTACCTAAACCCATATTTGCTTTTAACATAGCTTTGAGCTGATCTAAAAACAGCTCTGGATGGTCAAGGCTTATGCGTATGCCGCGCCACCCTAAAAAGGGATTTTCTTCGGTGATATTAAAGTAATCTAAAACTTTATCGCCACCAATATCTAGGGTTCGCATAACCACTGGCGCTGGGTGGTAACTTTTTAGCACCTCCCTATACCAGTTTTCTTGCTCAGCTTGCGATGGAAATTGCCCCTTTTGCATAAACCATGCTTCGGTACGATAAAGCCCTACCCCATCGCAAATATGCGCACTGCTTTGCTCGGTATTAAGCTCAAGCCCTGCATTTAGCATTAAATTTATTTGCTCACCATCTAAGGTAACCGACTGCGCACTTTGCTCTGCTAAAAAGCGGTTGTTGAGTAGCTTATCTTGATGCTTTAACTGTGCGTATTCGTCGAGTAACACTTGCGAAGGAGAAATATATAAACGCCCAGCAAAGGCATCTAAAATCATTGGTTTGGCATCAAATTGCAATAGGGGTAAATCTTCAATACCCCAAATAGCCGGTATTCCCATCGCTCGGGTTAATATAGAGGCATGGCTATTGGCTGAGCCATTCACACTCACTACACCGGCTAAATGCCCGTTAGGTACTTCAGCCAGCATGGCGGGCGTTAAGGTATTCGCAATTAATATGGTATTGGGTGGGTAATCTTTTACTGCGTGCTCTGTGTTTACAAGGTGGTGTAATACCCTTAAACCTATGTCTTTTACATCAACTGCGCGCTCTTTTATGTAGGGGTCTTGCATGGCATTAAACTGCGAAATAAGCCGCTCAATAACAATTTTTAAGGCGCTTTTTGCGCACCAGCCCTCTTGTAACTGTACCTCAACATTGTGGCCTAAACTTTTCGCATCAAGTAATTGTTGGTATACATCAAATACCGCGAGTGCTTCACGTGGGATTGAGTCACTCAAGGTCATAGACAGGGTATTAAATTCTTTGCGGGTGGCAGCAACGGCTTGTGTAAACAAACGGCGCTGCTCGGCGCTATCGGGATCTTTTTTTAGCTCTATAGATTTAAAATCAAGCTTAGGCAGTACCACAAAGGCTTGGCCAATCCCAATACCTGGCGCACTCGACACCCCTTTGAGCACTGAGGTTTGGTGTGATGATTCGTCTTGGCGTAAAAGCTCTTTTATTTCAGCATGCGCAAGTTGCGAGGCTAGCTGCGCTGAAAGGGTAATTAAAAACGACTCTTCGTCTTGGCTAAAAACCCGCGCCATTTTTTGTTGTACAACAATAACGCCCAGTACCTTTTTTTGATGTACCACAGGTACAGACAAAAAAGCATTGTAACCTTCTTCGTTTACTTCGGGGGAGAGCTTAAAACGCGGATGAGATTTTGCAAAAGCTATATTAATGGGCTCTTCACGCTGGGCCACTAAACCTACAAGCCCTTCGGTAAAACCAATTCTAAACTTACCTACGGCGTCGGGGTTAAGGCCTTCGGTTGCCATAAGTACAAAGTTATCTTGGCTGTAGTCGGCAAAATAAATAGAGCAGCACTGGGTTTTCATGGCCTCTTTAACCATTTTCACAAAGCACACTAAGGCACTGTCTAAATTCGCTTGTTGCGAAACAGACTCAGCAATAGTTCTAAGTGTTGCCAGCATTACCTGCTCCTTATTTTATAATTATGCTACTACCTTTTGTGTCGCCACTGTTCTTTATGATGTTCTCTTTTATTAAAAGGCATTGCAAACGGTGCAAACTCTTTCATCACCCGTCTGTATACATCGCGTTTAAACGATACCACTTGCCTTACTGGGTACCAATAACTCACCCAGCGCCAATCATCAAACTCGGGATGATGTGTTTTAAGCAAGTTTACATCTTCATCTTTGCAACGCAGTTTTAATAAAAACCATTTTTGTTTTTGCCCAATACACACCGGACTAGAGTCGCGGCGAATTAATCGCTTGGGTAATTTATAGCGTAACCAATGTTTTGAGCTTGCAACTATTTCTACATCTTCTGGTCGCAAACCTACTTCTTCGTGTAATTCACGGTACATGGTTTGTTCGGGTGTTTCTCCGTCATCAACACCGCCTTGGGGAAATTGCCAAGAATGTTGACCGTAACGTCTAGCCCAAAAAACCTGCCCCTGATTATTGCAAATTACAATTCCGACATTGGCACGAAAACCTTCGGCATCAATCACCTTAGTGCCTCATTTGTAAGTCGATTTTTAATGATTGTTCCACATTAGCTGCAATTCGGCAAACACTATTATCCCCAAAGTCATCACGCCCTAATCGCACGTTTACTATTTACGCTGTGCATAACGACTTAACCTTAAATGAGCACTGAGTAATTACAAGGATAAAATAACCCTTAATTGACGCAACTTTTAGCAAAAAAAGCTAAGCTATGCCTTGATTATTATGTTTAGTGCTATTTACTCACAGCTTGTGTATAACTTTTGATAAACAAGGCTATTTTGCAAACAAGTCCACAATAGCAGATCTAAAAACTCGCTTTCTCCACAGATTCTGTGGATAAACATGTTTATATAGTTGTATTTATCCCATATAGAATTTGCTAACTTAATTAAAGCTGAATGAGTTAATTGAAAATATTAAAGCTAGTCAGTCACTTACAGTTAAACTGTGACTTTTTGGGGTGAGCAAAATTACGCCAAACACAGTGCGTATAAAAAACAACCAAAAGCAAAGATATCCACCTTACGGGGGTTTTGCTATCATGGCGCTGTTAATTATTCAAGGTAAATGAGTAGCATGCGACCAACAAAACCCCATTCAATTAATGACTTAATGCAACGCGTAAACGCTATTGCTGGTTTAACATTAGGGCAATTAGCCTCTCAATACAGCTTTAAAACCCCTGACGACCTATTACGTGAAAAAGGCTGGACCGGGCAACTTATTGAATACGTGTTAGGCGCTACTGCAGGCTCAAAACCCCTCCCCGACTTTGAAGATTTAGGCATTGAATTAAAAACACTGCCTATTTCGTATAAAGGAAAACCCTTAGAAACCACTTTTGTGTCGGTTACCCCCCTTATAAACGTAACCGGCATGACGTGGCATACAAGCGCTGTGCGTAAAAAACTCAATCATGTTTTATGGCTGCCTATATTGAGTGAGCGCGATATTGCGCCTTTTGATAGAACCATAGGCAGTGGTTTTTTATGGCAGCCTACGCCTGAGCAAGATGCGTTGCTACAACGAGACTGGGAAGAACAAATGGAGTTAATAGCGCTTGGGCGAGTTGATGAAATATCGGGCCATTTAGGGGATGCTATTCAAATTAGGCCAAAAGCCGCTAATAGCAAAGTGGTTACCGATGCTATTGGCCCAAATGGGCAAACAATAAAAACCTTACCGCGTGGTTTTTATTTAAAAACCAGTTTTACAGGGGCTATTTTAAAGCAGCAGTTTCAGCTCTGAGCTGTGCAGAAAATATTATGTCCTTTTTCGCACTGCGTGCGCGCGTCAGCAAGCTTAACGCCTACAAAGCTTCTCATCTCTTTAAAAAAGTATCAGGCATAAAAAATCCCCGCATTAGCGAGGATTTTATCATCTAAAATTAAAAATAAGATTCTATATAAAATAGAATTACTGACCTTTAACTTCTTTAAGACCGTTGTAAGGTGCTTTAGAACCTAGCGCTTCTTCAATGCGAAGAAGTTGGTTGTACTTAGCAACACGGTCAGAGCGGCTCAATGAACCTGTTTTAATTTGACCAGCAGCAGTACCTACCGCTAAATCAGCAATAGTTGCATCTTCTGTTTCGCCAGAACGGTGCGAAATAACAACTGTAAAGCCTGCATCTTTAGCCATTTTGATTGCTGCTAACGTTTCAGTTAGTGAACCAATTTGGTTAAATTTAATTAGGATTGAGTTAGCAATACCGTTATCAATACCGCGTTTTAAAATCTTAGTGTTAGTTACGAATAAATCATCGCCTACTAATTGGATTTTATCGCCCATTAATTTAGTTTGGTGTGCAAAGCCATCCCAATCTGACTCATCTAAGCCATCTTCAATAGATACAATTGGGTATTGCTCAGTTAAATCTTTTAAGAAGTAGTTAAACTCTTCTGAAGTGAACTTTTTGCCTTCACCTTTCAGATCGTAAATGTTTGCTTCTTTGTCGTAAAACTCAGATGCTGCGCAGTCCATAGCCAGTGTAATATCTTTACCTAGCTCGTAACCTGCGTTTGCTACAGCTGTTTTAATAGCAGCAAGTGCCGCTTCGTTTGATGCAAGGTTTGGTGCAAAACCACCTTCATCACCTACAGCTGTAGAGTGGCCGTCTGCCTTTAATACTTTAGCAAGGCTGTGGAACACTTCAGCGCCCATACGTAGGCCTTCGCGGAAGTTTTCAGCGCCAACAGGTTGGATCATAAATTCTTGAATATCTACAGAGTTATCTGCGTGCTCACCACCGTTGATAATGTTCATCATAGGTAACGGCATTGAGTAAACACCTGGTGTACCGTTTAAGTCTGCGATGTGCTCGTAAAGCTCAACTTTTTTAAATTGTGCAGCGGCTTTTGCAGTCGCTAGTGATACCGCTAAGATAGCATTTGCACCTAGTTTTTCTTTATTTTCAGTGCCATCTAAATCTAGCATTACTTTATCTACAGCACTTTGTTCTAATGCATTTTGGCCTTTTAACGCATCCGCAATTTCGTTGTTAATAAAACCAACTGCGTTTAATACGCCTTTACCTAAGTAACGGGCTTTGTCACCATCACGTAGCTCTAGTGCTTCGCGAGTACCTGTTGATGCACCTGAAGGAGCGGCAGCGCGGCCCCAAGAACCATCAGCTAAATATACATCAGCTTCAACAGTAGGGTTACCACGCGAGTCCATAATTTCGCGACCAATTACTTTTACGATTTCTGACATCTTGATTCCTCTATATTCCCAAAATGGTGAGTTCAGCTAACTTTACTACGTTTTATATCTTTTAGTCAGCCCTTTAGACAAAAAAGCCGTGCAATATGCACGGCTTTTTTAATTACGAAGACGTTTTTTGGTGAGTATGAGCGGCTGCTACAAACCCTTCAAATAACGGGTGACCATCACGTGGTGTTGACGTAAATTCCGGGTGGAATTGCGCGGCAATAAACCATGGGTGATCTTTATTTTCGATGATCTCTACTAGTTTTTTATCTTCTGATAAACCGGTAAAGCTTAAGCCTGCTTGCTCTAATTGCTCTACAAAGTTGTTGTTTACTTCGTAGCGATGACGGTGACGTTCAATAATTTCTGTATTGCCGTACACTTCGTGCACCTTAGAACCCGGCGTTAAGTGACATTTTTGTGCGCCTAAACGCATGGTGCCACCTAAATCAGATTTTTCATCACGTATCTCAATGTTACCCTCAGCATCTAACCACTCTGTAATTAAGCCCACTACTGGCGCTTTAGAGTGAATATTAAACTCAGTTGAGTTAGCGTCGGTTAAACCTGCAACATTACGTGCGTATTCAATAAGTGCTACTTGCATACCTAAACAAATGCCTAGGTAAGGTACTTTGTTTTCACGGGCATACTTAGCTGCTAAAATTTTACCTTCAACACCACGGCCGCCAAAACCACCTGGTACTAAAATAGCGTCTAGATGAGAAAGCAGTTCTACCCCTTTGCTTTCTAAGTCTTGCGAGTCAACGTATTCAATATTAATGGTTAAACGGTTTTTAAGACCTGCATGCTTTAGTGCTTCGTTAACTGATTTGTATGCATCTGGTAGTTCAATGTACTTACCAACCATACCAATCGTTACTTCGCCAGTCGGGTTAGACTCTTGATAAAGTACTTGTTCCCATTCAACTAAATCAGCTTCTGGTGCGTCAAGGTGAAAACGACGACACACAAAGTTATCTAGCTCTTGTGATTTTAATAGCGCAGGAATTTTGTAAATGCTGTCTACGTCAGGAAGCGAAATAACCGCTTTTTCTTCAACGTTTGTAAACAATGCAATTTTTGCACGTTCATTGTTAGGCAATTTACGGTCTGAGCGACAAATAAGAATATCTGGCTGAATACCTACAGAGCGTAACTCTTTAACTGAGTGCTGTGTTGGTTTAGTTTTTACTTCGCCTGCAGGGCCTAAGAATGGCACTAGCGTTAGGTGAATAAATAGCGCACGTTCGCGGCCAATTTCTGTACCTAACTGACGAATTGCTTCAATAAATGGTTGTGATTCAATATCACCTACTGTGCCACCAATTTCTACAATCGCAATATCATGACCTTCAGCACCGTCGTATACACGTTGCTTAATGTCATTTGTGATGTGTGGAATAACCTGAATGGTTGCACCTAAGTATTCACCACGGCGCTCACGACGTAGTACATCTTCGTACACTCGCCCTTGTGTGAAGTTGTTGCGGCTGGTCATTTTGGTGCGAATAAAACGCTCGTAGTGACCTAAATCAAGATCCGTTTCGGCGCCGTCTTCTGTAACGTATACTTCACCGTGTTGAATTGGGCTCATTGTGCCTGGGTCAACGTTTATGTAAGGATCCAGCTTTAAAATGGTAACATCTAAACCGCGGGCCTCTAAAATAGCTGCCAATGACGCTGCTGCAATACCTTTACCCAACGAAGAAACAACCCCGCCAGTAACGAAGATAAATTTTGTACTCATGCGAACCCTAGAATATCAGGAATTAAAAGGAATATAACACCCGAGAAAGAGACTCTGGGTATATCATCAAGACGGGGCGAAATTGTACCAAAACAGCGTTGAGCAATCCAGCTAAAAATAGCGTTTAGACGCACAAAAAATGTTCGTTGATTAACATTAGGTTGTACTGAGCTAATCTTATTTCGCTTTTTTAATGGCTTCCCATGCTTCTTCCATTTCGTCAAGCGTTGCGCTGTTTAAACTTTTACCTTTTGCAATTAAATAACCTTGCACTTTTTCAAAGCGCGCCGAGAACTTATCGTTGGCTTGTCTGAGTAGTTGCTCTGGGTCGCGTTTAACATGGCGAGCCACATTTACTGTGGCAAATAATAAGTCGCCTATTTCTTCTGCTGTATGATCGGATGAAGGGTCGTGCTCAAGCGCTTCTTTTACTTCAAGTACCTCTTCACTTACTTTATCAAGTGCCCCGTGGTAGCTTGGCCAATCAAAACCAAGTGCGGCAACACGCTGCTGAATTTTTTTAGCTTTAGTTAGGCTTGGCATATTGGTGGGTATATCTTGCCAAAGAGAGGCTTTGCTTGGCTGTACTTTTGCTGCACGCTCTTGTGCTTTAATTGCCTGCCATTGCTCTGCTAATTGCTCGTCGGTTAATGCTTGCTTAGTGTTAAAAACATGAGGGTGACGGCGGGTAAGTTTACTATTTAGTTCACTAACCACGTCGTTAAAATCAAACATGTCCTGCTCTTTAGCAAGTTGTGCGTAAAAAACGATTTGAAACAGTAAATCACCCAGCTCATTTTTAAGCTCGTTTAAATTACCCGACTCTATGCAGTCGGCCACTTCAAAGGCTTCTTCTAGCGTGTGCGGAACAATCGATTTAAAGTTTTGCTTGCGATCCCACGGGCAACCGTCGGTAGGATCGCGAAGCAACGCCATAATATCGAGGAGTTGCTCAAGGGCGTTACTGTTTGCCATTTTATTGGTTTCGCTTGGCACTGTGAACACCTTCAATTTGATGCAGTTTAGACAAAACCCGGTTTGTGCCCGATAAATCATGCACTTCTATTTGCATAGTAAATACCGCTAACTGATCGGCCCCAACAGTATTAACGTTCATGTTGATCACATTTACTTTTTCGTTAGCCAGTACAGAGCTAATATCGCGAATTAAACCTGAGCGATCGCTGGCTTCTATTTTTATACTTAGCGCATAAGAGCCGTTTATTTCATCTGACCAACTAACCGATATTACACGCTCTGGGTGCAGCTCTTTTAAGTTGTTAAATGAATCGCAATCTTCGCGGTGTACCCCAATGCCACGGCCTTGTGTAATATAGCCAATTATTTCATCGCCAGGTACTGGGCGACAACACTTAGCAACGTGGCTCATTAAGCTGCCCACGCCATCCACCACAATGCCGTTTTTATCGCCAGTTACTTTACTTGGCGCTTTAAAACGAATAACGGGTTCTTCTTCAGTACGATCACTGACAAAGTTAAGCATTTGGTTTAAGCGAACATCGCCGGCACCTATGGCAACCATTAAGTCATCTAGTTCTTTAAAATTAAAGCGCTTAATAGCTGGGTCTAAATCTTTGTAGGTTAAATCTAGCTTTTGCAGTTCGTTATCAAGAATCTCTTTACCGGCGCTTAAGTTTTTATCGCGGTCGAGCTGTTTAAACCAATGATGGATTTTAGCCCTTGCACGCGACGATTTAATGTAACCAAGCGATGGATTTAACCAATCGCGGCTTGGATTAGGCTGCTTTTGCGTGAGAATTTCTACCTGATCGCCCGTTGATAGCTGATGTGTAAACGGCACTATTTTGCCAAATACTTTAGCCCCTATGCAGCGGTGCCCTACATTTGAGTGAATGTAGTAAGCAAAATCAAGCGGTGTAGCGCCAACAGGTAAATCGATGATATCGCCACTTGGGGTAAATATATAAACGCGGTCTTCTACAACTTGGTTTTTAAGCTCTTCGGCTAAATCGCCCCCATCAACCACTTCTTCTTGCCATTGCAGTAATTTGCGCAACCAGCTAATTTTTTGCTCATAGCCTGAGCCTCTCCCAGGTAAAGCGCCTTCTTTATACATCCAGTGCGCGGCTACGCCTAGCTCTGCATCTTGGTGCATTTCGCTGGTGCGTATTTGTATTTCAACGGTTTTCCCTTCAGGGCCAAATACCACGGTATGAATTGATTGATAGCCATTTTGTTTAGGTGTAGCAACGTAGTCGTCAAACTCTTTATTAAGGTGGCGCCAATTAGTGTGCACAATACCTAGCGCGCCGTAACAATCTTGCAGCCGCTCTACAACAATTCGCATTGCTCTAATATCAAACAGCTGATCAAACTCGTAGTTTTTTTGCTGCATTTTTTTATAAATGCTGTAAATGTGCTTAGGGCGGCCATACACTTGCGCCTCAATACCGGCTTCGCTTAGGCGAGCTTTTACTTGCGCAACCATGTCTTCCATATAGGCTTCACGGGCAAGGCGCTTGTCATCAAGTTGTTTAGCAATGCTTTTATAGGTGTCGGGGTGTAAATACCTAAACGATAAATCTTCTAGTTCCCACTTAAGCTGGCCTATACCTAACCTGTTTGCTAACGGGGCAAAAATATCGGCGGTTTCTTTAGCGGCAATAACACGCTCTTCTTCATCGCCATTTTTTACATTGCGTAAATGGCACACTTGCTCAGCAAGTTTAATCACCACAGCGCGCACATCTTCAACCATGGTAAGTAACATTTTACGAATGTTATCTACCTGCATAGTGCCTTTACCTTGGTGCGATAAAGTACTAATAGCAGCCATTTGCGCAACCCCTGTTAAAAGCATGGCTACATTTTTGCCAAGTTGTGCTTCTACGGTTTCAAGGTCTACTAAGTCGTTTAAGTAGTAATGCGTGAGATACGCGGTTGCGAGAGATTCTGCATCTAAATTTAACTCGGCTAAAATCTCGACCATTTCTATGGCCGTGTTTTGCCGTGCTTGGTTGTCACATGTAACACACAATGCTTGCGCTTTGTTTAGTAGCGTTATTTTCTCTTGCGATAACGCTAACTGTTTTAGGCTAGTAGCAAAGTCACCTGTGTCGTCCTGCTGATGTGATTGACGTGTAGCGACCATAAAACGCTTTACCTCCGTTGAAATAACGCCATTGTTTCTATGTGTCCTGTATGTGGAAACATATTCATTAGCCCAATTTTAGTAACTTCAAAGCCTGCTTGCGAAATAATTGCACTGTCACGGGCTAAAGTAACAGGATCGCAAGAGACATATAAAATGGTTTTAAACTGCTTTAAAGGTAGTTGCTCTAAAACAGCCATAGCACCTGTGCGAGAAGGGTCTAATACTAATACGTCTAGCGCCTTATTAAACCATTGTGCTGTTTCAATTTTTTGCGTTAAATCAAAACAATGAAAGTGCGCATTAGTGATAGAGTTAGTTTGCGCATTTTGTGTCGCCATTGCAACCGCCGATGTAACCCCTTCTACTCCAATAACCGATTTAGCATGCTGGGCTAGCACTAATGAAAAGTTACCAATACCACAAAATAAATCCAATACTTGCTCGTTTCCTTGCAAGTTAAGCCAATTTACCGACTGAGCTAACATAGCTTGGTTAACTTCATCATTTACTTGAATAAAATTACCAAGGCCAAATTCAAACTTTAAATTAAACTTTTCTAAAAAATAATACGGCGTAGGCAAATGAGCCTGCTCTATAACATCGCTGTTGTCTTGCCAAGTAATTAACCATTGCTGTGCGTTTGCTGCTTCTTGTATATAGCTTTTGGCTTCATCTGGTATCGCTTTAGTATGGCGAATAACAATAAAGTTCCCAGCCTCGTTTTGGCATAACTGTAAATGACTTATACTGTGTAGCGCTTTATATTGATTAATAAGCGTTTCAAAAATACTAAATACGTTAGTAAATGCCTTACTAAGCACATCACATTGCTCAATACTAATCACATTTTTAGAGCTAGGCGCACGATACCCAACTCGCATTTTTTTAGCGGCTTTATCATACATTACGGCAATACGCGCACTGCGTCTGTAATGAGTGGGCTTACTTAAAAGAGGCGCTTGCCAATTTAAGTCGCTTAATTTGGCAAATTTTTGAAACAGTTGCGTCACTGCATTTTGCTTTTCAACCACTTGCTGATTTATTTCTAGGTGCTGCAACTGGCAACCACCACAGTGATTATAATGCTGACAAAAAGGCTGCGTGCGCGCATCGCTTGGATTAATAACCTTAACCAGCTTTGCACTACTGTATTTGGCTTTATCTTCAATTAGGCTTGCCGTTACTTTTTCATTCATTAAAGCGCCGCTTACAAAGCACACTTTGTTATTGTGTTTGGCAACGCCCCGCCCTTGATGATCCATGGCCGTAATATTAAGTGTGAGTGTTTGCTGTTTAAGTGGTTTTTTCTTTGCTTTAAAAATTTGCGCCATGCGGCATTACCTTAAATTTTGTATTACGTATAAGCAAATCAGATGCTTTGAGAATAGCCGATGAACCGTATATACTCGATCCATACTAATAATGATAATAACGCTTCCATTATGACCAAATTAGGCTTACGTGATTCTGTTTTAACCTTAACCTTGATCCCCACAGTGATCATTGGTTTGTTACTTGGCGGCTATTTTACAATAAATCGTTACATTGAGCTTGATGAAATTTTATATCAACAAGGCAGCTCAATATCTGAACCTTTAGCAATTGCTTTAGAGCAGCCTTTACTTGAAAAAAATAAAAAGCTGCTCAACCGTCTGATTAGTTACACACACAATAAGCACTCCCCAACCATTAAATCGATTGCTATTTTTGATACCAGCAATCAGCTTATTATGACCAGTAACTATCATCGCTCGTTTGATGAACTAACTCAAAAAGAACAAATTGAAAATCTTCACACAACAAAAATTAATAAATCAGAAGAGTTAATCACGTTCTACACCCCAATTTTTAATCACTCTGCGCCGGTATCAAAATGGGATATTAATGATTTTCAAACCCCGCTTGGCACCGTTATTTTACAACTTAATAAAGACCAAGCGATTATAGGCCAGCAGCGAGCGGTTTTAATAAGCGGCATTGTTATTTTATTTTCAATAATATTGGCATCTATTTTAGCGCTTAAGCTTAGCCGTATGTTCATGAACCCGCTTAATAAGTTAGTACTTGCCACCGACAAACTAGTTGAGGGTAAAAGAGACACGGGTTTAAACGACACCATGATGGGCGAGTTTGAACTTTTGCGTGAAGGGCTTAATACCATTGCCCACACTATGGTTATGCAAAAAGACGAAATGCAAAAAAATATTGATCAGGCCACGAGTGATTACCGCGAAACCCTAGAGCAATACGAAACCTCAAATATTCAGCTAACCATGGCCAAAAAAGAGGCGCAAGATGCTAACCGCGTTAAGTCCGACTTTTTAGCTAAAATGAGTCACGAGTTACGCACCCCGCTTAATGGGGTTATTGGCTTTACGCGCCAATTGTATAAAACACCTTTAAATAAACATCAAAAAGACTACCTCGATACCATAGAACTTTCTGCCAATAGCTTATTGACGATTATTAGCGATATTTTAGATTTTTCTAAACTTGAAGCAGGCGCAATGGAGCTTGAATCAATCCAGTTTCAACTTCGCGATAGCGTAAACGAGGTTATGACATTATTAGCTCCCTCGGCGCATGAAAAACAACTTGAGCTATCTATTTATATCAACCCACAAGTGCCTGATGATTTAACCGGTGACCCCACTCGCCTTAAACAAGTCCTTATTAACTTGTTAAGTAATGCCATTAAGTTTACTGAAAAAGGCTCTATAAAAGTTGATATAAGCTACCGCTTATTAGATGAAGACCGCGCCTCTATTTTAGTATCAGTAACCGATACCGGTGTGGGTATTCCAATGGATAAGCAAGATGCGTTATTTACTGCATTTGGCCAAGCAGATTCATCCATCACCCGAAAATTTGGCGGCACTGGTTTAGGTCTTATTATTACCAAACACATTGTAGAGGCTATGAATGGCCGAATAACGCTAAATTCAGCCCCGGGAAGCGGCACCTGTTTTACCTTTAATGGTGTGTTTAGGTTGCCTGATCATACCTTTAGTAACGACTTACCTTCTAAATCACTTATTGGTAAACGCATATTATACCTAGAGCCACACGAGCATACGCACCACTCAGTGCTTTCTGTATTAAACGAGTGGGAAGCGGTTGTAACCGCCTGTTTTAATGAAGCAGCGTTTTTAGACGCCATCAAACATAAAATGTTCAAGTACGATATTTGTATTATTGGTGATATGGCATCGGTAGATGATATGCAGCGACTTAAGAGCTATGTGAATATGGTTCGCGAGTCGTGCGATTATTTATACCTTATGCTTAATACTGTATCGCATAATATGCGCGAAGCGTTTATTGGTAGCGGTGCCGATGCGTGCTTAAGTAAGCCGCTTAATCACCGTAAATTATGTGAAGTACTGGCTGCGCCTTATCGCCTTGACCATCCAACCTTGAATATTGAGCCAAGCGACCAAACATTATTACCATTAAAAGTACTGGTGGTAGATGACAACGATGCAAACTTAAAACTTATTTGCACCTTGTTAAAAGAGCAAGTTGAATTTATAGACACCGCTTATAATGGCTCGCAAGCCTACAGCTTAAGTAAAAGCCATAAGTACGATGTTATTTTTATGGACATACAAATGCCGATTATGGATGGCATTACCGCGTGTAAACTTATTAAGGAGTCTTCTTTAAACGAAGACACACCTATTATTGCGGTAACCGCGCATGCACTGCACAGTGAAAAAGAGCAGCTATTAAAAGATGGCTTTAAAGGCTATTTAACTAAGCCTATTGATGAGGACATGCTGAGCCAAATTATTTGCGATCATAGTCCGCAATCGCCCGTAAGCCGCGACAAAATTAAAAGTGTAACGTCACAAAGCCCAGCTCCATTTGAAAGTAACTGCTTAGATTGGTCGCTTGCGCTACAACGTGCAGGGGGCAAAGGTGAGCTGGCGCTGGAAATGCTCAATATGCTATTACAAAGTGTGCCAGAGACGCTCTCGCAGCTCAACGAAGCTATTGAGCAAAACGATTGCCAAACGGTATTAAGTGTTATCCACAAATTCCATGGCGCGTGCTGTTATACCGGTGTGCCTAAGCTTAAATCACTGGCAGAAACCATAGAAACCTCACTTAAAAGTGATTGCGTGCTAGATAACGTTGAGCCTGAACTATTTGAGCTTCAGGATGAGCTGGAAAACCTCATGGCAGATGCAAGTGCTACCGAGCATCAACGCTAAAAAACACGTAATAAAAAAGCGCAGTAAATGCGCTTTTAACAGGTTTTGATACCATTTTACTTAATTAAGTATTTCTATGAAATGGTGCCACCATAGGGTTAAATTATAACCTTGCCTCAATCATGAGGCGTTTCATGTCGCGTACTGCTTTTTCAAGGCCATCAATAGCTGCGCGCGCAATAATAGCGTGGCCAATGTTAAGCTCATAAATTTCAGGCATTGCAGCAATAGGTTTTACGTTATGATAATGAAGGCCATGCCCTGCATTTACAATTAAGCCTAAGCTCGCCGCGTATTTTACACCCTCTCGTATGTGCTCAAGCTCTTTGTGTAAATCTTCATCATTAGTGGCATCTGCATACGCGCCGGTATGAATTTCTACATACGGTGCACCACACGCTTTAGCTGCATCTAACTGTGCTTTATCGGCATCAATAAATAATGATACTTTAATACCCGCATCAGTCAGTGTTTTAGTGGCCGCTTTAATTTTATCTACATTAGCGGCCACATCTAGACCGCCTTCGGTCGTAAGCTCTTCACGTTTTTCAGGTACTAAACATACGTACTCAGGCTTTACTTCAAGGGCAATATTAATCATTTCATCTGTAACCGCTGTTTCAAGATTCATACGCGTTTGAATCGTTTTAGCCATTACGTATACATCGCGGTCTTGAATATGGCGACGGTCTTCACGCAAATGAATAGTAATACCATCTGCACCGGCGTGCTCTGCCACACTGGCTGCATGTGCTGGGTCTGGGTATGATGTACCACGCGCTTGGCGAAGCGTTGCAATATGATCAACGTTTACGCCTAAAAGAATGTCTTTCATTTTGTTACCTGTAAAATATGTTTATTGAGAGGCCATAAATAATTCACGGCTTTTTAATGGTTTATTACCCAGTAAAGGTTTTAGTAAATAACGGCTTAATTGTTTTGCCATATAGAGTACATCGCTTTGGCTAAAATCATGATTAGCAATCGCTTTGAGCTGCGCGCCGCTAAACCCTGAGCGCGTAGCTTGTTGCATCAAAAAACCCAACTCAGGAAAGTAACTATACGTTTGTCTTTCATCAATTGGCTCACCACTGGCATCAAAGCTAAAGTCGACGCCATAGCCCAACAACTCTAATAGTTGAAATTCGTATGAGCGCAGCACCGATTGTAAATCGACATCGCTATTTAAGTTCTCTAGGTGAGTTTTGTAGAGCTCAAACACTTGTTCAAGTGGCTCGTTTACCGGCACAATGCGGTTAGTCAGCTCATTTAAATAAAAGCCACAGTAAAGCTTATCCTTTGTTAAATATAAAGGATTACCATGTAGCTCAAATTTATTAATGTATTTTAAATCGTACTTGCCACTGTAATGAACAAGCAGTGCCTGAAAAGGCTGTAATTGTGCTTTGTGTTTAGTGGCCTGGCGACCACTCACTCTGGCTAGCATTCTAAGCTGGCCTACGCCTTCTACCAGCATATCGAGCATTACTTGAGAGTCGCTATAAGGACGCCGATGTAATAGGTACGCTGTGTAGAAGTCGCTATCCATATTAGTTGGTTAAATGCAGGTTAATCTTCGCCATAGCCTAAACTTCTTAAGGCACGTTCATCATCTGCCCAACCCGATTTAACTTTAACCCAAAGCTCTAAAAACACTTTGTTATCGAGCATTTCTTCAAGGTCTTTACGGGCTTCACGGCCAATCACTTTAAGCTTTTCGCCTTTGTTGCCTATTACCATGCGTTTTTGGGTTTCACGCTCAACAAGAATTAACCCGTTGATATGCCAAACACCGTTTTCTTGCCATTTAAACTGCTCAATTTCTACAGTAACAGAATACGGCAGCTCTTCACCCATAAAGCGCATTAGCTTTTCACGAATAACTTCTGCCGCCATAAAACGCATTGAGCGGTCGGTTACATAGTCATCAGGAAAGTAAAATTCGCACGGTGGTAAGCGTTTAGTTACTTCGGCTTTAATTAAATCAACGTTTTTACCTTGCGTTGCCGATACAGGCATAATGCCCACAAAATCAAATTTGTCGCCAAGCATCTTCATATGCGGTAATACTAAATCGCGGTCTTTTACTTGGTCAATTTTATTAATAACAAGTAAAACAGGCTTACCACTTTGCGATACTTTAGTAAGTACCATTTCGTCATCGGCATTCCAGTTAGTGCCCTCAACAACAAAAATAATAAGCTCTACATCACCGATTGAGCTCGATGCAGCACGGTTCATTAAGCGGTTAATAGCGCGCTTTTCTTCAACGTGTAAGCCCGGCGTATCAATATAAACAGCTTGGTGTTGCCCTTCTGTATGAATACCCATAATACGGTGGCGAGTTGTTTGTGGCTTGCGCGAGGTAATACTTACTTTTTGCTCAATGATTTCATTAAGCAATGTTGATTTACCTACATTAGGGCGGCCAACAATGGCAACCATGCCACAAAACGTATCAATATCACCTTCATGAGGCTGTATTAAGGTATCAAGATTCATTTTTTAGTATCTTCAATGCTTTTTCGGCAGCTTTTTGTTCGGCTTTACGGCGCGAGCTACCAACAGAAATAATGCTATCCATACCTTCAACTATACATTCAACCGTGAACGTTTGATTGTGCGCTTGACCTTTGGTATCAACAACGGTGTAGCCCGGTAAAGATAACTTACGCGCTTGTAGATACTCTTGCAGCAGGGTCTTAGGATCTTTTTGATTAAGCCCTGGTGAAATAGCATCAAGTCGAGATTCGTACCACGCTAAAATTAGCTCGCCACAGCGGTCTATGTTTGAGTCTAAAAACACAGCCCCTATAATGGCTTCTACAGCATCAGCTAATGTTGATTCACGACGAAAACCACCGCTTTTTAACTCACCCGGCCCAAGGCGCAAGTAGTCACCTAAACCAAACTCTAGCCCAAATTCAGCAAGGGTTTGGCCACGCACAAGCGTAGAGCGCATACGGCTTAAATCGCCTTCACGCGCTTTTGGAAATTTGTCGTACAAAGCATTGGCAATAACAAAGCTCAAAATTGAATCGCCTAAAAACTCTAAGCGTTCGTTGTGTTGACCTTTATGACTGCGGTGCGTCATTGCCTGTTCAAGTAAACCTTGATCAGCAAATTCGTAGCCAATTCGTTTATATAATTCTGTTACATTTTTTTTCATTGTTACTGAATATTACCTAGGCGTTCAAAACGAACACCAGTTGGAACCCATCCTGGTAAAACATCATCTGGGCCATTCTCAAATTCAAAACTCATCCATATAAAGACAGCTTTACCCACCAAGTTTTCTTTTGGTACAAAGCCCCAAAAGCGACTATCTTGGCTGTTGTCGCGGTTATCACCCATCATAAAATAATGATCAGCTGGTACAGTCCATTCATCCGAAGGAGTCCCTGGTTGCTGATAGTAACGCCCTTTACGTTCAGGTGCGCGTGGGTTGATTAAAATGTCGTGCTTGAGTGTCGTTAAATCTTCATTTACTCGGGCAAGCGACATTTGGCCTTGTTTAAACTCATTATCGTTAATTAATTTAAAATCAATTTTATTAAACTCATTACAAAGTAGGTCCCCCTGCTGGGTCTCGCCTTCTTTACAATTAGGTTGAATATATAAACGTTTATCACGATAAACAATTTTATCGCCCGGTAAACCAATAGCACGTTTTATATAATCTACTCGCTCATCTAACGGGTATTTAAAAACAACAATATCGCCGCGTTCAGGCTCGCCTACATCTACAAGCTGGCTACGCCATACCGGGTCTTTAATCCCGTACGAGTACTTTTGTACTAAAATAAAGTCGCCCACCAACAAGGTTGGCATCATTGAACCTGACGGTATTTGAAAAGGCTCAAAAATAAACGACCTAAAAATAGTAATAGCTGCAATCATCGGAAAAATCGATTTTGCAGTTTCTGTAATTGCCGGCTCAGGTGCTATTAACGCCGCTGTTTCTTCATCAAGCTGGCCACCGGCAGATGTTTGGGCAAGCGCCAAACGCTCTTGCCTTTTTGGCGCATACATTAGGTGGTCAATTAACCATATTAAACCTGAGCCTAACGTTAATAACACCAATAAAACTGAGAAATAACCAGCCATCTATAATCCTTTGTTTTTATTTACCAACTTTCAAAATAGCTAGAAACGCTTCTTGCGGTACTTCTACGTTACCCAATTGCTTCATTCGTTTTTTACCATCTTTTTGCTTTTGCAGTAGCTTTTTCTTACGACTCACATCACCACCGTAACACTTAGCGATTACATTTTTACGTAATTGCTTAACCGTGGTACGGGCAATAACATGTTGTCCTATTGCAGCTTGAATCGCAATATCAAACATTTGACGCGGAATAAGCTCTTTTAACGCATCAGCAAGTTGGCGGCCACGTGATTGTGCACTGTCGCGGTGAACAATTATAGCGAGCGCATCAACACGTTCACCATTAATAAGTATATCAACACGTACCATGTCTGATGTTTGAAAGTGCTTAAAGTTGTAATCAAGCGATGCAAAACCACGACTGGTTGACTTTAATTTATCAAAAAAGTCCATAACCACTTCAGCCATAGGTAGCTCATAAGTTACAGCGACTTGCTTGCCGTGATAACTCATTTTAGTTTGCATACCACGCTTTTCTACACACAGAGTAATAACGCTACCTAAAAACTCTTGCGGTACAAGTATGTTTGCCTCTACTACTGGTTCGCGGATTTCAACAATATCATTAACCGCTGGTAGGTCAGACGGGTTATCAATTTGACTCGTACCTTCTTTGGTTACTACTTCGTAGATTACAGTAGGTGCCGTGGTAATTAAATCAATATCGTATTCACGCTCTAAACGCTCTTGAATAATTTCCATGTGTAGCATACCTAAAAAGCCACAGCGGAAGCCAAAACCCAGTGCTGTTGAATTTTCAGGTTCAAAAAATAACGACGCATCATTTAAGCTTAGTTTATTAAGCGCATCGCGGAACGATTCATAATCATCAGAGGCAATTGGGAACATACCTGCATATACTTGCGGCTTAATTTTTTGAAAGCCTGGTAAACGCACTGGTGCCGCATTTTTTTGATGCGTAATCGTATCGCCCACTGGGGCGCCGTGTATTTCTTTAATACCGGCAATAACAAACCCTACTTCGCCGGTACGTAAAATACCCGTGTTGGTTTGCTTAGGGGTAAAAATACCCACGTGATCAGCTGTATGTACTTGCTCGTTCGACATTATTTTTATTTTGTCGCCGGCACGTAGTTCACCGTGCTTAATACGCACTAGTGATACAACACCTTGGTATGGGTCAAACCACGAGTCAATAATAAGCGCCTGTAAAGGTTGATCTTTTTCACCTACCGGTGGTGGGATATCCTTTACAATCATTTCAAGTACTTCAGCAATACCAACACCTGTTTTTGCACTACATTGCACAGCGTCTAGGGCATCAATACCAATAATGTCTTCAATTTCTTCTGCTACACGAAGCGGATCGGCTTGCGGTAAATCTATTTTATTTAAAACAGGGATTACTTCTAAATCCATTTCAATGGCGGTATAACAGTTTGCCAGCGTTTGTGCTTCAACACCTTGTCCGGCATCAACAACTAAAAGCGCACCTTCACATGCCGCTAAAGAGCGAGAAACTTCATAAGTAAAGTCAACGTGCCCTGGTGTATCGATAAAGTTAAGTTGGTAGGTTTCGCCATCGTTAGCTGTGTAGTTAAGCGTTACACTTTGCGCTTTAATGGTAATACCGCGCTCACGCTCGATGTCCATTGAATCTAACACTTGCTTTTGCATTTCGCGGTCTGTTAAGCCACCACAAACCTGGATCAAACGATCTGAAAGGGTCGATTTACCATGGTCAATATGGGCGATGATCGAAAAATTACGGATATGCTTCATAAACTGGATTCTAAACTTCTATTTTAATAGGCTAAGTACGAACACCTGAGTGACTTGAAAATACTTATTGGGTATAAGTGCTATATAAGTGGCTAAATGCGCTTTAGATAATCAAATTTTTGATTGCCTTTTTACCCTGTATTTCCAAGTTACTCTGGTATAAAACGGCAATTTTACATTTAATTGGCCTTAATCACCATCTATTTGCGTTAAAGGAAGGCTAATTGGATGAATTTTTATCACTTTTACATCATGCCTGAGCGTTTTTACTTTGTTTTTGGCTAAAAAGTAACCACCCACACCGCCCAAAGCGGCGAATAATATTTGCCATCCCTGCGCTAAAAGTAGTAATTCGGCACTAATAAATGCAAGCGTTAATCCTAAAAATAAAGGCAGCATGTATACAGCAAAAGCATGTTTGACTAAATGCGAATCATCTAATGAGAGCGTTACTTTTTGGCCCACTTCTACAGGAGTATCAAATTGATATGGAAAGGTTTTTTTATCGCTACCAAAGAGTTTGGCAAAGACTTGCGAGCCACAGCGACCATTACACCCTTCGCAGGCTTTTTTTTGCTGGGCTTCTAAGTGGGCAGTGGCGCCATCTAGGGCAACCACTGTAAGTGTTTGTTCAATCATAACAACCCTTACGAATTGTTTATAATGCGCGAGTCACTGACTCAGCAATTGCCTTTGCGGTTTGGCTTGGCACATTACCAACAACGGATACATCAAAGTTTCCGCCATTATGCACATAAATTGTCGTTGCGCCAGAAGTTAATGATCCGCTTAAGCGGCGACCTGGTAAGGGGCGCTGTACAAAAACAGAAATTTCCACAAACCCATCAGAATATAAATAATAGTCAGTAAGTTCGTTATTTAAATCAAGTTTATGGCGGTCTGATTTTAGTAATTTAAAGCCATTAGGTAACCAACCAATACGCCAGTTTGTGGCATTACTTTTTTCACCTTCCAGCGCGTTACCTGGTAACGGCGTTGGAAAATTACGATTGAGCACTTCTAAAATCATCGGTGCTGGTTGCTCTGTTACGCTAATATGGGTTAACTGTAGCTGCTCTAATGCTTCACCTTGGTGGTTAACATAAGCGGCTTTTAATAACAGCGATGACTCTGTATCAAGCCAAATCCAATAGTTATATTTGTATTCATCTTTTGATTCTATTCTCACCAGTTGCGCCGCTCGCCCTGCAATACGGCCTTTACCACCTAGCACAAAATCATATTGGCTGCTTAATGCTTCAATATCTTTAAATAATACTTCAGGTATTGGCCCAGCAATGGAGTCTGTATTTATAGAGTATGGCTGCGATTGCGGTTCAAAGTAGGTTACTTGGTCGTTAATTCTCACCATTTCTAAGCCCGCGCCATTAAGTAAACTTAAATGCTCAAGCTCTGTTTCACCTTGCTTTGCATGCACCCAACGGTAAGGTTCCATGGCTTTACCCTTTACCACCACAAAAGAGGCGTCAAAATTACGGGTATGCACTGCGTTCGCCATGTTTAGTAATAAATCTTTGGCGGGATTTGTGTCGTTAGCAAAAACATTAAAGCTTAATACCAACGACAGAACAAAAGTGATTACTTTCATTTAATTAGTTTTTTTCCTCTTGCGCTTTGTCACTATTTTGCGCTGTTTGCAAAGAGTGTGCAACACGTGCTTGACGTTGATGCTCTAAAACTAACGCGCCAATGCGTTGTTGCTGTAATTCGCGTAAACCTTGCTCAGCGTTTTCAAGAGCAGGTTCTGAAGAATAACTCACCGGCGACGCCATACCTGTTAATGGGGTAGTTTGTAAAAGCGGAATTTCGCTTTCTTGCTCGCCCGCACCTTGCGGCAAGGTATTTACGCCAACAATGGCAAACATAGCTACGCTTGCAGCAATAGCAAGTTGAGCAACCGGCTTACGCCAATTAAACGCCACTACTTTGTTGTCTTGCTGCGCTTCACTGTGCTCGGTATCTGGAGCTTTGTTTGCTGTCGATTGGGTGAAATCGGCATACACAGGCTCACTTTCAAGTGCTAAGGCGATGTTATCGCTTATATCGATGTGTATGTCGTTGTTATTTTTTTGAGCACGCATCGCATCACCAATTAGCGCATATCGACCAAACGTAGCAACATCCTGATCAGAAATTTTACCCTCTGCAAGGTGTTGTTCGCCGTCAAGTAATGCTGATAACGTTTCGCTATCCAACTTGTTAACGTGTGCTTTTGTCATACTAAGACTCGCCTATTAATGGGTTTAATTTATTATCTATTGCTTCTCGGGCTCTAAAAATACGCGAACGTACTGTCCCAACAGGGCAATCCATTACCACGGCTATTTCTTCATAGCTCATCCCTTCGATTTCTCTTAGGGTAATCGCGGTTTTAAGGTCTTCAGGCAAACTATCAATCGTATTAAAAATAACAGCGCGTACTTCGTCGCTTAACAGTAAGTTTTCAGGCGATGCGTTTGAACGCATCGAATCCGCACCGTCATAAAACTCGGCATCTTCAGCGTCTATATCGTTTGCTGGCGGTTTACGGCCCTGAGCTACTAAATAATTTTTAGCACAATTAACGGCAATACGGTATAACCACGTATAAAAGGCACTATCACCTCTAAAGTTTGGAAGTGCACGGTAGGCCTTAATAAATGCCTCTTGTGCTACATCTGCAATATCGCCTTGGTTAGACACATAACGTGAAATTAACCCTGCAATTTTGTTCTGATACTTCTTTACTAATAGGTTGAAGGCGTTTTTATCTCCTTGCTGGACCCTTTTTACAAGCGCTAAATCTAATTCCTGCTCGCTCATTCGAGCCGGTACTCCTCTGTTTGATTCTTGCTGGTTATTCATAGTGTCGCCATTGTTCACAAATACTCTGACCTCTTTATGAATAAAAAGTTCTGCTTAATATTATTTTTTTATAAAATAGTCGTAAATAACGGCGCTAAGCCATTAAAATCACTACGTAGTAATATGACAAATATGATACAACTACATTATTAAAAACAAATATTGCTCTAATTTGAGCATTGTAACCGCAAAGTACCTCTGACATGAACCAAAATAAACATCATATTGCTGATGTCGCTATTATCGGTAGCGGCGCGGCGGGCTTATCTCTTGCATTGTCTTTAGCTAACTATTGTAATGTTACTGTGATCAGTAAAGGTGCCCTTACCGAAGGCTCTACACTGTATGCACAAGGCGGGATTGCCGCAGTATTTGATAAAAAAAACGACAGCATAGAATCACATGTTGAAGATACCCTTGATGCCGGCGGGGGTTTATGTGACCGAGAAGCTGTGCATTATACTGCAAGTAATGCACATCAGTGTTTACAATGGCTCATTGAGCAAGGCGTTCCTTTTGATATGGAGTTTGATAGCAAAGGAAAAGAGCGCTTTCATTTAACCCGCGAAGGCGGACACAGCCATCGCCGTATTTTACATGCAGCCGATGCCACTGGTAAGGCCGTACAAACCACGTTAATTAGCCAAGTTAAAGCGCATAAAAACATTACCTTGCTCGAGCAATACAATGCCATCGATTTGATTAGTGATAAAAGCTTAGGTAAGCCGGGTTCGCATATTCATGGCATGTACGTGTGGAATAAAAAAGCAAAAAAAGTAGAAACTATTTCAGCTAAATTTGTAGCGCTCGCAACAGGGGGGGCAAGCAAGGTGTATTTGTACACTTCAAACCCTGATGTATCTAGCGGTGACGGTATTGCCATGGCGTGGCGTGCAGGCTGTAGGGTAGCCAATATGGAATTTAACCAGTTTCACCCCACAAGCCTTTATCATCCAGAGCTACAAAACTTCTTAATTACCGAAGCTATGCGCGGTGAAGGAGCGTATTTAAAGCGCCCCGACGGCACTCGCTTTATGAAAGACTTTGACGATAGAGAAGAGCTGGCACCGCGCGACATAGTAGCCCGTGCTATCGACTTTGAAATGAAGCGTTTAGGTGCAAATTGTGTATACCTAGATATTAGCCACAAAGATAAAGACTTTATTATTGAGCACTTCCCTACTATTTACGCAAAGTGTTTAAGTGTAGGGCTTGATATAACCAAAGAAGCCATCCCGGTTGTTCCTGCCGCGCATTATACGTGTGGCGGTGTAATGAGCGACTTTAACGGTAAAACCGATTTAGATAACCTATATGCTGTAGGCGAAGTAGCCTACACGGGTTTGCACGGCGCTAACCGTATGGCGAGCAATTCATTATTAGAGTGCATTGTATTTGCTCACGCTGCCGCAAAAGATATTTTAAGTAAACTTGAGCATGCGCCAGCACCACTTGCGCTGCCAAGCTGGGATGAAAGCCGAGTCAGTAATTCTGATGAAGAAATTGTTATTACCCATAACTGGCACGAACTTCGGTTATTTATGTGGGATTATGTAGGCATTGTGCGCTCAACTAAACGCCTAGAACGAGCACTGCACCGTGTTGAGTTATTACAACAAGAAATACATGATTATTACGCAAACTTTAGAGTAAGTAATAACTTATTGGAGCTTCGTAATTTAGTGCAAGTAGCCGAGCTGATAATTAGAAGTGCAATGCAGCGTAAAGAAAGCCGTGGCCTTCACTATACGATTGACTACCCTGAGCAAAATGAAAACCCAACACCCACTATTTTGATTCCACCTCGCCATTAATGGCAATCAATGCTGCGCGCTTTAAACGTGCGTAGCTTTGCTTATTTACGCCATTAGCTGAAATAATAAGCCATTGGCGTTTATTAAAACCTTTAATGTGTAACCAAACAGTAGTATTTAATATTTTTGTTTTAGGGGTTATTTGCCCCTGAACCTTTAAATTTTCGTTTTCAAAGCGTATTTGCTTAGGCTCTAAAATAATAACGCCACTTTCAGGGTGAATAGCCACTATTTTTTGCCATACCCAGTAAAACGCAATTGTATTTACAGTTATACAAACAACAATGCTAAAAAAAGAGCTTAAATAAAGCCCTAATACCACACTTAATAAGCAGAAAAACAGCACCACAGGCCGCTGTTCTGCTTTGTTATTTACTACTGTAAACCTATACACGAACTCGGTCTAAAATTAGCGATACCATGGTGTTAAGCTCAGCATCTTTACACTCTTCATGGCCCATAAACCATGCAAATAAATCAGGGTCTTCTTGGGTTAGCAAACGCTGAAATACAGCCTGTTGCTGTGCATTTAACGAATCATACGCCTGCTCTACAAATGGCATAAACAAAACATCTAACTCTAACATGCCGCGGCGACAAGCCCAGCGTATACGTGCTTTACTATGAATTTCAGTCATTTTAAACCTCATACTTAATTGTCCCGAGTTTAACAAATACCCGTCTAATTAGCAGCTATTAATCTGTGTTCAAATAATAAAAAACTGCCCGCCTTCGTTGCTGTACCCTAGGTTATAACTGCGTTATTATGTCTACTCATTTGTATTGCACAGAAGGTTTTTATGTCGAGCGTTTATGCATGTCCGTTATCTCACCAACTTATTAGCCTAACCGGTGCGGATAAATTGTCTTATCTTCACGGACAAATCACTCAAGATCTCAATAAACTATCTAACAGCAATTATTTATGGGCTGGTCACTGCAGTGCCAAAGGCAAGTTGTGGGGTGTGTTTAAATTATTTTCTCACCAAGATAGCTACTACTTAGCAGGTTCACAGCCTGAGGTAGAGAAGTCGCTCAGTGAGCTAAAAAAATACGCTGTGTTTGCCAAAGTAGATATTGATGTTTCTACGAACAGATTAATCGGGTTGATCAGTGACGATTTAACCCCAGTACTAGAAAAACTTGATATTCGTTTTTCTGATGACCAAGCGGCCTGTGACTTCCCAAGTGGTAAAGCCCTTAAGTTAGCGCCAAATCGCGTTTTACTAATGGTTGATAGCCAATTTAGTATGCCAGATGATGTGTCTACATTAGATAACTGCGCACTATGGCAAGAAGCCGCTATAAAAGCGGGCGAGCCACAATTAAATAGTGACGCCATTGGCGAATACGTACCACAAATGGTAAACCTTCAAGCGATTAACGGCATTAGTTTTAAAAAAGGCTGTTACACCGGCCAAGAAACGGTTGCCCGTATGAAGTACCTAGGTAAAAACAAACGCGCTATGTATATTGTTACAGGTAAAAGCGATGGCCTACTTGAAGAGCCAGAGCTTGAAACCCAAGTGGGCGAAAACTGGCGCCGCGCTGGTAAACTAATTGCCCAAAGCTATAACGAAAATAGCCAAACCATATTTGGCCTTGTTGTGCTGCCAAACGATACACCAAGTACACACGTACTTCGTGCAAAGCACACCCCTCAGGTAGAGCTAAGCATTCTGCCTCTACCTTACTCTCTTGAAGATGAATAAATAGGAATGACTATGATCGTTGCACCAAACACAGTAGTAAAAATGCATTATTCAGTACTGGATAACGATGGCAATACCATTGATAACTCTTTTGATGGCGAGCCACTGGTTTTTATTATTGGCACAGGCTACTTAATCCCAGGGCTTGAAAATGCACTCCAAGGCAAGCAAGCCGGTGATACATTAAATGTAAAAGTAGAACCTGAAGAAGGCTACGGCGAACGTCACGATAACCTAATGCAAGCGGTGCCTAAGTCGATGTTTGATGGCATGGAGATTGAAGTGGGTATGCAATTTAGAGCGTCAACTGATGATGGTGATCAATCTGTGATGATTATCGAGATTCAAGATGAAGACGTTATAGTTGATGGCAACCACCCGCTTTCGGGTATTACCCTTAATTTTGATGTAGAAATTTTAGAGGTGCGCGAAGCAACCGAAGAAGAGCTTGCGCACGGCCACGTGCACGGTGAAGGGGGTTGTGGTCACGATCACTAATCATACCGCCGTTTATAAAAAAAGCGCCTAAGGCGCTTTTTTTATAACATATTGTTGTAGGTCGCGGTTTTTATTGCCGCCGGTTCCTCTAAAGGAGTTTCACTGGGTGTTATTTTACCCTCAAGCGCACGTAATAAGCCTTGCTGATCGTTTGTCCCCACTCGGTACTTAGTACCGTCTTTTAAGGTTAACTGTAGCGCACTAAACCCGGATACAGAATACACCCACCCATCATGCGTAATACGAATACCAATACCATGGCGGTAAGAGTTTTGCACCGCTTTAGCCTCTACTATGTCCGCAAGTGCTAAACGTTGCCCCGCAACGCCAGGGCCAAAAGCCCAACTAATTGTTTGCTCGTCAACTTTTACAGTTAAACCATGAAACAAAAAACCGACTAAAACCAATACACCGGCAAATACCATTAATGGCACATCGGCGCCCATTAAGTTCCAGGCTAAGGCTACAAAGCCGCCTATCCATGCTAAAACAAAAAATATAAACACCGCATATTGTTTATGCTGATACATAACGCTCTCTTTATTATTAAAAACTGTACACCAACGTGGCGCTTAATTCTGAGTCGTATTTAAGGTTATCGTCTTCAGGTTTTGAATTATAACGATACATGTAGGCAAACTTTAACGATACCGCACCTATGACTTGGCTAATCAAAGCGGTTTCTGACTTCAAACGCGAATTTAACCCCGACAAAGACTGCTCAATACTCACATCTTGATTAAAGCGCGTGCGCTTTGATACCAAACGCTCCCACTGCATTGCAATACGAACTAAATAACCGGTTTTGTTTTCATCTTCTTCGCTTACCTCTGACTCATCATCAGCGACGGAGCGATATAAACCTGGGCCAATATCAATATCTACTTTATTTTTTACACCTTGGTAAACTCTGGCTCCATAGCCTGTAGCCACTGTACTTTTGTAATCTAGGCCACTAAATTTATCTTCTTCGTAGTCACCGTAAATAAAAAATGAAGAGTTTTTAACGCCCACTTTGTAGTTACCTTGTGCAGAGACAAAAATACGGTCTGCCGTTACATCGGTTTGCCCTGTATCTTCGTTTTGATCTCGTTTATACAAGGTGTCTAATTTAAATTGGTTACGCCAATTTTCGAAGTCTTGGTATAAATTTCCTCTAAACTTAAAGCTGGTAGAGTTAGTATTACCCTTACTTAAAATCAAGCCAAATTCAGTATCGCCATAGAGCATTTCGCCTTTATGTAGCTCGTGAATTTCTTCATCAGAGAGTTGTCCATATTCATGAAAGTCTTCAAATGGATCAACAGCCCAACAGCGGCTGCTCATTATTAAAAACACGAATAGTAAATACTTATGCACGGTAAACTCTCTTGCACATACAAACAAAACTGCTTACTCAGCGTGCTCTGTTTCTTTCCACAAAATATGACAAAACGGCGCGTCTTTATCACGGCTAATTAAAATTTTTGCAAATAACACATCTTCGTTTTCAAACTCTAACCCCACTAGCACTTGCACAAATAACTCCGGCTCTATTTCAAGTGCAACAAAGTTTTGCCATTGCTCATCAGGCTCGCCCTCTTCAATAAACCCAAGCTCTTCTCGGTATTCGTTAAAGTCTTCAACATCTTGTTCGCTAAGATTATTTGGCGCCAGCTCTAAAAAAATATCGTACGCTTGATGGGTAACTTCTTCTTCGCTATATAAACGTGGGCCTGACATGGGTAAAACCTCAATGCATTTTAAGTGCGCACATAATATCAAAACTCATCTGTGTTTTGAGAAAAAACAGCTAAAAATAATGACTTTTTTGTTACCAGCTCATGCGCGGTTAAGCTTAAATAAGATTCAAAGTGCTTCGACTAAAAAAGTTAAAAATAATTCAATTTATTTTTTATTATAAAACAAACCGTTACTTTACTTAGTACGGCGTACATCATAAGCTCAAACACATAATAATAGGAGAGCGCAATGATAAAACTAGAAATACAACAAGGCATTGCTAACGTTATTTTAAGCCGCGCAGAAAAACAAAATGCACTGAGCTTTGATATGTTCATGCAATTAAACAGCACTATTAAACGTATAAAAAAAGATAAAAGTGTTCGCGCCGTAGTGATAAAAGGTGATGGTGAGCATTTTTGCTCTGGGCTTGATGTGGCTGCAGTGATGGCCTCACCATTAAACATTGTTAGGCTGTTGCTAAAATGGCTACCTGGCAATCAAAACCTAGCGCAAAAAGTGGTACTGGGCTGGCAATCGTTAAGCGTACCTGTGATTGCGCAAATAAACGGAAATTGTTTAGGGGGTGGGCTACAAATAGCATTGGGCGCCGACTACAGAATTGTTGATACCCACGCAAAACTGGCCATTATGGAAGCGCGTTGGGGGTTATGCCCCGATATGGGCGCTAATGTAGTGCTTGCTGGTTTATTAAAGCGCGACCAAGCGCTGTGGCTGGCAAGCCACGCCAATCCTATTAGTGCACACACGGCCTACGAGCTGGGGTTAGTCACAGAGCTTACAGACAATACCGAACAGGCCACACAGCGCATGTTAAATATATTACGTGAACGCTCCCCCGATACACTGGCAGCGATAAAGCGCGTTACTCAACAAAGCTACACAACAAACCAACGACAAATTTTAGCTAAAGAAACGTTTAGCCAAATTCGCTTGTTACTCAATCCTAATACTAAAAAAGCAATTGCCAAAGCAAAAGGGAAAACAGATATAAGCTATGCAAATTCAAAGCGCTGGTAAGACTAAATTAGCATTTAATAATAGTGCGTATTTGCTAACGTTAATTTCTTTCTATATTAATGAGCCATTATCATGAAGTACTTGCTTAGCAGTGCAATTATTTTACTGTGCTTAGGGTGTGCTAAATTAATAATGCACTTAATTGGTGGCAGCTTCCCTGCACCGCTCCTTGGCATGGTTATTTTACTGAGTTTATTACTGTTAGGTGTAGTGAAAGAGCACCATATTAAACCCTCGGCCTCCCCTATTTTAAATATTATGCCAATATTTTTCATACCCGCGGGGGTAGGATTTATCGAGCACATTACACTTATTAAGCTGCATTGGCCCTATTTGGTTTTGGTTATTTTGCTCGTCCCTGCCAGTACGCTTTTACTGGTAAGCAGCGTTGTTGGCTATGTTAAAGGTAAAAATAACAATGACTGAGCTGCACCTTACGCTATGGTACTTAACAACTCCCGCTATTATTTTGCTGTTTTTACTATTAAGAGCGTTTAATAAACACTGGCAGCACAGCATAGTAAAGTCGCTCACCAACCCGGTGTTTTTAAGTATTGCGATTATTGCCTTAGTACTTGTTAATTTAAAATTACCTTATGCTGATTTTTCTAGGCATAGCCAACTACTTAGTTGGCTATTAGAGCCTGCTATAGTGGCACTAGCCTTACCTTTGTATCAGCAGTTTATACATGTCAGAAAAAATCTACTGTTAATAGTAAGCACCTGTAGCTTAGGCATTATTAACGCCACTGTGGTGGCTTTTATTTTAAGTATTTTATTTGATGTACCCGCCAATTTAAGCGCCTCCGTAGCTGCATTAAGTGTAACTACGCCTATTTCGTTAATAGTTACTGAGTCTTTAGGGGGGATTAGCTCTCTTGCCGCAGCATTAGTTATATTTATTGGCTTACTAGGTGCGCTCTTTGGGTTAATGCTCATTAAGTGGATAGGTGTTAATAACCACCAAGCTCAAGGAATAGCAATGGGAACTGCGTGCCATGCTATAGGCACCGCAGCAGCACTGGACGAGCACCCAAAAATAGGTGCGTTTTCCTCGGTTGCGATGGCTTTAAGCGCATTATTAACCGCCATAATAGTCCCCGTGCTATATCCTTTTTTAGTCAACACTTTGCTATAGTTAGCAAAAAATAATTACGCAATATAAAGAGCCCACTATGATCAGTTCTGAAATAGAACAATTTGAAAAATACTACACCATGCTCACTGAGTATTTAGTTACCTACAGCATGCAAATTGTGGGTGCCGTTTTTATTCTTATACTGGGTTTGTGGGTTGCTAAAAAACTCTCAAATTTAGTCGCTAAATTGATGGCTCGTCACAACATCGATATCACGCTTACCAGCTTTGTCAGTAACGTGGTAAAAGTATTGCTTATTGTGATGGTTGTAGTGATAGCGCTTGGCAAAATAGGCATTAGTGTTACCCCCTTTGTAGCGGCTATAGGTGCTGCCTCTCTAGGTGCGGGTTTAGCCTTACAAGGAATGCTTTCAAACTATGGCGCTGGCCTTGCTATTATTGCCACGCGCCCTTTTGTGGTAGGCGATACCATTGAAGTAAAAGGGGTCAGCGGCCAAGTAAAAACAATTGAGCTGGGTTACACCATTTTAATTGATGAAGAAAAAGTAGAAATCACTATTCCTAACAAGCACATAGTGGGTGAAATTATTCACAACTCGTTTAGTTACTCGTTAGTTAAAGGAGAAATAGACATAGCCTATACTGCCTGCGCTGATACCGCTGTTAGCCTTATTGAAGAAGTGTTAAAGGCTCATGATCAGGTGGCTCAAAACCCTATTTCTCAAGTAGGCATAGAGCGCTTTGCCGATAGCGGCGTAACCATTAGTTATCGCTATTGGGTGCCTACAACCAAAATAATAGAAACCAAGCTTGCTATTAACGCAGGCGTTTATAAAGCTATTAATAGCGCTGAAATAGAAATACCCTTTCCGCAGCGGGTGGTTACTATTAAAGAACGCGACCTTTCTTAATAAAAAAACAAAGCCGCTTAATGCGGCTTTGTTGTTTTATAGCTTAAAGCAGTAATAAACTGCCTAACCCTAAAAAGGTCACAAACCCAACTATATCGGTAACCGTGGTTAATATTACCGAGCCAGAAAGCGCAGGATCTATTTTCATTTTGTCTAAAATAGACGGTATAACAACCCCAGCTAACGACGCAGCAACTAAGTTAAGCAATATAGCAACGGTAATTGTAATGCTTAGCATTATGTCGCTAAACCAAACAAAGGTGAGCGCGCCAATCACTAATGCCCACACTAAGCCGTTCACCGCCCCCACCCGTAGCTCCTTTTTTAAAAGTGCATTGCGATTAGAGTCGGTTACCTGGCCAAGCGCTAAACCGCGCACTATTACCGTTAAAGTTTGACTCCCGGCGATTCCGCCCATAGAGGCCACCACAGGCATAAGTACCGCCAGTGCCACAACCTGCTCTATTGTTGCGCCAAATAAGCCAATAAACCACGATGCTAAAAACGCAGTGGCTAAATTTATACCCAGCCAAATTCCCCGGTTTTTAGCACTTTTTCTTACACTGGCAAACAGGTCTTCGTCTTCGCGTAAACCACCAGCTTTGGCCGCAGCTTCGTCGGCAATTTCTTGGCGTAGTTCGTATGCCGAGCTAATGGTTAAACGCCCGACTAATTTGTTATCGGTATTAACCACCGGCATGGCCATTTTTTCACTGTGAATAACCACTTCTGCCGCTTCGTATAAATCATCATCAGCATGCAATGATGAAAAATCATAGTTTGCCAGCGACAATAGGTTATCGCCTTCATCGGCTTTTATTAAATCATTTACTGCAAGTTCACCTATTAGGCTGCCTTGGCGGCTAACTAAATACACAACTTCGCTGTATTGCGGCAAACCTTTGTGCAGTAATTTTTTAACGCCTGCAATTGTTGCTTTTTCAGTTATTTTTAGAAAGTCGAAACCAACCCAGTGACCTAATTGCTCAGGCGGATACTGCTGAGCAAGATCGTATTGTTTCGTTTGTGCTTCATCGAGTTGCTTTTTAGCATAATCAACAAAGCGCTCAGGAATAACCTCTTCAAGCTCAAGTAATTCTTCAACATTCACTTCATCTAATAGCGCGTATGCCTCGCTATCATCTAAGGTTTGTAGTAACCATAAGCAGCTGTCATCGCTCAGGGTGACAAATATTTCATGCTGCGTGTCTTTATCTAATAGCTGCCAAATTTCTAGACGCTGTTCTTTTGGGATGGCTTCAAAAAGTAGCGATAGGTGCTCAGTAGATAAATTAAGCTGTGCATCGGCTAAAAGCTGGCTTTTTTGCGTGTGTGTTTCGCATTGTAATAAATCGTTTATTAGCTGCGGTAGTTGGTCGACTGGATACTCAATCATCTTGAAACCTTAAATTTAAAAATGCACATTGCTTATAGTTTACTTGAACAATAAAAAATTGCAGAAAAAACCTAAACTTATTAAGACGCTTTAAGCTTTGATGGTTGAAACTGCGCTCATTATTTTTGCGCATTGTAGGGGTAAAAACACCAGCGATACTACTGTTTATTTTAAAAATTAAAAAAGAAATTTTTGGCCTTATTTTTAGCCAAAAAAAAGCCCATAACGCTAAGCTGTTATGGGCAAAGTCACACAATGAAAAAAGGGGAATTAAAATCTATCGGTTAAGTTACGTATTAGGTCAGAGTCTACAAACTGCGTGACCATTGCAGCACCCCATGCATATGCACGTTGTATTGGGTAGCCTTTAAATATCCAGCGTTTACGAACATGGTTAAAACGCTGTAAATACTGCTGCTTAGCACGCGGCAAAGGTGTACTACTTAGCTTATCCCACGCTTTATATACGCCCGACATGTCAGAGCCGCGCATAAAACGTTGCAACCAACGCGCAAAGCGCGAAAAGCTAATGGTTGACTGAAAATCAATGATATAAGGCTTGCCATCGCTACCACATAATATATTGCCCATATTACGTAAATCTAAATGCACAATGCCTAGGCGGTGCATTTTTGCAACTTGGCGTTCAAGCTCAATAAAAAATTCAACAGGCAACGTCTCACCCTGGTGTATTAAGCTCCTAAGCGGCGTGCCTTCTATGTAGTCATACGCCACCGCTATCGGCGATAAACGGCTAAACCGATTAGCAACTGCATCAAGCTGTGCTAAGCGGCTCAACCCTTTAAATTCTTGATTTACAGAAAGCTTGGCAAAGGTTTTACGAATAAACCACGGGCTTTGGCTAAAGTCTTTTACTATTAAGTCAAACGTATCATCTTTGTACCTGTATACAATTGCGTTCGCAAAACGCCCTTTATGAACAACACTTAAATACTGTTGCATAAATACATGCTCAGGAAACTGCTGCTGTAATTGTGATAACAACTTATTTTCAATCATAACAAACCTAACAAGATGATAACTTTAATTGCCTAGGCAACTATATTAGCAAAGTTGGATTTGCCGCACAATTAGATCTAGTACTTAGCAGGCTAAGTTTTTATTGAAACAGTATCGCTAAAATGTTGATAATCTTTTTTAGAGATTTATGAGGGTGTATCTAGGTTGTTTATTGCTCGGTTTAGTAAGTCCATAACGCTGTGTTTTTCATTTTCAGAAAAGCCGCTAAGTGCTTTTTCGTACACTTGATTTACTAAGGGCATTATTTGCGGATAAAGCGCTTTACCTTTATCACTTAAACTTAAAAGTGTAGAACGCTTATCAAACTCACATTGTGTTTTTTCAATTAAGTCTTTTTCTTCTAAACGCTTTAACAAACGGCTCATCGCGCCTTTATCGTACACCATATGATCGCTCAGCCCAGCTAATGTGTTTACTGAGCCACGCGCTAATAGCACCACCACAATATATTGCGCAGAGGTTAAGTCCATACAATCGAGTTGGGCATCAATGTGTGTAGCAATTTTTGAACGTAAAAACGATATCAACCGGCCTAGGTCTTGCTCTGCTACGAGCGTTTCGGGGTCGGCGTTTTGTACTGAAGGCATACTTTGTTGCATATAAGGGTTACTCTGTTTATTCAAAATGCGTGTAATAGACTACACATAATTAATAAAATTCCCTAGGGTTAGCGTACTTTCAAAAATAAAAATTTGTTCTAGCTAGGGTCTGGCATGTTGGGCGTTAATACGCCTATGCCTTTGCAGCAACCTTAAAATATAAGCACAGCTTTACCAAATAAAAATACCTTGCTAAAAATTCAACCTCAAAAAGTAAACAGCCTCTAAACCATTTTGTATTTAAAATAAAAAGCCGCAACATAAGTTGCGGCTAGTAGTGGTTTATGCAATGACGTTTTAAACCTTAAACTGCCCTATTAACTGTCCTAAGTTCTCGCCGCGCCCTGCTAAATGTTGGCTAACCTCAGAGGTGGCCTTACTTGCTTGGGTTAGTTCATTAACAATTTCTTGAATGGCAAACACATTACGGTTTATCTCTTCTGTCACTGAGCTTTGCTCTGTTGCAGCGGTTGCAATTTGCGTACTCATGTCGTTAATGGTGGTAACCGACGTAGTCACAGCACCTAAACTTTGCAATATATCTCGCGATGACTCAACTGAGCGATTACAACTTGCTTGGCTCGCCTGCATGGCATTTACCGCGGCGCCTACTAAGTTATGTAATTCACTTAGCATTTCACTAATTTCATGGGTACTAAGTTGTGTACGACTCGCTAAGCTCCTTACTTCATCAGCCACCACGGCAAAGCCCCGGCCTTGCTCGCCAGCACGTGCGGCTTCTATGGCGGCGTTAAGTGCAAGCAAGTTAGTTTGCTCGGCAATGCCACCTATTACACTAAGTACACTGTCTATTTTTTTAGATTGCTCACTTAAAGAGTTTACCTGATCAGCAGCTAGGTTAATTTCGCCCATAAGGTTGGAAACTTCACTTAGTGAAATATCTACGCACTCTTGCGCTTTTGCCACTTCTAGCGTTGCCGTATGAGTAGACTCAGCAACTTGCGTGGTATTTTTAGCCACTTCGTGAGAGGTAGCCGACATTTCGGTAATCGCTGTGGCAACTAAATCTGTTTCGTGGTTATGATTAAGCAGTTTATTTTCAAACAGTTTTGTTTGCGAATTGATATCGCTTGAGGCATTTTTTACATCATTAGTAACATCAGCCACATTACTTATAATGCTTTGCAGCTTGCTAACAAACACATTAAACGATTCGCCCAACTGCCCTATTTCATCGTGCGTATGTATAACTAGGCGTTTTGTTAAGTCGCCTTCACCTTTAGCAATATCATCTAAGCTTTGGCCCATTATTTGGATAGGTTTAACCATAGCGTTAGACGCTAAAAGTGCGCCCACTACGCTAACCACAACCCAAAATAAGGCAATCAATAACAAGGTGGTTATTTTTTCGCGAGTATGTGATTGCATAGTCTGTTCATAATTTGCAAGCTCTGTTTGTATATCATCCATATAGGCACCCGTACCAATCATCCAATCGGTACCTGGTATCATTACGGCATAGCCTATTTTCTCTACTAACCCGTTGGTATTTGGCTTTTGAAAATGGTAATTAAATGCCCCGCCACCTTTACGTGCTTGCTCTAATAATCCAACAATTATTTTTTTACCATTTGGGTCTGTCATCCCTATTTTATTTTGCCCTTCAATAGCACTTCCTAACAAGGCATGGAACACGCTAACGCCACGTGTGTCGTAAATAAAAAAGTAACCGTCGTCACCAAAAGTAAGCTCCCTAAGGACATTTTTAACACTTTGTGTTGATCCGTTATCCAACTGATGGCGTACCAACTTGCTTGCTATTTCCACTTCGGTGGCAAGTAGCGTGTGTTTGTCTTTAAGGAGTTTAGATTTAATTGTTTCAAAATTTTGTCGCTGGTTTTGCGATTCTAAATAGTACGAGCTGGCCATTAAGCTAATCAATAACAAGCTCAACGGTAAAATAGCCAGTAATAAAAGTTTATTTCTCAAGCTTAAGTTACTCATTAAATCTCCACAAATAGGGTATGCACGTTATCACTGTCTGCTTTGCAGTAATCAACGCAATAAAGTAAGCATTTAATATGTCACTATTTATATCAATTTATAAATAGCGCAGGGGGTTGCCAAGGGCTGGTAAGGTGGGCGCATTATAATTAGATTACAGCGCTTTAGATATACATTATCACTCGACATTAGTCGTAATTTTTTATCGAAAACACTGTGCAGTAAGGCGTTTTCATTACCTTTTACTTAGTTGTCACTCAAGCAATTCCACCACTAGTCACCTCACATTAAGGTAGCCAGGCATTTTTATTTAACATATAATCATCACAATTCTAATAATAAATACCTATACAAAAAGCGGGACAATGTTCAACGTTAACTTAGGCTGTGGTTTTTAAAATAATAATGAAGTACTTCTTATGTCTAACGTTGTTGATTTGTTTAAACGTGTGCGCTCAACCTGCTAACAAGAGCATTGCCTTTTATTACTCATCCCCCATGCCGCTGGCTGAAATGACCTTTTACTCACGGGTTGTTGTGCAGCCGCAAAGCATCACTCAACACGAACTTAATTGGCTTAAAGAGCGCAACATTAGCGTATACGCTTATTTAAGTGTGGGAGAATCGTTTACTGAAAATGAATCCTCAGTAGCAAAAAATCCACACTGGAATAGCCATATTGCTGATTTAACCGCTGAGCATTGGCAACAACACCTGCAAAAACAAGCACGTGAATTACAACAACGAGGCTTTAACGGTTTATTTTTAGATACGCTCGACAGCTACCAGTTATTAAAACCCGATTACGATAAAGCGGCTCAACAAGTGGGGCTTGTGAATATAATTAAAGGTTTGTCGAGTACATTTAATAAACATTTAATTTTAAACAGAGGGTTTGAGCTACTGCCACAGCTTAACGATTACGCCTCTGATTTAGTTGCAGAGGGGCTATTTAGCCACTTTAATCCAGTAGATAACAGCTACAAACTTACTACTGAGAACGATCAAGCTTGGTTAAATGAAAAGCTCCATAAAGCACAATCACTGGGCTTTAACGTACAGGTAATTGATTACGCTAAACCACAGCAGCGCCTTGCGATGGCTAAACAAATTATTGCCCAAGGTTATGCTCCTTGGGTTACTGATGGGCACCTTCAAACTTGGGGGACATCAAATATACAGCCAGTGCCTAGGCGCATACTTATTCCATACAACAGTAATGTAAAGCCACTTATATACACTACGGTTCACTTAAAGCTTGCCACAATGATTGAGTATTTAGGCTACATACCTGATTACATAGACATGGCTAACACGCCCTTACCTAAAGTAGATACCAGCCTCCACGCTGGCATTATCTCTTGGACGACGAGCGATCAATTTTATAATGCACAGGTTATTGAGTGGCTCGAAAGTAACTTAGGCGTGGTACCGCAACTGGTACTTGGCGAGCTCCCTCCTTCTAATAAGTTACTTGAAAGCTTAGGAGTCGAGCCTTTTAATTTGCCTTCAAATGGGCCTTATAAACTCGCGGCTATGGCATCTTGGCTCAAAGGTGAGTCAACCACTGCACCCGCTATTGTAAAGCCCTATTTATTAACACTTGCAGAGAATGCGCAATCATTAATATCAATACACGCTGAAGATGGCACCACCCTAACCCAAGGAAGTAAAACTAAGTACGGCGCACTTATCGCGGCACCTTGGCTTATAGATACACTGCCTATGGAGGGCAGTAACTGGGTTGTAGACCCCAAAGCCGTGTTAACTAAGGCAATGGGGCTTGCGCCTATACTAGCCCCAGATACAACTACATTAAGCGGTCGGCGTATGCTAACCCTTCATATTGATGGCGACGGCTTTACGAGCATTGCACACTTTGCAGGTAAACCTTACGCAGCAGAAGTTGTGCGCGATGAAGTTATAAAAAAATACAAGCTACCACTGACCTCCTCAATTATCCAAGCCGATATTGAGCCTAACGGATTGCATGGCGCTGACAGCCCAAAGCTTGAAAAAATAGCCAAGGAAATTTTTGCGCTTCCTTATGTCGAAGTCGCATCACACACTTACAGCCATCCCTATTTTTGGACAGCCTTATCAGGTAGAAAAGAAATAAATAAAGACGACACCGACTACGGGTTTCATTTAGATGTACCCGGATATGACGCCATCGATTTAAATAAAGAAATAACCGGCTCAATAAATTACATTAATGAGCGGCTCGCACCAAAAAATAAAAAAACCGTGATGATGCTATGGTCAGGTGATGCAACCCCAGGCCCAAAAGCCCTCGAACTTGCCCGCGATGCCGGTGTAATTAACGTTAATGGAGGAAATACCGACGTCAATGCCGACAATCCAAGCTTGTCGCATATATCACCTATTGGCCGTCCTGAGCGAGATTTGCTGTATCAAATATACGCGCCCATTTTAAACGAAAATGTTTACACCAATTTATGGCACGGCCCTTACTATGGTTTTAAACGCTTAGTAGAAACATTTGAAATAACCGAAAAACCATACAGGTTAAAGCCTTACACAATTTACTTTCACTTTTACTCTGGCGAAGTGCCAGCAGGGCTTGATGCGCTGCATTACAATATTGATTACGTATTAGCCAGAGAAAATACCCCGGTGCATTTAAGTCAATATGCACGCATTGCCAAAGACTTTTATTTTTCTGCGCTTGCTAAAAATACGCACGGCGAATGGCTATTTAGTTCTAAATATATAAAAACGCTGCGCTTGCCTGCTATTTTTGATGTGCCCAATATGACTAACAGCCAGGGTATTTTAGGGGTAACCGCGCAAGGAAACTATATTCACCTGGGCGATGAAATAGCCACAATTAACTTTGATCATACAACGCCAGATAACCAACCTTATTTGCTCTCTGCTAATGTCGCGTTTAGTAACTGGCAGGTAAACGGCCCTGTCAGCTTTAAAGCGTGGATTGAGGCTAAAATTGAGCTTAAAAATGCTCGCAATTGTCAATTCATTTCGCATATGGGTAAGCGCTTTAGCGGAAAAACCTTTGGCAATACAGCGCAGTTTACATTACCTGCTGGCGAATTTTATGGCTATTTAAACTGCGCAACAAGGGCTCAATAATGAATAACAAAAAGCGCCCTCACTTAGTATCAGTTAAAACCATTTTAATTATATTAGCGGTTAGTTGTTTTTCACTTTACGCGCTGTTTCCGCACACCTTATTTTTTGAAGACGACTCGCTATCGCAAGATTATACCTTTGAAAAAACCTACTTAAATGCCGCATTAAGTAGCGACCCTAATAATGAAAAACTACGCGCCAAAAAAATAGCCATTCACCTGGGCTTAAATGAGTATTCGCAAGCGACTAACGAGCTTGAAAAACTCCCTAAAAGCGATACAAAAACTGAATTAGAAATAAAACTTTTATACGCATTGTGGGTTGATAGTGGCGCAAATAAAGATGACCGTTTTGAAGAACTAACACTTAAACTTGCGGCATTTAAACACTGGGATAACCAGTTATTAAATATAGCTAAAGCCACGGGGCTCAATGCAAACGTAGCGCAATATTATGAGCAACACGCACAGCCATTATTAGCCGCTGATTTTTGGTTAGGCGCAGGTGAGCCTGGCAAAGCGCTCGCTATTTATAAAACCCACATTAATGCCGATGTAGCCCAAAAAGCCATTGAAACCGCACTGGGTGCTAACAATCCAAAACAAGCTTACACATGGTGGAAAAAATACGGTGATACCGCTAATACCGAGCGTACATTATATTTTGCAAGCTTAGCGGGTGATAATAAAGAAGCCTTAAAAGCAGTAGAAAAATTATTAAAAACTCAGCCTAATAACAGCGAATATTTAACCAAAGCCATGCATTTAAACTTAGCCAATGGCAATGCAAACGCAGCTGAACAATTAATCGCAAAGTTATTACTTAAAACACCCAATGATAAAGCGCTGAGGCTTTTAAATTGGAAAATTATGCGCTGGCAAAATAAGCCTAAACAGGCGCTTAAAGAATTTAAATGGTTAATGGCCCATAAAGCCGTTGATGTAGCTATGCTGACCGACAGCATTAATGATGCGAATGCCTTGTACTTATATCAAGATGCCAACGACATTTACGAATATAAAGCGCAAAACCGACAGCTTAAAGGCAACGGATTTGCAAATTGGATGCAAACCAACGAATTTATTGGTAACGCAAAACAAGAGCTTAATCATATTGAGCGCTATGAGCAAATAAATGGAAAAACACCTCTTTCACAATATTGGAAAGCCAAGGTGTTACACGATACCGGTAATTTAGCAGGACTGAGAGCTTTGTGGCCTCACTACGCAGGGCCAAAAAACGAAGAAGACTTACTCTGGCTTGCAAGAGCGCATTGGTTAAACGATGACTTTACAACCGCTTTGGCCATTTTAAAGCAAAAAGCACGTAGTAACGATGATGAGTTTTGGGGTGCTCGAGTTGATATGGCTTTGCGTGTAAATGATAAAAAAGAAGAGCTGTATGCTTTAGAGCAATTAAAAAACATTAGCCCACTGAGTGTAGGTGATATGCTGCATTATCAGCAGCTAAAATTTGCCGACAACCCACAAGGGTTATTAAATTACCTATGGCAACAAACAGCACTCACTGATAGACAGTTAATCCAAATTACCTTATTAAGCACGCAAATTGGCGATGAAGAACACGTTACTCGTGCTCATCAGGCTCTTGAAAAACAACGTTATAATAAAGCGCTTTACCCTGCATGGTTAATATTATCAAACTGGTACCAAAATCAAAGTGACTTAAATTACGCATACACAACACTTAACCGCGCAGCAAAACTAAGTGAATACAATCCCGATGTGGTACTAGCGCAAGGCTGGCTTGCATTGCAAATGCACGACACCATTATGATTAAGCGTATTTTAGCTAACTACTCAAGCAATGAACCCAGCCGAGAGTGGGCACAATTACTGGCGAGTTTATCTATTCATCAAAAAGCCTTTAATAGTGCTTATTTTTATCTGCGCCAATTAGCCATTAGTAACCCTCGAGATTTAACTACTTTAGTAAATTTAGCCGATGTTATGAACCAGTTAGGCTACTACGCTAATGCCAGCGAACTTAAACATTATTTATTAAACCATTTACCAAAAGACAAATACGCATACCGAGGTTTAATGATCCAATGGGCCGGCGCAATGGCCGTGCCCCACTTACGCCAATTTAGCAGCTTAGATGACATAGCGCCTGAGGCTATAAACAACGCAACCGCCAACTGGTGGTTAGCCAGACGCGCAGCACAAAAACTTGAGCCATGGCAAAAGCTACAACTGGCTATGAGCAACGGCGAGTTTAATAAAGTAAAGGCACTGGTAAATACGCAAACGTTAGGCAAAATAGATGAGCTAAGTGCTTTGCTCTATTTAAGGCAGCCTTATGCAACTATGCAGCGTTGGTATGAGGAGTTAACACACGAGCCAACACAAGCCGAAACGTCTTTATTACGTAACGCCCGCACCAGCTACTTTAGAGCATTAGAGATCAACCTATCCCCTGAGGCCGGTTTAAATACCAGCCAGTACGATATAAATGTTTATTTTCCGTACGCTAAAGGGCAATGGAAACTTAGCATTAGCAATCAACAAAACCTAAATAACAACGGGTTACTGTTTGCCGTAGAAGATAAAATGACGTGGGGTCGTTGGTACTTTGATGCAAAAGTAGACTCTCATCAGGGCAATTTAATGAGCCGCCAAGGCTTGAGCCTAGATGCGCGTTACCAGTGGGACTCGCGCACGCAGGTAGGCGTAAAACTTGAGCACAACGTTGAAAACCGCCAATCAGAAACCTTACTTAGCTTTGCCAAATTAAATAAAACCACGGCTTATATAAATTACGCTATTGATGGGCGTCAAAACATGCAGTTCTCGGCAGCCGCCATGGCATTTAAGCGCCGCAGTGATAGCTCAACGCTTGTCAGCGGGCAAGAATATAACGCCCGCTATCAATACACTATTTTAAAAGACCGCCCTATTTGGAGTACTTATTTTAGTGCTCAATGGCAAGACTTTGAACGCACATTAGTCCCTTTAGGCATAGATCAAAGAGCACGACCGCTACTTATTGATATACAACCTTTTAGGCGCTTTGCTCTGGGCACTTCGCTTTCGTCAAACTCAAACTTAGCCCCCCCTTATTTAGGCGAAAGCCCGTCGTGGTTATTCGACATCAGTACGGGTTATCAAACGTTAAACGACACCCTCGACATTTCAGTATCAAGTGGTGCGGGCTGGTCAGTGCTAGGGGATGATTTATTTAAATTACAGCTGGGTTATCAAAGTAGTAATAAAGTGGGTAACTCAGATACACAATTACAATTAGGCTATTACGTACATTTTTAATGTTAGGAGAGAATATGTTTCGTTTAATCATACCGTGTTTGGTATTAGTGCTCAGTGCATGTACCACCAGCCGTGTGGCTGATGATATAGAGCTAGGTCCATCAACTACCGTGGCTTTAATGCCTTTGGTAAATCATGCGCAAACCCCCTTAGCCGGTGAACGTGCAGAAGATATACTTGCAAGTATTTGGCAGCAAAATAAGCTTCCTACGTTATTACGTGCACCGCGCAGTAACACTAAAGACCTTCCGCCACTTGACGATCAATACCGTCTTGATAACGCCATGCAGTGGTTAAGCACACAGCAAACAGACTATGTGTTATCAGGTAGCATAGAAGAATGGCGTTATAAAGCGGGCCTAGATGGCGAGCCTGTAGTCGCACTTACACTTAGCTTAACGGCTAAAGGTCAAACAACCCCACTTTGGACGGGCACTATCGCAAAAAGTGGCTGGGGGCGCGACAGTATTGCCGCGACAGCACAAGATGTCATCGCCGATTTAATTTCGTACATTGAGGTTAGTGAGTGAAAACACATTTTTTTCGACCAAGAGAGGTCCCTGAGCTACAAATTTGGGCTGAGGTAATTGTATTTACCGCGCTTGCAATTGTGCTGCCGGTTATATTTAACACCGAAGACCCCTTTTGGACGGAAAATGGGTTTTCGTGGCCGGTACTTGGGCCGCTGTTAGTGGCTTTGCGCTATGGTTTTTCAAAAGGCTTTATAAGCATATTATGTTTATTAGCCGGGCAATTGCTGTTAAGCAAAAGCGAAGTATTAGCGCAACCTAACGAATTTAATATTAACGCCATGATTGGTTATTTAATTGTAATTATGATTGCTGGCGAATTCAGAGATGTATGGGAGCGCACTAATCAGCAGCAAAGCATTGAGCTTGAGTATGTAACTAACCGATTAGAAACCTTTACCCGCCAATACCATTTAATAAACTCATCCCACGACCGGATTGAACAAATGTTAGCAGGTCATACTCTTAGCCTGCGCGAATCGCTCCAAGCGGTACGGGCCGTTATAGGGCAACTAACACAAAGACGCTTAGACAGTGCGGCTAATAGCATTTTAAACTTATTTGTTGAATATGGCTCGCTTGAAAAAGCAGCGCTTTATAAAGTAGAAAACAACACCATAACAGAGCAGCCATTAGCAAGCATAGGTGCTATGGGCGAGCTAAATATGGAAGACCCCCTTATTAAAGCCATGTTTGAAGAGCGCGAGCTGGTCTCTGTTAAAGAGGTTAAAAATAAATTTAGCCAATACCATATTGCTATCCCATTGGTTGATATTAATAACACTATTTACGGGGTAATTTTAGTACAAAGCATTCAATTTTTTGCCCTTAAAAACACCACACTTACTTTGCTAGCTGTTATGGCCGGTAACATTGGCGATTTGCTGCGTCATGAAATTACCAACCCGGTAATGACCCCACAAGAAACCCCTTATTTTGTAAGGCAACTACGCAGGGCGAACAAAGAAGCTAAACGCTATAATATTCCCTCACAGCTGCTTAAACTCAAAGCAATACAAACAAGTGAAGAGTCGCGCCAATTATTAGAGTATTTAAGTGAAGCTCGCAGAGGTCTAGATATTTATCTTTACGATAGTCAAAACCACACTCTATTACTGCTTATGCCAATGGCAAGTGAACTGGACAAAAGTGGCTTTATATCGCGTATTAATACTTGGTGTATCGAGCACTTTGGTAAAACCGTTGAGCAACTGCAAATTAAAATAGAAGAACAAATGGCATTGCCTATAAGCAGCGAACACATCGCTAAGTTAGTTGCATCCCATGATTAAAATTATCGTTGCCGCTTTTATTGGCTGTTTATGTGAATACTTTGCTTTTGCGCATATTTTAGATGCGCCTAACTGGCTGTTGATTGTTTTATTACATGGCATTGCTAGCCTGTGCTTTACCTTTGTAAGCCATGCATTTATTCCTAACAAATACAAAACCACCTTAAAAAGTGGTTCGGCACTGTTATTTTTGCTGCTATTTACCTTGCCTGTATTTGGTATTTTAGGGGTGGTATTTGCCATTACTTTTGCCCTTAGCAAACCGCTTAAAAACAACGACATTGATATTGTAGAGCACAAGGTTCCTGCCCTGCCCTTTGAAGCAAGAAGTGTTTCAGCAACGCCTATTTACTCGATGGGTGGACTAAAAGCTATTTTAAAACACGCCAGTGAGCCAAATAAACGCCTAAGTGCAGTAATGGCTGCACGGCACATGAGCGATGCCCAAGCTATTCCTATACTCAAACTGGCATTAAAAGACTTAGAAGATGATATTCGCTTACTTGCCTATTCAACTCTTGATAGCAAAGAAACTAAACTGAACGAAAAAATAAGCCAGTGCCAACACGCTATAGCCAATACCACGCAACAACCTAAATTGAGCAATTTGCAACGCCAACAAGCCGAGCTTTATTGGGAGCTTAGTTACTTAGGCTTAGCACAAGGCGCACTAAAAAAGTACGTACTAGAAAAAGCAGAAGCATTAACCTTAACAAGTATAAAGTTTAACCCGCAGCCAGCAAGCTATGTGTTTTTAGGGCGAATTCAACTTGCGCTCGGTAAATTAAATGAAGCGCAGCAAAGCTTAAATTTAGCCACGCAATTAGGCATGGCCAGACGCCACGTATTACCTTATAAAGCCGAAGTCGCCTTTGGATTACACAATTACACAGACTGTCAGCGCTATCTTGAAGAGCTAGCACTACAGCCTAAAGGCTCTGAGTTACGCCATTTACAGGAGTATTGGCATGAGTGAAAAAAAAGCCGACATTTTACTCTTACTTGAAGGCACTTACCCTTATGTACGGGGCGGCGTATCGAGCTGGGTACACCAAATTATAGAAGGCCTGCCTCACTATAACTTTGAATTAGTGTTTGTCGGTGGCGCACCCGAACACTACGGCGACATTCAGTACACGCTACCAAGTAACGTAACTAAGCTGCATGTGCATTATTTAGTTACGCAACATAGTACAAAAATAAAAGCGAAACATGGCGTTAAATATAAAAAAGAACTGTTTGATTTTTGGCAGCAATTGCAAGGGTATTTCCGTGACTGTAAAGACCCAATACCGACGGAGCTTTTAAAGTTTGCCTTTGAAAATCTAGCTAAAAAAGACGGTATCAACGAAGCCGTTTTTTTATACAGCGAGTCGTCGTGGCAGGTGCTGGCAAACTATTATTTAACCTATTGCGATGAATCGTCATTTATCGACTTTTTTTGGTCGTACAGAAATTTGTATAAACCACTGTTTAAAATAGCCGAAATAGCCCGTTCACTCCCCGATGTTAAACTTATTCATTCTATTTCGACAGGCTATGCTGGCATATTGGGCGCAGGTGCAAGCGTTATACACAACACGCCATTTTTGCTTACCGAGCACGGTATTTACACTAAAGAGCGTAAAATAGATTTAATACAGGCCAGCTGGATAAAAGAGTCTGAACAAAGCCTAGGTAAAAACCTAAATACTGAAATGGGCTTTATTCGCCGAATGTGGATCAGCTTTTTTGAGCAAATTGGCCGCACTACTTATAACCAAGCCGACAAAATCATCTCGCTTTATGAGGGGAATAGACAAAGGCAAATTAAAGATGGTGCCAGCGAAAGTAAAGCCTCGGTAGTGCCTAATGGTATAAAAACAAAACGCTTTGCTGATGCGCTTAACGCAAGACCTAAATCGGTCCCTATGGTCGTTGGGTTAATTGGCCGTGTAGTGCCAATTAAAGATATTAAAACCTTTATTCGTGCCATTAAAGAGGTCCAAGCCGAGCTGCCAGAGATAGAAGGCTGGATCATAGGCCCTTTTGAGGAAGACCCACAGTATTATAAAGAGTGCCAGCTACTAGTAAGCAGCCTAGATTTAGACAAAAACATTACGTTTACCGGCATGAAAAACATCGTCGAAATACTCCCTAAGCTAGGTATTGTTGCGTTGACTTCAATTTCTGAAGCTCAACCATTAGTGCTGCTTGAAGCAATGGCAGCAGGCGTACCTGTACTTGCAAGTGACGTGGGCTCGTGCCGAGAAATAATAGAAGGGACAAGCGAGGAAGATAGGGCCCTTGGTAAAGCTGGCGAAGTAGTTTCTATTGCCTCACCCAGCGAAACCGCACAGCAAATAATCACCCTATTGGAAAATGAGCAAACATGGTATCAGTACCAACAAAACGGCCTCAACCGTGTTAAAACATACTACGACGAGAGCCATATGTTTGCCCGCTACGATAAACTTTACAAGGATACAATCGCATGGCCGGAATAGGTTTTGAGATACGTAAAATTCTCAAAAAAAACACCCTACTCTCTGTTTTTGAAGCATACGGTTATGCGGGATTAATAGGCTCAGGCCCTTGGCTGCTTTCTATCATTGCGCTCATGCTAATTGGTATTTTAAGCCTAGGTGTCGTGCTGCCAAAAGTATTAATTATTCAGTTTTTAACGCTTATTACGTATATGATGGCAGCGTCCCTTATATTGACCGGCGGTCTGCAGCTATTATTAACGCGTTTTGTTGCCGATCTGTTTTTTCAAAAAAAGGACGAGCAGGTACTGCCTAATTTACTTGGCGCGCAGCTAGTTACCACCCTTGCCGCATTACTGATTGGCTTAGCTGTATGGCCAATACTACCGCTACCTGTTGTGACTAAAATAATAATATTAGGGGCGTTTGTAAGCTTATGTAACCAATGGCTTGGCGCTATATTTTTGTCGGGAATGAAGGAGTACCGGCTTATTTTAGTGACCATGTTAAGCGGTTACAGCTTTATGGTGTTACTGGCATTTTTACTGCGCGACTGGCAAATAGACGGGTTGTTTTTTGCTTTTTTTGCCGGTGAAGCGCTGCTCTTTTTTAGCTTTTTATTTATGATTATTCGTCGCTACCCTGGCGGTAAACTCATTAGTTTTGATTTTTTAAACAACAAAAAAGTGTATTACAGCCTATTTTTTTGTGGGCTTTTTTACAACATAGGCGTGTGGGCCGATAAAATTATTTTTTGGTACTCCCCCGCTACCTCTATTCAAATTATAGGCACATTAAGAGCAAGCCCTATTTACGACTTGCCTATATTTTTAGCCTATTTAACCATTATTCCAGGAATGGCGGTATTTTTAGTCAGAATGGAAACCGACTTTGTAGAACAATACGACCGTTTTTATACCGCCATTAGAGGTGGCTCATCGCTTGAAGAAATTTTTTACCTAAAAGATAAAATGGTGCAAACAGCGCAAGGCGGCCTTTACGATATATTTAAAATCCAAGGTATAACCGTTGCGTGCTTATTACTGTGGGGCGAGCAAATACTGACCTTTATAGGCATAGACCCTAACTATAAAACATTACTGTTTATTGATGTGGTGGGTGTAGGTGTACAGGTTATATTTTTGTCTATTTTAAATATTTTATTTTACTTAGATAAGCGTGCCACCGTATTATTTTTATCTGGGCTGTTTTTGTTTATCAATATCGTATTTACGATTGCCTCAATTGCATTAGGGCCACAGTTTTATGGTTACGGTTTTGCGCTCTCGACCATAATTACATCTGTAATTGGTCTGTATTGGCTATCAAAACAATTTGAAGAGCTTGAGTACGAAACTTTTATGCTGCAGTAGAACCGCCGTACCATTAATGGTAACTTACAATAGTAAAGCTAACTTTAATTAAAAAGGACTTATCTTTAATGAAAAAAGGAATAACCACGCGCTTTAATATCTTTGCAACCATAGCTTTGTGGGCTATTAGCTTGTTGTATACGTTAATGACGTTTGATGTAGGGAATGCATATCAAAGGAATAGCCTTATTGATATTTATATACAAACATTCACAGTAAAAATGGTGCTACTGCTAGCAATGTGGATTATAAGCGCCTGTATTTTGTCGGCACTATTTAAAGAAGTTTGGAACCGTTTAATTTCAGACATCTTCAACCTTCGCTTAATTGGTTTGAACGAGTCTTATACCTTATGTGTTTTAATAACATGGCTGTTATTGAGTTAAATCTTTGCTCTTAAATTTTGAGTAAAAGGTAAAAGGTAATCAATATTTAACAATGACCTGCTTAGTATTGGCAAAAAAATTGCCAATACTTTTTATGCTAACGTGATTACTAACCATGAAACATATATTACTTACTCACCCAGCGCGCTTTAAAACCACGCGTATCGACATGTATAAATGCACCGCGATGCGATTTTGGCCCGTAAACACCTAAACCGCCAAGTAAGCCTTTAAATGATTCTCGCTTAGCGAGCGACTCCACTATACCAGCCATAGCTTGTGCATCACCAATAGAGTGCTTGCCGTCTTTGTTTATATCATCCATACGGTAGTCGCCATCGTTATCTATAAATATATCGGCAGCGTCGCCAAACACATGGCGGCTAAGCTTTACGTTACCAATGGCTTTGTTGTAATAAGGGGTGCGGTAACCGCTCATTACCACCATATTTTTAACCGGTATGTTTTCTAAAATCAGCTCTTTGCGTATTTTTTCAAGTTTAAGTAACAACTTATTTTGTAAAAATAAGTATTTAGGGTGCTTACTTCGTTGCTTACTCACAAATTCTTTAAGAGAAAAATGCGGTGATATTTTTATATTTTCGTTCTCTGGGGTCACCTTTACAAAACCATCGGGCACTATGTAATGCTTACTATCTTTAATTTGTGAGGGCGTTGGGTAATGGCCAATGTGGTAATATTTAAGCTTTCCACCTTGTACTTCATCTGCAGGTACTTTAACAAACACATTAATTGTCATACGTTGCTTTTTGTCGGGGGATTCAATAATTACCCGTGTTAAGCCAGGCTTTTTAGGCGCCTGCCACTGCCAGCGGTTTGTATCAGTTAAGGTGGCGTTGCTATGGTTATTAATAAATGAATAGGGTCGTTTTGATTGTGCGTAAAGCACTTCAAATTCAACTGCCTCATTAGGCATCACAAATACAGAAAACACCGAATACGGCATTACTATGTCGTTAATTTTTAGGCTAAACTCTGCATCTTCAAAATTTGCTTTATTTTGAATATCAACGCTTGGGTGTGCTTTTTTCACGGGCTCGGCGGCATAACTACTTACACTTACGCAAAGCGCTAATACGCCCCCTAAAATACACGGTATAAACGGCATAATTCCTCTCATAGTCTATTTAATCAATGCAGCAATGACTGACTGATCTTCGTTTTTTAGTAATGCTTTTGCGTCGTGTTGATAAATATCGTCTCTAAAATTAACGAACATGTCTTCATCAACCCACGCCGTCCAATACACTAAATGAATAGGTAAGGGCTCATTTAAATAAAAAGTTTGAGTGGTATCAGTATCTCTGGCTTTATCCACTTGCTTAAGGGTGCGCTCTTCACCTTGGTGCTTAATTATTTCACGCGCCAATGAAAATGGCTCTTCAACCCTTATACAGCCATGTGATAGCGCACGCTGCGCTTGGTTAAAACGCTGCTTTGCTGGAGTATCGTGAACATAAATGGCCTCAGGATTTGGAAACAGATATTTCACTTCGCCAAGTGGGTTTTCATCCCCTGCACGCTTAACTAAAAAGTGATCAAACTGATAGGGCTTAATAGCCTGCCAATCAATATTACTGGGGTTAACTGTTTTAGAATCTAGGTAGCTGTTTTTTCTAACTTCGATATTATTTTTAGCAAGGTACTGAGGATCTTTTGCCACCTTTGGTGCTATTTCTTTGGTTGCAATAGAGGTTGGTATACGCCACTCAGGGTTTACTACAAATTTTTCGATTTCGTCACTAAAGGCAGGTGTTTCCCAACTCGGCTTACCCACAATAACGTTATTTTGTAGTTTTACTTCGCCTGCTTTTACATAGCGCAATGTGTACTCAGGTATGTTTACATACACATACTGCGAATCACTTGAGCCTGCGAAGTTAGTTATGCGGTAAAAGTTAAGCTTTAATTTAGCCAATTTTTTCTTAGCGGGTACATTAAGCTTAGCTAAGGTGCGCTTTCCTACTCGCCCATCAACCTTTAAACCGTGGCGACGCTGAAACTGTTGCACAGCCTGCTCAATGGTTTTATCAAATGTGCACATTGCGGTGTCACATACATTGCTGGTTAAGTCACGCTCTTGATACAAACGCAGCGCCAACTGACTCACCGCTTTACTAGTGCTGCCAAGTTCAAGCAACTCATTAGTGTATAAAGGGGTAAACCCGCCACTGTTAACTATTTCTGTGTACCAGTTAATTGCTTTTTCGGTGCGCGCGATTAACTGTGCTGCATTTTGATCAAAATAATAATCGCCATTTTGCAATTGTTGTTGCGAGTTGTAAGTGGTTAATGAAGAGTTGGCAAGTGCCACACTTTCAAGATCTGCACTGCCTAGCGCTTGCCCTGTTAGCATGGCGCTAACGCAGCCTGCAAGCGTAGCGTGTAACGTAATGTGCTTTACCTTTGTAGACAATGCCTTTGAAAATAACCCCTTCACTTTGTACCTCCTCGCTAAATATCATTGATAAATGCTTTTGTACTTACTGCTTAACAGTAATTTGAAGGTGCAATGCAGGTGCCAAAATAAAATAAAAACACAAAACACTGAAATATAATAACTTTTTAAACTTTTACATGGTAATTAAAAAACACTTCAACTACGCAATTATGTAATTTGGTTGCTGTAGTGTGTAAAGTTGCTATAGCAATTAGTCTTTTAAAAAGGCCAAAAAGCCACGCTCATAACGACTCAAGTATTTTGTTTTTCGCGGTAAAGAAAGCGACTCTCGCCACGCTGTTTGGGTTTGCACATCCTCTTTACACAAGGCAATTAAATCCGGGTGAACATACGATTTACGGGCAATAGCGGGCGTATTACCTAGCTGCTCAGACACGCTCTCGAGCATACTTTTTAAACTAAGTGCGCCTTTTGCTTTTACAAGTTGCTTAAAGGCAATAACACTCGCTCGCCAGGTTCTAAAGTGCTTAGCGCTAAAGTCCTCACCCATTATTTGTTGAATATACTGGTTAATTTCACTAGAGGTTACGTTTGTGCGCTCTCCATCGCTTATATATTGAAACAAATGCTGACCGGGTAAATCTTGTAGGTCTTTAATTACATGGCTAAGCACTCTGTCGGTTATGTTTACCTCGCGCTCTTTGCCCGATTTAGCCCGATACCGTAGCTGTATATTTTTACCCGTAAGCTTAGCATGGCGATTGCGCAGGGTTGTGGCGCCAAAACTTTTGTTTTGCTTTACATTTCGCTCGTTACCTACCCGCAATGCACCTAAGTCCATAAGCCTAACTACCGCAGCTAATGTGCGCTCTACGCTGAGCTCATCCCCTTGTAAATCGTTTTCTAAACGGGCACGCAGTAATGGCAGCTTATTGCCAAACACCCCACAGGCTTGGTATTTTTTCGCCTCTTGTTGAGCTCTAAAGTCTTCATGGTAACGGTATTGCTTACGGCCTTTACTATCTATCCCGGTTGCTAAAATATGGCCATTTTCTTCAGGGCAAAACCAAGCATTTTTGTAGGCGGGCGGAAACGCTAACGCATTTAAACGATCAATCACTTTTTGATCCGTAATTTGCTTTCCTATTGGGTCAAAGTACAGCCACGTTTTGTTTTTACGCTTACGTGTTATACCGGGTAAATTATCATCGACGTAGATTAGTTTCATTTATGCTCCTAGCAACTTATACCATCATCAATAAAGGTATCACTGTAAAATAACCTTAAACTGAACAACGTTATTGATATATAATCAAAAATTGAACAATAATATAAAAATCCGTTTAGTTTAATTACCTGCTTAAGTATATAAACTGCACCTTTTGGTACCGTTTAGCTATGCTCATTTTGGCCAAAATATACACGGATAATAATACCAACTCGCTTAATTAATTAGTCTATTTGAGCCCGGAAAAACATAGCTAACACTAGGTTTGCCCCCGCAAATGATTAAGTATTATTGCAAAACTGGTAACCCCTTAAATAATGTGCTGTTTACAAGGAGCATACAATGGCATTTGATTATGGTTCTATTGATCTTGGGTTAAAAAACCCCTTTAAGTTGGAAGGTAAAGTAACCGCGCTAAGAGGTATTATTGAGTCGGTAGCAGGCGTAAGTTTACTTGTTATAGCTGCAAGCTCGGTGAAAGAAAGTACCACCGCAGGCTGGATTTTAATGCTATTTGGCATGTTTATTTTAGCGCTGGGTATTCGCTCTTTATCGTCAGGTATTTATGCCACCTTAAAATACTTTGTAGGCAGAAACCACCCTACATCGCTTGCGTATAATTTTAGTAAGTCTGAGAGCTCTACCGCGCAAGAAGAAAAAAAAGAAGTAGCCTATAACGCCAAATCACTCGAAGAAATGCTGGTTGGTCGTAAAAACAGTACCTTTAAAGAGCCTAACGGATTTTTATCTCGTTTGTTACACAGCTTAATTCCCAAACTGTTATTTTTACCTTACCCAATTCGAAATGTAGCGCAGCGATTATTTGGCTCATGGGTGAGCACGCTTGTTGCTTTAGTTGCTTATGGGCTTGTAGCGTTTGTTTCGCTGTCGGGCTTTACTGGGGAAGCTGGCGAATTAGCCTTTCCGGTTTACAGTGCTATTTTAATGTTTTATGTGCTTTTTTCTTGGCGCTCAAGTAGCAAACCTATCTCTCGCAATGCTGAAAGAAACATTGAAGCGCTGGGAGGCGGTACATTAGCTAAAATTATTTCGTTGTCGTTTATTTTGCCGATTGTTATTGGCCTTTCTATGTCGTGGCTAATGCAAGAGCAACATATCAGCAAACAAGAAATAGACGCGTGGCTGGCACAACTGCCAAACTTGCATGCTGGCATATACCTCATTGCCATTATTATATTAGCAACGTTAAGCTGCGCATTAGTATTTACAATGATCAAAGCACGCTTAAACGCAGTGACCCCTACCGCCGAAGTGTCAGAATTACGTGAAAACTGGCAAGAGTCTGTTCACCCTGATGAAGTATTTATAAACCTTGATAATCTTGTCATGGCAAATAGACGCTACAAAGAAGTGCCTAATAGAGTTTACCGCGAGCTAGACCCAAAATTGCAAGAGCAAATAGAGGGTAAAGGCGGTTTTAAAGGCGAAATGATTCAAGAGGTTCAGCCTAAACTACACGCTATGGAGCTAGGTAAAAACTTTACCCTAGCCAGGTTAGTCGCGCTAATCAGTGCTAATTTACTTTATATTGTGGCGTTAGCATTAACGGTGTGGTTAGCCTATTCATTAATAGATATTTATTACTACATAGATAGCGCTAATATTAATAATTTACAGCAAGCGTTTAATAACCAAAATGTTATACAGTTTAGTAGCTTACTAATGAGCAGTGTTCATATTTTAATAATAGCAGTGATTATTAAAGCCTTTGCTCGTTTATTGGCTAACTGTGCTCATTTATTTTTTGCCGAAATGCAGTTTGAATCATTACTTGTGTACTTTAAGTGCGAAGGTACATTTACCGAATCTAAAATTTCAACGGGGACAGGTATTCACGACAGCACCCGCTCAGAAAACACCTTAGTGCGCAGCAGTATCACGCCATGGGTCATTGTCTCTCGTGTTATTACGAGCACGTTTGCTGCCACCGGTATGAAAAACCTTGAGCATCCTCGCCATATAATGGAAATGCACAAAGATGAAGGTCAATTACAAGCCATTAAAAATGATGTAATTGCCTTTCTAAAAGACCGCGAATCAATTGCTTCAATTACCAGTGAGCGCGATTTAGGTAATGCATCGCAAATACATCAATTAAACCAACAAACCCGTGCAATACCTACTCAGCAAGCAATAACAAAAGAGGATGAAGAGGCCGCTGGTTACCTAAGGCAAGAAGAGAACTTAACACCAGAGCCTAAAGCTTAATAATCGCTTTGCTATATTTGTAAAAGCTAAACTGCGCCGCGGTTTTAATCTAGGCAACTAGGTTACAAACCGTGCGCGCACTAAATACTTACCACTAAACCTTTTTTAAATACCCGCTTGTTAAAATTTATGGTGTTTATCTGCCTTATTATTAACGTATTTTTAATTGTCCTTCACTTTATTGAATCATTTATACCTATTTGACCGATTAATTCTAAATTTACGCATAAACCCCTTGCTTTATGCGTTAAAAACCAAATAATGAAGCAATTATAAACTGGGTAAGAATGAGGAAAATGAGCTATATACTAACCACCCAATGTGCCGACGATGTAGGCCTAATTGCCAAAATTACAGGGCTTTGCCACGCGCACAATTTAAATATTACACGTAATAACGAATTTGTAGATAAAGACGCCAAGCGCTTTTTTATGCGCACTGAACTAACCGGCGAGCCACAAAGTGACTTTTTATCGCAATTACGCGCTTTATTACCTGAGGGTGCACAACTTGCTCTACATGATGATACAAAAACTAAAGTGGTACTGCTTGCAACAAAAGAAGCACATTGCTTAGGGTCTGTATTACTTAAACAGTTTGAGCAAGCGTTAAATATTGAAGTATTAGCTGTGATTGCCAACTACCCAGATTTAGAGCCATTAGCAAAAGGCTTTGATGTGCCTTTTCATGTTGTTTCGCACGTAGGCCTAAGTCGCGCCGAGCATGATGAAAAAGTAGGTGATTTAATTGCCTCTTATAACCCTGACATTATTGGCTTGGCAAAATACATGCGCATACTAAGCCCTGAATTTGTGGGTCGCTTTGAGAACAAAATTATTAATATTCACCACTCGTTTTTACCGGCCTTTATTGGCGCTAAACCGTATCATCAAGCATTTGAGCGCGGCGTAAAAATTATTGGTGCTACGGCTCACTTTGTAAATAATGAGCTAGATGAAGGCCCTATTATTTTACAAGACGTTACCAGCGTAACGCACGCTAACACCGCTGAAATGATGGCTAAAATGGGTAAAGACGTAGAAAAAACCGTGTTTAGTAAAGCCTTACAACTAGCTTCTGAACACAAACTATTTATTAACGGTAATAAAACCGTGGTATTTAGCTAATACCATTTCGCATAATTAAGTGATCTATTTTGAGGATGGATAAACGTGTTGATAGCAAGGCAAAAAATTCGCTATTTAGTTGCTCTAAATGAGAATTTTTTAACGCAGATAGCGACACGTTTAGCCCCTGAAAATGATTAAGTATTATTGCGGATTGGTATAAGACCCCTTTTTACATACTATAAGGCCAGCAACAGGGTTTCCCCCTTTTGCTGGCTTTTTTATGCCTAACAGCTTAATTAGAGTCAGATATTAGCTGTAGCTGTGTTTTATCCGACACCGTAATTAATTGTAAATTGGCATCCACCATTAAGGTGTGTAATAAATAGGTGACTCAGGCCCTACTGGCAAGCCTAAAGCAAACACCCATACGTAAAATAAAATGACCCAACCGATAAAAAACACAATACTGTATGGCAGCATGGTGGCCACTAACGTTCCTATACCCATGTCTTTTTTATATTTAACTGCTACCGCTAAAATTAAGCCAAAATAGCTCATCATTGGGGTGATTAAGTTAGTCACAGAGTCACCAATACGATACGCCGCTTGAATGGTTTCTGGCGCGTAACCAATAAGCATAAGCATAGGCACAAAAATAGGGGCTGTAATCGCCCACTGCGCCGATGACGAGCCTAAACTCAAGTTAACCATTGCACACATTAATATAAACAATACAAATACTTCTGGGCCGGTAAGGTTTAACGCTTGTAATAGTGCTGCACCATTAATTGCCAAAATAGTGCCTAAATTAGTCCATTTAAAAAAGGCCACAAACTGGGCTGCAAAAAATACTAACACTATATATAAACCCATTGAGCTCATGCTTTTGCTCATTGCGTTAATAATGTCTTTATCGTTTTTCATGCTGCCAACAACACGCCCGTAAACAAAGCCTGGCACACTAAAAGTTACAAATATAATTGCGACTATTCCTTTTAAAAAAGGCGAGCCTGCCACTTGGCCTGTTTCTGGGTGGCGTAAAATACCATCGGCAGGAATAATCGTCCAAGCAAATAACGACAGCACCACTAATAGAGCAACACCCGCCCATTTTAGACCGGTTTTTTCTAACGCGGTAAGTGTATCAATATTGTTTTGTGACAAGTCGATACTGGCTTCATCGGGGTTATATTTACCTAAACGCGGCTCTACTATTTTTTCGGTTACGAGTGTACCCAGTGCGGCAATAAGTAATACTGATATCATCATGAAATACCAGTTAGCCTCGGCGCCAACCTCGTACGTTGGGTCAATCATTTGTGCTGCAGGCGTAGTTATACCTGCTAATAATGGGTCTATTGTGCCAAGTAGTAAATTAGCGCTATAGCCGCCAGAAACACCGGCAAAAGCAGCCGCTAAGCCAGCTAAAGGGTGGCGCCCCAAACTATGAAATATCATGGCTGCAAGCGGAATTAAAACCACATAGCCAAGCTCAGAAGCTGTGTTAGACATTATGGCCGCAAACACCACCATAAAGGTAACTAAACGCTTTGACGCGCCCATAACCATGCCTCGCATAGCAGCAGAGAGTAGCCCTGAATGCTCTGCAACACTTACCCCAAGTAGTGCCACTAATACAGTGCCTAAAGGCGCAAAACCGGTAAAGTTAGTAACCAGGCCAGCCATAATACGCTGTAGCCCCTCAGCACTGAGTAAGCTAACAACTTCAATTACTCCATCAGGCGCACGCCCTGCTGCCCCAATCGGTCTTGGGTCAATTGCGCTTAGCCCAAACCAATCAGCAATACCACTAATTAGCACAATTGAAACCGCAAATATCGCAAATAAAGTAATGGGATGAGGAAGCATATTTCCTAAAAACTCAACGGTTGCTAAAAAGCGATTAAATAAGCCGTTATTGTCTTTAGGTTGATTATTAGGTGAGTGTGTGGAGTCTGTCATACTTGGCTCTATAAATTACAAAATTGCGCTAACCTAGCATTGTTTGCAAAAGAGATCATGTATAAAAGGTAAATAACGTGTAGGTTTTAAGTTTAAAAAGCGCTGCTTGAGTGTATTGGCTTTTGTGGATTGAAGTTTATTCAGTCTTGCCATATCACCCAGAGCAGCGAATATCTGGTATTTGTAAGCGCTTATCACCTATAAACAGGCAATAAGCACATTAGCTAGGCACTGCTTTGCCTAAACACCAAACATACGGCTTTAAATTTATTTTAAACGATAAACAAATTTTAGCGCTTTTAATATTTTAAGCTTGCTCTATTGGTTCTAGTTGTAATTTAGCGGCAATAAGAACGGCTTGGGTACGGTTATAAACGCCAAGTTTTCTAAAAATTGCAGTAATGTGTGCTTTGACTGTTGCCTCAGAAATATGTAGTTCGTAGGCTATTTGTTTGTTTAGTAACCCTTCATGAAGGTATTGCAATACACGATATTGCTGCGGCGTTAACGATGCAACCTGCGCAGCAATTTCTCTGTCTTCTCCTTCTATTTCGGCTACTTTATTTTTTAACTCTTTTGGAAGCCACGTATCGCCTTCTAGTATTTGGTTTATAGCATTAGCAATATCATCTGAAGATGATGACTTAGGAATAAAGCCCATTGCGCCATAACCCATTACCTTAGACACTATGTTTATGTCTTCACTTCCTGAGACAACCGCTATGGGTAAGCTTGGGTAGTCTTCGCGAATGCGGATCAGGCCATATAAATCACCATTACCTGGCATGTGTAAATCTAGCAGTAATATATCAAGATCTTCTTGTTCGCTAAGTACTTGCAGTGTGCTGTCAAAATCTGATGATTCAAATACCTCTAAATCGTCAAACTTAGCACTTAATGCTCCTTTTAGTGCCTCGCGAAATAACGGATGATCATCCGCTATTAAAAACTGACTCATGGTTCGCTCCTAATAAATTCGGCTGCCAATAAGGTATAAAGTACTTACTGGCAGCCGATATACTACGTTTAGAATCAACTTGTAATCAAGTTTTTAACGCGCATTTAACGATTTAATCGGTTTTCTATGAGCTCATCTACCACGGTTGGGTCTGCAAGTGTCGATGTATCCCCTAGCTGTTGGTGTTCATTTGCGGCTATTTTACGTAAAATTCGACGCATAATCTTACCTGAACGCGTTTTTGGTAGGCCTGGCGACCATTGAATCATATCAGGGGAAGCTATTGGGCTTAGCTCTTTACGTACCCAATTACGTACTTGAGTTGTCAGCTCATCACTTACAGTAACACCCTCATTTGGCGTAATGTAAACATAAATACCTTGGCCTTTAATATCATGCGGATAACCGACTACGGCGGCCTCTGCTACAGCTTCGTGAGCTACTAGCGCGCTTTCTATTTCAGCGGTGCCTAAGCGATGCCCTGATACATTAAGCACGTCATCAACACGCCCTGTGATCCAGTAATAGCCATCTTCATCACGACGACAGCCGTCACCTGTAAAGTAAACACCGGGGTAAGCACTAAAATAGGTTTGTTCAAAACGTTCGTGGTCGCCATAAACAGTACGCGCTTGTGAAGGCCAGCTATCTAATATCACTAAATTACCGTCAACGGCACCTTCTAGTGTATTACCCTCTGCATCAAATAGAGCCGGCGCAATACCAAAAAACGGATGCGTTGCTGAGCCTGGCTTAGTTTGGGTGGCACCAGGCAGTGGGGTGATCATAATGCCGCCCGTTTCGGTTTGCCACCACGTATCTACGATTGGGCAATTAGCATTACCAATATTTTCGTAATACCACGTCCATGCTTCAGGGTTGATGGGTTCTCCCACCGAGCCTAAAATGCGTAAACTTTGACGATTAGATGACGCGGTTGGCTCATCGCCTTTGGCCATTAACGCTCGAATAGCGGTTGGTGCAGTATATAAAATGGTTACGCCGTGCTTATCAATCACCTCACCCATGCGCCCTGCGGTTGGGTAGGTAGGCACACCTTCAAATACCACTTGCGTACAGCCATTAACCAGTGGGCCATAAGCAATATAGCTGTGGCCGGTGATCCAACCTACATCGGCGCTACACCAATATACGTCGTCCTCTTGTAAATCAAATACGTATTCGTGGGTCATTGATGAGTAAACTAAGTAACCCCCTGTAGTATGCACAACCCCTTTTGGTTGGCCAGTAGAGCCCGAAGTATATAAAATAAAGAGTGGATCTTCTGCATTCATTGGCTCCGGTTCGCACTGCGCCGGTTGGTCGGCAACAAGCTCATGCCACCAAATATCGTGCTCGTTCCAATCAACTTCGCCACCGGTTAGCTGATGTACAATAACGTGTTCAATGCTTGTCACCGACTCTTGTGCTACGGCTTCATCAACATTCGCTTTTAAAGGAACACAATTACCAGCTCGGCGGCCTTCATCGGATGTGATCACCACTTTAGCGCCTGAATCTTTAATTCGATCTGCAATGGCTGAGGGAGAAAAACCACCAAATACAACCGAGTGAATAGCGCCAATACGTGCACAGGCCTGCATGGCGTAAATTGCTTGCGGCGTCATCGGCATATAAATAGCAACTCGGTCACCTTTTTGTACACCCAGTTTTTTTAAACCATTGGCAAAGCGCGCCACTTCATCATGTAATTGTTGGTAGGTAATGTTTTCACTTTGGTTTGGGTTGTCTCCTTCCCAAATAAGCGCAACTTTATCGGCTTTGGTTTTTAAATGGCGGTCAATACAGTTATAAGAGGCATTTAAAACGCCATCTTCGTACCATTTTATATCGATATGGCCTTTATCAAATGAGGTGTTTTTTACTTTAGTATACGGAGTAAACCAATCTAAGCGCTGGCCATGTTCACGCCAAAACCCTTGTGGGTCATCAATCGACTGTTTGTAGAGTGTATTATATTTTTCGTTATCAACTAACGTCGTTTTTTCAATATGTGCAGGAACAGGATAGATACTTTGTGACATCTCAGTCTCCATTTTAATAACTTGCCATGATTAAAGGATTACTCAGCAGTACTTTATTAAATATTAGACCTTAGTTGTACAACCCTTCTAATTAACATTTTGTGGTTTATAATCTCGCCGCTCATGACTTTTTTACATAGAAATACAGTATGTTAAATATAAGTAAGTGGCCATTGAATTACTCTTAAACCTTCGTCTTATAGACCAATAGGTAATTGAGTAAATTTTGCACATATTTAAAAGTGGTTTTCGGACATTAAAATAATGATGCAGCCATGCAAGTTAAACACTTATTTAACGAACTCATAGCGTGATGCAAGATAAATAAATTTTTATTCGTAAGTAATACCTGTAGCAAGTAATACATTTGAACGTTTAAAAAGCAACAAACAACAAGTAGCCTTTAAAGGACACCACAATGAAATTTACCCCATTAAAAACTCTTGCAGCGAGTGCTGTATTATGTGCTTTAACAAGCACGGCTTATGCGGCAACTGCAGCTAAAGTAGGTAACACCGAATTTACTTACGGCGGATACATTAAGCTAGATACAATGTGGAGTGATTACTCTGCAGGCGCTCCTGATGGCTCAAATGTAGGGCGTGATTTTTACGTACCAAGTACACTGCCTGTAGGCGATGACGATGATTCGGATGCCGTATTTGATATGCATGCACGTGAGTCACGTTTTAACTTTGGTACGTCAACGTTAATGGATAACGGTAAAACAGTTAAAACTAAAATTGAGTTAGACTTTTTAGCATCTGCACCTGGCGGTAACGAGCGCGTATCAAACTCTTATGCTCCACGTATTCGCCATGCATTTGTAACTTACGATGGCTGGTTATTTGGTCAAACATGGTCAAACTTTCAAAACGTGGGTGCACTTGCAGAAACACTAGATTTTGTAGGCCCTGCTGAAGGCACTGTTTTTGTTCGCCAAACGCAAATTAAGTACACAACCGGTGCTTGGTCGTTCTCACTAGAAAACCCAGAAAGCACAATTACCACTCAAGGTGGCGCACGTGTAGAAACAGATGATGCGTCACTTCCTGATTTTACTGCGCGCTACACACACAATGCCGATTGGGGTAACTTTGTAGTTGCAGCACTTGCTCGCCAACTTACTTATAAAGTAGGCGATGTTGACGCTGATGAAACCTCGTTTGGTATTAGCGCTTCGGGCCGTGTAAATTTTGGCGAAGACTATCTTAAATTTATGCTTACACAAGGTAAAGGCCTTGGCCGTTACGTGGGCTTAAATGTTGCCCATAGTGCAGTGCTTAATGGCGATGAACTAGATGCAATAGACTCAACATCTGGTTTTGTTGCTTATCAGCATAAATGGACAAGCCAGTGGCGCTCAACTTTCTTATATTCTTTCTTTAGTGCTGACAACAACACCGATCTATTAACAATATCAGGTGACCCTGTTGAATCAAGCCAAAGCTTTAGTGCAAACATTTTATACTCACCGGTTAAGCGTTTAACATTTGGGGCAGAGTTTAAACATGCCGAGCGCGAAACAGAAAGTGGTATTGACGGCGATTTAGAGCGCTTACAATTTTCTGTAAAATACAATTTTTAATTAAACATAGTGATCACAATAAAGCGGCTTAGGCCGCTTTTTTTAGCTATACAACTTGAACTCTGTTTAAAAGGTTTAATAGTACTGTGATAGTAATGGTATTTAAGGGTGCTTTTTTGTCTGAGATTTTCAGTAAATTAAACACGGTTAGCGATTAAACAAGCTTAAATAGCAGCATTTGGAAGAGCTCAGATAAAAGTTTGTACAGAAATAGCACCCTCTTTGCGATTAAGGAGTATTACCTTAGCTTAAACTAAGCGGCTATTTAGTTTCTAAAATCCACTAAATCCCCACAATTTCGGATAACTACTAATTATTTTGCACAAACAACAAACATGTTATTGAAAATCACTCTCATTTAGATTATGTTATGCACTTCTTTTTTGAACCTATTGGAAAAACACATGTCGTCCCAACAAATTTTGCGTTTATCTAAGCTAAGCCTTATTACTTCACTTGTTTTATCTGGTCATGCATTTGCACAAGAAACTACAACAAATACAGATGACTCATTAGAAAAAATAGCAGTATATGGCCAGCATCATAAAAACTACATCACAGAAGATGCGCAATCTGCTACAAAATTAGGCCTAACAATCAAAGAAACCCCACAAAGTATTTCTGTTGTTTCTCGCGCTTTAATGGATGATTTTTCACTAGATGATATTAACTCAGTGCTAGAGAGCACCCCCGGTGTAACTGTAGAACAAATAGAAACTGACCGTACTTATTTTAAAGCCCGTGGCTTTGAAATAACAAACTTTCAGGTTGATGGTTTAGGCATCCCACAAAGCTCAGGCTCTATTCAAGGCACTTTAGATACGTCTATTTACGACCGTGTAGAAATTGTACGTGGTGCAAACGGCCTTATGACTGGCGCAGGTAACCCATCTGCAACCGTAAATATGGTATTAAAAAAACCAACTTACATAACTCAAGCGCATGCATCTGCATCGTATGGTTCATGGAACAACAAACGTTTAGAAGTAGATGTTTCAACGCCAATTAACGACGACCACGCTGTGCGCGCCGTATTTACCAAGCAAAAAGCGGAGTCATACCTAGATCGTTACGAAACAGATAAAACAATTGCTTATCTTGCTTACGAAGGCAAGCTAACCGATGACACAACATTAAGCATCAACTATGTTAACCAACAAAAAGATGCCGATAGCCCACTTTGGGGCGCACTCCCTCTTTATTACACCGATGGCACAGCAACAAACTACGACGCCTCTACAAGTACGGCATCTGATTGGTCTTACTGGGATAACAGCGCAGAGCAAGTATATGTAACACTTGAGCAAAACCTATCGGCTACGTGGGTTGCAACAGCGCGTTACGCACATATAGAAAACGAGCAAGACTCAGAACTATTTTACGTATATGGCACACCAGATAGCGAAACTGGCCTTGGTTTAACCGGTTACGCAAGCCGTTACGACTACGAAGATAAGCACGATTTATTTGATTTATACGCCAGCGGTAAATTTGATTTATTTGGCCAAGAACACGACTTATCATTTGGTGTTAGCCAAGCAAAAATGGATTACAACGAGCAATCGCTTTACGATTACACCACGGGTAACGGCTTCCCAGCAATGCCTTCGCTTGATACGTGGGATGGCGTAGTACCTGAAGCAACCCTTGCTGATGGCTTAAATGGCAGTGACATAGAAAACAAACAGCAATCCGCTTATATGTCTACTCGCATTAAATTAAGCGCTCCGCTAAGCGTATTAGCAGGTGTACGTTACACTGATTGGGAAACATCCGGCACTGCTTATGGTGTAGAACAAACACGTAACGACAGCGAAGTTATTCCGTATGTGGGGGCTGTTTATGACTTTAATGAATCGCTTTCAGCCTATGCAAGTTACACAGAGACTTTTGTGCCACAAAAAGAGCTTGATATTAATGCTGAGCAATTGGCGCCAATTACTGGTAAAAGTAGCGAAATTGGTTTAAAAGCACAGCTTTTAGACGACCAAGTATTTGTAACCTTTGCTTACTTTGATGCAAAACAAGAAAACCTAGCTGTTGCATTACCTGATTCATTACCAAGCGATACTCGCTATTATGGTGCTGATGGTATCACCAGTGACGGTTTTGAAATTGAATTAAGTGGTAAAGTAACCGAGGATTTAAGTGCAAGCATCAGCTTTAGTAATTTAAATATTGATGGTGATGATTTAGTTGAAGATTACACGCCAGAGAATCAGCTAAAACTTGCTGCAACTTACCAAGTACCATTTGTTGAAGGCTTAACTTTTGGTGCAAATTATCGTTGGCAAGACTCTGTTAGCCGCGTACAGGTTAAAGATGCAACCGGCGCAGCACTTGTAACCACGAACCAAGATGCTTACGGTATTCTTGATTTAATGGCTAACTACAAAATTACAGAAAACGTTGGGGTTACTTTTAACGTTAATAACACCACAGATGAAAAATACCTGCACAGCCTATACTGGGCTCAAGGTTATTACGGTGCGCCGCGTAACTACGCGCTATCTGTAAACTGGCAGCTATAAGTCGCTTTTTTAAAGTACGGCTTTTAAATTTAAACGGCACTTTTTAGTGCCGTTTTTGCTTTAAGCCCCTTTAAGTTAAAACGCTTATCCTCCCTCCTTGCGCTATCTACCTTATGTAAAGTATTTGCAATAGCATGCTTTTATTACTCGCCTCAATTAAAAAGCGAACTTGTTATCCAGCCTCGCTGTAAATATGGCTAAGTGCTATTTAAACTGCATCTATTAAAGCCTGTAAGGTTATCGTTTTAATGTGCTTTAAACACAAAAAGGCGCTAACCATTGCTGGTTAGCGCCTTTTAAAGCTCGGGTCAAATCAAGCTTAGAGAACGTTTACACTTAAAGGTCAGACTCAGCGCCTAATACATCTTCGCCATCTTCTGGCTCAACCGTTGCCTTTAATAGCAACATATCACGTAACTTACCTTCAATTTCATCTGCAATTTCTACGTTTTCTTTCAAAAACTTAATAGAGTTTGATTTACCTTGGCCTACTTTATTGCCATTGTAGCTGTACCAAGCACCTGCTTTTTCAACAATTTTGTGCTTAACACCTAAATCAATTAACTCACCTTGTTTAGAAATACCTTCACCATACATAATGATGAACTCAGCTTGTTTAAACGGTGGTGCAACTTTGTTTTTAACTACTTTAACGCGGGTTTCGTTACCTACTACCTCATCGCCTTCTTTAACAGAGCCAATACGACGAATATCAATACGCACTGATGCGTAAAACTTAAGTGCATTACCACCTGTTGTTGTTTCAGGGTTACCAAACATTACACCAATTTTCATACGAATTTGGTTAATGAAAATACATAGCGTATTTGAGCGTTTAATATTACCTGTAAGCTTACGTAGTGCTTGCGACATTAAACGTGCTTGTAAGCCCATGTGCGAGTCGCCCATGTCGCCTTCAATTTCAGCTTTAGGTGTAAGCGCAGCAACAGAATCGACAATAACAACATCTACAGCACTTGAACGTACTAACATGTCACAAATTTCTAATGCTTGCTCACCGGTATCTGGCTGAGACACTAACAGCTCATCAATGTTAACACCTAACTTTTGTGCGTATACCGGATCAAGAGCATGCTCAGCATCAACAAAGGCACATGTTTTGCCTTCTTTTTGAGCCTGCGCGATAACTTGCAAAGTAAGCGTTGTTTTACCTGAAGACTCAGGGCCATACACTTCAACAATACGCCCCATAGGCAAACCACCTATGCCTAAAGCAATATCAATCCCAAGTGAGCCAGTAGATACAGCATCAATATTTAGGGCTTTGTTATCGCCCAGTTTCATAATTGATCCTTTACCAAATTGACGCTCAATTTGTGATAGAGCAGCGTCCAGCGCTTTTTGTTTATTATCGTTCATTCTGTTCTCCAAATCCGGCTAATGCGAACAAGTATACTGTATGAAATCACAGTATCAAGTGAAATTTATAATTTTATCTTCTCGATAGTTTTTTTCAATGAAAATTCAATAGCTTGCATTCTAACTTGCGCTCTATCGCCGTTAAATATTTGTTTAAAAGTAAATTGTTCATTGGCAATTTGTATGCAAAACCACACAAAGCCAACTGGTTTATCGGACGTAGCGCCACCTGGCCCAGCAATGCCCGAAATTGCCACGGCAACATCAGCTTTGGCAACGCTTGCGGCACCAAAAGCCATCTCTTTTACTGTTTGCTCACTCACCGCACCAAATTGCTCTAGCGTAGTATTGGCCACATTAAGCAGTTCATGCTTAGCTTCATTACTATAAGTAACAAATGCGCGGCCCAAATAACCTGAGCTACCTGGCGTATCTGTAAGCGCATAACTCACTCCGCCACCAGTACATGATTCAGCGGTAGTGATCCATAAGCGTTTATCCGTTAAAATAACGCCCAATTGCGCAGCAAGTGTTTTAATCTCTTGATGTAATTCCATATTCAGCCTTTGGGTAAATACATGTCGTTTGATCTTTATGCACCGCACACTATAAAACAACAAACCCCTATGATGCAGCAGTATCTAAAAATAAAATCAGAGCATCGCGATATTTTATTGTTTTATCGTATGGGGGATTTTTATGAACTCTTTTTTGACGACGCTAAACGCGCGGCCCAACTACTCGATATTTCGCAAACGCATCGCGGTAAAGCCGGCGGCGATCCTATCCCTATGGCGGGTGTCCCTTATCATGCAGTAGAAAACTATTTAGCTCGTTTAGTGCAAATGGGCGAATCGGTTGCTATATGTGAGCAAGTTGGCGATCCAGCAACCAGTAAAGGGCCTGTAGAGCGCCAAGTCGTACGCATCGTTACACCGGGTACTATTTCAGATGAAGCGCTATTGCAAGAACGCCAAGATAACTTACTCACTAGCGTATGGCAAAATAAAAAAGGGCTATACGGTATTGCCTACCTTGATATAAATTCAGGGCGTTTCAACGTAGTTGAAGTTAACACCGACGAAGCATTTACTTCAACCCTACAGCGCTTAGCACCCGCTGAGCTTTTATACTGTGAAAGCTTTGAAAACACACACTTAATTGAGCATATAAAAGGGGCACGGCGACGCCCTGAGTGGGAGTTTGACCTAGACACCGCGCAACACTTACTGTGCGAGCAGTTTGGCACCAAAGATTTAGTTGGTTTTGGTGTAGATAAAGCGCATGCTGCTTTGGTCGCTGCGGGTTGTTTAATGCAATACGTAAAAGATACACAACGTATTGCGCTACCCCACATTCGCGCTATTACGCTTGAGCATAACGAGCACGCTGTTATATTAGATGCGGCAACACGCAAAAATTTAGAACTAACCGTTAATTTATCGGGCGGCTTTGAAAACACTTTAGCGCAGGTACTTGATAAAACCGCTACGGCCATGGGGTCGCGTTTACTTAAACGCCGCATTCATACACCTGTGCGTAATAAAAATGAGCTTAACTCACGTTTAAATGCCATTAGCGCTATTTTAGATGTGCAGTTATATGGCGAGTTACACGATTCATTAAAAGAAATTGGTGATATAGAGCGCGTAATAGCACGGCTTGCTTTATGCACGGCACGCCCGCGCGATTTAACCCGACTGCGCAGTGCCCTACAAGCACTCGCACCACTGCACGCATTATTAAACGATGCTAATGATGAGCGTATCGCTAGCATTGTTCGCCACTCTCCAGAGCTGCCTGAACTACAAGCTTTACTTGAGCGTGCTGTTATTGATAACCCACCAGTACTAATTCGCGATGGGGGCGTTATTGCACCAGGCTACAACAGCGAACTCGATGAATGGCGAAATTTGAGTAAAGGCGCTACCGATATACTTGAGCAACTAGAACTTAGAGAGCGCGAGCGCACCGGGATCAGCACATTAAAAATTGGCTATAACAAGGTGCATGGCTTTTTTATCGAGGTAAGTCGTGCAAATTCACACTTAGTACCTGCTGATTATATTCGCCGCCAAACGCTTAAAAATAATGAACGCTACATAATACCTGAATTAAAAGAGCACGAAGACAAAGTGCTTGGCAGCCAATCAAAAGCTCTTGCGCTTGAAAAACAATTATATGAAGAGCTATTTGAGTTTATAGCCCCGCATATTGAACAGCTTCAAATGATGGCTGGCGCATTAGCTGATTTAGATGTATTGAATAACTTAGCAGAGCGAGCACAAACGCTTAACTATGCTAAACCACAGCTATGCGATGATGACAATATAAGCATTAAACAAGGTCGCCACCCTGTGGTAGAGCAAGTAATGAAAGAACCTTTTATTGCCAACCCTGTGGAGCTAAATAGCCAGCGTAAAATGTTGATTATCACCGGTCCAAACATGGGTGGTAAATCAACCTATATGCGCCAAACAGCACTTATCGTATTGATGGCGCATATTGGCTGTTATGTCCCTGCTGATAGTGCAAAAATTGGTAATATTGACCGTATATTTACTCGCATTGGTGCAAGCGACGATTTAGCCTCTGGTCGCTCTACTTTTATGGTAGAAATGACCGAAACTGCCACAATATTAAATAATGCAACTGCGCAATCTTTGGTATTAATGGATGAAATTGGCAGAGGCACCAGTACCTACGATGGCTTGTCACTTGCTTATGCAACGGCTGATCATCTGGCACAAAAAATATCTGCTAAAACATTATTTGCTACGCACTACTTTGAATTAACGGAACTTGCCGAGCAAAAAACCGGGCTGGTGAATGTACACCTAGATGCCATAGAGCACAACGACACCATTGCATTTATGCATACTGTGCTTGATGGTGCAGCAAGTAAAAGCTTTGGCTTACAGGTCGCAGCGCTTGCCGGCGTGCCTAAAGCCGTGATAGCCCAAGCAAAACAAAAGCTTAAACTGCTCGAAAACCACCAAAGTGTAACAGCGCCTAATGCTGAGCAGCAGGCGTTTTCATTTGCTAATGAGTTACCTGCGCCTGAGCCTTCAGAGGTTGAGGAGCAGCTCGGTGCCATTGACCCTGATAACCTATCGCCGCGTCAAGCACACGAGCTTCTTTATAAATTAAAAGCACTACTTTGAATATAGGTAACTTGAGCGGTGGTTAAGATGCTGATAACACTGTAAATAGTATTTCTTGGGGGTCGTAAGACATAAAAAAAGCTGAAGGTTTTATCCTTCAGCTTTTAAACACATAGACAGTATAAAAGGGAGTTACGAGAACTGGTCAAACAAACTTTCTGTGCTTAACCCTTCTTGTTGTAAAATATCTTTTAAACGACGTAATGCTTCTACCTGAATTTGTCTTACGCGCTCTCGCGTTAAACCAATTTCACGGCCAACATCTTCAAGTGTTGATGGCTCATAGCCAAGTAAACCAAAGCGACGCGCTAATACTTCACGTTGTTTAGGGTTTAACTCACCTAACCAATCAACAATATGTTTGTTAATATCATTATTTTGAACTTCGCCCTCAGGGCCTGCGCTTTTTTCATCGGCAATAATGTCTAACAGTGCGCTGTCGTTCTCACCGCCAATTGGCATATCAACTGAGGCAATTTTCTCGTTTAAGCGTAGCATTTTAGTTACGTCTTCTACGGGTCTACCTAGGCTTTCAGCAATTTCTTCAGCAGTTGGCTCATGGTCTAGCTTTTGTGTCAGCTCGCGTGCTGTACGCAAGTAAACATTTAATTCTTTAACTACATGTATTGGCAGGCGAATTGTGCGCGTTTGATTCATAATGGCGCGTTCAATTGTTTGGCGTATCCACCACGTTGCATAAGTCGAAAATCTAAAACCGCGCTCTGGGTCAAACTTTTCAACAGCGCGAATTAAACCTAGGTTACCTTCTTCAATTAAATCTAGAAGTGCTAATCCTCGGTTGTTATAACGGCGGGCAATTTTTACAACTAAACGTAGGTTACTTTCAATCATACGCTTGCGAGATGCTTCACATCCACGTAGCGATTTGCGGGCAAAAAAGACTTCTTCTTCAGCGCTAAGTAGGGGAGAAAAACCAATTTCTCCTAAATAAAGTTGGGTTGCATCAAGGTTTTTAGTTACTTCCTCTTTTGCAAATATCTCTTCTTCGCTATCAACCTCTTCAAGTAATGCTGCAGTTTCTTCTACTGCGGTGTCATCAAATTTTTCGTCGGTGGTGTTTTTGTCAAGTTTTGCTGCGTTAGCCATAAGCCTTCTCCCGAGCAATTATCAATACCTAAAAATTAGGGAAGGTATTTAGCAGGATTGACAGCTTGCCCACGGTAGCGAATTTCAAAACGAAGCGCAGTGACCGAAGATTCTGACTTGCCCATTTCTGCTATTTTTTGTCCTGCCTTAACTTTCTGCTTTTCTCTAACAAGTAGTTTCGAGTTATGTGCATAAGCACTTAGGTAATCATCATTATGTTTCAAAATGATTAAATTACCGTACCCTCGAAGCGCATTACCCGCATACACCACCGTTCCTTGTGCTGCGGCTAAAACTGAAGCCCCTGTACGGTTAGTAATCTGTAAACCCTTGTAACCGTTTTCCTTATTAGAAAAGCGTTTAGTCACTTTGCCCTTTGCAGGCCAAAACCACTTTACTTTACTGCTCGACGAAGGTTTAGCATTACTAACTATTTCATTGGCTTGTTTTCGAACATACTCTCGTTGTTTCGGCTGATCAAGATTTTTCTTTAATTTTTTGTTAGTTTTTTGTTTTATTTTAGTGGATGTTATTTTTTGTTTAACGGGTGAATTGCTAGCAAGCGCATGGCTAGTGGTGGCTGCAAGCGAAACCACTTGCCCAGGATAAATAACGTAAGGTGATGGAATTGAATTGTTTTTTGCAAGCGACCTAAAATCTTGCCCTGCACTAAAGGCAATGGAATATAAAGTATCCCCCTTTTGTACTGTGTATTTATTGCCATTAATGTTAATGCCTTTTTGAAAGTCATTAACATTAGTATTGAGGCTACTAACTGGAGCAGGTATATGGCGAGATGAACACCCCGAAAGAAAAACAACAATAAATACAATTACATATAATGCGTACTGACTATTCAAGGTGTTTTGCTCCGAAATTTAAAAAGTACTACTTTTGTTTGTTAGCGTAATAAAAAGTAAGCAACCGCTATTAATATAACTAAACCCCAGCCAAGTACTTCAACATATTGACGTAATTTTTGCTCCATTTTAACCCCGCCCCACTTCATTAAAGCAGAAACTAAAAAGAAACGCGCACCACGGCCAACGGCAGACGCTATTAAAAATGGTAAAAATGCCATTTGTAATACCCCTGCACCAATAGTAAATACCTTATAAGGGATAGGTGAAAAGCCCGCTAAAAACACCACCCACACGCCATACTCTTTAAACCATGTAAGCGCTGTTTCAAACTTTTCTTGCCAGTGCATCTGCTCAATAAAGGGCTGTACAACAGGCTCAAATAACCAGTAACCTAAAAAGTAACCTACAATCCCCCCAAGTACTGAAGCAACTGTTGCAAAGCTTGCAAAGCGCCACGCTTTACTTGGCTGAGCAAGCGACATAGGAGCAAGCATTACATCCGGTGGTACCGGAAAAAAAACGGACTCAGCAAAGCTCATGGCTGCTAAATAGCGCTCAGCAAAGCGGTGTTTTGCCCACACTAGGGCCATATCGTATAACTTAGTAAACAATTTCAACGTGAATTCCTATTCAATATCACCAGGGACGAGAGGGACAAACCGAACTGGTGCAATAACATGCTCTGTGAAGCTATCGCCTTGGCGAATAACCATGGTTAATTTTTGTTCTTGCTCTCCAATGGGAGCAAGGAGTACACCGCCATCAGCTAGTTGTGCAAGTAAGTCTTGAGGCACTTTTGATGCGGCCGCGGTAACTATAATACCATTAAACGGGGCCTGCGATTGCCAGCCTTGCCAGCCATCTGCGTGTTTCATGGTTACATTGTATAAATCAAGTTGATGTAAACGGCGTTTAGCCTGCCATTGCAGTGCTTTTATACGCTCGACCGAATACACCTTATTAAAACACTTGGCTAACACTGCGGTTTGATAACCAGAGCCTGTGCCTATTTCTAACACTTTGTCGCGTACACCAGCCAAATGAAGCAGCTCGGTCATACGCGCCACAATATAAGGCTGCGAAATAGTTTGCCCTTGCCCTATTGGCAACGCCGTATTTTCGTACGCCTTGTGTTTTAGTACATCATCAATAAAGGCATGACGTGGTATATCTGCAATGGCTTTTAATACCTGTTTGTCTTCTACCCCTTCTTGCTCTAATAGCTTAGAAAGCGCAATAGCACTGCGCGAGTAATTAGCCAGCACGGTTTATCTCCATTTCAGCTAACCACTGCCCAACCGCTTCAATACTTTCTTTTGCTGTCATATCAACGCTTAACGGTGTAACTGAAGCATAGCCATTATTAACAGCGTAAAAATCAGTGCCCTCTCCGGCATCGCTTTCAATACCAAGCGAGCCATACCAAAAAATATCACGCCCCCATGGGTCCGTTTGTTTGGTCATGGTTTCGGCTTTATGTCGAGCACCTAAACGCGTAACTTGCACCCCTTTTAGCTCAGTTAGAGGAATATCGGGTACATTTACGTTGATAATTTGATCTTTAGGCAGTGGGTGCGATGCCAGCCCTTTAATTATGTTAACGGTCACAGCTGCTGCGGTTTCAAAGTGCTCACCACGGTGCGAGCAAAGCGACACGGCAATAGCAGGCAAGCCTAAATGGCGCCCTTCGGTCGCCGCTGCCACAGTGCCTGAATACAATGTATCATCGCCCAAATTAGCGCCGTGGTTAATACCTGCTACGACTAAATCAGGCGTTTCATCTACTAACTGATTAACCCCTAAATGAACACAATCAGTAGGCGTGCCATTAACCGATATAAAGCCGTTTTCAAGCGTGGTAGAGCGCAGTGGGTTTATTAACGTTAACGAGTTACTGGCACCACTACAGTTACGATCAGGGGCTACAAGGGTTACATCAGCAATTTGCGTAAGAGCCTGGTATAAAACAGCAATCCCTTTAGCGTTTACACCGTCGTCGTTACTTAGCAGTATCTTCATTTTGACTGTCCTTTTCTTTTCGCTCATTAGGGCTTGCATCGGTGTAATCCACCAGCTCACGTAAAAGTGCGGTAGCAAAACACCCTTTAGGCAATCCAAAGCTTAATTTTAAAGTCGTTTCGTCTAGTGTTTCTATGGTTAAATCTTGCGGAATGAGGCGCAGCATACGGCGCTCATTTTTAAGGCCTAATTCGCCTAAGCCCTCACACCATGCTTGGTATGGTTTTAGCCATATTTTTTCTTGATCAGTTAAGCCCTTTTCGCTTTTACCAACCATAGGAGCCGACATCATAATATCGCCAGAGGCTAAACGTGCTATGTTTTCATCGCTTATTGCATCTTCAAAAAATGCGTTACTACCGCTTAGCATAAATACTTCACGGTGCATGGTTTTAGCTAACCCATGCTCTTTAACACGTAAGCTCACTATTTGATTAAATACATGTGAACGGGCAGCGGAGATAATAATACCGCGTAGTTTTTTATCGCGAATGCGCTCGCCGGCAAACATTTTTTCGGCCATAACTAAATTATGCCCATCGCGGCCAAAGCGCTGCTCGCCAAAGTAGTTAGGCACACCCGCACGTACGGCATTAATACGGCATAAAATATCAAGCGGCTGGGTTACATTACGAAGCGTAATAGTGAATCGGTTTCCTTTGTGGCAACCGGTGCGTAATTTACGTTCGTGGCGCTGTTGCGAAACCACAAAAAGGCTGTCGCTATTGAGTTCACTAAAATCAATGTGCTTTTTAATGGGTACTTTTACGCTAAACCATTGGCTACACACGCCGTGGCGGTCTTTCATGCCAGCATAGCTTACTTCGCGCGGTGACACTCCAGCCTTTTGTGCAATTAACTTGGCCACATATTGCGTGTTTTCACCTTTTTTAACGACCTGTAAGCATACATGCTCACCACTGCCAGTAAATTCTATGCCGAGGTCTTCATCAACCATAAAATCTTCAGCAACGGTTTTAAAGTCTGCTTTTGAAAGCGGTGCACCGTATAGGTAATTTAAATCGCTCATGCGCTTGCTGTACTCTCAGGCGCTTTGCTCATAATAACCACCGCATGGCTAGAAATACCTTCTTTACGCCCTTCAAAGCCGAGCTTTTCGGTGGTGGTCGCTTTAACATTGATTTGTGAAAGCTCGCAATTTAAATCGCTGGCTAAATTAGAGCGCATAGCTTGGATGTGTGGCAACATTTTAGGAGCCTGCGCCACAATAGTGACATCGCCATTGCCCAGTACATAACCTTGCTCTTTGGCAAGGCTTACAACATGGCGAAGTAAAATACGGCTATCTATATTTTCATACTCGCTCGCCGTATCCGGAAAATGCTTACCAATATCGCCCATTGCTAACGCGCCTAAAATAGCATCGCATAATGCATGAATAGCAACATCGCCATCTGAGTGTGCTAAAAAGCCCTGCGGGTAATCTATTTTTTCGCCGCAAATTGTTATTGGGCCTTCGCCACCAAATTTGTGTACGTCAAAACCATGGCCAATTCGAATCATAATGCTTGCTCGTTTTGTTGTTTGTTTAATAAAAACCCCGCTAGGTCTAAATCCTCCGGCGTGGTTATTTTAATATTGTCGCTGCGCCCTGCAATTAGCTTAACGGGTTTATTTGCCCACTCAATGGCACTGGCTTCATCGGTAATAGTTACGCCTTCACAAAGCGCACGTTGCAACGCATTTTTAAGCTCGTCATATTTAAAAAACTGCGGTGTAAGCGCTTGCCATAAATCATCACGAGGCACGGTTTGCTCGCTATGCGTGTTACCACGCTTTATGGTGTCTTTTACCTTGCTTGCTAAAATACCGCCTTCGTCGTCGGCTATACAATGCGCTATTAAGGTTTCAATATCGTTAATAGTAACTAAGGGGCGGGCTGCGTCGTGCACAAGCACCCATTCAGGAGGGTTATTTTCTAAAAATAATAGGCTATTAAGCACTGAGTCTGCTCGCTCTTGCCCGCCGTTGGCGCGTAAAATTCGCGAGTCTATGTGCGCAAGCGAGTCAAAATAAGGGTCAGTTTGACTAACGGCTACAACTATTTGGCTTAAGCTTTGTAATTGCGAAAGCTTACAGAGCGTATGCTCTAAAATAGTTTTTCCTGCCAATTTAATATACTGCTTAGGTGCACTGTGCTGCATTCTGCTGCCTACGCCGGCAGCGGGTACAATGGCAGCTATTGAATTATTATTTTTCATGTTGTTTGCCCGGTAAAACACGTATAAATGTTTCATCCGGTTTAATCATTCCTAATTCGTTACGAGCGCGCTCTTCTATGCCTTCTTGACCAAGCTTTAAATCTTCTATGTCGGCGGTAAGTACTTTATTGCGCTTAATTAGTTTTTCGTTAGTTTGTTGATGAGAAGCCACGGCTGCTTTTAAACGCGTATAGTCTTGCACACCGTTATGACCAAACCAAAGTCGGTATTGTATAAACAGTGCTAAGCACAACAGGCCAAGCTGAAAAAACCGCATTTAACACTCCCTATTCGTTTTTAAATAAAATTAGGCTCGTGGGCGTTTTATATTACGCCAATTAATATTACCCGCTAATAGCATTTCTCTAAGTGAAAGCAACCTAGGTGCGCAGCGTTTTGAAAATTGCCACTGATGCCCGCAACACGCCGCTGTTAAACTCATTTTACTGGGTTTTACCAACTGCGCATTTGCTTGCTCTAGGCCCTTGCCAAAAAAATCAAACCAGCCTAGTTCATTACAGTGCAGTTTATTGTCGCTTACTTGATCTATGCTGTCTATTCTTAGCCTCACTTGGTCATGGCTATTTATTAACACCGGCACTATTAGCCCCACTTGGGCATATTTTTTATAAAAAAGTTCATTTGCCTGAGCGTTAACCTCTGGCGGTGTTGGCTTTTGTTTTTCAAGCCAGGAGCCATTTTGTGAGTCGAGCGTAAACGGCGAACTCCCATTGGCAACCAAAGTGGCCGCCCGTTCTATATAATACGGTAAGCTTTTTAATTGGCGGCGTAGTTTATCGGCATTAGGCTCAGCAACTAAGCGCTGTACCTCTCGCTGATAAAACGCATTGCACAATTGTGCATACAGCACTTTTTGCGCATCACTTTGCCATATTTCTTGCTGCTGAGCTGCAAGTGGCTGACTCTTCGCTACCAATAGTTATACTCAAAAAACAATTAGGTAGCTGTTTTATAGCACAATAGCGGCTATTTTTTAAGCGTACTAGGCAATTTAAGCGCTTGGCTTTTCACCTAATTTAGCAATGCCGCTTTCTAAAAATTGCACCACGGTATTACGCTTTTTACCAATTAATAAACTGCCGTCAGCTAAAAACATAAAGTTTTGCCAATTACGTTTAAATACATCAAAGGTGGTTTCTATAACGTTATCGCGTGCCATACAAAAATAAACAGTGGTATTAGCCTGCCAATCTAAATGATCCAAAATAGCTTGCGGTAAGCTTTCGTCGCCATTTTCCCACGCATCTTCCCAATTTACTTCATCGCTAAAGCTTTCTTCTTTACCGCACCAATCAGTTTTATCAAAAAAATCGGGGTGGTCGAACTCGCGGCTCACCATAGTGCTCCAAAGCACCGCAGCACGTTCGCTGGTCATTGGCTTAATACGCGCAGCGTCTTCTTCAGATACAGGGAGGTCTTTATGACGAAAAACCCAGGCTTTTTTGTGATCATCGAGCGAAATATAATTCATAGTGTTGGTGTATTCTTTGGCATAATAAAAAGCAAACGCAATTATACAAGAGATCAAAACATGACTACAGCAATAAAACCGCTTTCCCTCAAACCAGGCATATATCAACACTACAAAGGCCCACAATACAAAGTATTTTACGTAGCAACACACAGTGAAACCGACGAGCAACTTGTTATATACCAAGCCCTGTATGGCGACTACGGCATGTGGGCACGTCCACTAAGTATGTTTTTAGAAACCGTTGAAAAAGATGGACGCACTATTCCACGCTTTGCCTACCTTGGAGCTGCAGATTAACTATGGCATTATAATCACATACAACACTGATCAGACCAGGCAAGGGGAACCCGTGCAATTTAATTCTACCGACAACTACATCGCTAGCAGCTCGCTTAAACAGGCTGTAAATGCCGCTATTATGCTTGAAAAACCCTTATTAATTAAAGGTGAGCCAGGTACAGGTAAAACCATGCTTGCGGAAGAGCTTGCTAAAAGCTTAGATACCGAGCTTATTCAGTGGCACATTAAATCAACCACCAAAGCACAACAGGGCTTGTACGAATACGACGCGGTATCGCGCCTACGCGACAGCCAATTAGGCGATGAGCGCGTACATAACATTGGCAACTACATTGTTAAAGGTAAACTGTGGCAAGCGTTTAACTACGCTGAACTTAACGGCAAACGGCCAGTGCTTTTAATCGACGAAATAGACAAAGCCGACATCGAGTTCCCGAACGACTTACTACTAGAGCTTGATAAAATGGAGTTTCATGTTTACGAAACTAACGAGCGCATTGTAGCGAAAGAACGCCCTATTGTGATCATCACGTCAAACAACGAAAAAGAACTACCAGATGCCTTTTTACGCCGCTGCTTTTTTCACTATATTGATTTTCCAAGCAGCGAAGAAATGCAGCAAATCGTTGATGTGCACTACCCTAACGTTAAACAAGATTTAGTTCGCCAAGCACTCGAAGTATTTTTTAACTTACGTGAAGCCAACGGCCTTAAAAAGAAACCTTCCACCAGCGAATTACTGGATTGGTTAAAGCTTTTAATGGCCGAAGATATAGACGCTAAAACGCTGCACGATAAAGCCCAAAAAGGCGGCTTAATGCCGATGTTTGGCGCACTGCTTAAAAACGAGCAAGACATAAGCCTCATCGAAAAACTTGCGTTTATGAGCCGTCGCTAACATGCTAGTACAGTTTTTTTTCACGCTGCGCAAATACCGTTTACCTGTAAGCCTACGCGAGCTACTCGATTTAATAAACGCCTTAAAAAAAGGCGTTATATTTGCCGATGTAGATGGCTTTTACCATTTAGCGCGCACCATAATGGTAAAAGACGAAACCCATTTTGACAGGTTCGACAAAGCCTTCAGCGACTATTTTAGCGGTATTGCCGACCTTGATTTGCTCGAAAGTTTAAAACAACAGCACAACTTACCTAAAGACTGGTTGCGTAAAGAGTTTGAAAAACACCTAAGCGATGAAGAAAAAGCCCAGCTAAAAGCCATGGGCGGGCTCGACGAGCTAATGAAAACCCTAAAAGAGCGTTTACAAGAGCAACAAAAACGCCACGCTGGCGGCAATAAATGGGTAGGCACTGGTGGTACATCACCTTTTGGTGCATATGGGTATAACCCAGAGGGCATGCGTATAGGGCAAGAGGGTAACCGTAATCGCCAAGCGGTAAAAGTGTGGGATAAACGTGAATACCGTAATTTAGATTCAGATCGTGAAATAGGCTCACGCACCATAAAACTTGCCCTTAAAAAATTACGTAAATTTGCCCGCACAGGCGCAAGTGACACCCTTGATTTAAACGAGACCATTCGCGCTACCGCCAAACAAGGCGGCATGCTGGATGTAAAAATGGCACCCGAGCGCCACAATGCCGTTAAAGTATTAATGCTGTTTGATATTGGCGGCTCAATGGATGACTACATTCATACCTGCGAAGAGCTATTTAGCGCAGCCCACAGCGAGTTTAAACATTTAGAGTTTTACTACTTTCATAACTGTTTATACGAGCACGTTTGGCAAGACAATGCGCGGCGCCATTCAAACATCATCGACACCATGACACTGATTAATAAATTTACCAGTGATTACAAAGTTATATTTGTAGGTGATGCCACTATGGGCCCTTACGAAATAGCCTACCCCGGCGGCTCAGTAGAGCACTACAATGAAGAGCCCGGCAGTGCATGGTTGCAACGTATAACAAACCACTTTGATAAAGTCGCCTGGCTCAACCCACAACCGGTTGAACACTGGCCTTACTATCAATCAATTGATTTTATTAAGCAACTGATGGATAACAGAATGTACCCGCTGAGTTTAGATGGAATAAGTAATGCAATAAAAGAGCTGAGTTAAAAAAATAAGCCTCCAAATATGGAGGCTTATTTGTAGATTAATAGGAGTAATATTTTCCTTTAACCAAGTCTTTATATATTAGCTCATAAGATTGAGCTTTTGATGACAAATTAACTCTAGGAATATTATAACTTGAAGGATTAACGTTACTTGAAAAACGATAATCCGGCTCAAATGTATTCACTTCATTAATGTCTACATTTCCAGACTCGCTCACGACTAAATCAAATACGTACCACATATCATCAACTCCATCACTTGGTGGAGTAAATATATAACGCCTATCGTTAACGATGAGCTCAACTTTAGCTGTATCAGTATCTATATCAGGAGTTTGAGAATAATTATGTACTTTATAAGTATAAGTGCCAGGTAAAGCAAATTCTGGAATTGAAATGACCTCAGGACCATAGCTTGTCACATCGTCGACATCCAAAAACATAACGACATCGTTTACAACAATTTCTCTATTTATATAATAAATGTGAAACTGCCCACCATCACTATTTGATGGGCCCCATAAATGAGAGTCCAAATCTGAAGGAGTTAAACCCCAATTTAACTTTATTCTTGTAAGCGCTTCATTTAAAACGATGCACTCGCCTAAGTTTAAATCTACATCTGTTGTTTCTATAGAAGAAGTTCGACTTTGAGCACCAACTGTAGATGAAATTAAAACAGTACTATTCATTTTAGTAGGTATCGAAAACATACCATTTTCGTCTGTTACTGCCGAAGACGAGCCTATATAGTCACGCCCCTCTGAGTTTACCTGCGCTCCTGCAATACGGTTTTGCTCTTCATCTTCAATACAGCCATTTATAAATACTGTATCGTAGATTCTATCTGCATTCCACGTTGTAAAATGAGACACCATACCCGTATAGAAGTTACCTTGAGAGTTTGATATTAATTCAGCTTCACCTTCTTCAGCCCAAAACCCAGTATTCTCATTAAAGTAATATAATGGGATTGTCGGCTCAAGTTGCCCTACAGCTGGGATATTAATTTTAGCTTGTGCATTTTCTATTAAATTAAGATCCAATCCATCAGTATCTTTAAACGTAACTGTAATTGCACCAAATGATTCTATTGGTTTGATCTCTCCGTTTTCACTTTTAGTAATCATATCGCCTGGCATAAGATTAATATCTATCGCTGGATTTATGATAGTTAACTCGGCATTCACAATCCCTGTGACCAATGTACCATCTGGTCTTACCAAACTATTAGCTGGTAATTCAACTAAAACAGTATCCTCTACCGAAAGCTGCGTCTCTACTGTTGGGTCAAATGACAGTTCTGCATGAACAGGTTGCAGTAATATATTGTTGGCTAAGTTTATTTGGTTTTCGTTTAAACCAATACCCATCTCAGCAAAGCCTTCAGCATCACTGATAACAGACATACGGGATGTCATATCTATATCTTGTACAGAAAATGAAACGATACCATCTTGATTAGATACTGCCTCGTCAACGATTTCATCTCCATTTGTTAAATAAGCTGTCGCATTTTCAATCACATCTTCAGTGTAATAGTTTTTAATCACCGCTGAAATATTTAAAAAGTATTGCTCGTCAAGTGTAAACGATGTTGTCGAAGGGACAGAACCATCTTCTCCACCATCGCTTACACTAACTGTCACTACGTAGGAAGACGTTTCAGAAGCGCTAGCTGCATATGTCAATAAGCCTGTTTGATCAATATTCATACCTTCAGGCGCTGAGGTTAGAGTAAAGTTTAGATCACCGTACTCAGCAGTATCATCAGGGTCGGTTACATTAATTTGAAAAGTAAAATTATCTCCGCTTTTAACCACCTGATTTGCTACTTCAGTTAGTACCGGTGAATCATTTACAGGGGTAACTTCAATCTCAAAAGACTGCAATACGCTATCATTTACACCATCATTTACTGCTGCAACTACATTTCCTGAGCTTACTACTCCTTCAGTGGGTACCCACTGAATAGAACCATCACTAGAAATAGTCATACCCTCAGGGGCAGAATTCAATGAATAAGTTAAATTACTGTCATCATCTTGTACTACTAAGTCATAGGTATATTGTGTATCTTCTGTTGCCGTAATAACAGCCTGAGAGGTGATAACTGGTACGCTATTTACACCTACAACCGCCGTTTCACTGTCAGAATCTGATGAGCCACATGCAGTTAATACACTTATAAGAGGTAGAACAAGGAGAGGTTTAAGTTTAAATTGATTTTCCATTATATTTCCCTATATTTATCAACGGTTAGAATAATAAGTATAAAGCACTAAAAACACAACAAAAATATAACATTTGTAACTAGGTATCTAATCTTTATAATTTTTAAATCTAACACTAACCATGGATTCATGTTTAATTTAGACTAATAAATAGAAAGATTAAAATCAGCTATTAGAAAGATAAGAATTTAAATTTTTACTATTTTCATAACTGTTTATACGAGCACGTATGGCAAGACAATGCGCGGCGCCACTCAAACTCACCGACACCATGACGCTGATTAATAAATTTACCAGCGACTACAAAGTAATTTTTGTGGACGATGCTACTATGGGCCCATACGAAATAGCCTACCCCGGCGGCTCGGTAGAGCACTACAATGAAGAGCCCGGCAGTGCATGGTTACAACGAATTACCAATCACTTCGATAAAGTAGCCTGGCTCAACCCACAACCGGTTGAACACTGGCCGTACTATCAATCAATTGATTTTATAAAGCAGCTGATGGACAACAGAATGTACCCGCTGAGTTTAGATGGAATAAGTAACGCGATAAAAGAGCTGAGTTAGATATTAATTTACCTCAGCTCAGCGCTAGCGGCGGGGCTTCAGGCGTGAACCTATAGCGTTGTTGGGTGACGCCTTTGGCTTAACCAACCTACCTTTGACGTAGGTCGGATAAGTGGCGAAGCCACGCCATCCGACGATAATGATGAATAAACTAGAAACAACCCGACTTACCGCGTTAATGGAAAATATAAAAAAATTCAGCAATATTTATTATTACTTGCTAATAAACTTACACATTCCTAACCCTAAACCATCGCCATCACGCTTTACATAACCATATTGAGTATAAAAGCTTTCTTTACCATTAGCGCTTAATAAAGCTATTGTCGCGCTATTAGAGCATGTGTTGCTTAGGTAGTTTTCAATATGGGTCATAACTAAATGACCAATGCCTTGCTTTTGATAACTTGGCGCAACAATTACATCTTGAATATAAAAATACATTGCGCCATCACCAACCACTCTGCCAGTGCCTATTAAATTATCCGTGTCGTATACAGTGACCCAAAACAGTGAGTTTTCGATACTTGCTTTTAATGTTTTATCGTCAGGGTTTTGCCACTTTACTTGTGTACGTAAATTAGCAAATTCATCCTGTGCTGGAGCTTTCAGTTCAACGTTATAAACCATAATATCCCCTACTCACTTTAAAGCACTTTACTCATAAACAAGCTATACGGATCTTGCTCATAATTCCCAAATAGTTCGCATTTTTTAAAACCAAACTGAGTGTAAAGCTTTTGCGCGGGTAAAAACGCCTTTGCAGTGCCTGTTTCTAAACTTAACTTTTTATACCCTAGCAGTGTTGCTTGCTCAATAATATGCGTGAGTAACTTAGCGGCTATGCCTTGGCGTAAATAGTTGCTTGAGGTGCGCATTGATTTAATTTCGCCATGCGTTGTATTTAGTGCTTTTAAAGCACCAACACCCGCTAAATTATTATCAATCCATAAGCTATAAAAAGTTATATCGGGCTTTGTGAGTTTAGTTACATCCAGCGCATGTACGCTTTCAACAGGTGAGTGTTTTAGCATATCGTTATGATGCGCTTGTAGTAACTTTATAATGTGTGGGTTTGAAAGCTCGCCTGTTCTAATATTCATTTAATCTTTGAATTTAATTCTTTAGGGCTTTAATTAAAGCCCTAAAGTAAATAGCTATTTTTATTAAGCTGCTAGCTTCCACACCACAAACGCAACAGCAAAACCAACCAAGTACATTAAGCCTAACCACGTTAAGCTGCGCAATAGTACGCTGTGTTTAATGGCGGGCTCTGAGCGCACTAGGCTAAAGTTAAGCCATGCAAAAACGGGGGTAGTGACAAAAGCAAGTGTCATAGCAAAGGTAAGCATTGGGCCAAGGGCCGATTTAAAAAATAAAATAACGGCCATACCGGCAAAGGCCTGCAGTACTAACCAAATATTTAAACTGTGTTTAGATTGCTTAAAGCCAAGTAGTTTATGTGACTCGTTAAGTGTACGTGCGTAGCCATCAAGCACGGTGAGTGTAGTACCAAACATACATAAAAAAGCAATGGCTGATACAAGTGGCCTTGCCCACTCGCCAATAGTCAGTGCATACATATCAATAAGCTGTTTAGCAAAGGCAACACCGCCAAGCTCAATACTGCTGCTTTGCCCATATTGCACCAGCACACCTAAGCTAAAAAATACCAATGCTAAACAGGCTGTTAGCCAATAGCCTACGTTAAAATCGAATAAACCTTGGCTTTTAGTAACCGTTTGCTGAGTTTGTTTTTCTTTAAGCCACAGCGAACTAAGGGCTGAAATTTCAATGGGTGCTGGCATCCAGCCCATTAACGCGACCATAAAGCTCAGCATAGCCAACTCGTAAGGTGATGGGCCAATATAGTCAGCTGGTGCCATTGGGCCATTACTAAACGCGATAACCAGTGCAATAACAGTAGCAAGCGTTAATAGCCCCATAATGCCTTTAGCAACGCTGTCGAGCGCTTTAAAGTGCCCAAGTAATAAAATAGCTAAACACACACCGAGCAATATCCAACACAGTAGCGTGACTTCTATCACTATTGGCAGTGCATAATGAAGCAAGCTTGCAGTCAGTAATAGCACCCCTGCGGTATTAACTATGGCGGCAAGTATATTTAAGCCAATAAAACTATAAAAATAGACAGGCCCTTTATTTTTATAGCCTTCTACTAAACTGTTTTTGGTTGCTAGGGTGTATTCCATACCAAAGCGAAAAAACGGGTACTTTAATACGTTAACAACGAGAATTAGCCAAAACAGTTGCCAGCCAAATAGCGCGCCAGCTTGAGTAGATGCAACTAAGTGAGAGCCGCCAATTGCTGCGGTTGCCATTAAGATACCAGGGCCTAGTGCGCCCAATCGAGATTTCCAAGAGGTGTGTGTTTGCTGCATTAATTTCTCAAATTATGTGTGTTATTCGCTCTGGTTATTAATTTTCATAATTAATAACACCGAAGGCTGCATAACTTACCTAAATTAAAGGCAATAAAAAAGAGCCGTAAGGCTCTTTTTTATAGTACTTTGGGACTAAATCTTATTTTAGTTCCATCTCTTGGATGATTTCGTGCGCTATTTCTGGCGTTGTGCTTACAGGCTTTTCGTGTAAATTTGCTTTTATTTGCCCTTTTCGATGTTTTAGTGCTGCATCGAGTTTTTTAGCTGCGCTTGCAATCGCCGGGTACATAACTTCGTTTTCCCCTTTTACCGATATACGCGCACCTTCGTAATTTGTGCTAATTTCTGCTTGGATTTTGTGATGCTCTTTAGACAATATAATGTCGAGTGCGATAAGTGATGGAAAGTGGCTCTCGATTTTTGAAAACTTTTCGTTGATATGCTCTCTAATAGAGTTAGTAACGTCTACATGGTGACCAGAAAGATTAATTTTCATAGGGTATCCTTTTATTTGTTACCTCATAAATAGTATTGGGGGCTATTTAGATTAACACAAGGAAAAAGCACTGATTTTTGAAATTAATTTGTTACTTAAACTGATTTAAATTATAAGTTGTGCAAAGTTTATGCAAAGCCCATAAAATATGGGCTTTCAGACGTCTAGCCTTTAGCGTTTAGTCTGTGTACGAACAGCAATAGTCAGCAAAATCACTCACTTTTACTTTAAAGCTAACATTGGCATCAACGTTAAATGATTCGCCCGCGGTAAATGTTTTCCACTGCGTTTCGCCAGGTAGTAAAATGTCCCACTGGCCGCCTAACAGCTCCATTAATTCTTTTTTACTGGTATCAAATACAAATTCACCTGGTTGCATAAAACCTAGCGTTTTGGTTGTGCCATCGTTAAATACCACGGTACGGCTTGATACTTTACCGTCAAAATACACGTTCGCTTTTTTAATTACGCTTACATTTTCAAACTGAGACATCCTCACTCCTGTTGTATTATTTTATTTAATCGGCCACCACCTTGCCTGATAGGTCATAGCCTTGCAAGAAAAGCGCTGTGAAAATTACTCATCTGAAATTAAAACTCAAAAGGCTTTAAGCTAAAAAAGTACTACGTATTACAAGCAGTGTGATGCAGTATCTTAAGGCTACTACACCGCTTCATAACTCAGTCAGCAAACAAAAAAGCCCGCCCTGTTTTACACAGGGCGGGCTTTAAAATATTAAAGCTAACGGTTAAAACAACGCGTTTGCTTTATTTACAATGTTCTCTACTGTAAAGCCAAAGTACTCAAACAGCTCACCAGCAGGTGCCGACTCACCAAAGGTAGTCATACCTACTACTGCACCATTTAGGCCCACGTACTTGTACCAGTAATCAGCAATACCTGCTTCTACTGCTACGCGGCGTGTAACGGCTGCCGGTAGTACGCTTTCTTTGTACTGTGCGCTTTGCTCTTCAAATACATCAGTACATGGCATAGATACAACACGTACCTTTTTACCTTGACTGCGTAGCTCTGTTGCAGAGTCTTGTGCTAGTTGCACCTCAGAACCTGTTGCAATAATAATTAGCTCTGGCTCGCCGTCACAGCTAAGGATGTAACCGCCCTTTTTAACATCTGCTAATTGCTGTGCGTCACGCGCTTGTTGCTCAAGGCCTTGGCGAGTAAAGATAAGTGACGTAGGACCGTCTTTACGCTCAATAGCTTGTTGCCATGCAATTGCCGACTCAACTTGGTCACACGGGCGCCAGTTGTATAAGTTTGGCGTTAAACGCATGCTAGCAATTTGCTCTACCGGTTGGTGAGTTGGACCGTCTTCACCTAGGCCGATTGAATCGTGCGTGTATACAAAAATGCTTGGTTGCTTCATTAGCGCAGCCATACGTACCGCATTTTTTGCGTATTCAACAAACATTAAGAACGTTGCACCGTAAGGAATAAAGCCTTTATGAAGGGCAATACCATTCATAATTGCCGACATACCAAACTCACGTACACCGTAGTAAACGTAGTTACCGCTTGCATCGTCTGCAGTTAGCCCTTTAGAGCCATCCCAAATTGTTAAGTTTGAGCCAGCTAAATCGGCTGAGCCACCCATGAATTCTGGTAATAACGGGCCAAATGCATTTAATGCATTTTGCGACGCTTTACGAGATGCAGGGTTTGCAGGGTTTGCTTGTAGTTGCTCTATGTACGCTTGAGATTTTTCAGCCCAATCGCCTGGGAGTTCGTTATTAATACGGCGCTTATATTCAGCTGCAAGCTCTGGGAATGCCTTTGCGTATGCTGCAAATTTTTCGTTCCAGCTAGATTCGAGCTGTTGACCTTTTTCTTTGCTATCCCACTGTGCGTAAATATCATCAGGGATTTCAAATGCACCGCCAGACCAGCCTAAAAATTCGCGAGACGCTGTAATTTCGTCATCACCTAATGGCGCGCCGTGACAATCGTGGCTACCAGATTTGTTAGGTGAACCATAACCAATCACTGTTTTACAACAAATTAGTGATGGTTTGTCGGTAACACTTTGAGCCTCTGCTATTGCAGCACTAACAGCATCGCTGTCGTGGCCATCAACGTCACTTATTACATGCCAGCCGTACGCTTTAAAGCGTGCTGGTGTATCGTCGCTAAACCAACCTTCAACTTCACCATCGATTGAAATACCGTTGTCATCCCAAAAAGCCACTAACTTGCCAAGGCCTAATGTGCCAGCAAGTGAACATGCTTCATGAGAAATACCTTCCATTAAACAACCGTCACCCATAAATGCATATGTGTAGTGATCAACAATGTCGTGGCCTTCACGGTTAAATTGTGCAGCAAGCGCTTTTTCAGCAATCGCCATACCTACCGCGTTTGTGATCCCCTGACCTAGTGGACCCGTAGTAGTTTCAATTCCCGGTGCATAACCGTACTCAGGGTGGCCTGGCGTTTTAGAATGCATTTGACGGAAGTTTTTAATTTCATCAAGTGGTAAGTCGTAACCAGTTAGGTGCAATAGAGAATAGATAAGCATTGAACCGTGGCCATTTGAAAGAATAAATCTGTCACGGTCAGCCCACTCTGGATTAGTTGGATTATGCTTTAGATAATCGCGCCATAATACTTCTGCGATATCGGCCATGCCCATAGGGGCTCCAGGGTGGCCAGATTTGGCCTTTTGTACTGCGTCCATTGACAAGACGCGAATAGCATTTGCAAGTTCTTTGCGAGATGGCATGAATTCTCCTACCTTTATGTGTATTTGCGCGGGTACTTATGTGTTCGTTAATACCCTTAAGTAACTTAAGAGCTGTTATAGCAACCATTCTTACTTAATGTGGGTGCAGTGTGCAATTAAAAACCCCATAAAAATGGGCTATTATGAATATTTTTTAAGACCAAAAAGTTATTACTCATTTTATTTAGACGTCTAGGCGTAAAAACACTATGCAAGGTGTTTTGTTTTAGATAAAATACGCCCCTTAATTTTTTAGCGCTAATACCGACGTTTGTGAAGCGCAATATTTGTGAGCAGAAATACAATGGCAAAACATTTATTTACTTCTGAATCTGTTTCTGAAGGTCATCCGGATAAAATCGCCGATCAAATCTCTGATGCGGTACTTGATGCTATCCTAGAGCAAGACTCTCATGCCCGTGTTGCGTGCGAAACTTACGTAAAAACCGGTATGGTTATGGTTGGTGGTGAAATTACCACTAGCGCATGGGTTGATATTGAAGAAATTACACGTAAAACAGTACGTGAAATTGGCTACACGCATTCAGACATGGGTTTCGATGCAGACTCGTGTGCAATTTTAAACACAATTGGTAAGCAGTCTCCTGATATTAACCAAGGTGTTGACCGTACTAGCCCAGAAGAACAAGGTGCTGGCGACCAAGGCCTTATGTTTGGTTATGCATGTAACGAAACAGAAGTACTAATGCCTGCGCCAATTACTTACTCACACCGTTTAGTACAGCGCCAAGCGCAAGTACGTAAAAGCGGCGAGCTTAACTGGTTACGCCCAGATGCAAAATCTCAAGTAACTTTTGCATACGAAAACGGCAAGCCAGTAGGTATTGATGCAGTTGTACTTTCTACTCAGCACGCTGAAGAAATTTCGCAAAATGACTTAGTAGAAGCCGTGATGGAAACCATCATTAAGCCGGTACTTCCTGCAGAGCTTATTACTAGCGCGACTAAATTTTTCATTAACCCAACGGGTCGCTTTGTAATTGGCGGACCTATGGGCGACTGTGGTTTAACGGGTCGTAAAATCATCGTAGATACATACGGTGGTATGGCACGTCACGGTGGTGGTGCTTTCTCAGGTAAAGACCCATCAAAAGTTGACCGCTCAGCTGCATACGCTGCACGTTACGTAGCTAAAAACGTAGTGGCTGCAGGCCTTGCTGATAAATGTGAATTACAAGTATCTTACGCAATTGGTGTAGCAGAGCCTACCTCTATCAGCGTTGAAACCTTTGGTACAAGCAAGCTTGAAGAAGGTCGTTTAATTGAGCTTATTCGTGAGCACTTTGACCTACGCCCTTACGGCTTAATTCAAATGCTTGATTTAGAGCGCCCAATTTACCAACCAACAGCGGCATACGGTCACTTTGGTCGTGACGAATTCCCATGGGAACGTACAGATAAAGCAGACGCACTTCGCGCTGCTGCTGGCCTTTAAGCCAAAATGCATTAAATAATAAACGGCCCTTTTAAGGGCCGTTTTTATATCTAAAGCAAAGGCTAATTATACTATTTATACCAATTGCATTAATTTAGTTGTTTATCGTAGCACCCAGTAAATAGTGCAATAACAAAGGAATTTACGGCGTACAGTTATTTTATATAAATAATTTTAACGCAATCAGTGCGCTATTTAATACGCTAAACTAATCGTGTTTTGAATTAAATTGGTATTAGCTAGCCCTCGAATTTCGTACGGTTTTAGGTATATACTCTTTGCATAATAAAAGCTTAAGGGATAAGTAAATGGCCAATAATTTTCGCGTTATGTTTGTAGGACTCGCCGAGGGCACTGAGGCTAAAACGGCCTGCGTAAATTTAGCAAGTAAGCTAAAAACGTCTGAAGATAAAGTAACTCAGTTTTTTAATGGCAAAGCACTCTTTGCACCTAGCAATAAAGACAAAGCCTTAAAGCAAGCCAAATTACTGGCAAGCCTAGGCATTAAAAGTAAGTTACAAGCCACAGGTGAGCTGCCCACTCAAAGCCCTAGCGCAGCTAGTCAGCGTGATGAACGGATTTTTGATGCCCTTGATTACATAACGAGCAGCCTGATCCGCCTAGAAGAAAAACTAGAAGAGCTAGAACAAAGACTTCCAACCAATGAGCTAAAAAGCCCTACAGACGAAAGCGATAAGTGGCAAGAAGATGATCTTATGCTTGACGAGCAGCTCGATGAACCTGTTAAAACGCGTAGCAATACTTTGTTATATTCACTGATTGCCACTGCCGTTTTACTACTTATTGTGCTTGCTGTTTACTTAGCTTATCCTGATTTAGTGTCTATTTAATCAAAGGTGCGTAATTACAATGAGCAATAAACGTACACACATACGCCAATCTATTCGCCAATTACGCAATAATCTATCAAAAAAACAGCAAGAAAAAGCCGCGGCACAGTTAAAGTTGAATTTTACTCAACAGCTAAATAGCGATAAAACAGCCTCAAAAAAACATATAGCCATTTACTTTAGTAACGATGGAGAATTAGATACATCATTGTTAATTAATGAGTTATGGCAACAAGGCCACACCCTTTACTTACCCGTTATACACCCATTTAATGGGGCTACTTTGCTGTTTCAACGCTATGAAAAAAACTCACCCATGAGGGCAAATCGCTATGGTATCTTGGAGCCTAAGCTGAACTGCTCTCAAATATGCCCATTAACTGATTTAGATTACTTACTGATGCCACTTGTAGCATTTGATAATCAAGGTAATCGATTAGGAATGGGGGGTGGATTTTACGATAAAACACTGGCGCAATTACACGCTTACAATTGGCAAAAACCGCAACTTATAGGCTTAGCACATAGCTGCCAAAAAGTAGATGCACTGCCAATTGAATCGTGGGATGTTCCACTTAAAACCATTATTACTCCCGATAAAATTTATCACTGGTAATAAACACCCACTACACATTTGAAATATGAGCATAACAATGACGCAAGACGAATTAAAAAAAGCAGCTGCGTGGGCTGCACTCGAGTTTGTAAAAGAAAACACCATTGTTGGTGTGGGGACAGGCTCTACCGTAAATCATTTTATTGATGCCCTAGGCACAGTAAAAGATACCATAACGGGTGCGGTATCTAGCTCTGAGGCTTCAACAGCGCGTTTACACGCGTTAGGTATTGAAGTGTTTGAGCTAAACGATGTAGATGCTCTTGATGTATACGTAGACGGCGCAGATGAAATTAATGCCCAAAACGAAATGATCAAAGGCGGCGGCGCAGCACTTACCCGCGAAAAAATAGTCGCAGCCGTTGCAAAACAATTTGTTTGTATTGTTGATGACACAAAATTAGTAGATACATTGGGTGACTTCCCGCTTCCGGTAGAAGTTATACCCATGGCACGCAGCTACGTAGCGCGTGAATTATTAAAACTTGGTGGCGACCCTGTGTACCGCCAAGGCGTAGTAACCGATAACGGTAACGTTATTTTAGATGTACACAATTTAAGTATTAGTAATGCCAAACAACTTGAAACACAAATTAATTCAATTGTTGGCGTAGTTACCAACGGCCTATTTGCGATGCGCGGCGCTGATAAAGTGATTATCGGCACTAAAAATGGGCCACAAATTAAATAGGATGAGGTTATGAGTAAGGTATCGTTAGCAAAAGACAAAATTAAAATTCTCTTGCTTGAAGGTGTTCACCAAAGCGCAGTAGAAACGCTTAAACGTAATGGTTACAGCAACATCGACTACGTAAAAACATCGCTACCTGAGGACGAACTTAAAGAGCGTATTAAAGATGTGCACTTTGTAGGGCTTCGTTCTCGTACTCATATTAACCAAGCAGTTTTAGACTCAGCTGAAAAGCTAGTAGCCATTGGTTGTTTTTGTATTGGTACTAACCAAGTTGACTTAAACTCAGCTCGCGAGCGCGGTATTGCAGTATTTAATGCACCGTTTTCAAACACTCGTTCAGTGGCTGAACTTGTACTTGGCGAAATACTATTACTATTACGTGGTATTCCAGAGCGTAATGCAGCAGCGCACCGTGGCGGCTGGTTAAAAACAGCAACCGGCTCGTTTGAAGCGCGCGGTAAAACGCTCGGGATTATTGGTTACGGCCACATAGGTACACAGCTTGGTATTATGGCTGAAAACATAGGTATGAACGTAGAGTATTACGACATTGAAGATAAGCTCTCTTTAGGTAATGCAACACAAATTCATAACCTAACACAGCTTTTACAGCGGGCTGATATTATTAGTTTACACGTACCAGAAACACCGCAAACTAAAAACCTAATTGGCACAGCAGAACTTGCCGTAATGAAGCAAGGATCAATACTAATTAACGCTTCACGCGGTACTGTAGTGGATATTGATGCACTTGCCGAAGCACTTAGCGAGAAAAAGCTAAGCGGCGCAGCTATTGATGTATTCCCTGTTGAGCCAAAATCTAACGAAGAAGAATTTGTATCGCCACTGCGTGAATTCGACAACGTTATTTTAACGCCGCACATTGGTGGTTCAACCCAAGAAGCGCAAGAAAACATTGGTATTGAAGTAGCCGGTAAATTAGCTAAATACTCAGATAATGGCTCAACTATTACAGCGGTTAACTTCCCTGAGGTTTCGCTACCAGAGCTTGCTAACCGTAGCCGCTTATTGCACGTACACCACAACCGCCCTGGCGTACTTACGCAAATTAACCAAGCATTTGCCCAGCACGGTATTAACATTGCCGCTCAGTACTTACAAACTGATGAATCAATTGGTTATGTAGTTATTGACGTAGATACCGATCAGTCAGAAGTTGCACTTAAAGAGCTAAGCGCAGTAGAAGGTACAATTAGAGCGCGTATTCTTCACTAAGCTATCAGCTAAAATAATAAAAGCCGTACTTGATTAATCAAGTACGGCTTTTTTGTATTAAACTGGCTACTAAGAGCTGTTCGCAATTACTCGCCTTTAACTTCTAAGTTAACGAATTTAACTAGCTCTTCTGGCTGGCCAGCTAACATCATTATTTGCTGGTTTACTTCCATCATAGTTTTACCTTCAGGCAATTTTGCCGATATGCTTAATGAGTTTAAACCTTTGGCAAAATCAGTCAGCGCTTGTGCAATTTCTTCAGTTACGGGAGCTTGCTGTAACTGTTGCTGTAGCGTCATTTGCATTTGCTCAAGCGTCATACCTTGTTTTTCAAGCTCGCTCACAAATAGCTCTTTTAATTTGCCTTGGTTATTAAGTACTAAATTAATATTACGTGGCTCAAGCTTGCTCATAGCTTGCATAACTAAGGTTTGCTGTTGTAACTCTTGCTCGTACGTAAGCGGCGTATCACCAGCTTCTTGTTGCGCTTTGCTTATAGCAAGGGATGCGTCCATTAATGCTTTAGAGTTAGCAAGTCCTACATCCATATTAAAACTAGCAATATCTTTTGCATCAAGCTTTAAAACTACGTCGCTGTCGCCAGATTGTTCATCGTAATCGAGCGATGAGCTTAAGTCGTAACTTGCAGAGGCAAGCATTTCGTTTGTATCAGCAGGTAGTTTTGCTACAAAGTCTTTATCGAACTGAAAGCTTTTTACTGTAAACGATGTATGTGGCGATATTTTATCGGTTTCGTAACCGGTTACTTCAATACTTTGAATATGCGCTACGTTATCACCTTCAGGGCTAATTACTTCCATGTTAGTAATTTCAACACTTTGAGAAATAACACTTGCCGATAAACCCGCGTATTTAAATGTTGCACCGGTTTGATCGCTCACTAAAGCAAGCTGCTTGTCTACTTCGGTACGTACTTCTTGAGTTGCTACATAGTTTGCGTAGCTAACCCCACCTACGCCAGCTGCAACAATGGCTATGGCTATTACGAGTTTTTTCATGCTATTTCCTTATTCTGATCTTTATATAAATTGTGTTTGCTCAAGAGTAACATTGCACAGCAGCCGCTGTAAGCGTTAATTAATTAAACTCAGTAACTCGTGCACGGTTTTTACTGGCGTAATTTTAGCCCCTAGTCCTTCCATCGATTTATGGTAATTACGAAACGGAATAAATATTTCAGTAAACCCATGCTGTGCCGCTTCTTTAACCCGTGGTACACCGCTGTCGATTGGGCGCACATCGCCGTTTAAACTAAGCTCTCCCATAATGCAGGTTGTACGCGGTACAACAAACTCGTTTAAGCTGCTTAAAAGCGCGGTTACTAACGCTAAATCAATACAGGTTTCGGTTTCATCGATTCGTAAGCCGCCCACAATATTAAAAAACGTATCGTGAAATATTTTAGTTTTGGTGTGTTTGCGTAAAATACCAGTGAGCATTTTTATTCGGTTCATGTTTAAACCCACGCACACACGCTGCGGAAATTCGGCTTCGGTTTCGGTGGTTAAACATTGAATTTCGAGCAATAAATTACGGTTACCTTTTCGGATACACGTAATAGTAGAGCCTGGTGATTCAGTACTTGATCCCGATAAAAAAATCTCGCTGGGGTTATCAACACTCAACATGCCGCGTTCGCACATTTTAAAAATACCTACGGTATCAATATCACCAAAACGGTTTTTGTTAGCTCTAAGCGTACGTACCTGCCCATCATTCGTGTCAATATGCAATAAGGCATCCACTATATGCACTAATGTTTGCGGCCCTGCAATTTCGTTGTTTTTATTAACATGGGCAATAATAAACATAGTGACATCGTTTTGCTTACAATACTGAGTGAGCGCTTGCGCGGCACTTTTTACTTGCGAAGGCGAACCAGGGCTGCCATTTGCAGTGTCGGTTACAACCGCCTGAATAGAGTCGATAACAGCAAACTTAATTTTATTTTTATCAAGTTCTTCAATAATGGTTTCTACGCTAGTTTCAGAAAGTAAATAAAGCTCATCGGCGTTATAGTTAAGCTTTAAGCGGTTTACACGGTTTTTAAACTGCGACAACGACTCCTCAGCAGTACAGTAAAGTGATGGCATACGCTGCGACATTCTGGCTACTAAATCAGATAACAGCGTTGTTTTACCCGCCCCTGGGTCGCCCGATATAATATTAACTGAGCCCGTGGTTACGCCGCCGCTTAGTACACGGTCAAGCTCGCCTATTTCTGTTAGCTGCTTTTCGGCCTCGGTAGTGGCTACATCATCAATTTTTTTAGAGCCGCCACCAATGCCACCTGCATAACCACCAACGGTTGCTCGCGCAGCGGCTTTTTTACTTTGCCCTGCAGAGGGTTTAAATTCTGCCAACGTGTTCCACGCACCACAGCGACACTGACCTTGCCAACGTTGGTAGTTCATACCACACTCTGTACAAACAAATTCTACTTTTGCCGCCTTAGCCATTTATAACCTTACCTACTATTCTTTAATTTAAAATGCATACATTTAGTTGTTTATTTTATCATGGGGAGAACGACATAGCAGCGCTACATTGCTAAAGCCACTCTAGGATCTATATTAGAAACAAACACATGTAATTTTCTCTTTTACTTTAAGTTAGGGCATACTTATTGCTTTTAAATACTTTAAAGTAACTTGCCAACAAATTGGCATTTAACACATAATAACAAGAGTTAAACTGTACTTACACGAAAAATCGTACCTATATTAATAACATAGCACGATGTTACGTTTATTGAATTTTTCAAATAAATGGACTTTACAGTATACCTACTTTTCAATTAGACGGTGACGATTTATAAATGGCTGAAGACATACTGCTCAAACACGAAGACCTCGTAAATGAGCTAAAAACCTATTTAGGTAACGCAAAGTTCGACCTAATTTTCAAATCTAAAACGGCAGGTTTAACAAAGCCTGAGCAGTTTTTAATGAAAATGGAAATGTCGCGCCTATCTCAGCCAGTTGCCCGTTTTGTTGACCTGCGAGGCTTAGTAACAGGCCAAGTTCGCCCGTATGAGCACAATGGTAAACAACACTTTATGGATGACACCGCCATAGAAGTATTTGAGGCAGCCTTAAAACAACACGGCGGCTATACTTTAGCGGTATACGAAGCGGTAATGAATACCGAAAACAACCATCGCGTACTACAAAAACAAGCACAAGAGCAAAGTGATACACAAGTTGAAAACGACACTCTGACTACTAGCGTAATAAAATTTGCCTCTTATGAAAGCCGCTCTGAGGAGCGAATGAACTACTCGATTAAAGTTAAAATTGAGTACAACGATAAGAAAAACATTGCCGCTAGTACCTCAGATATCTCTTTGAGTGGGTGTAAAATTAAACTTCCTACCCGCCAAATTATAAAAAAAGGGCAGCTAATTGCCATGCGGCTAGTAGGGCTTGAGCAAGATTTTGAGCTAGGCCTTAAAAATGGCATTCAATATGAAGTAGTTGCAGTTGAAAACATATCTCGTGAATATAACCACATTCGTTTAAAGCGTACTTTTATAGAAAAAAATGAAGCATTCGATAATTTTTTAGATAGCTTTATAAACGGTAATAAACGCCGCTATAAAGTGAACTTAGATAACACCCTAGATGCTTTGGTTTCAAAGGGTTATGAGCAATATTATATTCCGCGCGTTACCTCTTTATACGTATTTTTAAGTAAAAAAGGCGAACAAATTGTTCCTAGTTTAAGCCTAACCACTGAAAATAATATTTTTATTCAGCGCTATTTTACTGATGAACGAAAAGTGCCCTGCTTATATAGCATTTTAAATAATCAACGTATTAGCCAAATGCTTACCCAAGTAAACGCAGTAAAAGAAGATTACTTATATACGTTTACTCATGTTTCTGCAGGAAAAATCTATTACTATTCAGCCACGCGAACAGAGCTTAATAACAACCCTAAATTAAGAAACCTATTTTTAGGGTTTGGTAGCCAAAAAGACAGCTGGCAATGCTTTAAGTTACAAGTTATGCCAAGCCACCCAGATGATTCGTTTATTCCATTATCGTTGCCTAACTCGGCGGGTAAAAACATAGAAAAGCTTAATAAGCCACCTTCTCCAAGAGTGGCAGGCCTTATAAAAGATGTAAAATACATTGCGGTTTTAACCGCCATTGGCAACAGTGAAGAACAAGCGCATTATAAGAAGCAGCCCTACGATAAGGCGTTAGTTAACCAGCTTAAACATTTTGGCCACGCTAAGCATAATAAGCCTCCTTATTTAGATATTGTGCCGCTAGAGTATGTAAACTTACGCTCTCACAAACGATACTTATATAAAACACCTGCCGAGCTTTCGTTTGAGGATAAGCAGTATCAGGCTCATACTCGGGATTTTTCGGTTATGGGCTTGCAATTAGAGTCAGCCTCGCCGGTTAGCTTTAAAAAAGGCGATATTGTTTTACTGTCTTTCCCCGATTTACAAAAAATAACTAAAAAGCACAATTTAAGTGAGCTTAAATACGAAGTGATGGCAATTAGTAAGTCGCTAACAACCATTAATTTGAAAGCCAACAGAGTTGCTGACTTACCACATGCAGGGGTTAACTTTTTTACCCAATTAATTCAAAGTAATAAAGATAAATTAAAAGTGTCTGAAGAAGCCCCTAAAATAGAAGGCCTTTCTACCGCACTGAGAAATATGGTGACCAAAAGTGTGTGCCAATTCCCGCTTTATTTACATAAAGAAGCAAGCCACTTTATTCCAGGAGCTATAGGTTTTGGTTTATATGCCAGCCCAATTCACGTGATTTTACAAAATTTTGGCTTATTAAATAATAAAACTGACCTAAGCCATATTTTAACGCAGCAACAAATTATTGATGTGATCACCCCAAGCATTAAAGATCGTAGCCGACAAGACCCGCCTTTGCCGTTTACACTCGCAATTAATTTTGACCCTAAACAAGATAACATTGAAAAGGCTGTGACGAGCCAATGCATACTAGGCGAAAACTATTCAAGCTTTAGTGAGCAAATTAGCGCAGGTGTTAAATCTGAGCTGGTATTTGTTATGCGCTTGTACTTATCGCGAACGGGTCGCCCAGATACAGATTACCTATCAAACGAACTTAAATATGTAAGCCAATATGCAATGCACAAAGCAAAAGACATAGAAGAAGCGCTGTGGGCAGTATCTGGGGTGGGTGATATTGTAGATATAACCGACGAAGCGCTTAGCCATTTAGAGTTAGATCAAAAGCAGGTCGCTCAAATGGGCCGCAGAAAGCTGTTATGGTTAAACCGCTTGCGCTAAGCGGCTTAATACCAATCGACTTAAAAGTTTATAGCGTGCTAAATAAAGCGTTAGCGGCGTTATAAACTTCTCAAATAGAACAACTACATGTCGAAATTTATGCCTTGTTATCACGCTATTTATCTGTCGCTATAAATATCTAAATAACTTAACCCGATTGGTATAACTTATTTTGGTGGTTATTCTCAGGTTACTTCTTTAAGGGAATAGCCAACATATACAACAATTGCAGTAACGAGCCCTGACATATAGCCGCTTGAGCTTGCTCCACCACTTTTGGTTTACCATGTACGGCAACACCTAACCCTGCTTTTTCCATCATGAGCAAATCGTTTGCACCATCGCCAATGGCTACCGTTTGCGTATTTGCTAAGCCCAGCTTTTGCTGCAGTGTTTCTAAAACAACCGCTTTTTGCTGCGCATCAACAATGGCACCAGAGACTTTTCCTGTGAGTTTATTGTTTGCAAATTCAAGCACATTAGCGTGTACTTCATCTAAATTAATCAGCTGCTGCACACGCTCGGCAAAGGGTACAAACCCACCTGATGCTATAGCAAGATACCAATTATGCTGCTTTAAAATTTGGCATAACGCTTTAATACCTGGCATTAATGGTAAGGTGTTTTTTAAGTCTTCAATTAAGCTTTGCTCTATGCCGGCTAACTTTGCTACACGCTGATTTAAACTTTCGCTAAAATCTAGTTTGCCCGCCATTGCAAGCGCGGTCACCGAAGCCACATCGTCATATACATCTGCTAAACGTGCAATTTCATCAATACACTCTATGGTGATGGCGGTAGAGTCCATATCCATAACCAGCAGCCCTGGCTCATATAGGTTGGGTGGCGTTGTAACTTGCACTAGCTGAAAATCAAGCGTGTTTGCAAACTCTCTTAGCGCAAGCGGGTTAATTTTTTGCTCTGCCTCTGGGCTATAAAAACACAGAGCTGGGGCTAACCCTAAGTCGGGCTGATATTGACATACAGCGGTTACTTTAAGCGCGTGCGTTTTTAGAAAGTCGATAATACTCGTTACATGCTTTAGTTCAAAATCGCCCGCAAACGCAATACTAAATAACCCAACGGTTTTATCTGGTATTGTTTGAGCAGGAGTAAAACTCCCTTCTTTGTAATCAAACCATGTGTTTAGCGTTAAAGAATGTAATGCTTGCTCAGCAGCTGGCTGTGCCATGTTCATTTGCGACATGGGTTCTCCGTGTTTGTTATTTATTTTTCTAATTTGGCGTATCAATTAGGGTATTCATAACTCTAAATTCGCCATCGGGGTAGATTTAAGGTTATAGTTAGCGTAGTTGTAACATCAAATCAAAATGCTGTCAGTAGCATATACGGTGACTATGAAAAATAACCATATAAAAAGCCCTTTGTCTGCATCACAAAGAAAGCGAATCGTTCGCTTGTTATTGGCTGCGGGCTGTTTTGTATTACTGAGTTTTGTAGGTGTTAACAGTAGCTTTGAAAGCCACCAACTACTTTATAATAGTGCCGATAATACTGCCAAAAGCTTAACCTCATTTATGGCACTTAATGCTAAAGAGCCATTGCTTGCTAAAAATAAGCCACAGCTTAGAGCTTTGTGTAATGATATAAGCAAAGACGAGTTTGTACTTTCAGCCACAATTTACGATCAGCAAGGCGTACTTATAGCCAGCAGCGATCACTGGCAATCGCACCACATATTTGGCCAATTGCCAGAGTCTACCCCAGGGATTAGTAAACTAAAAACCCCATTTGTTGAGCCTGTTGTAAGCGACATAGATAAGCCTTTAGGCTTTGTATCTATTACTTATTTAACCCGCGCGGCAATATCTGACAGCCACAATCATTTTCATGATTTAGGCAGGCAAGTTTTATTAATGCTAGTAATAGCCTGTATTTTTACATGGCAGCTAGGGCGAGGCCTAAAACGTTGGCAGGTAAATCGCTATATGCAAAAAACCTCAGAGCAAGAATCGTAAAGCTGCTGAGCAAGTTCGGCTTTATTACTATTTGGCTTTAAGCTGCATAAAACTTCAAATACAGTAGGAATATGCGCAGGGGTGTTAATTTCTCCCTGATGGCCACTTAATGGCATTGAGGGTGCGTCCGTCTCAAGCACTAAATGCTGCGGTTCTATTTGAGCAATTACATCACGGGTTTTAGCTGCTCGTTCATAAGTAATAACGCCACCTACACCTAATTTAAAGCCCTGTTTAATATAATACTGTGCTTGTTGCATGGAGCCTGAGTATGCATGTATCACCCCGCCATATTTTGGCTTGCAGCGCTTAAACGCATGCGCAATTAAATCATGGCTTTGCCTGTGATGCACAATAAGCGGCAGCTTGAGCTCGTTAGCAAGGGTAATATGTTGCTCAAATAGGCTGGTTTGTTTTTCAAGGTCATCAATACTTCTATCAAGCCCGCACTCCCCTATTGCCACCAGCTGCTTTTTATTGGCTTTTGCAAAATCGAATAACTGTGCTAAGTGAGCATCTTTATGCTCATCTAAAAAGTAAGGGTGAAGCCCTGCGGCAATATGTAATTGTGGGTATTTAGCTTTAAATTCAATTAGTTGCTTAGATTGCGCCAAGCTAATTCCTGGCACAACAAAGCGCTCAACACCTTTAGCCATACACTCTTTTATGAGTGATCCGCGGTTTGCGTCAAACTCAGTAAAATCGAGGTGGCAGTGGGAGTCTATAAACTTCACAGCGCAAACCGGTTAAGGGTTTAAACGTGTTATTTGCCAGCTATTATCAGTTTGGCGCTGATATATAAAGCGGTCATGTAAACGGTGTGCGCCACCTTGCCAAAACTCAATTTTAGAAGGGACTACGCAGTAACCGCCCCAAAAATCAGGCAATGGAATTTCACCATTAGCAAATTTACTCTTCATATTGGCAAAGGTTTCCATAAGCACTTTGCGCGATGAGACTGGCCTGCTTTGCGCTGAGGCCCATGCTGCTAATTGACTTTCTTTAGGGCGCGATAAAAAATACTTAGCGACTGCAGCCGTCGGTAATGGTCTTGCCTCACCGTATACAATCACTTGGCGCTCCATATGATGCCACGGAAAATGCAGCGATATTTTGTTATTGCCTTTTAGCTCTTGCGCTTTACGTGAGCCGGTATTAGTAAAAAATACAAACCCGTTATCATCTAAATGTTTTAGCAATACAATACGCTGTGAAGGTTGCCCGGTTTCATCAACCGTTGCCACAACCATGGCCGTTGGGTCTGGGATATTACTGCCCACAGCATGCTCAAGCCACGTTTCAAATTGTTTGAATGGATCATCTTGCAAATTATCTTCGCTTAGCGCGTCTTGCAGGTATTCACGGCGGATGTCTTCGAGTTTCATAAACAAATCCTTCTCTGTTTATTAAAGCGTATGTGGGTAAGTTAAGGTCAGGCAATCAATAGTAATCAGTAATAAGAACAATTTTATATTTTGGGTTAGTGCTTGGTTAATGTTGGGTTTCGTTTCACTCAACCCAACCTACGGTGCAAACCTATATATCTGCAAGTGCAGGAGTGCTGACAAGGCGAAGTGCATTTTTATGCCAAGGAGCATACAATTAGTATATGACTTAGGCTAAAAAAGCACGACAACGCAGTCAAAGCGAACTACACGAAGCAGAAGGTTCACCTATGTAGTTTAGCCTAAGACAAGGCATCCACCTCCTACTTATCCCTATGAGCATACGATTTGTATGTGATTAGGGTAAGTTGGGGTGGATAACGCAGTATTAGGTTAAAATACGACGGTGATTACATTTGCTCCATGACTTCAATGCCTAACAAATCCAATCCTGTTTTTAGTGTATCTGCCACTAAATTACATAACACTAAACGGCTGTCACGTACGTTTGGCTCTACGCCTTCTTTTAGTACTGGGCAGGCTTCGTAGAATGTCATGTATAGGCTAGCTAGCTCGTATAAGTAGCTACATAGTACGTGCGGAGTAGCCTCAGAGATCATTAAATCAAGGACTTCTTCAAGCTGTAACAGTTTAAGCGCGAGTGCTTTTTCTTGCGGCTCGGCTATGGCTACATCTGCATTTAGCGTAGCGGCGTCGACACCTGATTTACGGAAAATACTGCGCACACGGGTGTAAGCATATTGTAAGTAAGGTGCTGTTGCGCCTTCAAAGCTTAACATGGTGTCCCAGTTGAATATGTAATCGCTGGTACGATGCTTAGAAAGATCAGCGTATTTAACAGCGCCAATACCTACTTTACGCGCAATTTCGCTGCGATCATGATCTGATAAATCAGATTCACGCTCAGCAAGCTTTGTTGCTGCACGACTAATTGATTCTTCAAGTAAATCAGCAAGTTTTACTGTACCACCTGTACGGGTTTTAAATGGTTTACCATCGGCGCCCATCATGGTGCCAAACGGGCAAAACTCGTAGCTCGTTTCATCGCGTAAAAGGCCTGCTTTACGTGCGGTAAGCTCCACTTGATTAAAGTGAAGGCTTTGGCGTGCATCAACAAATATTAAAATACGCTCAGCGCCTAAGGTATTTGAGCGGTAGTTACACGCGGCTAAATCGGTGGTTGCATATAAAAAGCCGCCGCCAGATTTTTGCACAATAAACGCCGATGGCTCACCATCTTTATTAGCAAGTTCATCTAAAAAGACCACTTGTGCGCCTTGCGACTCTACCGCTATGTTTTTATCTTTTAATAGGCTAATAATATCGTTAAGCTCACTGTTGTAAGCACTTTCAGCCATAATATCGTCTTGGGTAAGCGTTACGTTTAGACGTTTGTAAACTTCTTCAGAGTGCTTAACAGAGGTCGCTATAAATAGCTTCCATAGCTTTTCACAGTGCGCGTCGCCGCCTTGTAGTTTAACTACATAGTCACGGGCTTTATCGGCAAAGCCTTCTTCATCGTCAAAGCGCTTTTTAGCATCGCGGTAAAACGTTTCTAAATCAGCAAGCGCTACCGACTCTAAGTCTACGCCTTGACTAATTTGATCTTCTAAATGCGCAATTAGCATACCAAACTGTGTGCCCCAATCGCCCATGTGGTTTTGACGAATGACTTTGTCGCCTCTAAATTCAAGCGCACGTACAATGGCATCACCAATAATGGTTGAACGCAAATGGCCTACGTGCATTTCTTTTGCAAGGTTAGGTGATGAGTAATCTACCACGACAGTTTGCGGATTTGCGTGCTCGTTTACAGCCAGTTTTGCATCGCTGTTAGCTGCTTTTACACTGTTGGCTAAAAACTCAGGCTTTAAATGAATATTAATAAAACCCGGGCCGGCAATTTCTGTTTTTTCAGCGATGTCGGTTACATCTAGGTTATCAATAATTTTTTGCGCAAGCTCACGTGGGTTGCTTTTCATTTTTTTAGCGGCGCCCATTGCACCATTAATTTGGTAATCACCAAACTGTGGGCGTGTGCTTTGTGTAACAGCTGGGTTTGTGTCTTCTGGTAGGCCTGCTGCGGTCATGGCGGCAATGGCTTTTTCTACTAAAATAGTACGAATGTTCATTATATTATTTACCTTTGTAAGCCCGCCATAGCAGGCTTTCAGTTAACTTTAGTCAGTCGATTCTAGTTTTCGCGCGTATGGTTAAAGGTTACCTCTGGGTAACGCTCTACCGATAAGTTAAGGTTTACACGGCTCGGTGCTATGTAAGTTAAGTTATCGCCACCATCGAGTGCTAAGTTGCTTTCACACTTACGTTTAAACTCTTCAAACTTTTTAACATCGTCGCTGCTTACCCAACGTGCCGTATTTACATTTACGCCTTCGTAAATTGCATCTACGTTGTACTCAGCTTTTAAGCGCGCTACAACTACGTCAAACTGTAGTACACCTACCGCGCCTACAATTAAATCGTTGTTAGTAAGCGGTCTAAATACCTGTACAGCACCTTCTTCAGAAAGTTGTACTAAGCCTTTTAATAATTGCTTTTGTTTGAGCGGATCGCGCAAACGAATACGACGAAACAGCTCAGGCGCAAAGTTAGGAATACCGCTAAATTTAAGCTTTTCGCCTTGCGTAAAGGTATCACCAATTTGAATGGTACCGTGGTTATGCAAACCAATAATATCGCCCGCATATGCATCTGCTGCGCGCTCACGATCGCCCGCCATAAAGGTTACCGCATCAGAAATACTAATTTGCTTACCAAGGCGTACGTGGTTCATTTTCATGCCTTGGCTGTATTTGCCCGACACAATACGCATAAAGGCAATGCGGTCACGGTGTTTAGGGTCCATGTTGGCCTGAATTTTAAACACAAAACCGGTAAAGTTTTCTTCTGTTGCGATTACTTGGCGGTCATCTGTTTCGCGCGGTAATGGTGTTGGTGCCCATTGCGTTAAACCATCAAGTACATGGTCTACACCAAAGTTACCAAGGGCTGTACCAAAGTACACCGGTGAAAGCTCACCTGCTAAAAACAATTCAAGATCAAACTCATTTGAGGCACCAATTACCAGCTCTAGCTCTTCACGTAATTGCTCAGCGAGTTCTTCACCAATGGCGGTATCAAGCTCAGGGTTATCTAGGCCTTTTACAGTGCGAACTTCTTGAATAGTATGACCTTGGCCTGTTTTGTATAAAACAGCTTCGTCGTTATGAATGTGATAAACACCTTTAAACTCTTTACCACAACCAATTGGCCAGGTAATAGGCGCACAGGCAATATTTAGCTCTGTTTCTACTTCATCAAGTAGTTCCATTGGGTCACGAATATCACGGTCACACTTATTCATAAAGGTAACAATAGGCGTGGTACGTAGGCGCGTAACTTCCATTAGCTTACGGGTACGTTCTTCTACACCTTTTGCGGCATCAATAACCATTAAACACGAATCTACCGCGGTCAATGTACGGTAAGTATCTTCTGAGAAGTCTTCGTGTCCAGGGGTATCAAGTAAATTAACCAGCGCATTGTTATACGGAAACTGCATTACAGAGGTAGTAACCGATATACCACGCTCTTTTTCCATTTCCATCCAGTCAGACTTTGCATGCTGATTAGAGCCACGACCTTTTACAGTACCGGCTTTTTGAATCGCTTGTCCGAACAAAAGTACTTTTTCGGTGATGGTGGTTTTACCAGCATCCGGGTGCGATATGATTGCAAAAGTCCTTCGCTTGCTAATTTCGTTGATAATATTCTGGTCTGCCATTAATAAGTTCTTTTAGTTTGATGCCAAGTTACATGCATAACATTGAGTGTATGCAAGGCAACCCGTTAAGTTGATCGTTATTAACTGGGCTTTGAGCAATTTAGTGTGAATAAATTGACAACAATTAACGCCATATAGCTAATTTTTTAATAGTGGCAATTGTAACAGGAGTCGGTATAAAAGTGTGCTATCTAACTCAAAAATATCTTGGCTTTGTATGCAAAAGGAAGGAGTAACTAATTTTAAGGGCCAGCAACATGGTTACTGGCCCTGTAATTAACGCAATGTGCTACTGCGTTATTGAAATACTTGGCACCACCGACATACCTACTCGTAACTGCTTAAGCGCTGGCTGGTTTGCATCTAAACTAATTTTAACCGGTAAGCGCTGCACAATTTTGGTGAAGTTTCCCGTGGCGTTATGAGCACCAATGGCTGAGTAGCTCACGCCACTGGCAGGGCTTAGGCTATCAACGTGGCCGCGTAAAATTTGCCCTGGTAGTGCATCCACTTTTATTTCAACTTCTTGGCCTACTTTTACATTAGCTAGCTGAGTTTCACGGTAGTTTGCACTAACAAACACTTTATCAAGCGGTACAACAACCAATAGCGGGCTGCCTGGGTTTACATACGCCCCTACACGCACCGATTTTTGGCCAACTATGCCATCAATAGGCGCAGTAATTTGGGTATACGATAACTTAAGCTCGGCATCTACTACACGAGCTTTAGCTTGTACAAGCACGGCTTTGGCTTTTTCGATATCGGCACGTAAAATTTCAATCTGCTGCTTTGCTGCTGCAAGGCCTGCTTGGTTTTTATGCAAGTTTGCTTTTTGAATAGCCAGCTTTGCTTGTGCTTCTTCTCGTGCTTGCACAGTGCCTGAGCCATCGGTTGCTAAGTTGGTATAACGCTTTAAATTTAACTGCGCTAATTTAAGTGATGCAGTATCGGCCTCTACCGCAGCTTGCGCTTGTTGTACCAGCGAATCTTGATAAGTTAGCTTAGCTTGCAAGCTAGCTACACTTGCTTTAGCACTATTAGCTTGGGCTTTAGCAGAATCTAGGGCCACTACAAAATCGCGATTATCTATGGTGGCAATTAAATCGCCTTTTTGTACTCGCTGGTTATCTTTAATGAGTACTTGATCTACCGTGCCAGATACCTGAGGCGCCACAAAGGTAAAGTCGGCTTGCACGTAGGCATCGTCAGTTGTTTGAGTTGCACTTTGCGACTCCGGTTTATTAAGATAAATAATACTGCCTGCAACAACGGCAAGTATAGTTGCTACAACGGTTAATTTAACTACTTTTGGTAAGGCCATAATATATTACTCAACAATTAAAATTTAAGATTTATTAAGATTCGGGGCTGGTACAAAGTTCATACATAGCGCCAGCGGAATTAATACAAGTGCTAACACACCAAGCACCAAGTAGGCATCACCTACCGACATCACTAACGATTGCTGGGCAATAACGCCACCTAATTGATCATTAGGTATGGTGTTTGCCAATGAATTACCGACCAGTGAGGCGCGATCTAATAGCATTTCGTTATGAAAATGACTGCGCACCGTTAATAGCTGCCCCACAACAGCCCCGCCAATAAGCGAGCCAAACACACGTAATGTGTTTATGGTTCCCGAAAAAAACGGCCCTTCGCTTGGGTCTAGTACACTGGTCATTAAAAATAAAATAGAGACCACTGCCATGGGCTGGCCAAATGCTTGCAACAGCTGCGCTGTGATAAATTGATCCCGATGCCATAAAGGCGTAATTTGTGCGCCGCTAAAACAGGCCAGCGCAATTAAAAATAATCCAATTGACATCACAATGCGGGCGTCTACCCATTTTTTGTATAAAAGCAGTGCCACTACCGAGCCAAGTACAAGTTGTGGTAGCGCAATTAATAACCCTACTGGCGCTAGCTGTAATGCTCTATAGCTATGCAAATTGGCTAAATGGGTTGAGGGCAACATTGAGCCCGACATCAACACCACTAACAACATGGTAAGCAGTACAGAGCCAATACCTAAATTGCGTCGGCCTAATAATTGCGGTCTCATAAACGGCGCTTTGTGATGCCACTCGGTTAATACGTAGCAGCCAAATAAAATTAGCCCACCAAAAAAACACACACTAATAAGCGATGAATTAAACCAATCTAAACGCACACCTTGATCAAGCGCGATGGCAATTAACGTCAAAGACGATACGCCGCACACTAGGCCTAACCAGTTTCCTTCTTTAAAGCGCACATATTTAACGCCCTCTTTTGGGAGCCCCCACGCAGTTAGTGAGCCCGCAATAATACAAAGCGGAATAACTTGCCAGTAAATCCAGCGCCAGTCCGATAACACTTCAGCCCACTGCCCGCTTAGCCAAATAGCTAAATTTGGAGCGAATGTAGCGGTCATGGCGTAAAGCGCTAAACCGTGTAAACGTATGTTAGGGGGTAAAAATTTAAGTGCAGCCATCATTAATATAGGAATGAGCGCGCCACTACTTACCCCTTGCACAAAACGCAGAGCAATTAATAAGTTTAAATCATGAATAAAAGGCAAAATAGCCGCAATAACGCCACATATAGTCACCATAGAAATATGAAAGCGTCTAACCGATAACGTAATAGCAAACCACGAAGCAAAAGGCATAGCGATTAGCTCCCCAACGGTATAGGCGCTTGAAAGCCAAGAGGCATCGTCTAAACTAGCCCCTATTACGCCCCTAACATCTGCTAATCCAAGTGCCCCTACTCGGTTATTTAAACCCGCCATCATAGCGGCAATAAAAATGCCTAATAGCCCAGCCAGTGCTTGTTTTGAAGGCCCTGCGGGCTTAGCAACAGGTGCTGCATTTTGTACAGGCACATTAATCGTGACTGCATTCATTACTCGCCCTCCGCCTTGGCTGACATTGGCGCAAGCGCACTTTCAGGTAGCGCGTCTGGGTTCCAGCCACCACCGAGAGATTTATACAAATTTACAACCGCAATCGAGGCATTGGTTGCACTGTTATTTAACTTAGTTTGGCTTGCTAATAAATTACGTTGCGCCGTTAAAACACTAAGGTAGTCGGCTGCCCCTTGCTGGTAGGCTCTTTCAACGGTTTGTAAAGCCTGCTTATTAAAGTCGTGGGCAATTTCAACTTTGTGATGGTGATTTTGCTGCGCAGCCCAGCCATCTACTGCGTTATCAACTTCGTGCCACGCTTTTAGTACAGTTTGACGATACGTTAATGCCGCGTTTTTCTCGCGCTCTTTAGTAAGCTTAAGCTGTGACTTTAAGCGCCCACCCTGAAAAATAGGCAAATAAACATTTGGTCCCACTGAAAAAACACGTGAATCCCAGGTTGATAAATCACTCTGCGCATACCCTTCAACTCCTAATGAGCCCGTTAAAGTAATGCGTGGGTAAAAATTCGCTTCGGCCGCGCCAATAGCGGCAACAGCGGCAACAGCGCTGTGTAAGTTTGCTTGCGCTTGTAAAATATCTGGGCGGCGTTTCACAAACTCTGATGGAATAGCCGAAGGGATTTCGCTTGGCATAACAGGCGCAGCAATACGCTCGGCTAACAAAGTATTTAAGGCACGTGGTTTTTCACCTACTAGCAACGCAAGCGCGTTCATTAACACATTACGGCGCTGCGTTTGCTCTGGTAGCGCAGCATTAATTGTTGCCAGCTCTGCTTTTGCACTAATTGTTTCAAAACGTGTACTTACACCGTTTTTTTCGCGGCTTTGTGCAAGCTTTAACACACGCTCTGCAATGGTTTTGTTTTCGTGTGTTATGTTGAGCTGCGTTTGTGCACTGCGCAGTAACAAATACGTTTTAGCTACCTCGCCAGCTAAGCTAACACGCGCGGCTTCACGCGCATACAAAGAGGCCTGCAGCATAGCGACGGCCCCTTCTTCAACACGTTTATTACGGCCCCATAAATCAAGTTCCCAGCTGGCATCAAAACCAAGCTGCCAAAAGTTATCAGGGTCTGAGGGCGCACCGAGTGCAACAAACTTACCATTTTCGCTCAGCCCTTCGCGCTTGTAGTCAAACCCAGCAGATACACTGGGTAAGCGGTCTGCCGATGCAATACCCAATGCCGCGCGGCTTTGGGCAATTCGGCTTGATGCTAGCTGTAAGTCAAGATTACCTAACTGTGCTTTGCGCTCTAGCTCCGTTAAAATAGGATCGTTTAAAATTGTCCACCAATTCCACGCCAATTCAGCATTACCGCGTTGTAGCTGAGTAAATTCGGGAGTTGGCTTTATAGCATCGTTGTTTATATTTGTATTAGGCTCTTCAAAGTTAGGACCCACTACACAACCAGACAAAGCCGCAGCTAATGTAAGCGCAATAGCTGAATGCCGCGAATAATTAAAAAGTCTTTTATTAAGACACTGATTAGCCATTTTTAAATCCTAAATTAATAACACAATTATTTATGTACTGTACCGCTCGGTTCGAACGATAAGCAAAAAAAAGCTAAGCACGCTAATTGCTGCCTAGTCACACCTTAAATACATTTAAACAGGGTAATACCGATAGTTAACAGCTGCTAAAAACACCCTTAACTCAAATTGAACTGTACCGCTCGGTTTGATATGCTAGGCGTAATTTAACATTATGTCAAGGTGAAATGTAATGACAAAAACGCTTACTAATGCCCAAAACACTCTGCCTCCAAGTGAATTAGAGCTTGGCGCAAAAGCACGAACGGTATTACACGCTGCACGTAAAATATTTTTAATTCATGGTTTTAACGGTGCAACCACCGACATGATCCAACGTGAGGCAGGCGTATCAAAATCGACGGTTTACGCTCACTTTGCAAATAAAGAAATTTTATTTTTAGCGGTCATTAAAAGTGAATGCGAAATATTTACAGCATCAATCGATAATATAACGTTTAAGCCAGGCAACTTAACAGAAAACTTACGCCGCCTTGGGCATGCTTATTTACAAATCGCTCTATCAGAGACAGCCATGGCTCTATACCGAATTGTTGTTGCTGAAGCCCCCCGCTTACCCGCCCTAGGTCATATGTTTTATAACTCTGGCCCGCGGATGGTAAAAGACAAGGTCTCTAATTATTTAAAAGCGGCAGTGGAATCTAAAGAGCTTGATTTTGAAGAATTAAACATTGAAGAAGCCACTAACCTATTTGTTGCCTTAATGCGCAGTGAGCTACATTTAATGTACTTAACTCATCCCGATCAGCCAGTGCTTAAAAAAGATATAGACCGCTGGGTAGAAGTAGCAATAAACTTTTTAGTGCGCTCTTACGGTACGGCTCACACTCAAAAGAACTAATTTTTAAATGTGTAATACTTTAAATAAATAGCACTTTAAAGCCACGTATAAATTTTAAACGTGGCTAAATTACCCTTAACGCCAATGCCCTGACAACGCATATTTTAATGCATTATGCTAACTAAACACTAATAAATATAAAAATAGCGCTACAGGTTTGCCCCTTGCGCTCAATTTATGACAGGCATTTATACTGCACTGTTAGCTATATAATTAAAAAATCAAGCAGCGCAGCCGCTAACTTATTTAAAACAAAGCTAAATATAGCGCCTTAAAAGATAATCTCGCTTTCGGTGCTCATTAGCCTTGTTTAAACCAATTATATACACACTTTTTTTACGCTAAATTAACCCAAATCAGCTTACGCTTCTTGTGTAATAAAGTCGTAACGCATATCATTGCTAGATTGCACGGAGGATAAGTAGTTTGGTCATGAAAACCAGTAAGTTAAGTATTCGATTATTATGGTATATAACCCCGCTTGTTATATTACCCTTGTTGTTTTTAGGTGGTTTTACATTAACTAACGTAACCAACTCAACACAAAAGCAGGCTGATCTTATAATGAGTCGCTTTGTTGAGCAGCAACAGCAAAAGGTTTTCAACTACATAGACTCGTTTCATTCAACAGCAAAACTACTGTCTACCTCGCCTGTTTTAAACGATTTTTTATCAAACGACATTCATGCTGATGGCAGCTATACCCGCCGCTTAGGGGCACTAATGGATGTTTTTGCCAGTTACAGCGAAGCCTACCCAGACATAATTAGTATTAACTTAGTCTCGGCCAGTGGTAAAAGTGACGCGTATTATTCTAATAATTTAACTACCGCACCGCAGTCATACCCATTTTTTAAGCAAGTACTGCAAAGTAATTTGCGCCAACAACAATTTATGGTGCAAAACAACGATGGCACCACCAACTTATTTTTTGTACAGCGCGTACAAAGTGTTGATTACTATTTAAAACGCCCACAACAACTTGGCTTTATAGTATTACAAGTTGAACCCTCTATATTAAACACCAGTATTTTAGAGGCGCCTTATAACAACACCCTAAATTTACTGCTAACCAACGACGGGCAAATTTTATTTAGCTCAGACTACAGCTTACGTGGGCAATATATTACCGAGCACGAGCTTGAACAGGTTCACGATTTAGCCGATGTAGGCACCCTTTCGACTATTGAGCTTTCGAGCATAGATAAAATAGAAAGAATGATATTTGCCGTACAAATGAGTGGCGGTTATTACTTTGTATCAACCATTCCAAAAGGCGTGCTTTATCAATCGGGTAAGGCAATTAGCTTAATCACAGGCTTAATTGTGATAATTTCGGTGATCACCCTGCCTATCCTTATTTTTGTGGTTGTGCGCAATTTACTGCTAAACCCAATTGAGCTTTTAGGGGCCGCCAGCCACCGTGTAGGTGATGGTGATTTATCGGTAAATTTACCTGCTCATACAAATGATGAAGTTGGTGTGTTGTTTAACGATTTTAACCACATGATCAACCAAATAAGACACTACCAAGAACAGTTAGAAGAATATAAACACCACCTAGAAGACAAAGTAGAAAGCCGTACTAAAGCGCTTGAAGCGATGAACAGCCAGCTTGAACTTGCCATAGCTCAAGCAGAGCAAGCTAACCAGCTTAAAAGCCGCTTTTTAGCAAATATGAGTCACGAGATTCGCACCCCACTTACAGCCATTATGGGCTTTACCGAGCAGTTATTAATTAACGATAAAGTGGTTAACGACAAACAGCATTTAAATACCATTTTACGAAACTCTAAACACTTATTAGAGCTAATAAACAACATACTCGATTTATCTAAAATAGAAGCAGAAAAGCTCGCTGTAGAGCAAGCACCCCTTAATGTAGTGCAGCTGGTTCACGATATAGAATCAATTATTGAACCGCTAGCACACGAAAAACAACTCGGGTTTAGCATTCATTACGAGCTGCCATTACCGCGCACTATTTATAGTGATATGACGCGCTTAAAACAAATTTTGATAAACATAGCCAGCAATGCCGTAAAATTTACCGAGCAAGGCAAGGTGTCAATTTGTGTGCACTATTTGCAAAGTAAGCAGCAGCTTGAATTTGTGGTTAAAGACACCGGTATTGGTATGTCTGAGCACCAAATAGAGCGTATATTTAAACCTTTTGAACAAGCCGATGCCACCACCACGCGCCGCTTTGGAGGCACAGGATTAGGTTTATGTATTTCTAAAAACTTAGCGCAATTATTGGGTGGCGATGTTACTTTAAAAAGCGAAATTGGCATAGGCAGTCGCTTTGCTATTACCGTTGATTGCCATATTAACGAGCCTAAACAGTCACTAGAGCTTTTAACTGAGCAAGCACAGCTTATTCCAGAAAAAGACCCTTTCTTGTCGTTTGCCACTTCTAGTTTTGATGCCAACATATTAGTTGCCGAAGATAACCCCGATAACCAGCTACTTATAAAACTGCTATTACAAACCTGGGGCCTAGAGCCAGATATGGCTAACAATGGTGCACAAGCAGTAGAAATGGCGTTAGTAAACGACTACCAGCTAATTATTATGGATATGCAAATGCCTATAATGGGCGGCCTTGAGGCAACTAAAATGCTACGTCATGCAGCCTACGATGGGCCCATTATCGCGCTTACTGCCAATGTAATGAACCATGATATAGACACATACATTGAGGCAGGTTGCGATAAAGCGCTGGCAAAACCCATTGATAAAGACGCGCTTGAAAACGTGCTAGTTAGTTACTTAAACCTTGAAAAAGATAATCAGAACAAGTGGGATAGTTTACTAAAAAGTGAAAAGTTTCAGCAAATTAACGATAACTATGTGGCTAACCTGCCAAGTTACTTACAAAAGGTAAACAGCTTAAAAGCCAGTAACGATGCAGAGGCGCTTCGAAGTGTAGCTCATAGCTTAAAAGGCAGTGCTGGTTGCTTTAATTTTGACGATATTTACCACAGTGCAGCGCTACTAGAAGAAAACCTACTTAGTAATGACCAAGCGCAGCGCCCCACCTTAATTGTAAATTTAATTAATGCTATTGAGCAAACCATAGCTAAAAGTAAAGAAACCGCCTAAAAGTGCGTGTTTTACTTTAAACGTTTATTTAGCGCTTAATTTAACCCTTTAACTAAACCCTAAGTTAAGCGCCATACCCATTAGTATGGCGTCTTCATAGCCATTTTTAGAGGGTTCATCGCTTGGGTAATAGTTTTTACGTACCGACATTTGCGTAAAGCCAGCATGTTCGTAAAGCGTTATTGCACGCGCGTTTGATTCGCGTACTTCTAAAAAAAGGTTTTCAGCATTTTGCTGCTCGCCATATTCAATAAACTGGCTAAGTAACTGCCTTGCAATGCCTTTACCTTGCTCACTGGGCGTTACACATATATCCATAAGGGTAAAGTCAGGCCCTGCCTTTTCACCTATATAAAAACCTACCAGGGTATTTTCATCAAACGCCGCTAAATTAAAGTAACGGCCGCCCATGCAAGAGCTCATTGTTTTAAGAGACCAAGGATGAGAGTGGCAGGCAGTTTCAATAGCCATTAATTGTGCTATTGCGCTTTCGTTTACAGGTTTAAAGTTTATCAAGGTGTGTGCTCATTAAAGCCCATAAAGCGCGCTTATCAGAAGCACTGAGCTGTGAGGTTGGTAGTGTAAGCTTATCGTCGGCTAACTGTATGTCTGCCCCTTTTAAAACATGATTAATTGTTAAAGAAGGTGCACTAAAACGTATATCACTTAATAACTGCTTGCTCAGCGCTAAAGGCTCAGCTGGAGTGCTTTGTGAAACGGCTAAAGTAGAGTCAGTATTTTTAGGACGATAATGCTGATTTAGTTCAAGGTTTTCTATACCAAAAATAGCTGCGTAACGTGGATGCATAACAACTCAGTAGATTAAACACTAGAACAATATATGAAGTAATAAAAACGATGTAAAGAAGAAATGGCAGGGGCGGAGAGATTCGAACTCCCAACCGTCGGTTTTGGAGACCGCTGTTCTACCAATTGGAACTACGCCCCTGCAATGTCGACGAATTATAGAGACCTTTTAGAAAAGGTAAAGTAAAAAATTAACTTTTTAGTTTAACTGCTTTTTAATTATACAAAACGCTGAATTAGCAAGCTAAATAGCGCTGTAAAGCCACTTTAGCTTTAGCAGCACTCACCTTTAAAAAAATAAATGCTGCTCAGCTTAGCGTAATTAAAACTGCAGTATGTGCTTTAAAACCGTGCGTGCTTAATAACCGCCGTACTGTTTTACCTACGCTTAGCCCAAACGCTATGCTGTAAATTCCTTCTTAAGTGTTAAATGCTTTAGCTAGCATGGTGTATTTACACTTGCTGCTAGTTATTTTTATAGCGATTTAGCTTGGTGGAGTTGCTGTATACATAAACAAATCAATAACATTGGCAGCATTTATGATACAGTTTAGCGTCTAGGGGATCCGCGTTATACCAATCGTGTTAAGTTATTAGTCGCTTATAGCGACAGATAAATAGAGCGGTTACAAGGCATTAATTTTTACATGTAGTTGCTCTACCTGAGAAATTTATAACGCTGTTAGCGCTTTATTTAGCTCGCTAGAAAGACTAAGTATTTAAGTCGATTGGTATTACCACCTAATTGCATATTTCATCATGTATCTTACTTACGCGGGTCATTCACAATGCAAATATGGAGGAGCTTTACTATTAGCAGTTGCTGGTAGTTCACGCCGTGTTATATGAAGTTTAAATCAAAAAAATACAGTATCGATTCAACCGATTACCAAGTAGGACAAGATAACGTTAGCAAATGGGGCATGGATATTCATACTAATGTATTTTCTGTTTCTATTGGCCTATCTCTACTTTTTATAATTACTCTACTTGCACTCTCACCTAACGAAGCTAAAGAGGCGATTAACTCAATAAAAAATGCCGCACTAACTAATTTTGACTACGTATTTATGTGGGGCGCCAATATATTACTGCTGTTTGCAGTAGGTATTGCCGCTTCACCGCTGGGTAAAATTCGCCTTGGCGGCGATAAAGCAACTACAGACTATTCAACCTTATCGTGGGTATCTATGCTCTTTGCTGCAGGCATGGGTATTGGCCTAATTTTTTGGGGCGTGGCTGAGCCCACCGCCTTTTACACCGACTGGTTTGGCACGCCTCTCAATGCAGAAGCCTTTACCGAGCAAGGCCGAGAAATGGCTTTAGGGGCTACTGTATTCCATTGGGGTCTGCACGCGTGGGCAATTTACGGTATGACCGCTTTATGCCTAGCCTATTTTGTTTATAACAAAGGCTTACCGCTTTCTATGCGCTCAATATTTTATCCGCTTTTAGGAGATAGAGTATGGGGCAAGTTAGGTGATGTTATCGATGTAATGGCGGTATTAGTAACCCTTTTTGGTCTAGCTACGTCGTTAGGCTTAGGCGGAGCACAAGCTGCCAGTGGTATTAGCCACGTGCTCGGCTTTAAAAGCTCTTTATTATTACAACAAGGCATTATTTTATTAATTATGAGCTTGGCTATCCTCTCTATTGTGCGCGGTATGGATGGTGGCGTTAAACTCCTAAGTAATATAAATATGGGCATAGCCTTTGTGTTTCTGGGTTTAGTGTTTATTTTAAACTTTACCACGGTACTTGATTCTGCATACACTGCAGTAATAGGTTATGTTAAAAATATCATTCCTCTAAGCTACAGCACAGGCCGAGAAGATACGCAGTGGCTACATGGCTGGACTGTGTTTTATTGGGCGTGGTGGGTTGCATACGCACCTTGCTTTGGTATGTTTGTAGCGCGTATTTCAAAAGGGCGCACCATACGCGAATTTTTAGTGTATGTATTACTCATTCCTACTCTTGTAACTACTGCTTGGATGTCGGTTTTTGGTGGTGTTGCGATTGATCAAATTATAAATGAAGTTGGGGTACTTGGCGCAAACCAAGGCATTACAGATGTAACGCTTAGCTTGTTTTATATGCTAGATGCTTATGCATTTGGTACGCTGCTTTCACTTTTAGCTGTGGCGTTAATAATTATCTTTTTTGTCACCACCCTCGACTCCGGCTCTATTGTAATAGATAGCCTTACATCAGGCGGAAAACTAGAAGTACCTATAAAGCAAAAGCTAGTATGGGCCGTTATTGCCAGTATTATTGCTATGTTAATGCTGTGGATTGGTGGCACCGATTCAATTCAAGCATTGCAATACATTACTATTATCGCCGCCCTGCCCTTTACTATTATTTTAATTTTAGGCTGTATTAGCCTAGTTAAAGGGCTACTTACAGAAACCGAGCAACCTACGCCCGTTCCTGCAAAATAACCCCGCTTAGCCCACTTCACTTAATGAGTTTAGTGGGCAAGAGCTAACGGTTTTTAGGCATAAAAAAAGTCCGTGTAAGCGGACTTTTTATTATTTAGATAACAAAACTATGTTTGCTATCTAAAAGGCATTAACCATTAGTAAAGACGGGTGTTATTCCCACTCAATAGTGGCCGGTGGTTTACCAGAAATATCGTAAACAACACGTGAGATACCGTCAATTTCGTTGATGATACGGTTAGAAACCACACCTAAAAACTCATACGGTAAATGTGACCAACGCGCCGTCATAAAGTCGATAGTTTCAACACAACGTAGTGACACAACCCAATCATATTTACGTGCATCGCCCATAACCCCTACCGACTTAACAGGTAAGAATACAGTAAACGCTTGGCTTACTTTATGATAAAGCTCAGCTTTGTGTAGCTCTTCAATAAAGATAGCATCAGCACGGCGTAGTAAATCACAGTACTCTTTTTTAATTTCGCCAAGTACACGTACACCTAAACCTGGCCCTGGGAATGGGTGGCGGTAAAGCATGTCGTACGGTAAACCAAGCTCTAAGCCAATTTTACGTACTTCGTCTTTAAATAATTCACGTAATGGCTCAACTAAGCCCATTTTCATGTCATCTGGTAAGCCGCCCACGTTGTGGTGAGATTTAATTACGTGTGCTTTACCTGTCGCTGAAGCGGCTGATTCTATTACGTCTGGGTAAATAGTCCCTTGACCTAACCACTTCGCATTTTTAAGCTTTTTCGCTTGCTCATCAAATACATTAATAAACGTATGGCCAATGGCTTTACGTTTTTCTTCTGGATCTGATTTGCCTGCAAGGTCAGCTAAAAATTGCTCCTCAGCGTCTACTTTAACAATGTTTAAGCCAAATTTATTGCCAAACATGTCCATAACTTGCTGACCTTCGTTTAAGCGAAGTAAGCCATTATCAACAAATACACATGTTAGGTTTTCGCCAATTGCACGGTGGATCAGCATTGCTACAACAGATGAATCAACACCTCCTGATAAGCCTAAAATAACTTCGTCATCGCCAACGGTTTCTTTAATGCGCTCAATAGCATCATCAATAATTTTGGCAGGTGTCCATAGCTTTTCACATCCACAAATATCAATTGCAAAACGCTCTAATAAACGTTGCCCTTGATGAGTGTGCGTTACTTCTGGGTGAAATTGTACGCCGTAAAAACGTTTTTCTTCGTTAGACATAGCAGCATGCGGACACGTTGGTGTTTTAGCTGTGGTGCTAAAGCTTGCCGGCACTTCCATTACTTTGTCGCCGTGGCTCATCCACACGTCTAAAACGCCGTTGCCGCCATCGGTAATATGATCTTCAATTGCATCGAATAATGCACAGTTACCCACTTTTTCTACTTGTGCATAACCAAACTCTTTTTTATCTGAGCTGTGTACACTACCGCCAAGTTGAGCTGCCATGGTTTGCATGCCGTAACAAATACCCAGCACTGGCACGCCAGCGTTAAACACGTATTCAGGTGCACGCGGGCTGTTCTCTAGTGTGGTTGACTCAGGGCCACCAGATAAAATAATACCTTGTGGATTAAATTCGCGAATTTGCTCTTCGGTCACATCCCATGCCCACAGCTCACAGTAAACGCCAATTTCGCGGATACGACGCGCGATTAATTGAGTGTATTGCGAACCAAAATCTAAAATTAGAATTCGTGAATCGTGAATATCTTTGCTCATGAAGGATCTCGTAAAGTAGATGCTAGATTCCACTAATTTGCTTAGTGGCTATAAAAGAGGGCTGGTAATTCCAGCCCCGTAATTTAAACGTGTTGTTTAACCTAAGCGGTAGTTAGGCGCTTCTTTGGTAATTTGCACATCGTGAACGTGCGACTCACCCATACCTGCAGATGTAACACGTACAAACTGCGGTTTAGTATTTAGCTCTTCAATGGTGGCACAACCCGTTAATCCCATTGCGCTACGAAGGCCACCCACTTGCTGATGAATAATCGTTGCAATTGGGCCTTTATAAGCGACGCGACCTTCAATACCTTCAGGTACTAATTTGTCAGCTTGGTTAGATTTTTGGAAGTAACGATCCGACGAACCTTCTTTTTGATCCATCGCACCTAATGAGCCCATACCACGGTAAGATTTGTAGTAACGGCCTTGGTAAAGTTCAACTTCGCCTGGCGCTTCTTCTGTACCAGCAAGCATTGAGCCCACCATTACACACGATGCACCCGCAACCAATGCTTTAACAATATCGCCAGAAAAACGAATACCGCCATCAGCAATAACTGGAATGTCACGCCCTTGTAAGCCATCTACCGCATCAGAAATAGCCGTAATTTGTGGCACACCACAACCTGTAACAATACGCGTAGTACAAATAGAACCTGGGCCAATACCTACTTTAACCGCATCCACACCTGCATCAGCAAGGGCAATTGCGCCTTCGGCTGTAGCAACGTTACCGGCAATAATTTGTAAATCTGGGTAAGTTTCACGAGTTTGAGAAACACGGTCAATAACACCTTGTGAGTGGCCGTGTGAAGTATCGATAAGTAAAACATCAACACCCGCTTCAACTAATGCAGCAATTCGCTCATCAGTACCTGCGCCAACACCAACTGCAGCACCTACACGTAAACGACCTAGCTCGTCTTTACATGCATGTGGTTTGTCTTGCGCTTTTTGGTAATCTTTTACGGTGATCATGCCTTTTAGTTTAAACGCATCATCAACCACTAAGATTTTTTCAATGCGGTGTTCGTGCATTAAACCTAAAATTTCTTCGCGCGATGCACCTTCTTGAACCGTTACCAGTTTGTCTTTTTTAGTCATAACGCTAGAAACAGGCTGTTCAAGCTTCGTTTCAAAACGCATGTCACGACCAGTAACAATACCTAGTAGGTTATTTTCGCTATCAGTAACCGGGAAACCCGAGAACCCTTTTTCTTGCGAAAGAAGCGTCGCATCTGCAATGGTTAAATCGGCAGACACAGTAACAGGGAATGACACAATACCTGCTTCGTAGGTTTTAACTTTACGTACGTTTCTCGCTTGTTCTTCAATGGTCATGTTTTTATGGATAAAACCAAGACCACCTTCCTGCGCGAGGGCAATAGCTAAACGAGCTTCTGTAACAGTATCCATAGATGCTGAAATAAGCGGCAAGTTAAGTTTGATACCACGCGTTAAGCGAGTTGAAATATTTGCCGTGTGTGGCAAAACAGTAGAATGACCAGGTACTAAAAGTACGTCATCAAAGGTAAGAGCTTCTTTAGCGATTCTAAGCATTTTGGCAACTTCTCACATGTGGATCTAAGATAAGGAATTGCGGCCAAATTTTAACAGCGTTGTGGGCATTCGTAAATAATATTTCGCAAATATTTATGATAAACTTGCCTTATAACTTGCCTCATAATAGTTTTAGGTTGTTTTTTATGTTTTCGAAGCCTTCGCAAACGGTTTACACCGTATCGCGCCTTAATAGAGAGATTCGTACAGTTCTTGAGCAGGGCTTTGCATCGCTAATTTTAACAGGCGAAATTTCTAACTTTATTACCCCTGCTTCTGGGCACTGGTACTTTTCGTTAAAAGATGAAAAAGCACAAATTAAAGCGGCTATGTGGCGCGGCAATAACCGCTCTCAAAGTTACCGCCCCGAAAGCGGCGCACAAGTAACAGTAAGAGCCCGAGTTTCACTTTACGAACCACGCGGTGATTATCAGCTTATTGTTGAGCATATGGAACCTGCCGGTGAAGGCCAGCTTAAACAAGAGTTTGATGCATTAAAAATGCGCCTAGCCGCAGAGGGCTTGTTTAGTTCAGCCTATAAAAAACCACTGCCGCAAAATATAAACCGTGTAGGTGTAATAACCTCAGCAACGGGCGCTGCTATAAAAGATATATTAACCGTACTTAAACGCCGCGCACCGCAATTAGAAGTCATTATTTACCCAGCCATGGTGCAAGGCAAAGAAGCCCATGTGCACTTAATTAACCAAATACAGTTAGCCAATGCACGCAATGAGGTCGACGTACTTATTGTAGGGCGAGGCGGTGGCTCGTTAGAAGATTTATGGTGCTTTAACCATGAGCAGCTTGCGCGTGCTATTTATCAAAGTGAATTACCCACAGTCAGTGCGGTAGGCCACGAAATAGACACAACCATCAGTGACTACGTAGCCGATGTACGCGCAGCAACGCCTTCAGCAGCTGCTGAGCTTGTCAGCCCTAACACGCAAGAGCTACATAGTAAGGTTATTGAGCTCATTAACCGGTTAAATAATGCCTTTAAACACGATATGGCCGATAAGCGCGCACTAGCAACACAGTTACAGCATCGGCTTAACTTGTGTCATCCGCGCAATCAACTTAATCAAAAAGCGCAGCGACTAGATGAGCTAACTATTGCCTTACAACAAGGCATGCGCAATCGCCTTTACCAACAAGAGCGCACGCTTAATAATTTAACCCCGCGTTTAATGCGTCAATCGCCTGATAAAAAGTTATCGCAGGCCAGCCATCAGCTTATGCAGATACAAACTCGGCTTGAGCAAGCAATGCAGCACAAGTTACAACACGCGCAAAATAGTTTAGCGCTGCAAGCGAGTAGGCTCGACTCGGTAAGTCCACTTAATGTTTTAGCGCGCGGTTACAGCATAACCAAAACCCAACAAGGCAAAGTGGTTAAATCGGTAGATCACATTAAAACGGGTGACGTGCTAATTACAGAGCTGGCCGATGGCGCTATAAAATCAACGGTGTTGTAAAGCTCTTTCAGTTAAAGCTCTGTGGCCATTAGTAAGGTTAGTTCGGTGTCGCTTGACGTTGAGGTTGTTCTTTTAAATTGCAACCAAAACTCTTGCTTCATTAACTTATCGTTTAGCTCTCGCCATTGGGTATGATCAAACGAGTCGTTATCAGTAGGTGCAGCAAGTTCAAATTTACATACAGTGGTTTTACACGCTGCACTAACAATCTCTGGGATAGAGCTTAGATCAGAGGTAAGTAAAAAATCTTGTAAAGCTATTTCTGTTTGATAAGCCCACTCTTCATTACGTATTTGCTCATCAAATTGCGCTTGCAAAACGGCTTGCGCATCAGAGGGGTCACGCAGCTGCTGCGCCGCGTTTTTCATCAAGGCTTTTTGTGCTGCTAATTGCTGTTTAAGCTGCGATACTTGCTCTTCTAAAGGAAGCTCATCTAGCGGTTGTGGTTCTGATTTAGGGGGATTATCTTTTTGCTCTATACGAGCGCTTTGTTCAGGGGCAGCGGGTACAACACGCTTTGCTGTTGCTTCACTGCTTTTAACTGGCTGAACAAAAGGTGCCTGCTGCTTTATATCAGCATGTTGTAACTTTGCGGGGTTTGCGTCACTTGAAGATAAATTAAAGTAGCTCCACGTTAAACCTACACCCGCAATAAATCCTATCCCTAGTGTTAATAAGCTATTTTTGTTCATTTTAATTCCTTTTAAAATTATTTTTATTTATACAGGCTGCTATTACAGCATGGCGCTGGTGTGTGATTCGTTTTCAGGCTCTGGAGTGGTTAAAAAGTTTTGGTTCATACTTTGCGCCGGACACGGGCAATCCGGTCTGCCAATAATTTTAGCTGGTACGCCTACAGCGGTGGTATGTGGCGGTACTGCGGTTAAAACAACTGAGCCTGCGCCAATACGTGCGCCCTCGCCTACTTCAATATTACCCAGCACTTTGGCGCCTGCACCAATAAGCACACCGGCTCTAATTTTAGGATGACGGTCGCCCTGCTCGTTACCCGTACCACCAAGCGTGACCGATTGCAGTATTGATACGTTATCTTCAATTACTGCCGTTTCACCAATAACAATACCGGTGGCGTGGTCAAACATTATCCCTTTACCAACCTGACAAGCAGGGTGAATATCAACCCCAAACACTTCTGAGGTTCGGCTTTGAATAAAACGAGCAAGCTCTTTACGGTTTTGCTGCCACAAGCAGTTAGCTAAACGATGCGCTTGAATAGCATGAAACCCTTTTAAGTTTAAAATAACCGTAAGGTAGGTTTCGGCTGCCGGGTCTCTGTCTTTAACGGCTTTAATATCTTCGGCCACATAGGTAAGCATACGGTCGCACTTTACAAACGCTTGGTCAAACAACTCACGTATTGTAAAAGCCGATACAACAGCATCTGCCAACTTATTAGCAACAATAAAGCTTAACGCCGAACCTAAACACTCATGATTTAAAATGCATGAATACACATGACTTGCTAAAAGTGGTTCGCGAGTTACAACTTCATTAGCTTCACTACGAAGCTGTTGCCAAATTTCATGACGCATAATACTACACTGCCTTAAATTGATATAAAAAGAGCCTTTTCCTAAGTTTAACGGATTTAAAGCCTAAGGTGTTAACGCCTTAGTTATTTGTTCTGGTTATTAGGTATAACTAAGAGTAAAAAAATTATATGAGTGCTAAATCACTCACACACAAAGCATCTTTTCCTTTATCTTTTGCTTTATAAAGTAAATCGTCTGCTTCTTTTATTAAATGCGCACAGGTAAAGTCACTATTGGGTGTAATAGTAGTGAGGCCTACACTCACTGTAAGGGTTTGGCTGGGTAATGAATGTTTATTTTCAATGTTTAACTGTTTTAATTTTTCTAAAATATCGTTCAATACTAACAAGGCCTGATCTGAGTTTGTATTTCCATACACTAAAACAAATTCTTCACCACCAAAACGGGCACATAAGTCACCTGGGCGTTTAGTAAATTCATTGAGTACTTTAGCCACCCTTTTTAAGCATGTATCGCCTTGTTGGTGGCCGTAAGTATCATTGAGTAATTTAAAATCATCTATATCAATAATAGCCAACGAAAGCGGCATACCTAAACGCTGACAACGATTCCATTCTTGCTCTAAAAAGGTATCAAAAAAGCCTCGGTTAGCAATATCCGTTAAGCCATCAATAGCGGCAAGTTTTTGTACTTGCTCTTCAGCTAGTTTACGCTCGGTAATATTTTGATGGCTAATAGCGTAATACGCTTTATCTGTATGGTTAAACGACACTACTCGCATCATAAACCAACGTTTTTCATCTTCACTATGGCATGGATATTCTAAATAAAAGTCGTCATTAGCCCCCGAAATAACTGATTTAATGCCGTTAAATGCCTTTAAACCAAAGCTATCTCCTTTTTGCGCAGCTTTTTCACACTCTGCTAAGTAATTTTGCTGCTCCCACATATCACAGCAGGCACAGTCGTTTTGCTCACCAAAGTTTTGCCAGCTTCGGTTTATATAAACTATGTCGCCGTTAAAATTAATAACCACTACTTGGTCGGGCGTGGTATCTAGTACCAACTTAAAAAACGCTTTATCGTCAATCACGAGCTTTCCATTTTAGCTTTGTTGTTAATTAGTATAATCAATAACAATTTTTTAACACAATATTGTTACTTTACTTCACGCTAGTTGCATAATTTATTAATGTGAAGTAATACTCCGTATGACAGCTAAGTAGCCTATAAAAAATATAAAAATTTTACTTTTACATTAAAAATCAGATACTAAAGCAGCATGACAGGGTTACTGTCATATGCCAAACTAGCTACTGGCATACTACTGACGGCGTAAAAAATAAAAACAAACGCTAAATTAGCATCATCAACTCAACAAGGATAACGATGATGAAAAACGATATATTGAATACAAAAAAGCTTGGTTATAAATTTTACTTTCAAGATGGCGACAATCAAATAGCCTGTTTTGGAAGCTACTTTACTGGTAAGGAAGAAGTATTTGTAAACGATGACCTATTTAGTAAAAAACGAACTATCTACTGTGCAAGCACGCACTCTTTTGCTTTTGAGGGTTCACAGTACCAAGTAAAATTTGACATGCTTAATATACTTACGGGGCGTCTGGAGTGCACTCTTTATAAAAATAGCAGTGTGATAGCCAAACAAGTTCAAAGTAGTCTTTCAGACGATCCTAAAAAGGCAGCATTTTTTCTTGCTGGCTGTACATTAGGTGGCGCGGTGTTTGGCTATACAACGGCAACTATTGTTGAACTATTTGTAGGGAAGCTTTAACGTGCAATTAAATCCTACAACAGTTAAATCGCTTAGAAGTAAGTTAGATTGGACGCAGCAACAGCTCGCAGATGCCTGCGATGTAAGTTTGCGGACCATTCAACGGGTAGAAAAAGAAGGCGCCGCTTCTAAAGAAACCACTATGGCGCTTTGCGCGGTACTTGAAGTACGCCAAGGCGAGCTAATTAAACTTGATGAGCCTATAAATAATGACGTTAAAAGTACGCCAACTAAAAGCTTTTTAGCGGGAGTGGTTATTAGTTCCTTAATAAGCTTTGCTCTAGGCGCAGGCTCAGTGCTTTTAGCGACTAACTAATATTACGCTTTAATAGTACTAATTAAATAAAAATGCCCCAGGCTATAAGCACTGGGGCATTTTTTATATGTTAGAAAAAGAGATTAATTACTGAAACACTTTTTCAACAGCCATTACTTCAATGTTGTTAGCTGGAATAGCTAATTTATAATCGGCAATGACTTTATCCTCAGCAACAAGCGCTGCTGGTTTTTCTGTGTTGTAAACCATTGGCGATGTTTGCTCTGACACTAAACGTTTTTTCATGTCTTCGCCGTCACCGGTAATAAACACGTACTGTACGTTATCTGTTTGCAGATTATCTTTAATCACGCGATTAACATCAGCAAGCGTTAGCTTTTCAAGTTTACTTGTCACGTATTTTACAAACGACTCTGTGTTATAAAATTCACTATCAAGTGCATAACCTAATTGGCGGTTTTGACTTGCGACAAGCTGTGGTACGTAGTTAATTAAAAAGTTACGTGTTGCTTCAAAGTCTTTTTCGGTTAAGCCATTTTTAATAAGCTTATCCAGCTCAAACAACGCGGTACGTGTTGCAAAGTGTGCATCGTTATTAGAGCGCAGCGGGCGTAACCAAATTTGGAATATTTGCTCAGAACGTCCTAAGTTTGCATCAGGCTTAGTTTGAAACATGCCACGTGGGAAGTACTCAATGTAAGCGTAATCGCCGTAGTTCATACCACGTGTTTGACGAATTCGCTCATACAGGTATGAGTTAGAACTACGGTGCTCACCAAAGTACGAACGCACCAGCCAAAGGGCTGTCCAATCTTCACTACTGCGAATAGTATCAATTGGGAAACCAAACGATACCGCAGTAGATTGCGCCGACTTTTCTACAATCGTTGCATGGTGACCTTTGAGCTCTGGCGCATCAGGAATACTTAAACGGCTTTGCTCGCCTTTAGGTAAGGTTGCTAAGTCGCTCATAATTTCTGCTTTAAGCGCTTTTGGCACAGCACCAATTAAACCCAGTGTTAGTTTAGATTGGGTAAGCTCTGTGTTGTAAAAGGCTTTTACATCATCAAGCGTTAATGCTTCTAAATCCGAAATATCCCCGTAATTGTAGCTTTCGTATGGGTGGCCTTTGTAAAGTGCGCTGTAAAGCACTTCTTTACCTAGCTCTTCATCGTTAGAGGCTTTTAATCCCGATTTAATACCGTCGATCATTTCTTTTTTAAGGCGTTTAAAGTCATCGTCTCTAAAGCCTGGGTTAAGTAATTGATCGCTTACAAGCGCATACCATGTGGCAGCGTTATCTTTATGAATACGCCCTTGGAATGACAGCATTTCTTTATCTATTTGATAACCAAAGCTGCCAGCAAGCGGATAAAGCGCTTTTTGTATATCTTTGTAACTCGTACTTTGCGAGCCACCTTGAGCAAGCATAGCGGCTGTGAGCGCAGCAACCCCTTTTTTACCTTGCGGGTCTGCAGCAGCCCCTGTATTGAATAAAAAGTTTACATCAATCAGCGGCGAGCTATTCGTTTTATCAAGCACTTTAAATACGGGTGCCTCTGGCGCTTTATCACGCTTAGCTACTAATGCGTTTAAGCTTGTTTCTTGTTCAAACCCTGGCGCTTTATCAAGTGCCGACATAGTTACGGTAGTACGCGCGTCATCTACAAAATACTTATTAGCCACGGCTTTAATATCTTGTGCTGTGATGTTGTCGGCCGATTTATAAAGCTGGTTAATAACCTCTGGGTCGCGCTCAAAATGCATATAACTTGCAAGTGTTGATGCAATCGCTTGCGATGAGTCTAAGCCGTTAATAAAGCTGTATTTAAGGTTAGACTTTAAATCACTTAGTTTTTGCTCATCAACAAGTTCGGTACGTGCTTTTGCGTAAGTGCGGTTAATAGCATCGCGTGCTTTTGCTAAATCATCTTCGTTTTCTACTTTTACAAATACATGCAGTAAGCCAGGATCTTTTGTCTCTGGATTGTAGGTAAACATTTGACTCGCTATTTGTTTATCAACAACTAGCTCTTGGTATAAATCGGAGTTTTTAGAAAAATAAAGCTGTGAGATTAAATCAAGTGCGGCTCTGTCCTTTTTAGCAGGCTCCCATGCAGCCCCTTTGTAAGATACAAGCAACCAATGACCAGGCAAACCTTCGTTTTTCTCATGTACATATTTAGGTGCTTGCTGCTTTGGCTCAGCTTTAATATCGGCAACGTAATCGCCTTTTTCCCAGCCACCCCAATGTTTTTTAACCATAGCCATTGTGGCTTGTGGGTCAATATCGCCCACAATCACTAGCGATACATATTCAGGCTTATAAAACTTATCAAAAAATTCTTTACCGTACGCCATTTGATCTGGCATGGCTTCTATATCTTCAAAAAAGCCCATGGTGGTATGTTTATAGGTGTGTGTATCAAACGCTTCTTCGCGTACTGCGCTCAATAACTTACGAATTGGGCTGGCGTTATTTTTTAAATATTCCCCTTTAACCGTTAGCGCTTCGGTTCTAAATTGCTCTTCGGTGTAGGTTAAGTTTTGAAAAATATCGGCTTCAATTTCAAGTACTTTATCAAGGTGCTGCTTTGAAAAGTTTAAATGGTAGTTTGTGTAATCGTTAGTGGTGTAAGCACGGTTATCGACCCCTGCATTTTTAAATATGGCAGTGTATTCGTCTTGCGGAAATTTTTTAGAGCCTTTAAACATCATGTGCTCAAAAAAGTGAGCAAAACCGGTTTTACCTGCTTTTACTTCATTACGCGAGCCAACCGATACCGGAATTTGCAGCGAGACTACATCGGGGTAATCAGTTTTAACAACCATTACACGCAAGCCGTTATCAAGCTCTTCGATTAAGTACTCTTGCGAAAATACACGTTCGTCAGCTTTTGTTGTTTGCTGTTGTTGTGCCGCTTGGGTGTTTTCGCTTTGCTGTGTTGCGCAGCCTGTTAATGCCAGCGATACCGCTAAGCTTGTTGCTAGTAATTTAAATTTCATTGTTGTCCCTTTTTAAATTGAGCAAATTTGTTATTAGGTTTAATACTAACTCGCTTAGATTATGCCCCAAAGCCACTAAATATAAGAGCCCATCGGCTATTTATAATGTAAACAACTGTGTCAATTCCCTATTTTAAAAACATTTAAGTATGAAAAAAGCTCAAGTTGATTGAAAAACTTTCACTAAATAAATCTATCTAGACGTCTAAATGGCTGCTATATTAAATTACATACATTGGACTAAGCTGGAATGAGGATTATGGCTTTATCACTACAAGAAAAAATAGAAGACACCAATCAAGGTGTTTATCTTATTGGTACTACTCCACCTAAAATTGGTACTGATAAAGCGCAACTAAAAATCATTGCAGAAAAACTACTTGCTCGCTTACACGAAATTGAATACGACGGCGTGATAATTTACGACATTCAAGATGAAAGTAGCCGTACAGATAAAGCACGACCATTTCCGTTTAAACAAACTGTAGACCCACGTGAATACAGCCACTTACTACGTAATTTATCTGCTCCAGATGTCATTACTTACAAAAGTGTGGCACAACGTGGTGTAGAGGAGTTTAAAGGCTGGTTGGATGAAACTAAAAACGACTACGATTTAAAAAATGTCGTTTTAGTGGGTAGCCCCTCATCGGTAGGTGATATAAAACTAAGCTTGCCCGATGCCTATAAAACGCTTGCAGAGCAAAGTGATGACTTCTTTTTAGGGGGCGTTACCATTGCTGAGCGACATTCAAGTAAGCGAAATGAGCACGAGCGCCTTATAGAAAAAACAGCACAAGGTTGTCAGTTTTTTATATCGCAAGCGGTTTACGACGCGCAAGCAACTATAGAGCTAATCACAAGTTACGCGCGTACCTGTAAAGCACAAGGTATTACACCAAAACGGATTATTTTAACGTTTACGCCGTGCGGTGGCGATAAAACCTTAGAGTTTATGCAATGGTTGGGTATCTCAGTGCCAGAGGCCACTAAATGGCGCATGCTCGATGCAGACAATACCTTAAGTGAATCTGTACGTATTTGCCGAGAAAATCTCGACCTAATACTCAAAAACTGTGCGCACCTAGATGTGCCACTGGGCTTAAATATTGAAAGCTTAACAAACCGTAAAGAAGAAATTGACGCATCAATAAACTTATACCGTTTATTAAAAGCCATTATGGAATTAAACCTAGCCGAAAAACAAATCGCTTAACGCCTAATTCACACCGTTTATAGCAAGCCTAATGGCTTGCTTTTTTGTTGCTATGTTTAAGTGTATTACTTTTATTATTATGCTTTTTTAGCCAATTTGTACGCTTGTTTATTTTTATACATTTGGTGATCGGCCAAATTTAATAACGTATCAAAAGGTTGCTTTTGTTTATTAGTAAAACTTTCGCCTATGCTAAGTGTCAGCGCGCACACGTTGTTTTCTAATAGTGCGTTTTTATACTCAATTTTTATTTTATCAATAATATGGCTAAGCTTACTTCTATCACTAATTTGCATCACAGCTACAAATTCATCGCCGCCTAAACGCCCTACTATATCAGCCTCTCTTAAATGTGTTTTTAAGGTATTTGCTAAGAGGATTAACGCTTGATCGCCTATTTCATGGCCATAAGTGTCGTTTAGTTTTTTAAAGTCGTTTACATCAATAAACAAGCAACACACATCAAAACCTAAACGCAGCGCTAAATTAAGTTTGTGTTGGGCAAGTAAGCTAAGTGCACGGCGATTATAAATATTGGTAAGCGGGTCGAGCATGGCTATTTCGCGCATTTGCTCAAAGCTATAAATAAGGGCTAAATCGTCTTCAATTAAATCACGAAGCTGCTCTATTAGCTCAAAATATTCATCGGTATAACTGGTTTTTTTTGAATCTTTTAAACACAAGGTGCCAAATACTTCACCTTCAGGCCAGTGAATTGGCAAGCCAAGGTAGGATTCAACGCCGTCTTCAATAACCTCGGGCATGGTATTCCACTGCGTATCGCTGCGAGTATCGCTAACATACAAAGTGTTGTTGTTTTCGGCTACATATTTACAAAATAAGGGAGTTTCGGGAGGGAGTATAGGGTTGGTTTCAAAGTGTGAGCCACCTTCATTAGCTCTAATAACTACACGATAACCTTTACTAGTAGCTTGAACTATATAACCAGAGGGGGCCGAAAAAAGCCCCGTAATAAGATCAATGGTTTTTTGCCATTTATGTAATGATATTTGGCCATCGACACCAGAAAACGCCCATTGATCTGTTTCAAACATAACTATACCTCAGCTATTTAGTGGCCTTAGTATAGCCAAATAAATATGTTTAAGGCTACTTTCTGCGGCGTTTACTTGGTGCTCTTTGCCCGGTAATGCGCTTTTTATCGCGATCTTTACGCGCTTTGTTGGTGTTTTTACGGTTATCTTTAGGGGGCTTGTTTAAATCAGGCTCGTAACCTTCTAGCCATTGTGGTGCTAAGCGGGTATCCAGTAGTACTTCAATTTCTTCCAGTAACCACTGCTCGTCAATACTTACCAGTGACATGGCAAGGCCTTGCTCGCCAGCGCGCCCCGTACGGCCAATTCGGTGCACGTAATCTTCAGCTATGTAAGGTAGCTCAAAGTTTATTACATATTTAAGCGCTGGAATATCTAAACCGCGGGCAGCTACATCGGTGGCAACTAAAACCCGCGTTGTGCCTTCTTTAAAGTTTTGTAATGCACGGTCGCGTGCACCTTGTGATTTATCGCCATGGATAGACTCGGTTTTTAAGCCGTCTTTACACATTTCTTTGGCAAGTTTATCGGCCATTTGTTTTGTGCGTGTAAATATAAGTACTTGGCGCCAGTTTTTCATGCCAATCATGTGTGATACAAGCTCGCGCTTTCGCTCTTCATCTACTGCGTAAATAACTTGTTCAACCTCTACAGCAGCAGAGTTGCGTTTATCAACTTCAATTAGCTCGGGGCTTTTAAGTAGCTTTTTACTCAGCTCAAACACGCTGTCATCGAATGTGGCTGAGAACAATAAGGTTTGGCGATCGCCTGGAGTGTGGCGCAAAATACGTTTTATTTCATCAATAAAGCCCATATCCAGCATGCGGTCGGCTTCATCAAATACTAACGAATCAACACTTGAAAGCACCACACTGCCTTTAACGATATGATCAAGTAAACGCCCAGGCGTTGCGACTATCACTTGCGCCGTTTTAAGCGCTTTAATTTGCGGGCCAATACTTGCACCGCCATACGCTAAAGCGCCTTGAATATTTGTGCCTTGGGCGTATTTTTCAAAGCTTGCAAACACTTGCTGAGCAAGCTCACGCGTGGGCGTTAAAATAACCACTCGGGCTATGCCTGGCTCATCTTTTTTTGGTGTATTTAAAAGCTTATGTAGTAGTGGTAATACAAAGGCGGCTGTTTTACCTGTGCCTGTTTGCGCGCTGCCCATTACATCGCTGCCCGCTAATATGTGCGGAATAGTTTTAACCTGAATTGCGGTAGGCGTGGTGTAATTATTTTGCTCAATTGCGGTTAGTAATAACGAATCGAGTTTAAGAGATGAGAACGATGTGGCAGACATAGGCTTAGCTTTAAAATAACAAAGAGCGCTATTGTACGCATATTACGGTACTGCGTAAATTAACCAGCCCAGAAAAGTATTCAGCCTAGCTGCATTCGCTAACCAATAAAAAAGGCGCTAAATAACAATGTATTTAGCGCCCTTTTTATACCAATCCGCTTAATTAAGTGATCTATTTTGAGGACAGATAAACGTGTTGATAGCTAGGCAAAAAATTCGCTATTTAGTTGTTCTAAATGAGAATTTTTTAACGCAGATAGCAACACTTTTAGCCCCTAAAAATGATTAAGTATTATTGCGGATTGGTATTATAATTTAATAACGTTTTAAACCGGTTTTAAGGTGGCTTTTCGCTCATTATAAAACGCGATTAAGTCATCAACCGTTGCTTGGCAGTATTCACGAATGCCCGACACCACCATGTGCTTTTCACCAAAACCCACTTTTTCGCCGTTTTCTAGTAAATTAAAGCGCAAGGTAATTTTGCCGCGCTTACCCGTGTACTCAAAACTTGGCTCAGCAAACTCAAGGGTTGCCGTTTGAATATTAATGTTATCAAGGTTAATGATCATCGACTCGTAAATAACCATAGGGCGCGCTGGGTTAATCATTACATCTTGCTTACCCATTAGCGGAATAATTACGTGCGGAAATGCAGCACCAGAAAACTCAACATAGTTTTTTATTAAGCTATTTGTAAGTGTTGGGCATTTGCTGGTTTTACCTTCGCGTTTTACCTTTAAAATTACTTTGTCGCCGTTGGTTACAGCAAACTCATCATCCCCTTCTGGGAAGTTAAGTTTGGTGTTTTCGTCAACCATACCGGCAAAGGTAAATTCCATTCGCTCACTTATACCGTAGCGGTCTAACACTAAAGAAAAAAGTAAGTCTCCTGGCGCGCAAAACTTTTTGGCATCTTTGTCATGAAGTGGGTTGTAATCATCGGCAACGCACTTTGCGAAACGACACCCTTGCTCACGAGAGATAGAAACATAATCAGCATGCTGCTGAAAGTAAGGACTTAACATAGATTGTTCACTGCTTAAACTGCTTATAACCTGCCCATACTACCAGAAAAAATTTAAAGAGAGGTCGAATCACTTACAAATTCATACAATTAACTTAAGAGTAAATGTTGCACACACCTGTTTTAGTTAGTAATTTAGGTACCAAACTAAATAAGGGACTAATTATTATGTTACGTGTTTTTGCAGTAATAAGCGTACTCACTACTTTGGCTGGATGTTCTAGCGTGACTTTTCATACCGATATAGATAACGATGTTTTATCTGAGGAAATTGGTACGTACGTTAAAAAACGAGATTTACAACAGTTTTATAGCGACCAAGAAGCACACGAAAGTGGCGCCACACTTTTAGGCCGAATTGAAGGCGAAAGCTGCAATGGCGACGGTAGAGGCGACAATAATATAAGCTACAATCGCTTAAAATCAAATGCTATAGATTTACTTAAAGCAGATGCAATGCGCAGAGGCGGTAATGCCTTTACTATAAATTCTTGTAGCGAAATCTCTGTATCGTATTGTGACCTGTCTGTTTTATGCAGCGGACAGGCCTACGACTATTAATAAATTATATATTAAGCGCAAAGCTAAGTAGTACGCGCTTTCCCGACTCAATTTTAGATACGCTATGCTCGTACTTGTCGGGTCTAAATAAATACACGCGGTTAAACCAATTAATAATGCATTTTGAGCATTTAAAAACCCCACCAGCTTTAGGTTTTACTAGTACAAAATTAAGTTTGTAGTAGCGCCCTTGCTGTACTGGATCTATATGGTTCATCACACTGTGATGTGTAGGGTAAGTAACTAGGTTTATTGAAAAGGCATTACTGCTAAATAAAGCTTTGTTTTTTACAGGTGCAATCATACTGCCTCCTTTTAATTTACATACAGCATTGTAGCATTTGCTAAAGCGCCACGGCTTGCGCTAAACAATATCAAAACGCGATGACATATAGCCAAACAGCCTGAAACAAAAAAGCCGAGCTTAATTAATAAGCTCGGCTTTTTATAAAGTATGACTAAAGATTATGCACTTGGGTATGTGCGGTACGCACGCTCAATATTTTTAGCCTGCTTTTTAGAAATGCCTAAATGAGCAAGCGCTACACGTAAACGCGCACGTGATAAGTCTGAGCCTAAAATTTCCATTGCATCAAGTACTGACGTTGAAGACGTTTTACCCGTAATTGCTACAAATATTGGCTCTAAAAAGTCTTTAATTTTAAGCTCGTGGAATGTAGCAACTTCTTTTGCAATGGCAAAAATAGCTGGCTTATCAAAACTACGTAAACCTTCAAGCTGCCATACAAAAAACTGTAGCGCTTGGCGTATTACGTTTTCGTCAGCTTTGCCCGCCGTTAACAGTGCTGGGTCGTAAGTTGGAATACCGCCTACAAAATGCCCTGCTAAATCAACCATGTCCGAAAGTGTATTAATACGCGTTTTAGCTTCTGGTAATACTTTAGCTAGCATTTTGCCATTAAACTTCCAATCAACAAAGCGCTGTACAAGCTCTTCATCTGTTAGGTTTTCGCGGATCCACATGCCGTTTAACCAGCTTAGCTTATCAACATCAAATACTGGGCCACCAAGTGATACACGCTTCATATCGAAGTGTTCAATCATCTCGTTAAGAGTGAATTTTTCACGCTCATCTGGCATTGACCAACCCATACGGCCTAAGTAGTTAAGCACGGCCTCTGGTAGGTAACCCATTTCTTTATAGTAATTAATAGAAGTTGGGTTTTTACGCTTAGAAAGCTTTGATTTATCAGGATTACGCAGTAGTGGTAAATGCCCTAGCACAGGTGCTTCCCAACCTAAATCTTCGTAAAGTTTTAATAGTTTAGGTGCTGAGTTAATCCACTCTTCGCCACGGAAAATATGGCTTATTTGCATGTGGTGGTCATCCACTACGTTTGCTAAAAAGTACGTAGGGAAACCATCGGCTTTTAATAGCACTTGCATGTCTACGTTTTCCCACGGGATCTCAATTTCGTCGCGTAGGTAGTCGTTAAATTTAAAAGTGCCTTCGCTTGGTATTTTCATACGTATAACGTAAGGCTTGCCTGCGGCTAGGTTTGCTTTAATTTCATCTTCGGTGAGGTTTAAGCCACGGCCGTCGTATTTCGGGCGCAGACCTTCTGCCATTTGCTCTTCACGCATTTGGTCAAGCTCTTCGCTGGTTGCAAAACAGTAAAATGCTTTACCTTGCTCAACTAATTGGTGTGCGTATTTTTTGTATAAATCGCTGCGCTCTGATTGACGGTAAGGGCCAAATTCGCCACCTACGTCAGGGCCATGATCCCACTCAAGACCTAACCAACGTAAGCTATCCATAATCGCTTGTTCTGACTCTGGCGTGCTACGAACTTGGTCTGTATCTTCAATACGAAGCACAAACTCGCCGCCTTGTTGTTTAGCAAAACAGTAGTTAAATAAAGCAATATAAGCGGTGCCAAGATGCGGGTCACCTGTTGGAGATGGGGCAACACGAGTACGGATTGTCATGATAATGTCTCTTTTAATAAGTGAGATAAAAATTAAGGGGGTCGTTTAAGCCGCTACTTTGTTTAAGTAAGCAATAATATCGTTAGATTCGTATAGCCACTCTACTTGGCCATTTTTTTCTATACGAAGGCATGGCACTTTAATTTTGCCGCCTTGCTCTAACAGCTCTTGACGAAATTGTTGATTATTTTTTGCATCACGCGTTTCTATTTTTAAGCCTTCGCGCTTAATTGCACGGCGTACTTTTACGCAAAACGGGCATGCTTTAAATTGATAAAGTTTAAATTGTGAGGTTTGCTGATCAAGCTGCGCTTGCACATCGCTTGCACGCTTTTTACTGCGAGGAGTAAATACAAAATTAAAGAATAAAATTATACAACCTAAAAACCAACGAACGAATTTCATGTTTTGTGCCTGCCTACAACAATTTAAGGAGCCAGATTTTAGCACAAATTTACAATCAAAAAAGCTCAATACTATTATCGGTGGTCACTTCTTCATTTACATCAAGCTCGCTATAAGCAGTCACTTTATTACGGCCGCTATTTTTAGAATGATACAGCGCCATATCTGCTTGGTTTACGATACTAGATACAGTATCAATACTTGCCAGCTCTAAAAAGCCAATACTTATTGTAAGCTGCCCAACTTGCGGAAAAGGATACTCAGCAATATTTGAGCGTAAACGGTTAAGTGCTATATGTGCTTGTGCCTCGGTTTTGGTTTGAAATAACACCGCAAACTCTTCGCCACCATACCTAAATACGTAGTCTTCTAGCCTAAAGTTATTTTTTAACAACCGCGCCACAAGTAAAATAACTTCATCGCCTATTACATGGCCGTAGCTGTCGTTTACGCGTTTAAAGTGATCGATATCTGCAATGGCTAAATACCATCGTCGCTTTTCGTTGGTATCATCAAGGGGTAATAAAAAACCTTTGCCTGAGACAATTTCGATCACTTTTTTATCAAAGGTTTGTCTATTTAAAAGCTCGGTTAAAGGGTCTAACCGCGATTTATGTAATAGCCCTAGCTGGTTGGCATAAATATTTAAAATATGCACGGCGAGCATTGTGGTGGTTTGCGCTAACTCTTTTGTGGTTTCTATTAGTAATATGCCAATTACTTTACCAAAGTAATACACCGGCACATACGTAGTTACTACACCTAAGGCACGGCTTACTCTTATTTTGTTTTGGGTTACTTTATTAAGCAGCGCTAAGGCTTCGTTAGACTCTAATACTTCAAGGCGGGTGTGGGTGTTTATAAGCGTAGGCGGTAATTGCGCACTAAAGTGCTTATTAATATAAATAGCAAAATTTTCAACTTCGAGTAGGTCGCCAATAATCTGCACTAATGATGCATCTAAATCACTTTCTTCTTCTTGCTGAGTTAGACTGATTATCCATTCGTGCCCGCAATTGTTTGCCTTCATTAGTTTGCCTAAACTGTTTTAACTTCAATCAGTTTAGACAAAATCATCAACTTTGCTAATTAATTAACCAATACTTTTGAATTAGGTCGCATTGAGCTATGTGGATTAAAGTTTGTTTTAGCTAAGCGTTATTAATTCGCAGCGCGAGCTTTGTAACTTAGTGAGCTCAATAACTACTGCGCTGTTATTTAATAACTTACATACAGCAGAGCCTAAAACAGCCTATGCTTTGTATTTATGTTTTGTATTTATGTTTTTATACAACCAGTTATTCTAAACACAACATAGGCTCTGCCTTGCTTAAATACCGAATATACGGCCGCAACACGCGCTATTTAAAAAGCTAAAGCAAAACTAAGTCGTCTCTGTGTAGCACCACAGCGCCACTATCAAAGTCGAGTAGCTCGCCTATTTGCTCTGAGTGAGCGCCTTTAATTTTATTTACTTCAACTTGGTTAAAACGTGTTAACCCTCGTGCAATAACTTGGTTATTGGCGTCTATTAAATCTATTAAGTCGCCCCGCTCAAAACGGCCAAACGCATTGGTTATGCCTTTTGCCAGCAGGCTTGCCCCTTTGTTTTGTAGCGCCGAAATAGCCCCTTTATCAATCATAATTTGGCCGGTACTTTTAGGCCCAGCCATTAGCCATTTTTTACGGCCATCTTTTGGCGCAGTAAGTTTTAAAAACCGCGTACCGGGTAATTGCTCACTCATGCATTTTAAAATAACGTTGTTGCCAGCGCCTTTTGCAATAATAACCTCTACCCCTGCGCGCCTTGCTACGTCGGCGGCTTGTAGTTTTGTGGCCATACCGCCGGTACCTAAACTTGTACCGCTACCACCAGCCAGTTGGCGTAACTCATCGTTTATATGAGTGACTTCGTCAATCAGTTTTGCATCGGTATTTGTGCGCGGATCGCTGGTAAATAAACCTTCTTGATCGGTAAGCAGTAATAGCTTGTTGGCATTAGCTAAAATAGCCACCAGCGCCGATAAATTATCGTTATCGCCTACTTTTATTTCAGCGGTTGCTACCGCGTCGTTTTCATTAATAATAGGCACAACATCGTGGCTTAATAACGCATTTAAGGTATCGCGCGCATTTAAATAGCGTTCGCGGTCATCTACGTCGGCACGGGTAAGCAGCATTTGCCCTACGTTTATGCCATACAAGGCAAATAAGCTTTGCCAAATATGTATAAGCTGGCCTTGCCCTACGGCTGCCAACATTTGTTTATCTATTAGGCCGCGGCCACAGGGTTTAATAAGTTGTTCGCGACCCGCAGCAACCGCGCCACTTGATACTAATATAACTTGGTGGCCTTGCTTTTTAAGTTCGCTACATTGGCGAACCAGCTCAACCATATGGGCTTTATCTAACTTATCGGTGCCGCCGGTCAGTACACTTGTACCAAGCTTAACAACAATTACCTGTTCCCTACGCATTATTATTTACTATTAAAATGAAAGATAAATAAACTTATACCAGCTCGGTATTTTTGAACAAGTTAAAATTATTCATGCTAGGATCGGCGTTAATTTAATTTGATAAAATTTCATTTATGCCAGCCAGTTTATGCCTAATTATTGCCACCTTTTTATGGGGTAGCTCCTTTATTGCACTTAAGTATGCTATTGCCGTTTACGACCCTGCATTAGTTATATTTTTACGCATGCTAACCACCTTAGTTTTATCGCTGTGTTTATGGCGTTATGTAATTAGGTTTGAGTATTTAAAAGGCGATTGGAAGTACTTATTAGGTATGTCGCTCGCAGAGCCATGCTTGTACTTTTTATTTGAAGGCCACGCAATGGAATACACCTCGGCCTCTCAGGCGGGAGTTATTGTTTCGTGTTTGCCTATTATTGTGGCGTTGATGGCGTTTTTTATGCTTAAAGAGTATATAAGTAAAGCCATTGTGATTGGGTTTACCCTGTGTATTGGCGGCAGTATTTTACTTACTTTGCTTTCACCAAATACCGATCAGGCCCCTAATCCATTATTGGGTAACTTTTTAGAGCTTATGGCCATGGTATGCGCGGCGTTTTACACCATTAGCATTAAGCACTTAGCCAATCGCTACTCGCCGTTAACGCTAATTGCTTTACAAGGCATAAGCGGCAGTGTGTTTTTTGCACCGTTTTTATTTTTTATCGACTTACCAAGCGAAAACCAGCATGACCTAACCGCCCTTATGAGCATTTTGTATTTAGGCTCGTTTGTCACCTTAGGTGGCTATGGTATGTATAACTATGCAATTGGCAAAGTGTCGGTATTAACGGCTGCGGCTTATTCAAATTTAATTCCTATTTTTACGCTTATTTTATCGGCCATTATTTTGGGTGAAGTACTCGATTTTTGGCAATGGGTGAGTATATTTGTTGTTTTTGCAGGGGTGCTGATAAGCCAACGACATCAAGAGCTGGTGGTAGACATACCGCTTAATGACGCTGGCGATGACCCTATCAACTCAGCCGATACAAGCCATCTTAAATCAGTACCTGATGCCAGCGAGTCAAAAGGGTAACAGGTTAATAAATAAAGCCCTGGGGTTTGTAAAAACGCCTGCTGGGATTGATGAATTACCTCAATCCCCTTCACTTTATAATGCTGTATTACGCCACTTTGCAGCTGCAGCGTAAACGTTTCACCCACTTTGGTGTGTTTTAAAAATGCAAAGTGGGTATCGTTGTGACCCGCTATTAACGCACCGCCATGTTTATCTCCAAGCTTTGCCCCTGGTAAAAAGTGGCTTGGTGCAAATGCTAAATTACGACCACTTGCCCCAGCTAAAACGCTAAGCACTTTATTATGCTCGGGCCAGTTAAGCTGCGCGGTTACAAAGCTGTCGGCGTAAAACCACGGTTTAACGCGAGCGTGTGGCGTAATAAGTGCCTCTTGCCAGGCCTGCTCTATTAATACTTGGGCAAGCCATGCCTTAGCTTGCATATAAGCACCATGAGAAAACAGCCCCAGCCCAGCGATTAATAAGCCCGCACTTAGCCACTTTTTCATTTAAGCCCTCGGTTTATTTTAAACGCGCCATAGCCAAGTAATACAATGCAGCCCAGCAATATGTACAGTCGGCTTTGCCCATCGGTTTGTGGTAAACGCATAGCCAGTCCTTGTGGCGCTGCGTTCTTAGCCAGTGCCGTTTGCTTTGCAGGCTCGTTAATTTGAGTGTGTTCAATAGCTATAAAAGCAGTAAACGGGCTCAGTAGTTGATGTGTGAGCGCAAGCCCCTGCACCTCATTTTTAACTGACTGACGGTCATTATACAAAAGCAACGATTTAATTTTTTGGCGCGCCCACAGCTTATCAATCCCTTTTGCGTTGGCGCTATTTTGTGCGCTTAGTTTTATATTTAAAGGGCCTTGAGCGGTTTGCCCACTAAGCGTAATTTGATTTGTATCATTTAGTTTTATAGCCACCATTATTGGCTCGCCAAAATATAAATCAGGCAAAGGTGATGGCCAAAAATCTAAACTGTGAGTGCTTTCATCGCGCAGTGCTAAATTAGTGATAGCGGGATGAGCAAGCTTATCAAATAACTGCTTCATTTTAGGCTGCACCTCATTTGTGCTGCCAATAAACGTAAATGACCCTTTACCTATATCAGCTGCGCGGCGCATAAAAAAGCTATTGGGTGCACTGCCAATGCCTACAGTAAATAAGCGGCTATCACCCAATTTACGCTGAATATTTTTAAATAAGGCATCTTCGTTACTTACACTGCCATCCGTTAAAAACACCACTTGGCGTACAAAGCCTTCAAAACTGCTGCCATCAAGTACCGCATCAAGCGCACCTTGTATTTCGGTACCGCCATCGGCCTCTAGGCTATAAATAAAGCGCTCAGCGCGGCGTAAGTTAAAGTCACTAGCAATAAGGGGTTTATCGCTCATGGGGGTAACTACGTTATCAAAGCCAATAATGTTAAAGCTGTCGTCACTATCAAGCAAAGACAGCGCATAAAACAGAGCCTTTTTAGCTTGCTCCATAGATTGCCCGTGCATAGAGCCTGAGGTATCTACAACAAACACCATTTCGCGAGGTAGGCGCTGCGTTTGTGTAAAGTGATCTGCTGGCGGCATTAGCATAGCAAGCCCGTACCGGTCGCCGTTTTCAAACTGCTGGGTAAAAAATGCTGCTTGTGCGCTTTCTTTTTGCAGCGGTTTAAACTCAAGTACAAAGTCGCGATTAGCCCCCGTTTGCTCATTTAAAGCAACCGTATATTGCCCAAAAGCCGGGTTTTGTACTTCAACACGATGAAATTTAGACGTTATATCTACAAGCTCTAAGCCTACATCTATATCAATATTTAAACTAAATTGGCTGCTTGGCGCCTCGCTGTGCTGCGTTTTGCTATACACAGGGCTTAACCACCCCTGAGGAGCATGAGTTAGGCTAGTTTGCTCAGCTTCAATATTTGCGCTTATTGTGTGATAGCGCGGCGTAATAGTACTTGGGAAGCGAATAGCAAATGTGCCATTGCTGTAATCAATAATCTCTTGGTATTCAAGCTCTATCACAATTTGCTCGCCAGGGCCTATATTTGCCACGTTAGTAATAAACATATTAGCGCGCTGCTGGCGTACAAGGGCGGCTTGCTTGCCTGCATTTTTAGCTGCCTGATACTTTTTTTCGGCCTCTACTTTTTTATCTATTTGGCCTTTTATGACTCGCTCACCTATGCGCATCGTCATCGCATGTACGGCGCTTTCATCAGGTAGCGGAAACACATAACGCGCATTTACCGCAAACGGATTATCGTTTTGATAAGTTTGCTTAACAACCACGTGATTTATCAGCCCGGTTAGGGTCATGTTAGCATCGCTTTTTAATATAATTGCCGGCGCGACAGATGCGCCGCTGCTGTCAAAAAGTTCAAGCTTGGGCGATTGTGCACGGCTATTAAAACTAACCATAAGCACAGCCACTAAGAAAATAAAAATGCTTACTTTAGTAAGCATTTTGGTTGGGTTACTCAACATAAAATCACTCCATCGAACGCTTAACTTTACTCAAATAAAAGTGGCTTTAGTTACTTGCCGTTTGGCCATTTACTGGGTTTATTGAGCGGGTAGTAAGTGTTACGCGTCGATCAAAAAAGTTATCTTCTACGGTATTGCTGCGCGCTAATGTTTGTTGCTCGCCAAATGCCTGCGCACTTAAACGTGTATGGCTAATGCCGTGCTTTATAAGGTAACTTTGCACTGCGTTTACACGTTTTTTAGACAATAAAAGATTCGCTTGCTCATCACCGCGCTGATCGGCAAAGCCACTTAAATCTAATGCTAGTTGCGGCTGATTTTTTAACAGCACCACAAGCTGGTCTAACTGCGTAGCAAAGTGCGGGGCAATAGCACTTGAGCCTGTTTTAAATTGTACTGTCATGGCAAGTAAGTTATTTATTTGTGATTGTGTTAACTGCTCATTTTGATTAGTCAGTACATCTAACTGCTGCTCTAGCCTATTGTTTTGATTAAGTACCTGTTGGTAGTCGCTGGTTTTTTGCTGCATCACTGTTATTGCCCTCTGCTACTGGGCAATTTTGTCATCGGCTACTTTTGAATCACCAATTAAGCCCCCGGCAAATGCGCCAATAAAAGCACCAATTGGCCCACCAACGACACCACCAATAATAGCGCCTGTACCTAAGCCAATGGCGGTTTCTTTATGTGCTTCTTTAGAAGGGGTGTTAGCGGCTGCTGCAAATGCAGGTGTACACACTGTGGCTACTAGCGTTAATGCTATTAATGTCTTCTTCATAATGTAATCCTTAAACTTGTTTTAATTTGTGATGTTTTGTTTTGATGGTTGTATTAAAACAGCTGCAAGTGGCAACAAAGGGGAGCAAAAATGGCAAACCGCTGAGCAATTGTGGCAAAAAAATGGCAATTGCCTTTTTAAGCGTACATAACTGAAAAACTTCGATATAGTGCGTTTTAAAATAAATAAGGGTGAGTAGAATGAAAAAAATAGCCATCATTGAAGATGAAACCGCCATCCGCGAAAACTATATTGAAATGCTTAGCGCCCAAGGTTACCAGGTAAGTGGTTTTGCTGATCGCGTCAGCGCAGAGATTGCATTTAAAGACGCCCTACCCGATTTAGCCATTGTTGATATTGGTTTAGGCCACGAAATAGACGGCGGTTTTTTGCTTTGCCAAACCTTGCGTACGCTTTCTAAAACACTGCCTATTATTTTTTTAACCGCCCGCGATAGTGAAATAGATACCGTGTGTGGCCTGCGTATGGGCGCCGATGACTACCTAACAAAAGATATTAGCTTAGCCCACTTGGCTGCCAGAATAGGCGCGCTATTTAGACGCATGGAAGCGCTTGAGCAACCCGCCGATGCTAATGCATTAATTACACGCGGCCAGTTAACGCTCGACACCCAGCGCATGCAAGTATTTTGGCAGCAGCAATTGGTTGATTTAACCGTGACCGAATTTTGGATGTTGCACTCACTTGCGCAGCGCCCAGGCCATGTAAAAAGCCGTAACGATTTAATGAGCGATGCAAAAATTTACGTAGACGACAGCACTATCACTTCGCATGTAAAACGCATTCGTAAAAAGTTTATCGCCCTTGATAACAACTTTGACTGCATAGATACGGTGTACGGCATGGGCTACAGGTGGGAACAACGCTAATGTTACGATTTGGCCTGCGCAGTAAATTTATATTACTGTCGTGTTTTTTGTTTTTACTGCCTTGGCTTGGCTACGAGTACGTGTGGGAAATGGAAAAGTTTTTACGCCAAGGCCAAGAAAAAACCCTCGTAGGCACCACTCGCGCGCTCGCCACCGCCCTGCATGAACGCCCAGCACTTTTTGATGAGCAAACCAACTTTTTAGACCAGGTAGTAAAAGGGCGCGACTTATATGCGTACAATCTTAAAAATGCCATTCAACTCGATGGCAAACTGAGCGACTGGCAAAGCTATCAACCACTCTTTTGGCATTACGATAAACGCTATTTACAAAAAGCAGACAAGGAGCATAAAGCTGAGGATTTATCGTTTGATCATATGGTTGGCAAGTTTGATAACTATTTATATGCCGTGTTTAAAGTAACTGACGATCACCTTGTATATCGTGCTAAAAATAGTTTAAGCATTACTAATAACGACCATTTAATAATTGGCCTAAAAAGCCCCGACGGAGATTTTAATACGTACATTATTGCCCCACGCCAAGATGGCTGGGTAAATGCGTTTGATGCTAATACCAAAACACCGTTTACAAAAATTCAGGGCTATTTTATACGCACTGAATCGGGATATAACGTAGAGCTGCGCTTTCCTATAAATATGCTTGGTAACAAGCTAGGCTTTGCCGTGGTCGATATTGACACAAAAAAAGCGCCGCTCGATTTTAAAACAATGTCGACCTCTAATTTAAATAACCCAAGCGATTTAGGCTCGGTATTGGTGCCCTCACCAGAAATTAACCGAATTTTAAAAGGTATGGGTCACAGTGGTAGCCGTATTTGGGTGGTTGATAATCATCATCGTGTATTAGCGCAGTCGGGCACAATTCAAAATGCCGATGGCGTATGGGCCGACGGTCTTAAAAACCAGCCGCCTAAAAATGCCTGGCAACGCTTTGAGCAAACGTATTTGCACCCACTTTATTATAAAATTTTGACTCGCCCCGAAAACGAATTTTTAGATACCCTGCACGATGTTGCCTCTATGCAAGGCACGCATTTAGCTAAGGCACTGAAGGGGCAACCAGCGTCGTCTTGGCGGTTAACGCCCGACAGTAAAGCCGTTATTTTATCGGCGGCATACCCTATTTGGATAGAAGATAAAGTGATTGGCGCAGTAATCGCCGAGGAAACCACTAACGGTGTACGCACCCTGCGTAATAAATCGTTGGAAAAGCTTTTTAACGTTATTTTAGCGGTGATGCTAATTGGCACCGTTACGTTGTTCTTTTTTGCCTCGCGTATTTCGAGCCGCATTAGGCGACTGCGCGACACCGCAGAGCAAGCCATTGATGCCCAAGGGCGTATTACCGGCAGTATTAATTACAGCGACTCAAACGATGAAATAGGCGACCTTTCACGAAGTTTTGCCAATATAGTTGGCCGCTTAGGTGGGTACACTAATTATTTAGAAAATATGTCATCGCGGTTATCTCATGAGCTACGTACACCGGTGGCTGTGGTTCGCTCTTCTTTAGAAAACCTACAAAGCTTGGAGCAAAATGAGCTTAGCCAAAAATACCTAGAGCGAGCAAGTGAAGGGGTTGAGCGCTTAGGTAAAATAATAACCACCATGAGCGAAGCCACGCGCCTTGAGCAAAGCATTCAAAGCAACGAGAGCGAGCCGTTTGATTTACAAAAAGTAATTAATGGCTGTATGCAAGGCTACCAGCTTACTTACCCTGAGCAGTTATTTGAGCTTGATGTATGCCAAAGCCCTTTACCTATGCAAGGTGCTCCCGAATTTATAGCTCAGCTACTTGATAAGCTTATTAATAATGCGCTGGAATTTAGTGAAGCAAATACAGCTATTAATGTAGGTCTTAAGCAGAACGAAAATAAAGCAATATTAACAGTGAGTAATACAGGCCCCGCCCTGCCTGAAGGGCTAACTGAGCATATTTTTGATTCTATGGTGTCGGTGCGTAGCCAGCAAATGCAGCAACAACCGCACTTAGGCTTGGGGCTTTATATTGTAAGGCTGGTGTGTGATTACCATAAAGGCAGTGTCACTGCGCAAAACAACGAGTGCGGTAATGGCGTGGTGTTTAAAGTAACCCTGCCTTTACAAAGCTAGGCTGTGCATAAAGTGGCGCCCTACTGAGTCGCCCTTATTTTTTGCACATCGATTACAATTTACTACAACTTAAAATGTAACTATTCACTTTTAATTCAGTCAAACGGCCATACCCTGAACGCTAATTAAGGAGAATAGATCATGAACAACCCACTTGAGCGTGAAGAGATCGAATTTATTTTTGATCTATACAGGCCCCAAGAGCAAGCACCTAGCTTGCCTTCAGAGCCTGCCACCTCTACATATAAAAACTTACGACAGCCAGAACAAGTTAAAAACGAAGGCGTGTCTGAATACCTCAGCTAGGGTATTACCTATTGCGTTGCTTGCTCGTTTTGTAAAAATGCTTTGATGCAGTTTATTTCTGCCAGCTTTACCTCTTCGCCTATTTCTGGGCCTTTTTTGCCATTTTTAAGTGCAGTTTGCACTACCTGTTTTTTATCCATTTTTTGTAATTCATTAAAAATTGCACGCAGCTTAGCCCCTTGCGGATAGGGCTTATTTACGAGCGTTTCTCCGCGCCCTTGCGCATCACATTGGCATGCTTGGGTAAACGCAATAAATCGCTCTGGGTGCACTAAAGCATTTAAATTAGTAACAATTAATTTATGAATCGTTTGTGGCCTTAATTGCTCCAGCGTATGACATAAGGTGTGATTATCGCTGGTGAGTACGCCAATATCGCGAAAACGATTAGGCACTTTTAAACGCTCACAAAACTTTTCTACTACGGCTACCCCTTCGCGTTCATGGCCGCGTAAATTACCGCGTTTTTTAAAGCTCAGGGCCTTACCAAAATCATGAGTGAGTGCCGCAAATCGTGTTTCTAAATTAAAATTTAAATCGGCAGCGCGCCTAAGTACCAACATAGTATGAACGAATACATCGCCTTCAGGGTGGTGGTTTGCAGGTTGCGGCACCCCTTGCATACTCTCTATTTCAGGGAAAATACCTAAGCCATGTAATGCTTGAAAATACAGTTCAGGGTGTTTTTCACCCAGCGCTTTTTCGGTTTCGAGCCATACGCGCTCGGGCACTAAATGATTAAGCTCACCTTTGTTTTTAAGCTCGCGCATTAATGCATAAGTACTTGGGTGAATACGCCATTCACTTCCGTAGCGTGCTAAAAAACGCGCTATGCGTAATACCCTTACCGGGTCCTCTACAAAGGCTTCTGTGGTGTGGCGCAGTATTTTATTGTGTAAATCGCTTTGGCCATTGAAAGGGTCAATAACGGTGCCGTTTTTATCAAGTGCCATTGAGTTTATGGTTAAATCGCGCCGTGCTAAATCTTCTTCAAGGGTGACATTAGGGCTGGCATCTACCACAAAGCCGGTATAGCCTTTACCGCTTTTTCGCTCGGTGCGACCCAAGGCGTATTCTTCTTTTGTTTTTGGGTGTAAATAAACCGGAAAATCACTTCCTATAGGCACAAAACCAAGCGACTCCATAGTTTGGGGTGTTTCGCCTATAACAACATAGTCGTTATCTTTTGATGCTATATTAAGTAGCTGGTCGCGTACCGCGCCACCAACAAGGTAAACTTGCTTAAGGTTGTGTTTCACTGTTTATCCTAATCACACTGGGTGGTTATTTGATGTCGATCATACCATTAAAATCACCATAGTTTGCCAAGCTTAAATAAGCTCATTACAATAGCGCTTTATTTTAAGCCATAGCCTTACATGCAATGAAAAATCATTCATCAAAAAAAGAACTTATGCTACTGCCTATATTACTTGTGGTTATTGTAATGTGCGTGGCGGGTCACTTTTTACTACAGGCTAACTTTCAAGATAGCAACATGGTTGAATACATGTTGGCAGCGCTGCCCTTTGCGATGTTTGGCCTAGTTATTGTGGCATTTAAAATGGCAGCTAAAAGCGAAGCCAATGAGCAAAGCGAGCAAGACTCTTAATTTTACTATTAAAGAATATAATAGCCAAACCAATCTGGTTTTATTGGTTGAGCATGCCCACTTGGCGTAAGCTTAATATTTAGTTGGCTGTCGAGCAGGTCTATAGCAAAACAGTCATCTACATCATGTAAATCATCTTTATGAATATGGCTAAGGCCTGCAAGCAAGTCGCTTTTAGCGCGCTCCTTGGCCTCTGCTGCGCTACTGGCAACATACAATGCAAAGTCGTGTTGCTCAGCCATAGAGTCGCTTCTGTAAGCGCCTAAATTAACAAAGTACAGCTGCTTATTTTGCTCAACGTAGGTATCAACGACTTCTACTTTATAACCGTCGATATGGTTAATTGCCATGTAGCTGTCCATATGCACATTGTTTTTATCGCCCACCCATTGGCTTTTTAGCTTTGAATAAGTTTGCTCAATGCTTTGCCCTACGACAAAGCGAATATCGTGCATTTCTATGTGGCAGCCTTGAATTCGCCCGCCCAGATACACCATAAATAACTGCATTTAATAACCTTACTCTTAAATTACACTAAATTATCGACATCAATATTGTGTTTTTTTATTAACTTATAAAAATCCGAACGATTACGTTTGGCAAGCTTTGCGCCTTCGGCTACGTTACCGCCGGCCATTTTGAGGGTGTTTATTACATAATCGCGCTCAAACTCTTTTTTGGCATCATTTAGAGAAAGCGGCTCTGCACTGGCTTGGTTTGAGTTAAGTGCGTTTAACACTAAGTGCGCAGAAATTACCTCGCTGGCGCTCAATGCGACCACTTGCTCTACAACATTTTGTAACTGGCGAATATTCCCAGGCCAGTCGTAACGTACCAGCGCATGCATGGCATCGTTTGCAAAGCGCTTTTCTTTTTGGTTCATACGTTTAGCAATACTTGCGCTAAAGTGCTGGGCGAGCAGGCTTATGTCTTCTCGGCGCTCACACAGCGGCGGTAATTTTAAATTAACAACATTTAGGCGGTAGTATAAATCTTCCCTAAATTGTTGATTGCTAATCGCATCGGGTAAATTTTTGTGAGTGGCCGATACAATACGCACATCAATAGGAATTTCTTCTTGAAAGCCCACCGGGCGTATGGTTTTTTCTTGCAGTACACGCAGTAACTTAACTTGTAAATTAAGCGGCATATCGCCAATTTCATCTAAAAATAAGGTGCCGCCTTGAGCTTGCTGGAATAAACCTTGGTGATCTTTCACCGCCCCTGTAAATGCGCCTTTTTTATGGCCAAATAATTCTGACTCTAAAAGCTCCCCAGGCACTGCGCCACAGTTAATGGCCACAAAAGGCCCTTCACTTACATGGCTGTGTTGATGAATCGCCTGAGCCAGCAGCTCCTTACCTGTGCCGCTGGCGCCTGAAATAAGTACATTTACTTGGGTTGGCCCCAGTAATTTTACTTGCTCAAGGAGGTGTAACATAGCGCCACTGCGCGTTACTATATTGCTTTTTTGGGGCGATTCTTCTGCGTTTACGCCATGTATTTCAATGGCTTTGGCTAGGCTGTCAAACAGCTCGTCTTTATCTACCGGTTTTGTAATAAACGCAAAAATGCCTTGTTTTGTCGCCTCCACCGCATCGGGTATAGAGCCATGCGCTGTCATCATTATAACCGGCAGTGCTGGGTAGCGGCTTTGTAATTGGCGATGTAAGGCCATGCCGTCCATTTCGTCCATACGCAGGTCTGTTATAACTGCATCAAACACTTGGTTTTTAAGAATTTGTAATGCAAGTATGCCGCTTTCGCAGGTTGTTACTTCATACCCTTTAGACTCGATTCTTAGTGCGAGTAATTTAAGTAAACTTGCATCGTCATCAACGAGTAATACTTTTGCACCTTGTGGTGTGTGTGTTGCCATAATTACTGCTCCTTAGTGTCTTCGCGTAGTAACAGCTGCTGCTCTATGGTGGCTAAAGACGATAACGTTTGCTGCATTTTATCATTTAACGCCTGCTGCTCTTTTAGGGCATTTATTTGCCGAGTAACATGTTGCTTTTGAAGCCATAAATATTGTTTTATTGGCTCAGGCCAAAAGTAGGCTAAATCGAGTTTTTGTAATCGTGTCATTACCTCCTCTGGCGCACTTGAGGTGTTAACACACATGAATTTAAAAAAACGTTTTAGCTCTTTTTCACCTAAATAAGTATGTAGGCTTGGCTTTACTTTAAAACCGCCACATTGATTAGCATGCCATGCAACAACACGTTCTGCGCTGGGGTAAACGGGGTCACTTTTAGGGCGCTTTTTAGGATTTGGCACCGCATTTTTTGCAGGCTCAACCTCCTGCGACACTGCTGCTGTTTGTGTGTTATTTGTTTCACACCCAGCTAAAACAACCGTACTACTGAGCACACATAAAATAGCTATTAAACGCGTACGCATGCTATTAAACTCCTTGATTAATTAAAGGTATTTTTATTGTAAATAAGCAGCCTTGGGGCTGGTTATGCTCAACACTAAGCTGGCCTTGTAACTGCTCAACCGACTCTTTTACTATGGTTAAACCTAAGCCACTGCCTTGCAGCGTAACATCTTTATTATGCTTGCCTTGGTAAAATGCGCTGAATATCTGGGTTTTTTCTTGCTCTTTAATACCACAGCCTTCGTCGCGCACTTGCATTATTAATAGCTTTTGCTCAAGTGCTAAGGTTACATCAACACTTTGCCCTGTATTTGAAAATTTTAACGCATTAGAAATGAGCTGAATGAGGGTCATTTCTATCAGCTCTGCGGGTAATGCAAGTGGCTGTTTTGTTATGCTGTTGTGCCAATTTAAGCGTTGCTGCTTAGCCGTTAAGCGGTGCTCAAAATGGCTGTTTATTTTATTTATTAAATTGCCAAATTCGACTTCGCTAACGCTGTCTTTACTGGTTCTGATAGCGTTATAACTAAGTAGGCTGTCAATCATAGTGCGCAAACGCACCATAGATTGGCTAATAAGCTCAAGTACGGCTTGCTGCTCTTTTGTAATGGGGCCGACTATTTCATCGCTAAGTAAATCGGTGCCCTCGACCATTGAAGCCAACGGCGTTTTAAGCTCGTGGGTTACATGGCGTAAAAAGGTATCTTTTTGTTGCTCAAGCATATGTAGCTGCTCTTGCACCCACTGTAGTTTTTCGCCTAATTCCACCAGCTCACTTGAGCCTTGCACTGCAATTTTTTGCTGCCAGTGGCCTTGTCCTAGTTTATCTATTACCGACGTAAGCCCTTTTAAGCGCTTACTTATGCGCCATAAAAACCCCCCGCCCACTAGTAAAGTAAGCGGAATAAGCGCCACTAACCAGTTAATAAACGAGCTTTGTAAAGTACTTAATTCACTTTGGTTGTTTTGAATTTGTGCTGCATTCGTATCGCGCAACCACACCGTAAGCTCAGCCACTAAATCGCTAATAGGCACAAACAATGCAGCATCTTGTTGGTTATTTTCAATTAAAGCTTGATGAGTACTACGCAATGTTGTTGCTAAGCGGCGCCACTGCATAGTGTATTGCTGTGTGGCACTGGCTTGGCTGAGCGTGTCGATTGTTTGTAAGGAGGATTGCCATTTTTCGTTTATTAACGTGTCGAGCGACTCGCTTTTTAACACCCAGTTTTGTCGCGTTGCCCGCTCTAGGCTATTAAGCTCTTGCTTTAAAAAATTAAACGACTTAGTAACTTGGTAATTATTACTGACAATAAGCTGGGTAACAGCGAGCTGTTTGTTTAACGCATTTAAAAAAACAATAACCACCAAACTAAGCGGCAGTAACGACAGCAGCATACTAATTATAAACTGACCTATTAAGTTAGGCCGCCAATTAAGCATTGCACGATACTTGTTAGCCAACGTTACAGGCATTATCATTTCCTTTTATTATTTTAAGCGCCCTATTTTAGTTACTTACCTTATACTCTCGCTGAATCAACTTCTATATTTAACCCAATATATCCTCCTGTTGCCATTTAGCAACACACTAAGTTATTGATAACTATATTAACGACTAATAGCACCTACCGCCTGTTGCAAAAATAACACACATTTAAGTAAAAAATTCCGACCAGTGCCCCATAAAAAATACAAGCCATTGATTTTAAACATTTATTTAAGTTGGCACCATTTTTGTAATAGTGAGTGCAACTTTAATCAATAAGGAAATTAAATGAACAACCGCTTTTTAGTAATTTCACCCATGCTGGCTTTTGGGTTTATGGGCACAGATGCAATAGCTATGGACGTTCAAGCTACATTTAATGAGCTAGATAAAGACAGTAACGGCACACTTAGCGAATCAGAAGCGGGTGAAGATGCCGTACTACACGAAAACTTTTCACAAATAGACACTAACCAAGATGGCCAGTTGTCGCTAAGTGAATTCAAAAAGTTTATTCAGTAAATTCATTTAATTAGGGAACATGATTATGAAACAACTTATCGCAGCATTTGCATTAATGTTTTTAGCCATTAGCGCCACGGCTTTAGCCTCTTCTGTCAACATTCGCTTTGCTCATTTAGACAAAGATATGGATGGAGCAGTATCGCTTGCAGAAGCCAAACAAGATAAAGAAGTAATGAGGCAATTTGCCGATTTAGACGAAAACCAAGACAAGAAAATTTCTAAAGAAGAGTTTCAAAATTTTAAACCTTAATTGTGATTAAGCGCTTTAATAACAAACTCAATAGTAACGATGTTTAAGTCTTTTTCTCTGGCTAGAAATTTTAAGCAGTTAGCGCTAAAGCTGACTGCTTAAAATAGATTTATTATCCACAGCTGAAGTTAATTAAGTTTTACTTAAGCTTTCACCTAGTAAGGTAGGTTTCAAAAGCATTTGCCATAATCCCTGAGGGAATGTGTAAACGGATTTAATGTTGGGAAGTTAAATTATGGCAAGTGCTTTTTTTATTAATCTACAAACACTGTATGTTGGAAGGAAAACCATGAAGTGTGTTTTTTTTAGTGTTATCGCTATTACTATGATCAGCTTTAATGCTGTTGCGTTAGATGTTAAACAACGTTTTGATCACCTTGATGCCAATAAAAGCGGCTTCTTAACAGAAGACGAATTAGAGCCACAGCCTCAGCTACTCAGCACCTTTACTCGCTGGGATAAAAACCAAGACAAACAAATCTCGCTTCTTGAGTTTAAAGACTATTTAACCAATAACCTTTACTGAGTATAAGTATGAAGACTGTAAGCTATTTAGCGCTTGTTGCGCTTGGCCTTTTTAGCGATGTAAGCCTTGGCCAAAGTACAGAAGTTGCCGATAAATTTGAAAAGTTTGACCGTAACCACGATGGCTTTTTAACCCGTTCAGAAACCGCCATTGACCCCGCCCTTTGGTCGCGTTTTTCAAGCTATGATAAAGATAAAGACGGCAGACTTACCCTTTCGGAATATGGCATATACGCCAGTAAGTAACTCTTTTTTATAAGCGTAAGCGCTAAATTTTTAACAGCCCTTACGCTTTTAAGCTATCTACCTCAACATATTGGTATTCTAAAAGTGAGTTTGCTAGTGTTATTTTACTAACAATAAAAAATAACCAACTTATGCAACTCAAAAAACTATTTAACCCACTACTGCTTGCCGGCTTATTTGTAAGCAGCACTGCGATTGCGCAAACGCAGGTCATTTACAACGCTAATGGTTACACTCCCTTATACCAAGGTGGTATTCAAACGTTTTCTACTTTAGTGATTAAAAACGGTAAAGTTGTTAAAACTGGAGATGATACGCTTAAAAACACTTTTCCTGATGCCAAGCTTATTGATGCCAAAGGTAATACGTTACTGCCAGGGTTGATTGACGCTCACGGGCATGTAATTGGCCTTGGCGATAACTTATCGCAACTTGATGTACGCGGCGCTAAATCGGTCGATGAAATAACCACAAAATTAGAGCAATTTGCGAAAAATAAACAAGGCTGGGTATTAGGGCGAGGCTGGAACCAAGAGCTGTGGAGCGACACGCGCTTTCCTACCGCCAAAGACTTAGACAAAGTAGTCAATGACCGCCCAGTGGTACTTTCGCGCGTTGACAGCCATGCAATTTGGGTTAACAGCAAAGCCTTAGAGCTGGCCAGTATTACCGCAGCCACTCAAGCCCCTGACGGCGGCGAGATTATAAAAGATGAATTTGGGAATCCAACCGGTATTTTTGTTGATAAGGCCGAGTCGTTAATTACCCAGCATATGAGCGCTCCTTCAAAACAAGCTATAAGCGACTCGCTAGATGCCGCAGGCGCGCACTTATTAAGCTTAGGCATTACCTCTACTCACGATGCCGGTATTGATAAAACCACCTGGGAAGTTTACAAAGAGCGCAGCGAGCAAGGTAATTTGCCACTAAGAATAGTCGCCATGCTAAGTGCTGCTAGCCCTGATTTAAAGCACATGCTTAAGGCAGGGCGCTATCAAGATGCTGCATCGTTTATGTCTATCCGCAGTGTAAAAGTATATGCCGATGGCGCATTAGGCTCGCGCGGGGCTGCGCTAATTGATGACTACGCAGATAGAAAAAACCACCACGGTCTGATGCTAGAAACCCAAGCCAAGCTTGAAGAATTATTTACTTTAAGCTTCAAAAATGGCTTTAGCGCCAACACTCATGCAATTGGTGATAAGGCAAATAAAGTGGTACTTGATGCGTATCAAAACGTGTTTAAGCAAACGGGCGGTATGTTACTGCGTAACCGCATTGAACACGCGCAAATAGTCACCCCTGATGACATTCCGCGCTTTAAAGCACTTAAAATCATTCCATCTATGCAGCCTGTGCATGCCACCTCAGATATGCATATGGCTCAGCAGCGCTTGACCGATAACCAATTACAAGGTGCATATGCATGGCAAACATTTTTAAAGCAAGGCTCTGTGATTGCAGCAGGCTCTGACTACCCAGTAGAGCTGGCAAACCCTTTTGATGGCTTGTATTCAGCCATTACCCGTATGGATCATAATATGCTGCCTGAGAACGGCTGGCGCGCAAGCGAAGTGCTAAGCCGCGAACAAGCCCTAAGAGCGTTTACCCTCGGCGGCGCGTATGCAGCACACCAAGAGTTTAAAATAGGCAGCTTAGAAAACGGAAAATGGGCAGACTTTATTTTAATAGACAAAGACTACTTTAAAGCCCCTGTCGATGAGATTTATAAAACACAGGTTTTACAGACTTGGGTAGCTGGAGAATTACGCTTTAAAAAAGAATAGCTTATAAAGCATACAAACTTAAAAATAAACAAAGTAATTATGGATATTTACTAAAGTAATTAAAAAGTGTGTCGATAAGTGAGGGAATTTAAAAAATCTCTTATGTTTCAGGAAGAAAACATGTTTTCAAAAAAACTATCGCTTACTTTATCGGCTCTTTTTACTTTATCACTTAGTGCATGCTCTACTCACCCAGTTTATAACGGCCACGCTTCGCATAATAATATTGGCCATCACAATAGCCATAATCGTTACACAGACGTTCATCAGCCACGCGTAAATAACTGGCAGTTCCCAGAAAATAACTACCGCCCTATTAACAGCAGTAAATTATTAAGTAACTATACAGAACAATTAGCAATGAAGCTGATTGAAAATATGAACTACATCAACAGTGGGACGCCTGTTGCAATTACTTCGTTTGTGAACTTAGATGACAATTTACAAACCACAAATATATTTGGTAATCACTTGGCTGAAAGCTTTATTACTGAAATGCAGGAGTTTGGCTTATCGGTAGTTGATTACAAACACACAGGCGCTGTGCATGTAACCCCGTTAGGTGATTTCTCGTTTAGTCGTAATGGTAAAGAAATTAAAGGTTACCCACATATTGAATACACTTTATCAGGCACTCTAACTTACACGAATCGTGGTGTAATAGTTAACGCTCGTATTATTGGGGCAAAGTCTAAAGTAGTGGTCTCATCGGCTAAAGGATTTATCCCAAGCTTTGTTGTTGAGTCACTTTATCCAACTCGTAGAACTGATGGCATTGTTTTAGACGCGGTGCTTTAAAACAAAAAAGGGTTAACTTAAATGTTAACCCTTTTTTTGAATTTTTAGCTTCACGCTTCTTTGACTTTAGGCTGCCGGTAGAGCTTTACAATATGGTACATATTTACCAGCGCTAATAAGCCATTAGTAAACGCAACAGGCATTGCACCAATAGCCACACCGTAAATAGTAAATACAATACAACCAAACATATTATACCAACGCAGTTTTACTACATCGGTCATTGTTAACGATGCAACCAAGAAAGCTGATGCAATATAACCTAAATATTCCCAACTCAATTGTTCTCTCCTACCCTTTAGGTTAGCATTACGCCAATGCTAACGTGTGGCACGTGTCAGTGTTACAACGTTTAATACCAATTCGCAATAATACTCAATCATTTTGTGGGGCTAAACGTGTCGCTACCTGTGTTAAAAAATGTTCATTTACGACTGCATGGATGCAGAAGGTAGAGCAATGCAGGAGCAATTGCCGAGAACGACTAAATAGCTATTTTTTGCCTAGCTATCAACACGCTTTCCTAGCCTTAAAATTGATCACTTAATTATTAGGCAGATTGGTATAAAATAAAAAAACTAACTTGCTTAAAAAACCTTAAAAAGTATATTGGTTGTAGCCAATAGCTTCCTAAATCATTACACGGGAAATGAAGGTATTACGTACTTAGCAAGGCTAAATACAGTAGCAAGTTAGCGTAAATTCTTAGAGCCTTAATAATATCGTCATTAAGGTGTAATAAATAGGACAATTGTCCGAAGAGCATATTGATGTTTCAATACCATTTTTCTAGTTACCTTGTTGAACAATTACTCACTTTTGCAGGGAGTAGCTATCAACAATCAAAAAAAGAAGTGCTGATCCACCAAGATCAACCACTTAGTAAACTTGTGCTGGTGCGCAGCGGTACTATTTCATTTAGTTATGATGTAGGTAACGGACGCCGCCTATTATTAGGCCAATTAGATTGCAACAACACCCTAATTGGTGAAATAGAAGCATTAAACAATAACCCATGTATTTATACGGTCACCTGTTTTAGCGATGTAACCTATAATTTAATAGAGCTTCGCCACTGGCGAGCATTACTACTCGAAAAGCCAGAGCTGAGCTTATATACCGCGCAAACCATTGCGGCTAAGTTTCAAGAAAACCAAAAAATTAATTTAGATAAGTTACTGCTGCCTTTAAGCTACAACATAGCTAAAGACTGCTTACTACGCGCCGAGAACAATAACCCAACGCTACTGCGCGCATACCCAACCGTTAACGCCGAAGCAGAGCGCTTTGCAACCACTGAGCGAGCTTATCGTCGCGTAGTTACCGAGCTTGTTGAAAAAGGCTTAGTGCAGCGCAGCTCCCATGGGCTAAAAGCGGTCGATACACAAAGTTTAAGTGATTACGTAGACAGTTTTGCGCAGCTGTAAAAAACAGACACAAAAAAAGGCCGTAATGGCCTTTTTTAGTTTTTATGGTATTTATTAGCACTGCGCTATAGCAGTAATTTATTTAAAACGAGTACACAAACACGCCCCCGCGCAAATAAACTCCTACTTAACGCTTTGGCAATTACTTATCTAATAAAATATCTTGGATATTTACTAAATCAGATTTACCTTCAATTATTTCATCTGGCGTTAAACCCGATAACTCATGCGGGAACACTAACCACTCTTCTGACTCATGAATAAAGTAATCTGGCACCATCTCTACTTTTGAGTTTTTAGGCTTATAGTACGGACATGCCACACGAATATCGCGTGGTAAATTTAAGCGCATAAGCTCAGAAAGCTTTTCTTTTAGTGCAAATATACTGCGGCCAGAATCAAACACATCATCAACAATAAGCAGTGAGTCACCAGCATTAGCGTTTTCTACAATGTAGTGTAGGCCGTGTACTTTTATTTCTTTAGATTGCTTGCCAATACCGTAATAAGACGACGTACGCACCGCAATGTGATCAGTCTCAATGCCTTTGTAATCGTAGTATTCTTGCACAGCAATACCAATAGGTGCACCACCTCGCCAAATACCAATTATAAAGTCTGGACGAAAGCCATCTTTATAAACTTGTGCCGCTACGCGGAATGAATCTTCAAGTAGCTGTTGAGCTGTGATGTAGCACTTATCTGACATAGTTTAGAACCCCAGTGGTGAGTATAACATTTGAGTGTAGGCACTTTAGCCAATAATTAAACACCCAAACAGGTATTGGCGAAGGATTTTACCGTAAATAAAAATAAATTGCTTGCCTGCAAATAGCAAAATAGGCACCAATTGGTGCCTATTTTATGTATTAAACGCCTAGTTACGTACTATTAAGCTTTTTCTAACAATGTACGTGCCACTGTGCGCATACCTTGCGTAGTTGCACCTGCAGCCCATTGGCTAGTGCTACCCATATTAAATGCTGCAGCTAAATCAATGTGTACCCAACCTTTACCATCGTTTGGTACAAAGCGAGATAAAAAGCCTGCTGCATTTGATGCGCCGCCGTAACCGCCACCTTTTTGAGCGCGGCTATTTGCCGTATCAGCATATGGAGATGGGCAGTTTTGCTGGTGCCATTTTTCAAGCGGAAGAGGCCATGCAGCTTCCATTTCTTGCGATGCAAAGTCTTCTACTTCGCGTACCAGCTCTTTATCAAGGGCAAATAATGCGTTGTACTCTTGACCTACAGCCACTAGTGCAGCACCGGTTAGTGTTGCCGCATCTATGATTAGCTCTGCGCCAGTTTCGCCTGCAGCCATTAGGCCATCGGCAAGCACTAAACGCCCTTCAGCATCGGTGTTTACAATTTCAACGGTTGTGCCATTTTTGTAGGTTAAAATATCACCTAGTTTGTAAGCGTGGCCCGAAATTAAGTTCTCTGCACAGCATAAAAATAGCTTAATGCGTTTTTCTATACCGCGGTTAATAGCCAGTGCTAAACCCGCTGTTACCGTTGCCGCGCCACCCATGTCGCACTTCATTCCTAGCATACCTTCGCTAGATTTAATTGAGTAACCGCCAGAGTCAAACGTAATACCTTTACCTACAAGCGCTGCGCTTACCGGTGCGTTTTCATCGCCTGTTGGGTTGTAATCAAGCTCAAGTAAAACAGGTGGACGCTCAGAGCCACGGCCCACAGCATGAATACCAATCCACTGTTGCTCTAATAACGCATCGCCTTTAATAATTTGGTAGCTTACGTGTTCAGGCGCTAACGATTGAATAAATTCGGCGGCTTTTTCAGCAAGGCTCTCAGGGTAAATGTCATCGGCTGTGCCGTTTACCATTTCTCGTGCCCACGTAGCTGAGGCTTTTAAATGCGCAAGCTCGGTTAGATCTGACTGTGCGTTATCAACAAATTCAACACCATGTAATGATTTAGGTGTTACAAAACCTTGGTAAAAAGCCCATTGGCTTTCTGTGCACCATGTATCGCCCGCAAGCTCAACCTGTTTAACACCTTGACTTGCAATTGTTCGCGCCGCTTTTTGAACATTTTTTAATGTTTCTTGCTCAGATAAATGAACCGTTGCGCCTTGCTCGTTAAAAGACAACGCCGCGTTTTCGCCCCAATGGCTTGGTGCTGCTTGCTCGCTTAGTTGAACAACAAATTTTTCACTCATGTTAGAATACCCTTACACTTAAATGTGCCACCGAGTTTACTATAGTGAGTACAAGTTCCCAACAGCTTGAGATAAATAACATAAACCAACGCATCTGCAGCGTTTAGCATTGGAATTTAAATGAAATACACCCCAGCTTTACAGCCCGCCACGTTATTAAAACGCTATAAACGCTTTTTAGCCGATCTCCAACTTAACGATGGAACTGAATTTACCGCCCACTGCGCCAACACCGGTAAAATGACAGGTTGCGCAGAGCCAGGTTTTAGCGCTTTTTATTCAACCAGCGATAACAGTAAACGGAAATACCCTCAGTCGTTAGAGCTCACTCAAAACTCCCTCTCGCAATTAATATGTGTTAATACCGCCGTGGCAAATAAAGTGGTCGAAGAGGCTATCAACAACCAGGTTATTACAGAGCTTAACGGCTATGAGCAGCTTCAAAGTGAAGTAAAATACGGCAGCGAAAACAGCCGTATCGACTTTTTACTCACCAGTGACAATAAACCCGCTTGCTATGTAGAGGTAAAATCAGTCACCTTGTTAAGCGAAACCGCACCACAAAGTGGGCAAGGCTACTTTCCGGATGCGCAAACCGTGCGTGGGCAAAAACACATTCGCGAATTAATAGAAATGATCGAACAAGGCCACCGCGCAGTATTACTATTCGCTGTTTTACACCAAGGTATTAATACGGTGAGTGCAGCAAGCCACATAGATAAAAAATACAGCGACTTATTAAACCACGCGATTAAAAAAGGCGTGGAGGTATACGCTTATAAGGCATCTATTTCGCCAAGTGAAGTAACGCTTAGTGAGAAAGTGACCTTTAAATAAAAAATTTAACTTGCTTTTAAACTTTATGCCCATATAACTAGGCAAGTTTAAATACCGAAATAACGATTAATAAAGCATCAAAATCAAAATATGAGCCTTTTTAGTCAACACACTGGTTGAAGCTAATTCGATTAATTAAAAAATAAATTTGCCTAGGGTATAAGATTCTGCTATTTATACCGCCGGCTAATGCTGAGGCATTAAATTAAGGATTTAGGAGAGAGTTATGCCAGACCAACAAAGACATGGTTTATTGGCTCAAGCCGGTTTAGAACCATACCAAGAAAAGCCGGGCGAAGAGTATATGAATGAAGCACAACGTGCTCATTTTAAAGCGATTTTAGAAGCGTGGCGTAACGACTTACGTAATGAAGTTGACCGCACGAAATCGCATATGCAAGACGAAGCTGCCAACTTTCCTGATCCAGTTGACCGCGCTGCGCAAGAAGAAGAGTTCTCTTTAGAACTTCGTACTCGCGACCGCGAACGTAAACTGATCAAAAAAATTGAAAAAACAATTATCTTAATTAAAGAAGATGATTTTGGCTTTTGTGAGTCATGCGGAATCGAAATTGGTATTCGTCGTTTAGAGGCGCGTCCAACTGCAGATTTATGCGTAGACTGTAAAACCCTTGCAGAAATTAAAGAAAAACAAGCTGGGCGCGGTTAATTAAAATTAGTTAACTATGTCTCCTACAGCCGTTACCACGCCAAAGCGTGACTATCGCGGTCGATTTGCACCGTCTCCTTCTGGGCCACTTCACTTTGGCTCACTTGTGGCGGCTGTGGGCAGCTACCTTGATGCTAAAGTAAATCAGGGTAAATGGTTAGTGCGCATTGAAGACATAGACACCACCCGCGTGGTTAAAAATGCCGACACCAATATTCTAAATACCTTACAAGCCTACGGCCTTTACTGGGACGAATCCGTTGTTTATCAAACTCAGCGCCTACCTCTTTATCAAGAGGTAACAAATAAGCTGATCCACCAACAATGTGTATATGGTTGTCGCTGTTCTCGCAAACAAATAAAAGCCATGGGTGGCATTTACCAAGGTCACTGCAAAACGCTTAACTTATCAACAGAGCAAGGCGCACTTCGTCTTAGCCAACAGCACCCAACATGCCATTTTAACGATTTGATTCAAGGCGATATTACTGTAAATAGTGCATTAGCCCATGAAGATTACATAATAAAGCGCAGTGACGGATTATTTGCCTACCAACTAGTGGTGGTTATTGATGACATTGAGCAAGGTATTAATCGTGTGGTACGTGGCGCCGATTTAATCGAGCCTACAGCAAGGCAAATCAGTTTATTTAAACAGCTTAATGCGCCCATCCCCCAATACGCACATTTACCCCTTGTGGTGGCCGAGCCTGGTTTTAAACTCTCTAAACAAAATTATGCGCCCGCTATTAGCACAGACAATCCAAAACCTGCGCTTATTGATGCGTTTGAATTTTTAAACTTACCTGTACATAGCCAATTGAATGATTTGTCTGTAGAGCAATTAATTACGTGGGCTATTAACGAATTTAGCTTAACAACGGTGCCAAACATACCCGAAATTCAAATTTCGCAAGGTCAGCATCCAAACAGCACTAAATTTACGCATTTAAGCAAATAAAAAACTTAAAAACGGCTTAATTTCAGTCCATCAACTTAATTTTTATACCGCGCTGGTATATGATAGCCGCCTAAATAGAGGCTATTTACAATAAATACAAAGCACCGCACTATAATACCTAATTTATGTGCTTTTTGATTGCGATGACCAGCCAATCATCATTTCTGTAGGAGACAGATTATTATTTCCAAGCTTTTTCAATTTTGCAGGCAAATAATCGGCCCAAATGCCGATGTGCAAAGCACTCAAACAAGTGATGAACCGGTTGTTGTAACACGCGGCGAACATGGTATTTCACGTAAACAATTTAGCCCAAATGCAATCAAAGTACTTTACCGTTTAAAAGACGGTGGTTACGACGCTTACCTTGTAGGTGGTTGTATTCGCGATATATTGTTAGGTCAACAACCAAAAGACTTTGACGTTGTTACCAATGCCACCCCAGAGCAAGTTAAAAAACTATTTAGAAATTGCCGCCTAATTGGTCGTCGTTTTCGATTAGCACATATTGTTTTTGGTCGCGAAATTATAGAAGTAGCCACCATGCGTGGGCACCACGAAGCGCAAGAAGACAAAAACCAAATTAGCCAATCAAGCGAGCACGGGCAGTTACTGCGCGATAACGTGTTTGGTAGCATTGAAGAAGACGCCGAGCGCCGTGATTTTTCTATCAACGCGCTGTATTACTCTATTAACGATTTTTGTATATACGATTACGCCAATGGCTTAGCGGCTATACAAGCAAAACAAATTGAGTTAATTGGCGACCCAGAAACACGCTACCGCGAAGACCCTGTACGTATGCTACGTGCGGTACGCTTTGCAACTAAGCTTGATATGAGCATAGCGCCAAAAAGCGAAAAGCCAATTACTGCGCTTGCCAGCCTACTTGATAACATACCGCCAGCGCGTTTATTTGAAGAAGTTCTAAAGCTGTTTTTAAACGGTAAAGCCGAAGCTAACTATTTAATGCTACGCCAATACGGCTTGTTTAAGTCGTTATTTCCGGTGCTTGATAAAATTTTAGATAAAAACCCTGACGGCTTAGAAGCGGCGTTTATTCAGCAAATGTTTCAAAACACCGATAAACGCATTAATGCAGATAAAAAAGTAACGCCTGCGTTTATATTTGCTGCTTTAATGTGGTTTCCGCTGCTTGAGCGCACAAATAAAATTAAACAACAAGAACAGCTGTCTTACTTTGATGCCTTTGCTCAAGCCATGAATAAAGTACTGAGCGAAAATGCCCAGCATATTGCAGTACCTAAACGCTTTACCTTAGGCGCACGCGACATTTGGCATATACAGCAACGTTTAGATAAACGTGCCGGCCAACGCGCTTACAGACTTACCCAGCAGCCACGATTTAAAGCCGCTTATGACTTTTTATTATTACGTGTGGATGCCGGTGAGCACCAACATAGTGAGCTTGCCCAGTGGTGGACACAATACTTGAGCCTAGATATTAATGGCCAAAAAGAAATGGTAAAAAACCTAGGCCACCAAGGTGGGCCAAAACCACGTAAACGTCCGCGCCGCCGTACCACTAAAAAGCCAGCCGAGTAATTGCATGCAGTGTGTATATTTGGGTTTAGGTGCCAACCTAAACTCACCCAAAGAGCAGCTTGATAACGCCGTTTGTGCGCTTAAAAAGCTGCCTCATTGTGAATTTATAAGTGTATCGCATTACTATGCAAGCAAACCAATGGGCCCACAAGATCAACCCGACTATGTAAATGCCGTCGCGTGTATTAAAACCGCGCTTGAACCTGAGCAATTACTTGATTTAACTCAAGCCATAGAGCTTGAACATGGGCGGGTAAGAAAAGCCGAACGTTGGGGGCCGCGTACGCTCGATATAGATACCTTACTGTTTGGTCAGCAAGTGATTAATACCCAGCGCTTAACTGTGCCACATTATGGCCTGTGCGAACGTGAGTTTGTAGTTTACCCTTTACTTGAGCTTGCCCCAGAACTGATTTTACCAAGCGGCATTGCATTAAAAACCATTGCGCAAGACTTACCGCTCAACGACTTACAACAATTACCTCTGTAATTAACCAAGGCTTATGCCTGCGAGGATATTATGTCTAAAATAACCGTTTCTACTTTAAATAAAATGAAAGCAGAAAATAACAAAATCACCGCATTAACCGCTTACGATGCCAGTTTTGCTAAGTTATTTCATGATAACGGTGTGGACGTTATTTTAGTTGGCGATTCTTTGGGCATGGTGCTGCAAGGTGGCGACGATACCCTAGGCGTAACCAATCAAGATATAGCCTATCATACCCGCTGTGTACGCGGTGGCAGCCGTGAGCTTTTTGTAATAGCCGATATGCCCTTTATGAGCTATTCAAACGTTAGCGACACCTGTAAAAATGCAGCAGAGTTAATGCGTTCAGGCGCTAATATGGTAAAACTTGAAGGCGGTGAATGGCTTTACGACAGCATTAAAAGTTTAACGCAGCAAGGTATTCCTGTTTGCGGCCATTTAGGATTAACGCCGCAATCAGTACACGTATTTGGTGGCTTTAAAATTCAAGGCCGCGAAGACGACAAAGCGCAAAAAATGATTGATGATGCAAAAGCCCTAGAAGCCGCAGGTGCCCAATTATTAGTGCTTGAGTGTATCCCAAGTGTTCTCGCTAAACGCATTACCGATGCCGTCACCATTCCTACCATAGGTATTGGCGCAGGTAATGTAACGGATGGCCAAATACTGGTAATGCACGACTTAGTCGGTATTTCGGCAGGATACATTCCTAAATTTTCTAAAAACTTTTTACTGGAAACTGGCAACATGCCAGATGCAGTTAAAAAATATTGTACAGACGTTAAAAGTGGCGCATTTCCAAGCGCCGAACATGAGTTTAAATAATGCAGTCAATTACTGAAATTAAATCATTACGTAGTCAAATTAAAGCTTGGCGCCAAGCAGGTTTAAGCGTGGCTTTAGTGCCAACCATGGGCAACTTGCACCGCGGCCACTTTTCATTGGTTGAAAAAGCAAAAACAATGGCCGATAAGGTGGTTGTGAGTATTTTTGTCAACCCAATGCAATTTGGTGCCAACGAAGATTTAGATAGCTACCCGCGTACATTAAACGAAGACAAACAAGGCTTAGCCGACTTAAACACCGATATAGTGTTTACCCCAAGCGTAGACACCATTTACCCAAATGGGCTTGGTGAGCAAAGCTTTGTAGATGTACCAGGAGTATCTATGGGGTATTGTGGCGGCACGCGCCCAGGACACTTTAGAGGCGTTGCCACGGTAGTGACTAAGTTATTTAATTTAGTACAACCAGATTATGCATGCTTTGGCGAAAAAGACTTTCAGCAGCTGCAAGTGATTAAAACCATGGTACGCGATTTATCAATTCCGGTTGAAATTGTTGGTGTACCGACCATGCGCGAAGTTTCAGGCTTAGCTATGAGCTCGCGAAATGGCTATTTATCTGCAGAGCAAAAAGCCACGGCTACCGCATTATTTAAAACACTAAACACTTGCGCTGAGCAGCTCAAAGCAGGTAATACCGATTACAAAGCACTTGAGCAAAGCGCACAGCTTAGTTTAGAGCAAGCCGGCTTAAAGCCTGATTATTTTGAGATAGCTCAACGAGATACATTAAAAGCTGCTACACTTGATGATACACAACTTGTTATTTTAGCTGCCGCCTTTTTAGGCAATGTTAGATTAATCGACAACTTACAAGTTGAGATTTAACAAAAGCGCAGTTCAACGTTAAGGATAAGCATGCAAACATTTATTAAAACGAGTGCCCTCGCCCTTTCATTTTCATTGTTAGCAGCTTGCCAAAATCAAGTGAAAAACCCTGAGTTAAACCAATGCGCACAACAAAACTATCAGTGCGAAAATAGTTGCGATCAGCAATCGATTGACAAAGGGTTAAAACAGCAAGTGTGCTCTGCCAAATGTGTAGAGAGCTATAATCAGTGTAAAGCACAAGCGCAAAAGCTGACTGATCTGTAATCGCTTTTAGTAAGTTAGTCTGTTTTACGCTTTAAAGTTTTACACACAAAAAAACCGCTCATTGAGCGGTTTTTTTATTGGTTGGGCTTAAATTATAAACCTAACTTTTTAAGCTCTGCTTCTACTAACTTAGCAGATAGTGGTACGTAACCATCTTTTTCAACGATTTTTTGACCGTCTTTAGAAAGTACCATTTTTAAGAACTCAGCTTCAATTGGTGAAAGCGGCTTATTAGGGTGCTTGTTCACGTAAACGTATAAGAAACGAGAAAGTGGGTATTTACCTTTAGCAACATTATCAAGCGTTGCATCTACGTAGTTAGTGCCTTTTTTAGATAAAGGAACCGTACGTACACCCGACGTTTTGTAACCAATGCCTGAGTAACCAATCGCGTTTAATGAAGATGAGATTGACTGTACAACAGAGGCTGAACCTGGTTGCTCATTTACGTTGTTACGGAAGTCACCTTTACACAGTGCTTTCTTTTTAAAGTAACCGTAAGTACCTGATACAGAGTTACGTCCGTATAATTGAATGTCTTTTGCAGCCCAGTCGCCCGTTAGGCCAACATCGCTCCAGCGGTTAACTTGCTCAGACGCACCACATTTACGAGTAGATGAAAAAATAGCATCTACTTGGTCAATACGTAAGCCTTCAATTGGGTTATCTTTGTGTACAAATACCGCTAATGCATCAATCGCTACACGCACTTCTGTAGGCTTGTAACCGTAGCGTTTTTCAAACGCTTCGATTTCTTTTGATTTCATTTTACGGCTCATAGGACCCATGTTAGAGGTGCCTTCGGTAAGCGCTGGTGGAGCAGTAGACGAACCTGCCGCTTGAATTTGAATATTTACATTTGGGTAAATACGTTTGTACTCTTCAGCCCAAAAAGTCATCATGTTAGCTAAAGTATCAGAGCCTACAGATGAAAAGTTACCTGAAACGCCGTTAATTTTTTGATATTCAGGAATTGCGTCGTCAAGAGCAACAGCCTGTGCAGATACTAATGTTGTAACAGCCACACCCATTGCGGCAACTAAGTTTTTAAATTTCATGTGGGGTTCTCCGATTTGTTCGTCCCATTTCCTAACTGTCGTCTACTGTAAAGTGAGTAGATGACAGTTACATTACTCTTAAATGACACTTTTATGACTTTGCTTTTTATTGCCTTTAACTTGCCAAGTTAACAAGCTTATCCTTTGAAAAGTCGAAAGAAAAACACGAGCCTTTACCAAGCTCACTGCTTATATTTAATTTACTATCGTGACGTGTAAGCACATGTTTAGTAATTGCTAAGCCTAAACCTGAGCCACCGGTTGTGCGGCTCCTTGCTTTATCTACGCGGTAAAAGCGCTCAGTTAAACGATTTATATGCTCTGGTGCAATACCATCGCCATTATCATTTACACTAAAGTGCGCAAGCCCCTCTTTACGCTGCCAGGTAACAACAATTTTTCCGCCCGCTTTAGTGTAATGTATAGCGTTAAACACTAAATTAGAAAACGCACTGCGTAGCTCATCTTCAGAGCCTTTAATATCAAGCTCATTATCTATATCAAAAATAAGCTCGTGGCCTTTATCTTGGTTTATAGACTGCGCTTCGGTTTTAATGTAGTTGAGCATTTGCGGCACATTAATGGCTTTGTCGTTGTCTTGCCTGCGCGCCCCTTCAATACGCGAAAGAGATAAAAGCTGATTAACTAAGCTGTCCATACGCTTACATTGCTCAAGCATGGTATTTTGCGCTTTATTCCACATTGCAGGCGGTGGCATCATATCGCCATCCATCATTTCAAGGTAACCAGTAACAACCGTAAGCGGCGTACGCAGCTCATGCGACACATTGGCAACAAAGTCTTTGCGCATTTGCTCTAGCTGCTTTAGGCGTGTTACATCACGTACTACCACCATAAGCTGCGTGTTGGCATACGGCATTACCCTAAATTCAAGCACTTGGTCAACAATATGCCCGTTATCAAGCTCTAATGGCTCTTCAAATTCACCGCGCAGCATGTACTTGGCAAATTTAGGTTCGCGTATTAGGTTATCTAGGCGCTGACCATGATCGGTCGGCCATTGTAGCCCCAATACTTTAAGTGCAAGTTGGTTACACCAAACAATGCTTAAATCACTTTGCAACACCACTACGGCATCGGGTACGGCTTCAGCTCCATCGCGAAAGCGACGAATTAAATCGGCCAGTTCATTGCGTTTTTTACGATTACGATGCTGTAAATGATAAATGCCTTCAAATACTTGTTCCCACGCACCCTCGCCCTCTGGTGGGTTAAAGCTACGTTGATTTAAAAGCCAATCGCTTAAGCGATAAAGTTGATGATAATGCCAGACTAAAAGAGAAGAAGTGCCTAAAAATAAAAGCAAAAAAGGTGCACCAATAAGCACACCAACTAATAACAGGGGTAAAAAATAGATAAACAGACGTTTTACTAACGCCTGTTTATTAATAACTCGATACATACACTCACTTTACCTTTGAGTAGTAATTTATGCGTACTCACACCCTAGCTGCGGTACCTTATAATTTACTAGAAAAACGATAACCTGCACCACGTACTGTTTGTACTAAGCGATCATGCCCCAGCGGTGCAATCGCTTTGCGTAAACGACGTATGTGCACATCAACTGTACGGTCTTCTACGTACACATTAGTTCCCCAAACATGATCAAGCAGTTGCTCACGGCTATAAACACGCTCTGGGTGAGTCATAAAAAAATGTAATAATCTAAATTCGGTTGGGCCCATATCAAGCTCGCTCCCCTCAGAGGTAACGCGGTGCGATATTGGGTCTAAACGCAAGCCATGTACTTCTATGGCTTCTTCTAATGAGGTAGGCGATACACGGCGAATAACCGCTTTAATACGAGCCATTAACTCTTTAGGAGAAAAAGGTTTAGTGACGTAGTCATCTGCCCCCACTTCTAGGCCGCGTACTTTGTCTTCTTCTTCGCCGCGGGCTGTAAGCATAATGATTGGAATTTGGCGTGTGTATTCACTTTGCTTAAATTGCTTAGCAATTTGAATACCGCTACCGCCTGGTAGCATCCAATCGAGTAAAACCATATCTGGGTATGGTTCAACCATAGCTGCAATTGCAGAATCGTAATCTTCTGCTTCAATTGCTTGAAATCCATTTTGCTCTAAAACAAAAACTAACATCTCTCTGATAGGAGCTTCATCATCTACGACTAGTACTTTACGTGACATTCCAAATTATCTCTTACGCTATCGAATTAGTTTTCATTATTATGACTAAGTATGACATTTTTATGAAAGTGTAACGTGTAAATTAAAATCCTGGTAAAAAAAACACAAAATAGTGACAAAAAACCTCATTAACGTCATATTTTTAAAACTATTTTGCAAATTACGGTTAATCAAAACATATTTACAAAAAGATGACAGTTTTATTTCTGAGTAGATATTCATGGCGGGATCATTACTTTACTAACACAGTAAAAAAACCAGATACGAAACTGAGTTTGCACTGGAAGATGTCATTACGTGGTTAAAAATAGATCTGTTTTTTACTAAGCAGCCTATAAAAAGATCAGATTTTTACTAAGCCGATCGGGTTTGGGATCACGGTTATACTTAGTCAAACAACTAAGCATCTGATCTATTGTACAAATAAAAAACGATCTGATTGATTGAGCGCCTAACGTGGCGTAAATTTATGCGCCTAGTTGGTAAATAAATGATCCGAATGCGGGGCGGTTAGTAAATCAGTGATCCCATTTTATTAAGTTGGTACAACAGTGATCCCAGTGCTTTGCGGTATAAAAAAACCAGCTAGATTACGCCAGCTGGTTTTTATAACGCTATTTATTAATCAAAGATCATTATTTAATTTGTGGGTCTAACTCACCACTTAAATATTTAAGGTGCATGTCATCAAGTGAAATTGGCTTAATTTTACCTGCTTGACCAGCTGTACCAAACGCGTTGTAACGCGCAACACAAATCTCTGTCATTGCTTTAGTTGCTTCTGCTAGGTATTTACGCGGATCGAAGTTAGATGGGTTAAGCGCCATATGACGGCGAATAGCACCGGTAGAAGCCAGGCGTAAATCGGTATCAATATTTACTTTACGTACACCGTATTTGATCCCTTCTACAATTTGCTCAACAGGTACACCGTACGTTTCAGGAATTTCGCCACCGTATTGATTTATGATCTCTAACCATTCTTGTGGTACAGACGACGATCCGTGCATTACTAAGTGCGTGTTCGGGATACGTGCGTGAATTTCTTTAATACGATCAATCGCTAAAATGTCATCTGTGGGTGGGCGCGTAAATTTGTACGCACCGTGCGATGTTCCACAAGCAATTGCCAAGGCATCAACATGGGTTTTATTTACAAAATCAGCGGCTTCTTCTGGGTCGGTAAGCATTTGATCAGTAGTTAGTTTACCTTCTGCGCCTACACCATCTTCTTCGCCCGCTTCACCGGTTTCAAGTGAGCCAAGTACACCTAGCTCGCCCTCTACCGATACGCCACAAGCATGTGCCATAGCCACGGTTTCGCGTGTTACTTCTACATTATATTCGTAGCTTGATGGGGTTTTTCCGTCAGTCATTAATGAGCCATCCATCATAACTGATGAAAAGCCAAGTTGAATTGAGCGTTGGCAAACACCGGGTGAGGTACCGTGATCTTGGTGCATTACTACTGGAATGTGCGGCCATTCTTCAACGGCTGCTAAAATCATGTGGCGGATAAATGGAGCACCAGCATAAGCACGTGCGCCTGCTGATCCTTGAACAATTACTGGGCTGTTTGTTTTATCAGCCGCTTCCATTATTGCGCGCATTTGCTCTTGGTTATTCACGTTAAAGGCTGGAACGCCGTAACCGTGTTCAGCTGCATGATCTAAAAGTTGTCGCATACTGATTAAAGCCATTGGGTATTCTCCAATTTATCGACAGCAGTCTCCTGCCATCTAGTTTGAACGGATATGTTAGTTTGACGCAATCACTGCGCCACAAAATAAAGCAATTTACACTGCTTAGTTTTGTCTTAATTAACTATTAAATAAGGGTGAGAGGTATTTAATAATTAATCGTTGGTGAGGGTTTCCCCTCACCTAATGCGGCTAAAAATTTATTATTTAGCGCGCGACTCTAGCATTTCTACTGCTGGAAGTTTTTTGCCTTCTAAAAACTCTAAGAACGCACCACCACCGGTAGAAATGTAAGATACTTTATCGGCAATGCCGTATTTATCAATTGCCGCTAAAGTGTCACCACCGCCTGCAATCGAAAACGCATTAGAGTTAGCAATTGCCTGGGCAATAGCACGTGTACCATTACCAAACTGATCAAACTCAAATACGCCAACTGGGCCATTCCATACAACAGTACCGGCGTTTGCAATAATTTTTGCAAGCTGGCTGGCTGTATCAGGGCCAATATCAAAAATCATGTCATCGCTTGTTACTTCGCTTACATCTTTAAGCGTAGCGACTGCAGAGTCTGAAAATTCATTACCTACCACAACATCAGTCGGTACCGGAATTTCACCATCGTTTGCTTTAGCTGCTGCACATAAACGATTTGCTTCATCCATTAAATCAGCTTCATAAAGTGATTTACCAACCGGATGACCCGCAGCTGCAATAAAGGTATTAGCAATACCGCCACCTGTTACAAGCTGATCTACAATCGTTGAAAGCGAGTCTAAAACGGTTAATTTAGTTGATACTTTAGAACCACCTACAATGGCCACCAATGGGCGTGCTGGGTTATCTAGTGCTTTACCTAGTGCTTCAAGTTCTGCTGATAATAACGGGCCAGCACAGGCAACATCTGCAAATAAGCCAACGCCATGAGTAGACGCTTGTGCGCGGTGAGCGGTGCCAAATGCATCCATTACATACACATCACACAGTGCAGCAAGTTGTTTTGATAAGGCTTCGTCGTTTTTCTTCTCGCCTTTATTAAATCGTACGTTTTCAAATACAACCACTTCGTTATCGGCAACTTCAACGCCGTTTAAGTAGTCTTTTTCAAGGCGTACATTTTGCTCAAGTGCATCGTTTAGGTAATCGGCTACAGGGGCAAGTGAAAATTCGTCATCGTACTCGCCTTCCGTAGGGCGACCAAGGTGCGACATAACCATTACTTTAGCGCCTTTTTCAAGAGCTAGCTTAATAGTAGGCAGTGCAGCACGAATACGTGCATCTGAGGTCACTTTACCTGCTTTAACTGGTACATTTAAATCTTCACGAATTAATACGCGCTTGCCGTTTAAATCTAAATCTGCCATTTTTATGACCGACATAACATCTCCTTAGTTAACGATACTTGAACCTGAAAAATAAATTTTAAAATTATTATAAAATGCTTACTTAGCCATCATCGCACGTGCTGTATCTAGCATGCGATTGGCAAAACCCCATTCGTTATCACACCAAACAAGTAACTTTATCAGGCGTTTGTGACTAACACGTGTCTGCGTGCCATCAATAATACAAGAATGTGGGTCGTGATTAAAATCAACCGATACCAATGGCTCTTCGGTGTAACTTAAAATACCTTCTAAGCGGTCTTTTGCTTGGGCTTTAAGTGCCGTATTTACCGCCTTTAAATCTACATCGGCATTTACTGTAACACTTAAGTCCATTGCCGTTACGTTAATTGTCGGCACGCGAACCGCAATGGCTTCAAAGCGCCCTTCAAATTTGGGTAAAATGCGGTCTATTCCTCGTGCTAATTTTGTATCAACCGGAATAATAGACTGACTCGCAGCGCGGGTACGACGTAAATCATGATGGTACGCATCAATCACTTGCTGATCGTTCATCGACGCGTGAATAGTGGTAATAGCACCCGATTCAATGCCAAACGCATCATCTAGCACTTTAATAACAGGCACCACACAATTTGTAGTACACGAGCCGTTAGATACAATAGTGTGCTCGCGTTTGAGCTCATCGTCGTTAATGCCATACACAATGGTGGCATCTACATCGTTATCAGCTGGGTGCGAAAACAACACCTTTTTAGCACCCGCAGTAATGTGTAATTGTGCATGCTCGCGCGAGTGATAAACACCGGTACATTCAAGCACTACATCTACATCAAGGGTTTGCCAAGGTAATTCTACTGGGTTTTCTTCACAAAATAGTGCAATGGTATCGCCTGCAACGCTAATGGTGTCTTCACCAAGTTTTACAGGAAAAGAAAAACGACCGTGGGACGTGTCGTATTTTAATAAATGAGCAATAGCTTCAGGGTCAGCAAGTTCGTTAATCGCAACAATTTTTATCTCGTCGCTCAAACCTGACTCGTACAACGCGCGGACAATATTTCGACCAATACGACCAAAACCATTAATTGCAAGTTTGATTGCCATGAAATATAAAATCCACTCTCTTTACGTGCAGACAAAGGCATCGATGCCTTTTAGATGGCTGTATTGTAATCGACCTTGAACATTATTATAAGAGGGAGCGATTAGAAACTTTAAATTAACCCAAAAGTAGCTAATTTACTTGGCTACTTTTGGGCATAAAGCGAGCTTGCGTTATTGCTTACTGTAGTGCTTTTAAAGCATTAATTATATCTTGTGGTTCTGAGCGGGTGCGGTAATCAACATCAACATAGCGCCACGTCACTTTACCTTCGCTATCTAAAACAAACGTGGCAGGGATAGGTAAAATACTGCCGTTGCCGTTATTAAGCGACTCTAAATCAAGGCCGCGGTCTTCGCGCATATGATCTAATAAAAATGCAGGTACTTGCCACGCTACGCCATAGCTTGCTGCTACATCTGCATTTTGGTCACTCAGCACGACAAAATCCATATTACGTATGTCGTTTTCGCTCATTGAGCCATCGGGCGCTTGCGGGCTAATAGCCACCAGCTGTGCGCCTAATGCGTGAATTTCAGCTAGGCGTGACTGCAATGCTTTTAGCTGTAAATTACAATAAGGGCACCAACTACCACGATAAAAAGTTATAACCACAGGTCCTTTTGCAAGTAGCTCATCTAATAAAACTTGCTCAGCGTGTTGGTTCGGCAGTTCAAAGCGTGGGGCATTTTGATCTAAATTAAGTGCATTAGCCCCTTCTTGAAACGCTTTTGCCTGAGCAATGGTTTCATCAACGCCTTTCATAAAATCAGGATTACCTTTTCGCCCTGCTGCTACTTTTGCCTCGGTTTGTGCTTTTAACGTGTTGCTTTTATCGCTCATAGTATTGCTACCTTCAAATTAATCAAAAACATAAAGCTAGCTTACAGTACGAACATGTATTTGAAATGAAATTATTAATTTAATCAGTTATATCTAAATCAAACACCACATTTATGGATGATTTAAAGCTTATTGTTGCCTGTAAATCGTTACTACGTATTTGAGGAAAAGAATTATCATCTTGCTGCGCCCTGCGCATCTTGGTTATGGCTGTACTAAAACCACTGTCATAGTTGTTTTTAGTTGAGCGAATAGTGCGTACTTCACCTACTTTTGCATTGAATGAATCAGCAAGTAAATCCGCTTTTATTTTTGCATCTTCAATTGCTAACTGTGTGGCTTGCGCTTGTAATTGCTCAAATTTTGAAGATAAAAACGCAATATTTTGAATCGCATTTACTTCTTGGTTCAATAAAAAATCGGTTAAATCGCTCACACGCTCAATACTGTTTAGCGTTACTTCAAACGTTCTTATCGCTGCGTATTCGCTAAGGGCCTGATGCCCTGTTTCAATATAATCCATTCCTGTTTTTTCAATTTTAACGTTTGAGGCAACTACGTCATCGGCGCTTATTTCAAATTGATTGAGCCCATCTATTAATAACTTCACTTTATTCTCAAGCGCGTTATTGGCGGCATTCGGCTCATTTTTAACACTATTCACCTTAAATAGTATTTTAGCCATGTCAGGCTCAACTAATACCTCAGCAGTGCCTTGCACTGAGATATGACGATTGGCAGGTAAGCTTGAATTAGCACAAGCGATCACAGGGAATAAGGTTAGAAGAATAGTGGTAATGAGTTTCATAATTTGTCCTGAATAAGTGCCATGCTTGGTTATGCGTCCATACTAATAAATAGCAGCCAATCGTGTTTCAGCGAATGTTTAATTACTGTGTGCTTGATGCAGCTTTCGACTTTGGCTTAATCGTTTTTTCTTGGTGTAGATTAGGTATCAAAGCTGAAATATTTTCTTGTGAAATAATAAGTAACTCATCTTGTTTATTATCATAAACAAATAAATTCCGCATTGTTGAGGCTACTATTTGAACATTTTGAAGTTGAGTTACTTTACTCTGAGCAATTGGATAATTTAATGACAAGTGATAATTCATTGTTCTTTCATTTATTATATCTTTACTGTGTGAATGCGCCAACATAGTAGGGTATGTAGATATTATAAGTGCTAAAAATAACATTAATGAGTAACTAGGTTTTAATAAATAGAACGGGTAACCAAAGCCATAATAAAGTTTTTTTAACACGGTTGTTTTACTAGGATCTGGCATGTGTCCTGAGCGCCAATTTAAATAAATAGCTGTTAAAACGATGATCGTAGTATAAAGAGTAATAAGTAAAAAATTTGAAATCAGTGCCAGTAAAAAGTCACTTATTTCAATGAAATTGAATATATCAACCGAGAAGTTATTAAGTAAAACGTAAAGATACACAACGCCTGATAAACTACCCAGTAAGTAAAGAATAGTAAGAAACACACCAAAATTATTGTGAATGTACTTTTTAACTGCTTTAAGGTCATTGTTTAACTGGTTGTAATACTTACTGGCGGCTTCAATTACCATAATAAATCCTTTTAAAATTCTTATCTTAACAAAATAATTAGTAAATGCTGTAGCTTTGTTAAATTATTGACCTCAACTGCAACTCTTTCCCACGGTTTATTTGGTAGCACTGGGCTAGCAATAATTCGGCGGTGGCCTGTGCGTCTGTAAGTGCGTTATGGCAATGATAGCTTGGTAACTCATAACGTTTGCGACACGCACTTAGGGTTAAATCATCTTGTTTTATTTCTGCACCTTGGCAAATAAGGCGCTTTTTTTCTATGTGGAGGGTGTCGAGTATCAACTTAGGTTGTGCACTTATATTAGCGTTTTTAAGGGCTGCTTTTAAAAACCCCCAATCCAGTATGGCGTTATGAAAAACCAAAATATGGTCACTAAAATCACGGCTTAGCTGCGTTAATATAGTGTGCAGGCTTTGTCCTTTAGCAACGGTGTCGTCAATAATGCCGTGAAAAACAGGGCTTTGGTCTAAGCGTTTAACGTTTTTATTAATTAAATGCTGAGACTCACTCATTTTTATACATTGGTTATCTATTTTTACCCAGGCTACTGAGACAATTTCATGCTGGTTTACATCAAGCCCAGTAAGCTCTAAATCAATCACTAAATAGCGTTGCGTTAACGCATTTTGACTTAATAAATTACGCCTTTTTATATACCTACTGAGCCATTTTTTTACCACAGCGCTTACCTCTTATTACAAACTGCCACGGGCAAATTTAAACGCCGCGGCTTGCTGCGCTTGTTTTACTAAATAAAAAGCCTCTTTAAGCTGATGACGCTCTAATGAACTTAATTTATCGGGGTTTATGCAGTTACTTGGCAAACCTTCTTCGTTTATTTGCGTACTAAAACGCAACTGAGTTAAAAATCGCCAGCAATCTTTTAAATTATAAATATCGTCTTTATTTAGCAGTGAATGCTTAAGTAAAGCATCTAAGCGCTCTTGGGTATTGGCGCGTTTTATGCCTGCTTTTAACGCATATAAACGCACTATGTCGTTAATGATCACCACACCGCGTTTTTTTAAATCAATGTATTTATGATTATTATCATTTTTTTGCGTTTTAAGTTTATTAAACAAGCCAATAGGCACTGAGCTGGCTCTTATATCGGTTGCCATAGCAGCATAAAATAACTCATCGCGCGATATTCTGTTTAACTGCTCACAAAAGCCGCTGTATAGGGCATTGGAGCCTTCTATAAAGCGCAAATCAAAAAATATTTTGCAGTTAAGCATGGCGCTAGGCGTTGGGCTTTTTATCCATTTAAAAAAGCGCTCGCACCACTGGCTTACACTCATTCTGCACTCATCGCTGCTGGCCATAATATTCCCTGGGCAACGCCTAATGCCACATTCTACTAACTGCTCACATACAAACTCCCCCATGTGTTTAAAGTAAGCTTGGTGTTGCTCGCTTAAGTCATCTGGGAGTAATAAGCCGTTGTCTTGATCTGAATGTAGGGTTTGCTCTTCGCGTGCTTGCGAGCCAAAACATATAAAGCAAAAACTGGTGGGGGCTGCGCCATTTTCTTCTTGAAATAAATGAATAAGACGCGAAGTAAGTGCATCGGTTAAGCCGCTGAGCAATTTACCAATTAGCGATATGTCTTCTATGTTGTACGAAAAACTACGCAGTAACTCAGGGATTTCGCCTGCATAACGTTTTAAATCGGCAATGCTGTGAGCTTTATAAATACGGCCAATAAGCTGCACAGGGTCACTTTTTTGCTGGCGCAGTAAATCGGTACTGGTAAGCATACCCAAAGGCTTATGGTTTTCATCAAGTACAGGTAAATGATGAATATTGTATTTAAGCATTAAATGCAAAGCAGAAAACACCCGATTGTTTTCAAATATAAATTTAGGCTTTGCACTCATTATGCTGCTAACCGCATCTTGTGGATCGACTTCATCGGCCAGCACACGGTTGCGTAAATCGCGGTCGGTCACTACGCCAACTAAAATGGCGTGTTCGGTGATCATAATTGACGATACACCGTGTTTTTTCATTTTTTTAGCGGTTTGCCTAATACTGGCATCGGGGGCTAAGGTTATGGCGGTGCGGGTCATCAGCTCAGATATTCTGCGCTCAGACCAGCTATCGTTTTTACTTTTATAATGTGATGAAAGTAAACGATTGGCGTGCGCGCGTACAAAATACTGCTCAAACGGTTTGTATTGATGACGTAAAAAATCAAAATGCGTTTGCGCAAGCATATACACTATGCCCTCTTTTTGTACCTGTAACCTATTTTGAATCGCCTCTCCGGTTAACAAAGAAGGATAACCAAAGTAATCCCCCTGCGCTAAACGCTTCACTACATCACCTTTTGCATCCACTAGGTCGTATAAACCGGAGCGAATTAAAAAAAGCTTTGGGGTTTGCGTTTGCAGCCACTGCGCTTGGTTTTCTCGGGTTAAATAAACACTATCAATATGGCTTACAAAATACTCACACGCACTGTCATGTAGCATGCTAAATGGCGCCTGCATACACACAAACTGGGCAACTTCCTGCTGCTCTACACTCATTGCTGTACTCTTAAAAAGTATACACAAAACCTAATGTACTCATTATTTGAACAAATAAAAAGCCCGACTAAAGTCGGGCTTTTGGTGCTTTATTTTTAAGTAGGCTTAGCGCATTAATGTGCGTGTGCTTCACCTGACCCTTTAGGATTACGAATACCTTCCACCATTTGTTGTATTTCAAGCGGTGTCGATTTTGTTAATTTAAGTACGGTTGCAGCAACCACAAAGTTTATTATCATCCCCACTAAGCCAATTCCTTCGGGCGAAATACCTAAGAACCAATTTTCTGGACTATTAAGCTCAGGGCTTACAAATTTAAAGAAGATAATATACGCAGCGGTAAAGCCTATACCGGTCACCATGCCAGCAATTGCGCCTTCTTTATTCATTGTTTTAGAGAATATTCCCATAATAATTGCCGGGAAGAAACTCGCCGCCGCTAAACCAAAGGCAAAGGCGACCACCGATGCAACAAACCCTGGCGGGTTAATCCCAAAGTAAGCCGATATAACAATGGCAATCATCGCGGCTAACCGTGCAGCTAGTAGCTCTTGTTTATCGCTTATGTCGGGTTTGAGGGTTCGTTTAAGTAAATCGTGCGACACTGATGTTGAAATAACCAGCAATAACCCCGCTGTGGTTGAAAGCGCAGCAGCAATACCACCGGCCGCTACTAATGCGATTACCCATGCTGGTAAATCAGCAATTTCAGGGTTAGCCAGTACCATAATATCGCGGTCTACTTTTACTTCGTTTGCGCTTGTTGGGTCTTCTACCTTGCCGGCGGTGTAAAACATTTTGCCGTCGCCGTTTTTATCATTAAAGGTAATTAAACCCGTGCGTTCCCAGTTTTTGATCCACGCTGGTGCTTGAGCGTACTCTGTACCGCTACCATCTTTACCGTTAATGGTGTCAATCATGTTTACGCGTGCAAACGAGGCAACCGCCGGTGCAGTAGTGTAAACAATGGCAATAAATACCAGTGTCCACGCTGCTGAAATACGGGTATCTTTAACGCGAGGTACAGTGAAAAAGCGAACAATTACATGCGGTAAACCAGCAGTACCCACCATTAACGCGCCGGTAATAGCAAATACGTCAATCATGCTTTTAGAGCCTTCGGTGTATTGTGCAAAGCCCAGCTCTGCGCTTAACCCGTCTAGCTTATCAAGTACATACATGCCTGAGCCATCACTCAATGTGGCACCAAAGCCGGTTTGCGGGAAGAAGTGGCCTGTCATCATCATTGAAATAAAGATAGCGGGCACAAGGTAGGCAAACACAAGCACACAGTACTGCGCTACTTGCGTGTAGGTAATGCCTTTCATGCCGCCAAGTACCGCATAAAAGAATACAATCACCATTCCAATGTAAACACCGGTTTCAATTTCTACTTCTAAAAAGCGCGAAAATACCACGCCTACGCCACGCATTTGTCCAGCAATATAAGTAAAACAAATAAAGATGGCACACAAAATAGCAACAACACGTGCTGTTTGTGAGTAGTAACGATCGCCTATAAAGTCAGGTACAGTGAATTTGCCAAATTTACGTAAGTAAGGCGCTAAACACATAGCGAGTAATACATAGCCGCCAGTCCACCCCATTAAGTAAACACCGCCATCGTAACCTGCAAACGAAATAATACCCGCCATTGAAATAAACGACGCTGCGCTCATCCAATCGGCTGCGGTTGCCATACCATTGGCAAGCGGAGGTACGCCGCCCCCTGCCACGTAAAACTCATTTGTAGAGCCTGCACGCGCCCAAATTGCAATGCCGATATAAAGCGCAAAACTTAAACCAACAATTATAAATGTGAGTGTTTGAACATCCATTACCTAGCTCCTATTCGTCTACGCCGTATTTTTTATCTAACGTGTTCATTTTGAAAACGTAAACAAAAATCAAAGCTACAAAGGTGTAAATAGCGCCCTGTTGTGAAAACCAGAAGCCAAGTTTAAACCCAAAAAAACGTACTTCATTCAGTACATCTACCAGTAATATGCCAAAGCCAAATGAGACCACAAACCACACTGCTAGTAACTTAAACAGTAGTGAAATGTTTTCTGCCCAATAAGCTTTTGCTTGTTCTTCATCTTTAAAAGCCATTTTTATTTTCCCCTTTAAGCATTGCATAATTGCAATGAGTGGTTTTTTTATAGTCGGTTATTAATTTAGCAACGCGGCGTGAAGAGTGAAGTGAGACCATAGTCGTAACAGACCATTAACGTTTACGTAAACTGCAAATGCAATTGTATTTAAAAACACAATTACACATAATTTTCAGTAAGTTAGCTTTTAACAAAGCGCGTTAATGGCAAAATTTAAGTGGCTTTGTGTAAAAATGCGACATTAGTCTAATAAATCATCAACAATATAAATAATCATTTAAAATCAACACAATAAAAACAACGTTAATATTTTGCATAAAATTGTGCACGCACACTTAAAGTTATCTCTGTTATTGTGTGTGGGTATAAATAATAAGGTTTAATAACAACATGACTGCTGTACTGATTTTTGTAGCATTAGGCTATATTGGGGTGCTGTTTTGGCTTGCTAATTGGGGCGATAAAACAACACCACTTGCTAAACGGATTAGCCATCATCCTTTTGTGTATTCATTATCGTTAGGGATTTATTGTACCTCGTGGACGTACTATGGTTCGGTTGGTACCGCCGCCACCAGTAGTTGGAGCTATTTACCCATTTTATTGGGCCCTTCATTGTTGTTCTTTTTTGGCCAAGGCTTTTTACGCAAGCTGGTATTAGTAAGTAAAAAACAAAACATTACTACCATTGCCGATTTTATTTCTGCCCGCTATGGTAAACGTCAAACCAGTGCAATACTGGTCACTGTTATTGCCCTACTTGCTACCATTCCCTATATTGCGCTGCAGTTAAAAGCACTCAGTACCAGCTTTTTGCTTTTGCAAAACAGCAATCAAATATCTGGCGAAATGCTTACCCTCACCGCCACGTTAATTATGGCGCTGTTTGCAATATTTTTTGGTACCCGTAAGGTAGATGTTACCGAGTACCGCTCTGGGCTTATGCTAGCAGTCGCCTTTGAGTCAATGATAAAGCTCATTGCGCTTATTGCCGTCGCTGGCTTAGCCTTGTACACCTTATTTAATTTACCCACCCTTAGCGGCGACAAAGTCACAGAGTCGATTTGGCAACACTGGGGCAACTTTAACTTTTTTAGTTTTAACTTTATTGGCCAGTCACTTATGGCTGCCGCGGCCATAATTTGTTTACCACGACAATTTCATGTCACCGTGGTAGATAACCAAGACAAACGCCATTTATTTACTGCTCGCTGGGCTTTTCCGCTGTATTTATTACTCACCGCCGCGATGATAATTCCTATTGCTACTGCCGCAATTCACCCAAGTATTGGTAGCAGTTTTTCACCCGACAGCTTTGTATTAGCGCTACCGCTTATTCACGACCAAGCTTTTTTAAGTACCTTTGTATTTATTGGCGGGCTTTCTGCAGCCACCGCTATGATAGTGGTGGCCACACTTACGCTTAGCACCATGATCTCTAACGATGTAGTGCTGCCGCTTATGCTACGCCGTAAATTTAAGCGCAACTTAATTACCAGCAGTTATAAATCGCAAATTTTGTTAGTTAGGCGTTTTACCATAGCCGGCATACTTATATTGGCTTATTTTTATCAGCAATGGTTTGGCCATGGTAGTGCGCTGGCCAGTATGGGGCTGGTGGCATTTTCGTTAGTAACGCAGCTGCTCCCAGCTATTGTGGGCGGGCTTTACTGGCGAAAAGGCCATGCTTATGGTGTATATGCGGGGCTATTAGCGGGTTTTATTTGTTGGGTATTATTTTTAATGATGCCAATTTTAGATGCCGGTAGCGCTCTTGATAGCGAGCTTCAGCAAACCCTTATTACACGCGGCACTCTGATTGCCTTATTTGCTAACATTGGCTGTTATATTAGCTTTTCGTTAGGGGCAGAAGAGCGCTTGATAGATAAAATTCAGGCCGCCGCATTTGTTAACCCTAAAGATCAGGCTATTTTATCGCGCCGCTTAAACAAAAATGTTAAAGCCACGGTTTACGACTTTAAAATACTACTGCAAACCTTTTTAGGTATTCAGCGTAGCCAACAAGTACTGGCGCACTTTTCACTTTCGCACCAGCTAAGTGACAATAATGCCCACCCCGAGCCCGAATTTATAGCCTACTGCGAGCGTGCGTTAACTGGGGTATTAGGGGCGTCTTCGGCGCAGGCGCTAATACGTACGGTTTCATCGGGTAAACGTATGGCCTTTGAAGAGGTGGTTAACTTTTTTGACGAAACCACACAAGCATTGCAGTTTAACCAAAACCTTTTGTATACCTCGCTCGAAAACTTAAGCCATGGTATTTCGGTGGTCGATAAAGATTTAAAACTGGTAGCATGGAATAAGCGCTACAGCCAAATGTTTGGCTACCCTGACGGCTTTTTAGAAGTGGGGCAACCCATTGAAGATATAATAAGGTACAACGCAGTACGCGGTGAATGTGGCCCAGGCGAAATAGAGCGCCAAGTAGAAAAACGCGTTCAGCATTTAAAAAATGGTAGCTCGCATCACTTTATTCGCCACCGCAGAAACGGCCAAGTGTACGAAATGATAGGTAACCCCCTACCCGATGGCGGCTTTGTAACGAGTTTTTCAGACATTACAAACCATATAAGTACGCAAAATGCGCTTGAAGAAATTAACATGGATCTTGAAAACCGCATTGAAGCGCGAACCCAAGAAGTGCAAACCATTAATAAAGACTTACAAGCACAAATAGATAGCCGAGTAAAAACAGAGCAAGCACTTACTTTAGCCAAGCGCGAAGCAGAGCAAGCCAACGACAGTAAAACGCGATTTTTAGCACTGGCAAGCCACGATATTTTACAGCCTCTTAACGCGGCGCGTTTATACCTTGCCGCCATTGATGAAAAGCAGCTTGATACAACTAACCAAAATAGTTTTAATAAGCTTGGCCACAGTTTAGACTCAACCGTGCATTTAATGTCGGCCTTACTAGAAATTGCCAAGTTAGAGCAAGGCGCAATGACCCCAACCCCTCGGCACTTTTGTATAAACGATATACTTATGCCACTGCAAAGCGAGTACGCTATTTTATCAAGCGATAAAGGCTTAAAACTAACCGTGCGTTCAAACGCACAAATTGTGCATAGCGACATCACCTACTTGCGCCGAATTATACAAAACTTGGTGTCTAATGCGGTTAAATACACCGAAACAGGGCGAGTATTAATAGCATGCAGAAACCGTAAACATAATTTACGTATAGAAGTATGGGACACCGGTCCAGGTATTAGCCAAATAGAACAAGCTAAAATATTCAACGACTTTTACCGTATAGAAGCCGGTGATAACAAAGGCGTTGGTTTAGGGCTTGGCGTTGTAAAACGTATGGCCGATTTACTTAGCTTAGAGCTTGATGTGCACTCAGAGCCCGGTAAAGGCAGCCGCTTTAGTATTGAAGTACCCTATGGAGATGCGCAGTTTGTACAACAAAAAGCAACGGCCAGCAGCTTAGTAGAAAACCGCGCCGCGATTAACATAGTCGCGGTAGACGATGACCCCGAAAACCTAGCAGCAATGGCCAGTTTACTTAAAAAGTGGCAAGCCAATTACACCTTGTTTGACGATGTAAATAAAGTACTCGCGCACGCTAAACAGCACGCAGCGCCCGATGTAATTTTAATGGATTACCAATTAGGTAATGATTGCGATGGTATTTCGCTTATAAAAACACTGCGTGATACATGGCAAAGCGAAGTGCCCGCCATACTTATAACCGCCGTACGCGACACCGAGCTTAAACAAGAAACTAAAGCGGCTAATATTCATTATTTAAGTAAGCCTATTAAGCCAGGTAAGCTAAAAGCACTACTTAATCACAGTACTTAGGCTCTGCTCAACAGTGTAAAACCAAAGCCCAACAAATTGCTGGGCTTTGGTTTATAGCTTATAGCTACGATTATGCTTGTTTTACGAGGCTTCTAAGCTTTTGAAATAACCAACTAAGCCCCACTAACGACAAGCCTAAGCCAATAAACGACAGCGCTTTTAAAAGCCCCGTTAAATTAGCCATGTCCACTAAGAATACTTTTAAAATAACGGCTGCCAATAATCCTAACCCTATCTTTTGGATTAATAGCTGATTTTTTAAATGCCCTAGCACCACAGTAATAGCCCCTAACACAAGCCAAATAACCGAGTAGCTATAAAGCTCTGCGTTGCTTGCACCTGTTGATAAGTAAATATAAGGGCCTTGCCAGTATTGGCGTATAAAGCCATTAATTGCCAACACACTCAATACACCCGCTACTGTGAGTATAAATGACGCAGCTTTTGTATACAGCGGTTTAATTAACGTATAAAGCCAAAACACGAGACCCGCAGGCACTAACCAAAGCAAAAATAGCCAATTAAATACAAAATATTCGCCAATATAAATAGAGCTTAAAAATGGATTAGCGTTTAGTAAGGTGCTCAGTGCAGTAACACCCGCAGCACCTGCTAATGCTATGCCTGCCACTTGGTATAATTTAGCTAAGCTACCGGCAATACGAGCACGGTGTAAATATACACAACCCAGTGCAAGCCAATTACAGGTGAGTAAAGCTTGTTCGTAAAAGCTCAAAGAATCAAACTGCGGATAGTGTCCTACCAGTTGATAGCTGGTTTCGGTGGTAATAAATAACGCCAAGCAATGCAGCGCTGCGCCTTCAAGCCAAACTTTTAACTGCGATGCGTTAAAGCATTTGGCTGCAGTGTAAAATAACACCACACACAAAGGATAAACGACTAAGCTCCAGTGCACACCCAATACACTAAGCGCCTCGTAACTTGGGGTCCACGGTGACAATGTAAGGCGAAGTAGTAATGCAGCCACCAGCGCTTTAATAGGCCAATGTGGCATAGGCACCCTATAGCGGTTTATTAACACGCTAATAAGTAAAACTTGAATAGCCAGTGCAATGGTTAGCCCGCTGTCATTTAATAACATAGTAATAGCAAGCGTGATGTTGGCATTTGCCCCCACCCAATATGTAAAGCGCTGAAAAAGCGTTGCGCCACCTATTGCACACTTAATTAAAATGGCGCTACTTGTAAGTAGTATCACTGCCCACAATGGATAGGCTGTGGCCAACGCATGGTTTGGGATTATAGCGTATAAGGTTGCAATCATTATAAATACGCTAAACGAGGCAGTAATGTGAAAAGCCAATCGTTTAGGTTGCCACTTTATACCAAAATAAAGCCCATATACGCTGAGCGCTAACCCTAAAAATATAGCGCCACCATATTGGTGCCTAAATATAAATAGCGAGTCAGAATAATCAGCATAATAAGAAGGCGTGCTTAATAGCCAGAGTACAGCTATTAGCATCGCCACCCCTTGCCATAAATCCCAGCGGCTATTTTTAAGCACTAAAAACAGCAATGTTAATATGCTTAACGCATTTATTATTTGCCACTGTAAGTAGTTATTACTATCAAAAAGCATTGCCAGTAACAAAGGGACAATACAGGCAAGCATTAAAGGGTTACTAGGGAGTGCGTTTATTAGGCGCTTTAAACTATGTGGGCGAGTTTCAACCACCGCAAGTTTTGACCCCAAGCGTGGCACGGCAATTAAACCAATAACACTTAATAGCCCATACATGCCCATAAGCCAAATGGTGCTGCTGTTAGCTAAAGTAAAGCCAACAACATACCAGCTCAAATGCCCCGCCCAAAGTAAATACCACAGCCATGCACGCTGTACTTTATACGCGACCAGCGCAGCAGATAAGCTCACAAACCCAATGTACATATAAAACGCAAATAAATTATTGCTGCCGGTATTAATCAGCACGGGGACACAATAAGCACCAATAATACCTAGTACGGCTAATACTGGGCCAAGCATTATTGCCATAGCGCTCGCACTTATGGCAATAACCCCAAGGACAACAAATGCTGTTAAAGGGCTGATCATGTTATAGCTGCTATACGCTAATAAGGTCAGTGCAAAGCACGTAATAAAACCCCCACTGGCAAGCGCTGCAGGTATATAGTTATTAAACCCTTCAAATACACTATTTTTGTAATGCATATAAGCTGCGGCTGCAATTAAGCCACCACCAAATAAACCGCCTAGGGTTAATCGCATTGCAGGAGAGAGCAACCCGGCTTCTAAACTGTACTTTGCTAAAAATATACCGCCTAACGCCAATGCGATTGCGCCTATCCAGGTCATCCAGTTTTGTTCAAAGTCGCTACGCAGTTTTTCAAAAAAAGAAGTAAAAAGTGTGGGTTTGAGATTTTTACTGTCTTGCTTATGTTTACTGGCAGTAGCATTAGCGGGTGGCTTTATTGCTGAAGCTGGCGTTTTTACCTGCCCACGAGGCTGACTTGGCTGATTGGATTGATTAGGACTAACTTGATTAAAAGTCGCCTCATTGCTATTTGCTTGAGCCGTGTACGCATGTTCAGCTGTGGAGCAAGCGGCGCTTTTATCGGTGCTTTTAACGGCGTCTTCATCGTGGCTTTGTGCGTTGTTAGCTAATTCTAAGCTGAGTACTTTTGCTTTTAATTGAGCAATTTCTTGCTTTAAATTACTAAGTTGTGCAATTGCGACAATACCGCAAATAGCACCGGCCATTATTGCAAATGCAAATAAACCCACTATTCCTAAAAACTCATCCATGGCACGCTCTTTTTATTTATTATGTTATGAGTGTACCTAAAATTTTTAAAAGTTATAGCAATCTGCTTATATATGGGTTTATTTAATGTAAACAAAATCACGCTACAGCTAGGCAAAAAAAAGCCCCAAACAATAAAGCTTAGGGCTTTTACTTTCTAGAACGTGTTACAAGTTGCTTATTCTACGCTGTCTGTAATTGTGCGCGTTACACTCATTTTAAAGCCTGAACTGGTTGTCTCATCGTGCTCTAAAATTAAGATATAGTTACCTTCTTCGGTAAAATCTATATCGCTTTGTTGAATTAACACTATTTGTTGGCCGTTATCTTCGTATACGGCATACACAGTGTAAGCTTCATCATCTACATCAATTTCTTCTTGATCGTATCTATCTAAGCCATCAATTACATTGGTGGCGTCATCAACAGTTTCACCATTTAAGGTAAAGTACACGTCAACTTCGCTTACTGTTTGCCCTGCGTAGCTTTCAATTAGGTTAACAACCGAAATAGTATGGCTGTAGCTGCTAGGTGTTAGGTTTTCCTCAACACTCATCATGCGTAAACCATTATCGACATCGTTGTAAAAAACGCCTACCGCACTTTGCTCGCGCTCTAGGGTCATTAAAAAGTTATCGGCAAGCTTAGTGCCCTCTTCGTCGTACATTGCAACGCTGTAACTATTTGGCGAAAGCTCAACGTAATCGGTGTAGGTATCGCTTGCTACCGTATTGGTATCGTTAACTGTGGTGCCACGGGTCGTGCTAAAGCTAACTGGCGAGTAATCGTCAACGGTATTTATAAAGCGCAATTGGCCTAACGCTGATTGGTGCTTTAGCGCTGTAACATAGTTATTGTCAGTCACAATATCGAGCGTGATACCGTTTTCTTCTGTTGCATAGCTTGGGCGGATCATGGCTACGTAGCTTTCTTCATCGTAAAAATAAACCGACTCCGACTCATACACTACATCAGTGCTACCTGCCTCAGTGATATAAATTGTGTAGTAACCCTCATCAAGGGTTTGTAAATCTAGTTCACTTAAATACTGTGTTGATGTAAATAGTTCAGCACTTTCAAATACGCCATCATCGGTTGCTAGGTAAATATCGTAGCTAGTGTCTTCACTGGTGATATTGTAAAAACCTAAGTTAAACTCATCTGTATCACTTGAAATGGGCACGCTTAGCTCTGTGAACGTAGGTTCGTCAAAGTTACCGCTCATTACAATTAGTTCGGTTTTGTCACCTTTGATTGATACTTCTTGTTCGCTAATTGTAATGTAGCTGTCGTTTGCATCTAAGTATTCAAAGCTTAAATCGTAAGTGCCGGTGCTGTAATTATGACGCGTGGTTACATCAGCAAAATCAGTGCCTGAGCGCTCAGTTTCGTCTACAAATAAACGCGTATATGGGCTGTTATATGAGCCGTTATATAATTGTACGTAGCCTGTATCACTTGAGCCGTCGCTGCCGCCACAACCAACTAAAATAGACATTAAACTTAGAGGTAAAGCAGCTTTCAACAGAGAGTTGGTCATTAAAGTTTCCTTATTATTAAAATCACTATTATGACTTCTTTGCTGCATTTTAATTTCATAGTTTACAAAGTATTACCCTCGCTGACAGTTCTTTACGAAAACGTTTAAAAGTGTAATAAATGTGCAAATAATAAGGATATTTGCGTAGAAAGCTTAAGGGGCTATTTTATATTGATCTCGGCCATTATTTTTAGCAACGTATAAAGCCATGTCTGCCCGCTTCATTACCTTGTCGAGGGGCTCGTTAGCGCTTTGCAGCGCCATACCAATACTTACGGTAAGCTGTTTGACCTGTTTAACTTTAATATTGTGTGCAATGTCTATTAGTTGCCCACAAAATTCAGCCGCTTGGCTTATATTGCTGGTGGGTAAATAGCCACCAAATTCCTCACCACCGAGGCGCGCAAATTTAGCGTTATTAACAAACACACGATTATATTTAGTGGCTAGCTGCTGTAGCACTAAGTCACCTTCATCGTGTCCAAACTCATCATTAATAGCCTTAAAATGATCAATATCTATAATTAAAATAACGTAAGGCGTACTAGGGGCAGTTTTAACATGCCGATAAAAATAGCGTCTATTATGTACTTGTGTAAGATCGTCCGTTATCAACTCGTGCGCTAAACGGTTATGTATACTTTGTACAAAACGCATGGTCTTAAATAACCCATAGGCGGTAAAAAGCATTCCCATGGTTCTGCATAAGTCTTCAAAATAAACACTCATCCAATAGGGCTGCACAACTAATTCATCTATTACATCGGCCGTTGTGCCCATACTCCATAGCAATAAACCCAATGTAGAAAACACGTACGCTTGTTTTGAAAGCTCAGAGCATTGCACTATCCAAAATAAAAATACGAGCACGATGAGATTGCAAAAGTCGGTAGTAAAACCGTACACGTTATTTTGCACATCTAAAGGGGGGAAAGTATTTAAAGCATAAAGTGAGAAAACAATAATGTAGAGCAGTAACGCTATACTTACCGCCTTGTTTATCCAACTCATTTTATAAAAGTTAGACAGCCTAACGGTAAGTTGTACAGTTTCAATCATAGGGTGGCGCTTTTTAGTGCGTTATTAACAAACTATAGCACACCAGAAAAAACCGTTATAAAAGGTTACCTTACCCTGTACTTTCTGGGTTATTTCACCACCTTGAATAAAAAGGGTTGAGCAAAGCAGACACAAATACAATGCAAAGCTACAAACCCATATTTGCATTAGTGCCTTCACAGTTTTAGTCGCGCTGAGCAGCTTACTTACCTATACCAACCAAGCATAAAACTATATTAGAGTGCTAAGGCCCCACAATGCCAATACTAAAATAGTAATAGCAATCATCGCTTTAGTTTTATGTTTACTGATTATTTGTTCAGCTTTATTACCTGCGTAATACACCACTATTGCTAATCCAAAATAGCGAATTGAACGAGCAATACCAGAAGCTAATAAAAACAAAGCTATAGAGTACTTTGTAGCGCCTGCAGCGAGCATCGCAATCTGAAACGGAATAGGCACAATTCCCAGCGTCATTACAAACCAAAACCCTTGATTTTGCATTTGCTGCTTTACATTTTCAAACTGCTCTTGGCTCGAAAACATTTCAATAACCCAGTCACCTATCGCGTCAAATAAATAATAACCCAGTGCATAACCAAATAAAGCACCAATAATACAGCCTAATGTCGCCATAAGGGCGATTAACCACAGCTTCTCACGACGCGCTTGCATAAGCGGAACAAGCACTGCCTCAAGCGGAATAGGGACTATTGTAGATTCTAAAAACGACGCTACGGTAATGCCTGTTAGCATATGTTTAGAATCTATAAAGTGCCGTGTTTTTTCTTTTAGTTTTTTTTGAATAGCCATGTAAATCCTTTTTTTGCTTGTGATGATAAGCCGTTGCTCAATGGGTTAATTCTTACATATTTACGTTAATACACGCTGAAAAAAGTTAAAGATTTACCTCCCACATAACCGTTAACAAATTAGCAATATTTATAAGAATATTTTATTATGTGCCCATGCAGTTAAATACCTACCAAAGCAGTTAAAATTTATGCAAAGTGCACGTTTTATTCCCTTTAGAAAACAAGATATTGTTGATATGTGCAGCGCTGAGCTCACAAACAACTTAGAGCAAACATCGTTTAAACAATTTTGCGATTTATTAGCAAGCCTTATCCATTACGATTACCATTCAACACTTGAGTCGCTCAAAAATAACTACGCGCCCTTTGATCCCAATAGCGATACGCGATCTTTAGCGCCAGTATCAGCTGATCAAAAAGCGCAGTGCCAACGCGAATTTGCTAAAGATTTTGCTAAGGTACTTAATGCAGCTAACTTTGAAGTGATCACCCATCAAGACCTGCAAGATGCACTCAACGAAGAGTCACTATTTAAAGTACGCCTTGAGGTAGAGTTTGACGACTTTGAAGAAGTGGTTTTTTACCGCCGTGGCGAATCACAACTCACTGAAACCATAACCAGCTTTTGGGGCTTGCGTAAAAAGCCCCTGCACTTTACCAATTACGACCGCGTTGCAGTGTTTATTCGCTTTAAAGATAAAGCCTACTTTGAGGCTAAAAATAAAACGCCTTTAGGGTTTGAGCCAAGCTCGACCATAGTTAAGCTGTTTCAAAATGTCCCAAAAGCCGACCTTGAAATGCTATTTCCGAATAGCGAAGTACGTATGCGCCCTATTGATAAAGTGATTATTGGCTCATCGGCTTTAGTAGGCGGTGCTGTGGTATTAATTACTAAGCTTGGCGCATCTATTTTATTGTTATTTGCTTTATTTGCTTTTTGGGGTGGCTTTAGGAGTGAGGCCGTAGAAATGACCCAACAACACTTTATTACCTTTGCTATTGGAATGGGAGTTTTTGGCAGCTTTATTTTTAAAGAGTGGAGTAAATTTAAAAACCGTAAAATTAAGTTTATGAAAGCGCTAAGCGATAACCTCTACTTTAAAAATCTAGATAACAATGCCGGTGTTTTTCATACCCTTATAGACGCCGCCGAAGAAGAAGACATAAAAGAAGCCCTGCTTGCCTATACATTTTTACTAAAATCAGAAAGTGGCTTAAGCGCACAAATGCTTGATGAGCAAATAGAGGCGTGGTTTAAAACAAAGTATAAATGCGAACTCGACTTTGAAATTAGCGATGCGCTTGAAAAGCTCACTCGGATGCGTTTAGTAACCTGCACTAACAATTTGTATAGTGCAATAAATTTAGATCATGCAAAAACTATTTTGGATGAGCGCTGGGATAACCTGTTTCAATATAATTAAATAACCTTTAAGGCGGTTAGCTAGATTTAGATTCGGGGATTAGCTAATCTTACTCAAAGTACCTTAACTTTAATTTATGCTTTAGCATATTGTATTTTATGATAGCTTATATATTGCCTGAGATAGGTTACTTTCGCCTATCACCTTGTAAATTAAATACTTTCTATACAAAATTCATTGAATAGAGCTTGACTTAATAGAGCAAGCTAAGAACAAAAAAAAGCCACTCAGTGAGTGGCTTTTGGTATAGCTAAGTGCATTACTCAGCTAAGTATACGTGTTGATTAAGCATTGCCCGGATTAGGGTTAGACTTTTCAGCTTGTATACGCATGTAAATCTCTTCACGATGCACTGAAACGTCTTTAGGTGCGTTAACACCAATTCGAACTTGATTTCCTTTAACACCTAATACAGTAACAGTTACTTCGTCACCAATCATTAGGGTTTCACCTACTCTACGAGTTAGTATTAGCATTCTCTTGCTCCCATGTTCCAATAAATTATAAGATTCCGCTTGACCATTTTAATGAAAAATTGATTGAAAAGTAAGTAAAAACTCCCAAACTATCCATTTTCTGTTAAAAATTCTGAGTGTAACGCTCTTACTGCTAGTTCTAAATACTTCTCGTCAATTAAAACCGATACCTTGATTTCAGACGTCGATACTAAAACTATGTGTATGCCTTCTTGCGCCAATGCATCAAAAAATTGATGCGCTACACCACTGTGAGACTTCATTCCTATGCCAACAGCCGACACTTTTGCAACTGTTGTATCACTAGAAATGCTATCAGCCTGCAGATTTACCTGTTGTTGAGTTAGTAAATCGTGTGCTTGCAAATAGTCATTTGAATGCACAGTAAAAGCATAGTCTATTTTTTCAAAGTTATGATTAACTTGACTAATCATATCTATTTCGATGCCATTTTCTGCAAAAAGTTTCAAAATTTTTGTAAGAGAATGAACACAGTATGGTACGCCATGTACCTTTATCAAGCATTCGTCACGATTAAACGCAATCCCCGACACAACCTTAGTTGGCATATCGCTCTCCTCAAAACTTATTAGCGTTCCTTCATCGGGCTCAAAACTCGAAAGCACCCTTAGCGGCATTTTATGATTACCAGCCGACTCAACAGCACGAATATGCAATACTTTTGCGCCTAAGCTTGCCAGCTCTAGCATTTCGGCAAACGTTACATGGCGCATTCGCTGTGCGTTTGGTTCTACACGAGGATCAGTAGTGTATACGCCATCAACGTCGGTATAGATCTGACATTCATCGGCTTTTATTGCCGCGGCTATCTCTACCGCAGAGGTATCGGTGCCGCCGCGTCCAAGGGTTGTAATATTGCCCTCTACATCGCGCCCCTGAAAACCGGCAATAATCGCAACCCGATTATGCTCAAGCTCATGCTTTAAACGCGTCGCAGCAACCTCTTCAATACGGGCTTTACCAAACATGTTATCGGTTTGAATATTAACCTGATCGGCTAGTAGGCTTACAGCCGAATGGCCACGTTTTATAATAGCCATAGCAAGGAGCGAAACAGAAACCTGTTCTCCAGTGCTAATAAGTACGTCTAATTCTCGGCTACTCGGGCGAGTATCTATTTGCTTGGCGAGGTTAATTAAGCGGTTGGTTTCTCCCGACATGGCCGAAAGAACCACAACCACTTGATGACCTTGCTGCTTAGTTTTAACAACAAGGTCGGCGACCGCTTCTATTCGCTCAATAGAGCCAACCGAAGTGCCGCCAAACTTTTGGACAATAAGTGCCACGTAAGCTTAAACTTTCTCGCTTACCCAGGCTGTCACGCTTTCAAGCGCAGCGTTTAGGTTTTCAGGCTGTGAACCACCCGCTTGTGCCATATCAGGACGACCGCCCCCTTTACCGCCTACTTGGCCTGCCATGTGGTTTACAAGCTCACCGGCTTTAACTTTACCGGTTAAATCTTTCGTTACACCGGCAATTAGGCTCACTTTTTCGCCGCTGGCAACACCCAGTGCAATAACACCTGAGCCAATCTTGTTTTTAAGATCGTCAACCATACCTCGAAGCGCTTTAGATTCAGTACCTTCAACGTTTGCCACTAGTAGCTTAACGCCATTAATTTCAACAATCGAATCAAGTAAAGACGCACCCGCTGCACTGGCTAGCTTATCGTTAAGCTGTGCAATTTGCTTTTCAAGGCCTTTAGACTTTTCAAGAAGCGCAGTTACTTTTTCAAGTACCGATGCGCTATCACCTTTAACCAGCGCTGCTACATCGTTTAGCTGTTTTTCTTGCTCGCTTACATACGCCACTGCATCTGCGCCTGTTACTGCTTCAATACGGCGTACGCCTGCAGCTATACCGCTTTCAGATACAATTTTAAATAAGCCAATATCACCCGCGCGCTCTACGTGCGTACCGCCACACAGTTCAATTGAGTAATCGCCAATGGTTACTACGCGTACTTCATCGTCGTACTTTTCGCCAAACAGCGCCATTGCCCCTTTTGCTTTAGCGTCATCAATTGCCATAAGCTCAGTGTTTAGGGCAAAGTTACGACGAATTTCATCGTTAACTACTCGCTCAATTTCACGTAGCTCGTCTTTAGTAACCGCTTCAAAGTGCGAGAAGTCAAAACGTAAACGCTCAGGCTCAACCAGTGAGCCTTTTTGGCTTACGTGTTCACCTAATAGTTGGCGCAGTGCTTCGTGTAAAATGTGCGTAGCTGTGTGATTTTTCTTAATGCGTTCACGGCGTGCATCATCAATAGTGGCATCTACTTTATCGTTAACCGCAATGCGCCCTTGCACGCTACCGTGGTGCGCAAACGCATTACCCAGCTTAGTAGTGTTAGTCACTGTAAACTCGCCACCTGCAACAGTAATGGTACCGGTATCGCCTGTTTGGCCACCAGATTCAGCATAAAATGGCGTATGGTTAAGTACAACAATGCCTTGTTGGCCGTCTTCTAAAATAGAAACCGACTCACCATTTGCAAAAACTTCTACTACTGTAGCGCTATGATGTGTGCTGTCGTAGCCTTTAAATTCAGTGTGTTTTTCTGACTTTAATTGCTCGTTGTAATCGGCACCAAATTTACCAGCTTGCTGCGCTGTTTTACGCTGTACAGCCATGCACTCTTCAAAGCCTGCATGGTCTATTGTCATTTGGCGCTCACGGGCTACATCGGCCGTTAAATCAGCGGGGAAACCATAAGTGTCGTATAATTTAAATACTAAGTCACCAGGAATAACATCGCCTTTAAGCTCGCTTAGGCTTTCTTCTAAAATAGCTAAGCCACGCTCAAGGGTTTTACCAAATTGTTCTTCTTCAATGCGCAGTACTTTTTCGATAATTTCTTGCTGCTTTGCAAGCTCTGGGTAGGCTTGGCCCATTTGTTCAATAAGCGCTGCAACCAGTTTATAGAAAAACGCACCTTGTGCACCAAGCTTGTTACCATGGCGTACTGCACGACGAATAATACGACGCAATACATAACCACGGCCTTCGTTTGACGGCATAACACCATCAGAAATTAAAAACGCACACGAACGAATATGATCCGCCACAACGCGTAGCGACTTATCGTTTAAATCTTGTGCGTTAGTTACACTTGCCGCAGCTGCAATTAAGCCTTGGAACAAGTCGATTTCGTAGTTTGAATGCACGCCTTGTAAAATAGCAGCAATACGCTCAAGGCCCATACCTGTATCAACAGATTGTTTAGGCAGCGGCTCCATAGTACCGTCGCTTTGACGGTTGTACTGCATAAATACAAGGTTCCAAATTTCGATAAAGCGGTCGCCATCTTCTTCAGGCGAGCCCGGAGGCCCACCCCAAATGTGCTCACCGTGATCGTAAAATATTTCAGAACACGGGCCACACGGGCCAGTATCGCCCATTGACCAGAAGTTATCTGAGGTAGCAATACGAATAATACGATCTTCGCTTAGGCCAATATCATTGTGCCAAAAGCCAAATGCATCTTCATCGTCGTGGTAAATAGTAACAAGTAGTTTTTCTTGTGGTAATTTAACAACCTCAGTTAAAAACTCCCACGCAAACTTAATAGCGTCTTGTTTAAAGTAATCGCCAAAACTAAAGTTACCTAGCATTTCAAAAAATGTATGGTGACGCGCTGTGTAACCTACGTTTTCTAAATCGTTATGTTTACCACCAGCACGCACACAACGCTGTGCACTTGTAGCACGCGTGTAAGGGCGAGTTTCGGCGCCTAAAAACACATCCTTAAAAGGAACCATACCGGCATTGTTAAATAACAACGTGGCATCGTTACCCGGAATAAGTGAAGCCGATTGGACAATTTGGTGCTGTTTGCTGGCAAAAAAGTCTAAAAACTGTTGCCTAAGTTGTGCCGTAGTCATGTGCTGCATGTGAAAATCTCACCTGTATTTACTGTGCTTGCATTGCAAAATCAATTTGTTCGTAGCTAAATCCTCGGTACATTAAGTAGCGCACGCGCTTAGCTTTATCTTTGTACTCGAGGTTGGCCGGTGTAGTTGAATATTTTTTGTTGTACGCTTCCTGCGCAAGCTCAAACCAGTCTATTTCAAGCTCTTCAACCACTCTTTCAAGTAGTGAACGGTCAATCCCTTTGCCTATGGCTTCGCTTTGAATGCGCTTTAAGCCATGGCCTTTAAAAATGTGTTTTCTGACAAACCCTTCGCAATAACGTTGCTCGTTAATAAAATTGTGCTCTTCGCACCAATTAAGCAGGGTTTCTATAAACTCGTCGCTGGCTTCTTTTTGCTGAAGCTTAAAGGTTAACTCACGGCGCGAATACTCTTGGCGCCCAAGTAACCACAGTACATAGTTTTTAAGCTTTTGTTTTAACTTATCATCCATTAAGCGTCAAAGCGCCCGCTTTGTTCACTGCTAAGTGGTTTAACATTGCTATCGTCACTTGGCGGTACAACTGGCATAAAAATAGCCTGATAAGATACAAAGAAACTAATGTAGCAAATTGGCATTAAAATCAACAGCGGTAAGAACGATAAGAACATAGAAAGCGCCATAAATAACACACAAATAATGCCAAAAACACTCAATGCGAACAGGTTATGATAAAAAACCAATAGCGAATTTTTAAGCGCCGTTAAAATGCGTTTTTCTTTACTAAAATAAATAAGCGGTACCGCGTAAGCAAACGCCATTAAATACACCGCCATTGCCACTAAAAATAGCACCACACTGGCGCCCGAAATACTATTTAAGGTTTGCTCAAGCGCAATGTTAGGATCAAGCCCCTCTTGGCTCATAATAGCCACCGCATCGGCAAATAGGCCATTAGCCAATAAGGCCATTAAAATACCCGCCCCCATTTGGTAAAGCGCTAAACGTAGTAGCCCTAAACGGTTACCTTTTGCGCTAAAGGGTTTGAGTATGTCGGCCAGCATAATTTTACCGCCCTGCTGCTTGCTAAGCACCGCCTGATAAAAGCCGGCGGTTAAAAAAGGCGTAGCAAGTGCCGCAACAACTTGCAGCAAAGGTAAAAATAACGACAGTATGCCCACTATGCCTATTAATAAGTGCATAACTACAAAGGTAAATGGCTGGGTTTTAAAAATATGCCAACCGGCTTTAAACCACTTTAGCCCGGCATCGGCTTTAAAAATTCGTAATTCGTTAGACATACTGGCTCTTAAATTAAACAAAACACGCCAAGTATAACTTGGCGTGAGGGGGGATTAACAGACACTACATGATTAAATAGTTAAGGTTTTTTAATTTTTTTAATATCTAACATATGTGCGCCGTGTTTTATTTTGGTTTCTAGGTAAGCTTTGTTACCTGTAAGGCCTGCTTTAATATGCGCGTGGGTACCAATAACGGTGTCTACTTCAATGCCGGCATCTTTTAATGCATTAAGCTTTTTAGGGTTATTGGTCATTAATTTAACGTGGCTTAAATTAAGTGCGTTGAGCATTAATACCGCGTCCGAAAAATCACGTAAGTCGTCGGCAAAGCCTAAGTGGTTATTAGCCTCGTAAGTGTTCATACCTTGAGATTGCAGCACGTAAGCATCAATTTTATTATATAAACCAATACCCCGGCCCTCTTGGCGTAAATACAATAACACCCCGCCTTGCTCGTGCATCATTTCAATACACTCATTTAACTGCTCGCCACAATCGCAGCGCGATGAATGAAACACATCACCGGTTAAACACTCAGAGTGCATGCGAATAAGCGGCACATTTTGATTTACATCAGCATTATTAAATACAAACGCAACGTGTTCTTGGCCGTCTTTTAAGCCACTAAAAGACACTATTTCTGCGGGAATATCACTATTTTTGCCAACATTAAGCTGGGCTCTTGCTCTTACTTGCGCCACGACAAATCCAAATAATTAAATAACTACGACACCATAAGGTGATAATATCACAAATGTTTAAAGTTAGATCGTAGTACACTAGGTTTATGGCAAATATATGGCGATTACACAGGCTATTTTCAATCTTAATATGCAATAAACTCCCACTACCTAGGGCTATTTCCCCAAAACAATGACAAACTTGTACGCATTTGCTATTTTAATTTTATTACTTTTACCACGCTGCTTATACATTAAGTTAATACACCGCACCTATAAAAAGCTAAAACGGTGTTACCTAGTTATCTCAGCAGGCACTATTAGTACAGTTTAATGACGAAAGTTAGTTACAGCTTAGTGCACATGGGTATTAGGTAATTAGTTAGTTTTATAAGCAAGCGCCCACTCAAAAGATAATGAAAACCATTATCACTTGTGGTATTTTGTTTCTAGATTGAACACTAATAGGGATTATTATGAAAGCACAACACCTCGCCTTAGTTATCGGATTAACCTTTACGCCTTTTGCAAGCCAGGCCAATGCAAGCCAAGTAAGCGATGATAAAGCCGCCTTTTCTGATGCATACCAAAGTTATTTAACGGCTGTTAAAAAAGACGAAAACATAGAGCAAGCGGCTAAACATGCCTATACTACAGGCCTTGCGCTTTATGGTGATAAAAGTGATAACACCGCAAGCCTTGCTATTAATTACGCCAAAGCAATTACAGCGCCGCGCTCTATCAACGACAAAAAAAATGTATCAGAGCAACGCTTCGAACTTTACTCGTAAGCCTATACAATACTGGCAAATAACCACGGTAAAAATGCAATAGAAACAATCGACGCCCTAATAGGCAAGGCGGAAAACACCCGCTCGGCCTATCAAGCCGATAACGATTACGACCGTATAATTGAAATAGCTAAAACACAAAACAACCCTAAATTTGTTGCCGACATGCAGTTTGAAGCAGCCTCGCTGCTTGCCAAAAAATTTGCTCATAAAAAATACCATAAAGCTAAAACGCTGCTTAACCAAGCCGATGACTACTACCGTAATAACCTAGACGACAATACCGTAGAGCGCATTAAAGCCGACTTTTTAATGGCGTCGTTTGCTCAAGGTAAGAAAAAATACAATGAAGCCATTGAACGACTAAACCATGTTGTATCGGTATTTGATAACAACTTAAGCTTTGATCACAGCGCTGAGCTTACTGCGCACTCAAAGCTTGTTAACCTTTACGAAAAAACAGGCCAAAGCGAACAAGCCACTAAGCATTGTTTAGCAATTGCTAAAATGGTGCCGTGGAAAAAAACACAAGAGCAAACACCTATATACCGCAAAAACCCTGAGTACCCACAAAACAAAGCACGCCAAATGCGAGATGGTATTGTCGTTGTTGAATTTGACGTAGATACCGCAGGCTTTGTCAAAAACCCAGAGGTAGTTAGCTCACAAGGGGGGAAAGAGTTTGAAAGGTCGGCACTTACGGCACTTAAAAAGTGGCGTTATGCACCAAAATTTGAAGACGGCCAACCCGTTGTTGCAAGCACGCAAGTACAGCTCGACTTTAAAATAGCCAGATAACACGCAAGGTATTATAGCGTCTTTTTGTTCAGGTAGTTTTATTCAAAGCTTTGCGAGTATTTTATCGCTTGCGGCTTCAATTAAATCGAGCACATTTTCAAAGCCATCATCGCCGCCGTAGTATGGGTCGGGTATGGTGCTTTGGCTTTGCTCGCCGTATTCTAAAAACAATGCCAGCTTGTAATGTAAATGGGTGGGGCATTGCGCTTTTAAGTCAGCTAAGTTTTGTGTGTCGGCCGCTAAAATTAAATCAAACTCAGTAAAATCGCTGCTGCGCACTGGGCGCGAAAATATACCTTTAAAGCTATAACCGCGTTTTTCACCCGCAGCCATTGAGCGGCTATCTGGCGTTTTACCTTCGTGGTAGCCAATAGTCCCTGCCGAGTCTACTTTTACCTCAACACCTAATTTTTTAGCGCGCGCTTTTAACACCGCCTCTGCTGTGGGCGAGCGGCAAATATTACCTAAACACACTATCAGTACTTTTTTCATTAAGGCTCCTTTAGCTAATTTAACCACCTAGGCTTTAAAACTGTTTTAATATAGCCTCGTTATAGTCATCGGCATTTAAAGTCAGGTTATACTTGGCCGCCACACTATCAAGATCCGCTTGTTTTATAGTTAACTCGTCCATAGTAATGGTGTTATCGTCAAGCTGCCATAAAAGCCGTGAGCCCGCATAACTATAATGAATCGCTAACAATGCATCGGCATTACCCTCGCGCCCTGCCGCTTTTAGCTTTGGCATTTTGCGGGTTATTTTATTAAGCGCTTGTTTAAGCTCCCACACATATACCACTTCGGTCATAAAACTATGGGTACGGTATTTATTTAACAGCCAACCAATGGCCAAACTTGTTATAACAACACCGGTTAAATTCCAATGAAAATGGCTCCCGCTTTCATCAGGAAACAACGCAATTAACGTTTGCGATATAGCCAAGCTGCCAACAGCTAAACCCGCCGCACACCCAGCAATTACCCTATTTAAATGTTTGCGGTAACGTGCTTTATCTATTTGTATGAGTTGCATAACAGCCTAAAAAATTAATAAGTAAAAATATAGCGAACGCTATTGTAACTAAACCCCGCAATTTTTATAAAATTATTTAACCCCTTTTTGATTTGCCCCCCGTTATAGCTTTTAAACAACCCAATAAGTTTACTCGGAGCGGCTTATGCACACACTTGAAGTACCCAATAATTCAGCATTTATTAAAACATCAACCGCCGTTATTGGCGGCGCAGTAATGACCTTTGCCGCCTTTGCATTTATGCAATACCTAATTAGTGGCGAGCAGCGCGCGCCTATAAAACTTGGCGACGATATTATTGTAGAGATTTTTCAGGCACCAGAGGATTCAAAAGTAAGGCATATACAAAAAATACAGCCACCACCGCCTGTGCCAAAAACGCCACCTAAAGCGCCACCAGTCGATACCTCAAACGACCCTGTAATAGCGATTAACGAATTAACACCAATCACTATTGATGATTTTGGAGATGACATAAATAGCACGATTAACCGCCCAACAGGCGATGCAACACCCATAGTGCGCATAAACCCAAAATACCCAACATCTGCTGCGCGCAATGGCATAGAAGGCTGGGTACAACTGAGCTTTAGCATTTCGCCCACCGGCGAAGTAATAAACCCAGTGGTAATAAACGCCGAGCCCAAACGTACCTTTGACCGCGAAGCAATAAGAGCCATAAAACGCTGGAAATATCGCCCCAAAGTAATAGAAGGTGTGGCACAATTACAAACAGATCAAACCGTACAGCTCGATTTTAAATTAGATAACTCTATTTAACGGACTAAACGCCTATGTTACTCAGTATTAAGTCATGGTTATTTGAAACGCCAAGCAAGGATTGCATGGCAAGTTACGCAAAAAGTGGCGACAACCGCTACTTAGAGCAGCTTATTGCCTTATACAGTAACGATTTATATCACTACCTAGTGACGCAATCTAATACGCATTTAGCATACGACGTAAGCCAACAAACCTGGCTAAAAGTAATTGAAAAGCGCCACCTTTACCAAGCGCAAACCACGCCAAAAGCGTGGTTATTTAAACTCGCGCGCAACACATTAGTAGACGAATACCGCAAACAGCAGCGCTTTGTAGAGCTTGACGAAAACACCCACATACCCGCGCAGCAAAATGAGCAAGGTAATAACAATAGTATTAGCAATATAAATTACCAAGCGTTCGATAGCGCACTCAAGCAACTGAGCTTTGTACAGCGCGAAGCCGTTACCTTACAACAAGAAGGCTTTAGCCTTGCCGACATAGAGCTTATAACGCAAAGCAACCATGAGAGCGTAAAAACAAGGCTGCGCTATGCCAAGCAAAACCTTAAACGTTTATTAGGAGCAAACAATGAACAAGCCTGATGAGCAGTTTGACCAAAAGCTCACTCAACACTACAAAGAGCGAAAAGCACGCACTACACTCAGCGCTTCCCAGCAAAAAGCGTTACTTAATAATGCCAGCCATAAAAAGCCCTCAAAGCTTAGTTTTACGCTACAGTTAACCAGCCTTGCCTGCGCACTGGGCGTATTCGCATTTATTGTGTTTGATAGTAACGAGGGCATTAACCACGCACCTAAAACAGTGCTTAACACTATCGATATTCACAACTACTCAATTATTAAAACCCACGAAATAAACCCATCAGGCAGTTACACAAGCGCCATTACCGAGCAAAAACACGCACTCGATACTCAGCATGCTAATAGCTTGCGCTTACACCAACAACGCCACATAGAATACGGCACTCTCGTAAAGGTTGATAACGACTGGTACATAGCCAGCTGTAATGACGAGGTACTGGTACAAATTAAGCAGTCACTGCTCAGTGATTTAAAGGGTAAACATGCGGTAGAAAGTGGTCTAAATACGGGCGATATGCTGGCTATGGCGCATAACGGTAAAGGGCAGATTGTAGCGCTTAAACATGCGGGAGTTGGGACTAGGCAGTGTGGGGCTTAGGTGGTTTAGCTCAGTTAATGTTGGTGGTAATTTAGATATTTATTACCACCGAGAACACAGAGGCGCTTCGCGCTGCACAGAGGTAGTTAACTATCGCCCATATAATCTAATGGTGAGGAAAGCTCTATAAAATCACGATATTGCTCTTTGGTAATTTTGTTGTATTCATCTTTGATATAGATATAGTCAAGCCATAATAAAGTAACTTCTGGAGAAGCTTCTATTTTATGCTGTGCTAACGCATTTTCTGTGTATTGCAGTTCCGTTAAACCATCATCACTAGAAGAAATCCAAAAATCATAAGGATTTGATTCTGAAACAAAAATACTGCAAAAAATATTCTCAATAAATTTAGATAGTGAAATAGGGTAATCACCTTCATAGTAATTATTTACTTTTGTACCCAAATTTTCATGGTAAAGTTGTCCCGTATATGAGTCAGGGTCAATAAAATAGGTTAACTCGGCCGAAAAATGTTCTTCCGAAATATTTTTTTGTAAAAAGCTGCTTAAACTTATATTTTCCATTTTACCCTTACTATTTGGTTCTTTCCGCTTAAATAGTCCACTAATTATCTCTTCATAAAGTGGGTGGTCTTTTTCATGGATACAAAACAAAATAGCGAGCACAAGCACATCTACTTTTTTACCATTTGGTAAATTTACAATAATGGCAGTAATGCGTTCAGTAATTTGAATAGCTGTTCTTGCTGACACCTGAAAAGCATCTAATACAACAGAGATATTAGCTAAAGCAGTTTCGGGGTTTTCTGTGTGGGGGAGTAGCTCAATATTTTTACTTTCTAAATACGCAGTTTCAAATTTAGTTGTATCACTATGTACTGATAAAAAATCCTTCAAAGCAGGACGCTTTAAACTGTAACGACTATTAAAAAAACGGCCTAAATAAACCTTAGCGTCAAACCCTTCACCGTATATTGATTTTATTGTATGTTGGAGCTGATCGGTATCCGTAGCCACAACAAATACGATACCTTTTACATTAAAAATATGTTTAATCGCCTCTAGCATTTCTACTGCATAACTTGGGCGACAACGGTCTAATTCATCAATAAAAATAAATATAGGTAACGACTTATCTTCCTGCTCTTCAAACTTATTTACCCAATCAGCTAACTTCGCTTTGATTACTTCAACGCTTTTATTTTTAGCTTCATGATCTTTAATTAAGTTTTGTGCAAGCGCCTTTACAGCAGGCGAAAAGTCGCTGCCCGTCGGCTTATTAGAGTTTTGATTTTGGTCATTTTCAGTTTCATCATCAGAAAATAGTAATGTGTGTAACTCATCTAAATCGATGCCTGATATTTTTTTAGTTAGGCCTTGTGCGATAGCAGGTGCAACAGCCTTAAACATCGAAACGGCACTTTTAGGTATGGTTATATTAAACTTAGCCTGACGTTGAAGCTGCTTGATGATACCTGCAATTACAGTTAAAAATGGGTCGTCTGAATAGTCTTGCTGCCATGCATCAATATATACAACAGGAAAATCTACTATTAATTCTCGTGACCAACGCTTAAGAAAATAGGTTTTACCTGCCCCCCATTCAGCATTAAGATTTAATACATAGTTTTTCTTTTGCTCATCATCAGGCCTACTTTCGTCATAACCTTCTTGAGCCAATAGCCTTGATAAGAAAGTGGCGTAGCGAGCTCTATCTAATTTATCTGCAGGAAAATATTCCTCTAATGGTGGCTTAGTTGCTTCACTCCAATTAAATTCTTTCATTTAATTCCCTTTAAATAGTCTTTTTTCATAGTGCGATATAAAACGATCGCCGCTGAGTTCTCCGAGCTAACGCCCGACGCGCCAGCAAGCTGTACGCCTACAACAAACACTACATATAATTAGCCTTGGGTTTGCTCATTGCATCGGTGATACGTTGGGTTTCGTGTCACTCAACCCAACCTACGTCGCTAATATCTTGTAAATCATCGGTAATGGTTACTGCTTTAAAAGTCGTTGTTCTGGATTGTGTAAGTACTTTAGGCCGATGGTCACTATACGTGTATGTACCATTGTTATAACGCGTAGTTGAACATTACCAATAACCACAATTGAGCCTTTACTGATTTCTCCTGAGAGCTTTTGGTTGATCACTTCTTCCAAGCTTATGCCCTCTGGCGCGTCTATTTTCATGTGGTATGAGTAAAATATATCGCCTACTAACGTAACCCCTTTCACTTTAAGTTCGTTGCGCGCTAAGTGGCTGTCTTGGTGGTTTGTTTTATCGGTTGCTGTAAAAACTAAATCAACAAAAGGTCTGTTAGCGGGTTTTAAAACAACAAATAAATGATCGTTTGGTTTTAATTTAGTTGAGCCGCGTGGCGGTATGATTGAAGGCCCTCGTGTGATCATGGCTACAACTACACTTTCTGGTAGTGCAGCATGTGACAAACTGCGCCCAGAAACCCGAGAAACCTCACTTAACGTGTACTCTACAATTTCTATATCAATATCATTTAGGGCGGTAATTTCGAGCGTTGCAGCTGCTAAATCGGGTGGCGGCTCTATTAAACTTAACTTTTTAGCCATCCAAGGCATAGTTGAGCCTTGCAACGTGGCCGAGATTAACACCACGAAAAAAACCACATTAAAAATAAGCTCCGCCCCTGAAAGGCCAAACAACAGTGGGAATATAGCTAAAATAATCGGCACTGAGCCTCTTAACCCCACCCAAGATACAAATAAAGTTTCGCGATTATTAAAGCCAAATAATTTTAAAACTGGCGCTACCGCAAGTGGGCGAGCAACAAAAATAAGTGCCAGTGCAATTAACAACCCTTCTAACCATACATCAACCAAAGACGAGGGGTTAATTAAAAGCCCTAACACAACAAACATGGTTATTTGCCCAAGCCACGCTAAACCATCGTGAAAAAGAAAAATGCCGCGTTTATATACAAATTTACTGTTACCTAAAATAACGCCGGTTATAAATACAGCTAAAAAGCCACTGCCGCCAAGCGTTGCAGAAAGGCCAAAAGAAAGCAGCCCAAATGCGGTTACCATTACTAAATACAAACCTGATGCATTTAATTTTATTCGATTAATAAACCACACCGACACCTTACCAATTAAAAACCCACAAACGGCGCCTACGCCCATTTGTTGGGCAAATAACTGCAGTAAACCCAGCCCTATTGGCATGTCGTTCACTAGCATTTCGAGCAAACCAACCGTTAAAAAAATAGCCATTGGATCGTTCGAGGCGCTTTCTATTTCAAGGGTTGATTTAAGTTTTTTATTTAAGTGAATACCGGCGCTTCGTAAAAGTGCAAATACGGCAGCCGCATCTGTGGAGCCCACAATAGCGCCCAGTAAAACGCCTTGTAATACGGGTAAGTCTAAAATATAAGTGGCGACAAGGCCGGTAATTACAGCCGTTAAAAGCACCCCGACCGTTGCTAAAGCCGAAGCAGGTTTCCACACTTGTTTAATAGAGCTGGTTGGCGTTTGTAGCCCACCATCAAATAGAATAATAGCCAGTGCTAGGGTGCCCAGAGCATGAGCCGCCTCTGCGTTATCAAATGATATGCCGGCAATACCGTCTTCACCTGCAAGCATGCCCACCAGTAAAAATAGCACCAGCACGGGTAAGCCAACGCGCGCAGATAGCTTGCTCGAGATAACCCCTAGTAAAATTAAAATGGCACTAACAAGAATGATATTATCTATTACAAACATAGTGTGGGTTTACAGCCTTGTATAAGTTAAAAAGTAAGAATTTATAGCTATTAAAAAGCTTAAAGCTCATACCATACAATAACCTAAAAAATATAAATACGGGTACTTAACTGCATATTTAAAACAAAAAAGCCTGCGATTAAGCAGGCTTTCGTATATTTAGTAGAGTCCTCTCATAAAATATTTAAAACTGTCTTTTCAGCCTTAACTCTATGAGAATCCGTTTTCAATATCCCGAAAAGTCCATTGTCCATTTGGATCAGCTATATCGATTAACTCACACGCTTTTTTATTCCAAGCCGCTAAACACGTAATGTAGTTAGTTAATTGATGATAGGCTCTATCCGGCGCATCAGGACGTATTCTTGACATAGTGAAACCTGAATAAGTAGCGCCACTGCCTACCCAACTAACAATAGAGGATACGGCTCCACCTCCAGGAACAACAAAACCAACTGTAGTTGTGACCAGTCCTAATATAGTAGCTGTTTTTTCTACTGCGTTACCTGTTTTCATAATATCACTGCTTATTACAGGGTGTAGTAAAGCTAACAAATTAACAGCTTGTGGTTGATTAGAAGCAACGGCAACATCATTGGATGTTTTGGAAGTATTAGTTGGTGCGGCTCTCCCTCCACGCATTGCAGGTAGTAGGCTATTAAAAGATTTTTGGCTATTACTACTTGTGGAAAAAGTTACTGACTGTGTACTCAAGCCTCCGGCTTTAACTCTTTTTTCATCTCGTGGCGTTACAGTTGATTTGTAAGTGCGCTGTAACCTCCTATAAACAGCTGCACTGCATTGAGTCATTTGTATAGCTAATGCTGCTTGCTCTTTGAAATCTCGACCGATTGCTCGCTCTGATAACTGAGTTAGCTGATTTTTCTTTTTAAGAGCTTGCTGACCAATCATAATATCCATAAAAATGTCCTTATTTATTATTTAATTGGTGAAATCATATCATTTAAAGTTACGTAGAGAAATCCTGACAAGTTACTATTACAATGATTTAAGGTACATAAAAAGCTGCTTCAGAGTATTCGATTTATGCTTCTTTAACAGAGGAGTATCTTAAGTATGAACCATGACTATATGTAAAACATAAACCTTTTACTAAATTTACTTAGTGAATTATTTGAGGCTTAATATTACTAAAATCACTGTGGATTGTAATCTCTATATTATCAGGTTTTATAGCAACATCGCTTAAACCCGTATTAGTGAAATACTCTTCGAAGCCCTGCTGATATTCAGGAAGAACCTGCTTATATGCATTAATAAATAAACTCAGCTTTTTAGCTATAGTTGGATACTTAGCTGCAAGGCCTCGTAGCTTTTCAGGCTCAGAAAAAGCAAATTCGGCGAAAATATTAAAGTCGTTCTCAATATTAGTTTTACCGTAGGTAGATAAAAATCCATTTTCATAATCAGGCTCTATACTTCTATCTTGCGTTAAAGCCTCATAATTCGAGGAAGCAGGACTCCAACTTTCCGGCAACAGACCTTGCCATGCAAGATTAACAAAAGGGGAGCGTAAATAAATTAAAGAACTGAGTTCGTGATGAACTCCCCGTAACGAATTTTCATAATTGAAGTTAGTACCGTTCTCATCTGAGATATTTGATAATATTATAGAATTTCTTGAATATGTTCCCCCCGCTTCAGCCCCCTCCATGAGCATGGGTCCTGAAATATTAATAGCATTAATAAATTTGGAAACAAAGCCTTCAGGGTAAACCTCCAACGCGGCTTCAATACCATCAAGTGACTCTGAAGAATCCTCCAAAGAAGTGCTTTGCATTTCAAGTGTAGGCGGCTTGCCTTCAATTCCTAAAAATTGTTCAGGGAAAAATAAACGAGTATCGCCAGCTCGGATATCTAGTTGGTATGTTTTACTTAAGCGCTTAGCTTGTGCGGTTTCACTTTCTTGGAAGGAGCATGCGTTCAGAAATAGTAAAAAACTAAAAAAGATAGCAGCTTTTTTTTCATTTTTATAAAAAACATTTCGAGCTTGGATAACCACTCATTACATCCAATATAGATATTTTATTAAGTAATGGTCTATACCACTTTTTAGCACCCATTAGTTACAGCTCCAATTTATCAACTTGTTAGTAAGAAATGAGTCAATATCTTTGTGGCTGTTCAAATTCATATAGTCCAAGTCAAAATTCAATACAATTTTTTCAACTTTGAGCTGCCTTAAACAGCTATAACCTTTTTTTGATTTGCCGCTACCATCTAGCATACAACTCCCCCAAAACTCATAGGTATCATCTCCTTTTTTATATGCATCCCAATGATACTTACTCTGCATATCAAAATAAATTCCATCTAAATCACTCTTAATTAGTGATTGTATTGTTTTTGGAGATTTTTCAATATTTTTTTTGGATAAGTTAACTTGTATATTATGTCTATACTTATCCGACGAAAGATTTGAAGTAAACGCTTTGAATGTAGCTATTTCTTTAGCCACACTTTCTCCTGAGAAGAATAAACTTGGACCATAGTTAGTAGCACTATCATAATTTTTATCTTTATTTGACGTAGCAGCTAAGCTAGCTGGTGTTAATTTATCAAGAGGTAGACAATACCCCTGCCATTTTAGTTTGTTCTCAGTGCAACCATTTGCCAATAGAACGCTTAAAAATAAAAGAACGAACTTAATCATTGTGCGGGTCTCTGGTAATTAGTGTTACTGTCACAGTCATGGCAATATAAATCACCGTATAATTTAAACTCAGCTTCATTGGGCACGCTATCAAGCCATGTACCACCATAAAAACTAGGTGGTATATTAAATTTTCTAAATGCCTCATGATGATAATCAGCCATCTGCTTCAAACTGAGTAACCCTTTAACTTTTCCTATATTACCAGCTTGGTAATCGTGGTGGACATACTTTATATGTTGTTTAGCAACCTCTAAACCTACCCTTTTTATCATGTTACGAGTCTCTAGAAATGTACCTCTAAACCCTCCTTTCTCAAGCCCCGCAGCTAAATTAACTACTGTAGAACGTGCCATGAACTCCCAATAGACGAAGCCTTTATTATTCCAAAAAAGAGGATTACCTTTTTCGATTTCTCTTTTAAGCTTTTCTGTATTAGAGACCCAAAGAGCATAGCCAATTCGAGCAACAGGGTCCATTTTACGTAATCGGCTAAGCCAAAAGCCCTCCAAGTCTTCAGCTAGAAAAAGGGCTCTCTCTTGAGGAGTTATAGATAAGTTTGGGGTAGACATAGTTACATTCCTTTTTATATTGAAATCCTTTAATAGAAGTCCAATGTACCCTTAATAGATAATAGTGTCAATTTGACAGCTTATCTAATAAATTCTCACTGTTAAGGATTATCCCAACTCAAATAATCATTTGTTTCGCATGATATTAAACAAAAAAGCCTGCGATTAAGCAGGCTTTTGAGTATTTAAACGAGTAAATTTTATAACACTATTATGCTTGTTACTAAGTACGCTATAAACGTCAGTGCGCCACCAAATAACGCATACGGTAGCTGCGTTTTAACGTGGGTGAGTAAGTCACACCCCGAGGCGAGTGCCGATACGGCGCTGGTGTCGGATATAGGCGAGCAGTGATCGCCAAATATACCGCCGCCTAAAATAGCGCCTACCACCAGTGAAGGTGGCAAACCGAGCGCTTGAATAAGCGGTACGCCAATAGGAATAAGTATGGCAAATGTGCCCCACGAGGTACCCGTAGTAAACGACATAACCGCGCCGGTTAAAAACAGCACTGGTACAATTAAGTAAATAGGTAGGTAATCGCCCACTAGTGATGCGACAAATACGCCCGTGCCTAGCTCTTTTAAGCTTGCGCCCAGTGTAAGTGAAAGCAATACAATGCTCACCAGCGGTAATAACTCGCCCATGCCTTTAAAGCCGGTATCGACTAATTGATGGTGAGTAAATTGGCGCGAGCTAATCATTAAAACATATGCAACCACAATGGCTAATACCGTTGCGTATAAAACTGATTTAGAGCCGCTGCCTTCTGCAAGTACGCCGTTGCCGGTGTAAAACATAAAGCCTACCATGCTCACAATTAAGGTAAGTAATGGCACTAGCATGTAACGCGCTTTAGAGCCTTTTACTTCTTCTTTTAGGTCGGTTTTTTGCAGCTCTAGCTTTTGCTCGGCTTCTTTCATTGGGCCATGTACTTTATCAAACGCGATAGTGTAAAACACAATGACTAGCGTGATAATGGCGTAAAAGTTGTACCCTACGCTGCCCCATAAAATAGAAACTGCCGATTCGCTTAGCTCGTAATTGCCAAGTAAACCCAGTACAAATGCGCCCCAACCGTTAAGTAATATTAAAATACACACCGGTGCACTGGTACTATCAATAATATAAGCAAGGCGCGCTCGGCTCATTTTAAACTTGTCGAACAAGCCACGCGATACAATACCTGAGGTTAATACGCTGAGGTTTGACTCTATAAATACCGCGATGCCGGTAAACATGGTTAAAAAGCCAACTTGGCGCTTACTTTTTGCAATGCCTTTATTCATAAGCATATTAACGGTGGCTGCTACGCCGCCAGATTCGCGTATGTAGGCAAGCAAGGCACCAATCATAATACTGAATATTAAAATGCGAGTGTTACCCGGCGAGCTGGCTACCGATATTATGCGCTCAATGGTATTTAAAAATGTAGCAAATAAGGTATTACCCTCGCCTTGTATAGCGAGTAAAAATTCTGATGAAGCCACGGCCACCAAAAGTGCCATTATTACTTCTTTTCGCCAAAATACGATAGCGATAGCAATGAGCGGCGGTAATATAGAATACCAAGACATAAATTAACCTTTATTAATAGCGAAGTGCGTTCGCTTTATTCACGTTGAAACGCTTATTTTACAGGCCGTTTTAAAAATGTGGCCTGAATTTGTAAACCGCTTAGCTTAATGGATTGGCTTAGTTAAGTCACCTGCAAATAAATCACTTAAGGCACTGCACTTAGGCCGTTTTAGCCTAAACGATAATTTATTGATTTAGTAGTGCTTCGTAAATAAGCGATACCACCGAGCCATATTGCGCGGTCTCGTATTGTTTGCCCAAAAACCGGTAGTGTTTTCGCCCGCCTTTTATTTTTGTGTGCCGCGCATTGGTCAATAAAATAATGGCTAAGTCGTAGGTTGGATCAATAACCGTTACTGTGCCCGTCCAGCCGGTGTGCCCATACGCTTGTGCGCTTGCGTAAGGGCCAAAATGCCAACGCCTGGCTTGGTTGTTACCTGCAAGCCTAAAGCCTAGGCCATAGGTTTCGTTGTTTAATTGTGGCGTTACAAACTGCGCTAAGGTTGATGCGCTAAATAATTGGGTATTGCCAAAGCCACCTTGGTTTAATAGTACTTGGCAAAGCACAGCTAAATCGGGTGCATTACTAAATAAACCGGCATGCCCTGCTACGCCATTAAACGAATAAAATGCTCGCTCGTCGTGCACTTCGCCTTGCAAAACATTGGTACGAATATTTTCAAAGGCAATACGGCCATCACGGGTATTGCCGCTAAGCTCGGTTGCTGCAAATTCAGCGCGTTTAAAGCCCTTTTTAAGTGGGTTAAATACCGTATTGGTCAGTTTAAGTGGGGCGTAAATGTGTTGCTCTAAGTAGTCATCAAGTGGTTGCCCGGTTATACGCTCAACTAGTACGCCTAAAATCATGTAATCAATATCGGAGTAAACGGCTTGTGCGGGGTATTTATTGCTCAGCGGTACTTGCGTAAGTAACAACTGCTTTGTGGTTTGGCTATTTTGCGAAAAATACGCATCGCCAGTTTTAGCACCTTTACGATGAAAATCAAACACAGGTGGGTAACCCGCTGTATGCGTGAGTAAATCTTTAACTGTGCGCAGCTCGCGGCCATCACCTTTGTATTCGGGTAAGTAACTTTGTACGGGCTTGTTTATATTTAAAAGCCCTTCACTTACAAGTTTCATAAGGGCAAAATTAGTGGCAAATATTTTGGTGTTAGAGGCTAAATCAAACAGAGTGTGTGTTTGCATTGGCTCTGGGCGTAGTAGCATTAAATCACTTTGCTGGTACTGTTTAGCATCGCCATAGGCACTAAGCTTTATGAGTTCGCCACTTTTAATAACGGCTAATACCGCCCCAGGAAAACCAGCTTGTATGTCTTTTTCAATAAGGGCATCGACCTGGCTAAAGTCTATATTACTTTGCGCAGCGGTATTTAAAGTCGGAAACTCAAAGCGCAAGGTAAGGCTTGCGCCTTTAGGTTTAATATTTTCAACCTTAAACGTATTTACCCCGTTGTGGGTGCGCCTTGCTAGCGAATACTCATATAAAGTATTGGCGGCTAATTGGTTGGTAATATTAAGCTTTTGGTTATTTATAAAAATATCGGCACTAATAGCGTTATTATTTTGAATTAATAACTGCCCTCGCCCTTTATACGCTTTAAAAGTGCCACGGTTATTTACGTACTCACGGCTACTTGGGTTAGCCTCAGGAAAAGTGACAATAACTTGGGCTTTTGGAAGCGTTACTAATTTGCTTTGCTTAAGCTCACTTGCTGTAAACTCATTTGGCTTATTTGCCGTACTGCACGCTACAAGAGTAATACTAACAAGCGCCAGTAAAGCCGTTTTAAAACAGCAGCTTAATTTTTTGTTTATTACTAAAGCCATTTGCACCCCTTACTTGTACAGCAAATACGGCGCTCGTTGCTTTTTAAATGCTGCAAGCCCTTGCTGCCAACTTTGTTTTATTTGCCGCTCTGATTGCCCTGCTTCAATAGCTAAACGTAGTTTGTTAGTGCCAGCCAATTTATCCATAAAATCAGCGCGTTCAAAAAAGGTAATATTGTTTTTAGATAATTTATTATAAGCCGTAATTAAATAACTTAAATCAAGCCCGCGCGTGTTTGTTGTGCGTAGATCGAGCCCTTTTACAGGAGTATTTTTAAATTTAGGGTTTGCTGCCGCCCCTTTAATAGAGCGCGGTGTAAAACTAAAATCCCCAAGCGCAACGGGCGAGTAGCCAATTACTTGAAACGCAAAGTCGGTGCCTCTGCCAATACTTACAGGGGTTGCCTCAAAAAAGCACAGCGACGGATACAGCGCAATTGATTGATCGTTCGGTAAATTAGGGCTGGGTTTTACAGGTAAATTGTAGGATGTTGAGCGCGTGTAATGATCAACTGGGATCACAGTAAGCTTTAAATCAGCCGCTTTATTGATCCAGCTTTCGCCTTTGATCATTTTAGCAAGCTCGCCTACCGTCATGCCATGCAGCACGGGGATTGGGTGCATGCCTACAAACGATTTAAATTGGCGCTCAAGTATTGGGCCATCAACGTAGGCAATATTGGGGTTTGGCCTATCAAGCACAATAAATTCTATGCCCTGCTCGGCTGCGGCCTCCATCATGTAATGCATAGAGCTTATGTAGGTATAAAAGCGCACGCCCACATCTTGTATATCAAAAATAATAACATCTACTTCGCTCAGAGCCTCAGCGCTTGGTTTTTTGTTTTTGCCATAAATAGAAATAAGCTGGATACCGGTTTTACTATCAACCGCATTTTTAACATGGGCTCCAGCGTCGTGATCGCCTCTAAAACCATGCTCAGGTGCAAAAATGTTGGTTATGGTTATATTTTTAGTGAGTAAAGCATCAACTAAATGAGTATTTTCAACAAGCGATGTTTGATTTACCACAAGGCCAACACGTTTATTTTGTAGCTGTGGCAAATAATGTTTGTATTGAGCAGCGCCAACAATTGGCGTTGTTTGAGCTGTGTGAGCGTGCGCGCCCACATTAAAAATAGTGATAAATAGTAAAACAAAGGTGATGAATACAGCTTTAAACATACAGCAAGTTCCTTTTAAACAAGGTGTTTAAAATACCACAGCTTAAGTTAAAGAGCAGTGAATGGTTTTGAGCTGTACATAAGTAACTAGAAGCTGCGCTTCTAACGTGAGCAAGCTCTACGTCTACGCTGAAATTTTTAGCTGGGGTGTTTGTTTGACTTAACTGATAGCTGATAGCTGAAAGCTTTCTCAAATTTCAGACACAAAAAAACCGACTTTTGTCGGCTTCTTTTCTATTAACTTAAGTAGTAATAGAAAGT
>NZ_JALNTP010000002.1:0-121039 GCF_023161805.1 Pseudoalteromonas sp. 1CM17D | reverse complement strand
GGTGGGCGCAGGAGGATTCGAACCTCCGACCGCCTGGTTCGTAGCCAGGTACTCTATCCAGCTGAGCTATGCGCCCACTTTCATTTTTTCTTATTTATACTCTAAGTGGAGTTTCTGAAACAATAAATATAAGTACACACCGTAAAATATGCGCTTAACTTATATGCTATTTCAGACACAAAAAAACCGACTTTTGTCGGCTTATTTATGAAAGTGGTGGGCGCAGGAGGATTCGAACCTCCGACCGCCTGGTTCGTAGCCAGGTACTCTATCCAGCTGAGCTATGCGCCCAATCTTTACTTTACAAGACTGCCATTAAAAGAAATGGTGGAGAAGGAGGGATTCGAACCCTCGATAGAGCTACAAACTCTATACTCCCTTAGCAGGGGAGCTCCTTCGGCCACTCGGACACCTCTCCGTCTTGTGGGGCGTATAATAAAGATTTCAGAAAATATGTCAAACACTTTTATGCCAAAAATGACTATCTGGTTACAGAACGCACATAAGTCAGCTTTAATTGTATAATTGGTTTGAAAAGTAAACGATTTAAATGTTTTTGTCTTGTGGGTTAACGCCCATTAAAGGCACTAAATCATCTTTGAGCTGCGCTAAATATTGCTCTTGGTAACCTAATTGCTGAAACTCAGCAATACAGGCTCGGTAATAAGCTTGTCGCTTTTGCTCTGTGGTATCAGTTTCTGGCGATTCTTCAACTCGGTTGTCTTTCATATTATATTCTAAGTCCATTTGAGAATTCATATTTAGAGTGCTATTTTAACCCAGCTCAAAATTTTGGCGTATTTTAGCTAAGTTTTTTACATAAATACAACATAATGTTTAAAAAACAGTCATAAAATTACGTTATAGCACTGTTATTAAGGTCATTTAAAACAAGGCTACATTAAATAACCCAATCTGAATTAACTATTAATAAGTACTAATAACTAGCTTTAAAATTTAGTTTAGTACTAATTAATTAAAAAGCGAACAATCTTATCCTCTCTTTCGTCTGTTTTTATAAAGCAATTTACTCTCCAACTTTTCCTGCATTGGCGCTTATTTTTGTACTCACACAAAAACGCCGCTAAAATTTAGCGGCGTTTATCACATTTATTTTGTTAAAGCTTAGTCAGCTTGTGGGCGCATATGCGGGAACAAAATAACATCTTTAATGGTTGGTGAATCAGTAAATAACATTACTAAGCGGTCAATACCAATACCTTCACCGGCAGTAGGCGGTAAGCCGTACTCTAGTGCGCGTATGTAGTCTTCATCGTAATGCATTGCTTCATCATCGCCGGCGTCTTTTTCTTCAACTTGGCGAGTAAAGCGCTCTGCTTGATCTTGTGCATCGTTAAGCTCCGAGAAGCCATTTGCAAGCTCACGTCCGCCAACAAAAAACTCAAAGCGGTCGGTAACAAATGGGTTTTCGTCGTTACGGCGCGCAAGTGGCGATACTTCCCACGGGTAGCCTGTAATAAATGTAGGTTGGATAAGCATGTGCTCAGCCGTTTCTTCAAATATTTCACATAAAAACTTACCTGGGCCCCATACACAATTTTCAGGAATTTTTACGTGCACTTGTTTAGCGTACGCTTTTAATTCTTCAAAGTGGTTTTCTGGGTCATTAAATACCGCAGCATCAAACTCAGGGTTATATTTTAAGATAGCATCAGCCATGCTTAGGCGCTCAAACGGTTTGCCAAAGTCGTACTCTACTGAGTCGATAACTTCGCCGTTTTCATCTTTAGTGGTATTAACTACAATTGGGCTACCTAAAACGTTTGTTGCAACTGTACGTAGCATGTCTTCGGTAATGTTCATCAGGTCGATGTAATCAGCGTAGGCTTGGTAAAATTCAATCATAGTGAATTCTGGGTTGTGACGCGTTGATAACCCTTCGTTACGGAAGTTACGGTTAATTTCAAATACGCGGTCAAAACCACCTACTACTAAACGCTTAAGGTAAAGCTCAGGCGCTATACGTAAGTACATGTCTATATCAAGTGCGTTATGGTGAGTCACAAATGGACGCGCAGACGCACCGCCAGGAATAACCTGTAGCATTGGCGTTTCTACTTCCATAAAGTCGCGCTCTGCTAAAAAGCGACGAATACCTTCAACTACTTGTGAGCGAATGCGGAATGTTTCGCGCGTCGCTTCGTTAGTAATTAAATCAACATAACGTTGGCGGTACTTGGTTTCTTGATCTGATAAACCATGAAACTTCTCTGGTAATGGGCGTAGTGACTTAGTAAGTAGTTCGTACTCGGTCATTTCTACGTATAAATCGCCTTTACCTGATTTATTAAGCGCACCTTTAACACCAATAATATCGCCAATATCTAGTTGGCCATATTTTGCTTTTAAGTCTTTTTGCACCTCTTTAGATGCGTAAGCTTGTACACGGCCTTTCATGTCTTGAATGGCCATAAAAGGACCACGCTTAGCTAAAATACGGCCAGCAATTGATACAACGTGCTTAAGCTCTACTAATTCTTCTTTACTCTTATCACCAAACTCAGCCTGTAAATCAGCCGTGTAATGTTCACGACGGAACTGATTAGGATGACCGTTGGCTGGGCAATTTTCACGAATAGCGTCTAATTTGCCGCGACGCTCAGCGATTAACTTATTTTCGTCTTGGATTTGATCAGTCATTTTTTAGCTCTTTTTTAGCTTGGTGGTTATAGGCCAGATTTTAGGCTGGCTTCAATAAATTTGTCTAGGTTGCCGTCAAGTACCGATTGCGTATTACGGTTTTCAACGCCAGTTCGTAAATCTTTAATGCGTGCATCATCAAGTACGTAAGAACGAATTTGGCTTCCCCAGCCAATATCCGATTTTGCGTCTTCTTGCGATTGCTTTTCAGCATTTTGCTGCTGAAGTTCAAGCTCAAATAATTTTGCTTTTAACTGCTTCATTGCTTGGGCTTTATTTTTGTGTTGTGAACGCTCGTTTTGACACTGAACAACCGTGTTGGTAGGTACGTGAGTAATACGTACTGCCGATTCGGTAGTATTAACGTGCTGACCACCCGCGCCCGATGCACGGTAAACGTCTATACGTAAATCAGCCGGATTAATATCAATTTCAATATTGTCATCTACTTCTGGGTAAACAAACGCAGAGGCAAACGAGGTATGACGACGACCACTTGAATCAAATGGGCTTTTACGTACTAAACGGTGTACTCCTGTTTCTGTGCGCAGCCAACCATATGCGTATTCGCCTACAAAGCGCACTGTTGCACCTTTAATACCGGCTACATCGCCATCGGTTGCTTCTACTAGCTCAACTTTAAAGCCTTTAGCCTCGCCCCAGCGTAAATACATGCGTAATAACATGTTACACCAGTCTTGTGCTTCAGTACCGCCAGACCCAGACTGTAAATCAAGGTAAGCATCGTTTGCATCGTGAGAGCCCGAAAACATACGGCGAAACTCTAAACCCTCAAGCTGTTTATTTAAGCCTTCAAGTTCAGTTTGCGCTTCAACAAACGTGTCTTCGTCTTCTGCTTCTACTGCAAGCTCTAATAAACCTTCTACGTCGTCAGCACCTGCTACTAAGTTGTCGATTGTTTCAACAACCGCTTCTAAGGCTGATTTTTCACGACCAAGTGCTTGTGCGCGCTCAGGTTCATTCCATACGGCTGAATCTTCAAGTTCGGCGTTTACTTCTTCTAGGCGCTCTTGTTTGTGAGCGTAGTCAAAGGTACCCCCGAAGCAGTTCAGTACGTTCGCGAATTTCCTTGATTTGATTAATCACAGGATTCACTTCAAACATGTACATTACTCCAAAATGGCTAGATTATTGCGCGCTAAAATTAGCACTAAACGCAATAAATTATCGTCAAATGATAAAAACGCCCGATTTTAACAAAAAACCGCGCGCTTTATTAGCCTTTTATGCATGCATTGTGCATATTTTTTAATGCACTTTTTCAAGCTCGCGAACAATTAATTGCAGGCTAAACTTACCTCTAAATTCGTTTATGTCGAGCTGATAAGCCACTTTCACATAACGGGCCTCGGTGTCGGGCCATGCTTTTACATCTATTCCAAATGCAATGGCGTCAACTAAGCGCCCAGATTGATGTTTAAGCACCAGTTTTAAGTGTTTTTCGCCTACTATACGCTGCTGAATAACTTCAAAGGTGTGCTCAAATACCGGCTCAGGAAATTGCTGCCCCCATGGGCCTGATTGCTTTAATAGCTGAGCAAAGTCCATTGTAAAGCACTCGTTTGGCAGCTCGCCATCGGTAAATACAATGCAGCGTTTACTTTCTTCGCTTAATTGCGCGCTTACAGCAGTATCAAACGCGTTTTTAAAGTCATTAAAGTTTTGCTCATCAATACTTAGCCCTGCCGCCATGGCATGGCCGCCAAATTTATTAATTAAGTGCGGGTCGGCGGTATTTAGCCCTTCGAGTAAATCGCGCATGTGTAGCCCTTCGATAGAGCGGCACGAGCCTTTTATTTCACCGTTTTCGCCACCGGCAAAAATAACGGTTGGGCGGTGGTATTTTTCTTTTAAGCGCCCCGCCAAAATACCAATAACACCTTGGTGCCAATCTTCTTGGTATAAACAAATGGCATCGGGAATGTTGTCGTCACTAAACGCGAGCCTATCAAGCACAGCTTGCGCCTCGGCTTGCATGCCCTGCTCTATTTCGCGCCGTGCATGGTTTAAGCTATCTAACTCGCTGGCAATACGCCTTGCTTGGTTTATATCGGTACTTAATAAGCACGCTATGCCCAAACTCATGTCATCTAGTCGCCCTGCGGCGTTTAAACGCGGGGCCAACGAAAAACCAAAGTCACTGGCGCTTAAACGCGCTGCATTACGATTAGCCACTTCAATAAGCGCAGTAATACCTGGGCGTGTTTTACCGCTGCGAATACGCGCCAACCCTTGGTGTACTAAAGTGCGGTTATTTGCATCAAGCGCGACTACATCGGCCACGGTGCCTAGGGCAACTATATCAAGCAAGTCGGCTAAATTTGGCATAGCATGGCGTTCAAAATAACCTTGCTCTCGTAACGTGCTTCTAAGGGCTATAAGCAAGTAAAAGGCTACGCCGACACCCGCAATTGATTTTGAAGGAAAACGGCAATCATGTCGGTTTGGGTTAACAATTGCATCGGCATTAGGGAGCTGTTCCCCTTGCAAGTGGTGATCAGTAACCAGTACTTTAATGCCCACTTTTTTTAATATATCTATACCTGCAATACATGAAATACCGTTATCTACCGTAATAACCAGCTCTGGTTTTATATCAACAATTTGCTCAGCAAGCGCTGGGCTTAAACCATAGCCTAAGCTAAACCTGTCCGGTACAAGGTAGTCTAAGTTATTAAAGCCAAACATTGCCAAGCCTTGCATTAAGGTAGCTGTACTGGTTGCGCCATCGGCATCGAAGTCGCCAACAATTAAAATGCGGCTTTGCGCATTCAGCGCATCAATTAATAGCTCAGTGGCTTTGTCGATGTCTTTAAACAGTTTAAAGTCGATTAGCGTGGCTGCACTATTATTTAGCTCGTGTGCATTTTGCACGTTACGCGTGGCATAAATTTGCTTAATAACAGGGTGCAGATCGCTTGGCAGGTAAGAATCGTCTACATTTTCGCGCGCAATGATCAGTTTTTTCATGCTGGTTTTTAACTTATGGTGTTCATAATAAAAAGACAAAAAAAGGCCATAAAGGCCTTTTTAAACCAATTCACTTAATTAAGTGATCTATTTTGAGGCTGGAAAAATGTGTTGATAGCTAGGCAATAAATTCGCTATTTAGTTGTTCTCGGCAATTGCTCCTGCATTGCTCTACCTTTTGCATCCATGCAGTCGTAAATAAGCATTTTTTAACGCTTGTAGCAACACGTTTAGCCCCGCAAAATGATTAAGTATTATCGCGGATTGGTATTAAACAGGTACTCAGATTTTTAATTAACCTGCTTTGTTCGCCTCAAGCGCTGCACTTAATGCGGCGGCTGGCTGGTAGCCTGGGATCATTGTACCGTCTTCTAAAATAATGGCTGGCGTGCCGCTAATACCAAAGCTTTGGCCTAGCTGGTAATGCTCAGCTACTGGTGCGCTACAACCGGCAACTACTTTAGTGTCTTCGCCTGATTTAGCTTCTGTTAGTGCTTCTTGTTGGTCGCGTGCACACCATACATTCATTAAATCGGCGTAGCCCGAACCTTGCAGTCCACCACGCGGAAACGCTAAATAACGAACAGTAATGCCTGCATCAAGCAAGTCGTCTAGTTCGCGGTGTAATTTACGACAATAGCCACAGCTAATATCGGTAAATACCGTAATTTGGTGTTTTTCGTTAGGCGCTTTATAAACAATCATTGAATCTTGGTATTCTTTAATACCTTCAACACGTACACCATTTAACGCTTGCTCGGTTAAGTTGCTGCGGTTGTTTAAATCAATTAGCGTGCCTTGCATTAAAAACTGGCCGTCTGGGCTGGCGTAAAGTACACCTTTATTTGTAATAAGCTCTTTTAAACCGGCAACAGGGCTTGGGTTTATTTGCTTAACTGTTACACCTAACGTGGCAAATTTAGTAACAATAGGATCATTAGCATCTGGCGTTGTGGCTACGCCATTTGCAAATGCACTAATACTTGTGCACAACATTGCACCTGCTAACATTAATTTTTTCATAATTTTCTCTATCTAATAATACGTACTAAATTGACCGCTAAGCTGATATTAAATTTCATATTACGCGCGCGGATGATGCTCTGAGTGTACCGATTTTAATCGCTCATTGGCAACATGGGTATAAATTTGTGTAGTCGATAAGTCGCTGTGCCCTAACATCATCTGCACCACTCTTAAGTCGGCACCATGATTAAGTAAATGTGTTGCAAAGGCATGACGCAATGTATGCGGCGATAAATCTGACTCAATAGACGCCAAAATAGCATAGTGTTTAATACGATGCCAAAAGGTTTGTCGGGTCATACCTACACCACGTTTTGAAGGAAACACAAAATCGGTGGCGTGTTTTATCATTTGTGCACGCCCCCCTTTTAAAAACTGCTCAAGCCAGTACATGGCTTCTTCGCCTAAAGGTACTAAGCGCTCTTTGTTGCCTTTACCTTTTACAAACACAACCGACTGGCGCAAGTTAATTTGCTCCATACGCAGCCCTACAAGCTCAGTTACACGCAAGCCCGTAGCATAAAGTAGCTCTAGCATGGCTTTATCGCGCAGCCCCATTGGTTCTTCAATATTGGGCGCACTTAATAATGCCTCTACTTCGGCTTCTGAGAGCGTTTTAGGTAACGATTGGCCCGCTTTTGGTTGCGCAATGTTTTCAAGCGGTGAGCTTGCAATACGTTTTTCACGTACAAAATACTGATAAAACCGCTTTAACGCACTTATGCTGCGTGCCGTGCTACGTGGTTTTAACCCTAAATCTACGCGATACGCTAGGTAGCTTTCTATATCTAAGCTGGTTACCGTCATTAAGCTTTCGCCTTTTAAAAACTGACAAAACTTATCTAGGTCACTGCGATACGCGCTAAGGGTGTTTTCGCTTACACCTTGCTCTAAGTACAAGCTATCTAAAAAGGTTTCTAAAAAGTCGCTGTTGCTGTTTAGCTCGGTATTTGGTTCAGGTAAATCGTCAGGTAGCGTTGTCACGTTGTGATCTCATGTTGGTAATACCCACGGTAGAAGGTATCAATTAAAAATACCTTACGGTAAACTGCGCCCTATCATAACAGGCAATTACACAGTGATAAATACGATGCAGATTGGTTTATTTTTTGGCTCTACTACATGCTACACAGAGATGGCAGCAGAAAAAATTCGCGACCTTATTGGCGCCGATGTAGTGACCTTACACAATATTAAAGACGAACCACTTAAAAATGCAGAGCAGTACGACTTTATCATCTTTGGTATTTCAACATGGGATTTTGGAGAAATACAAGAAGACTGGGAGTCTAAGTGGGACGACATTAAAGATGTAAACCTAAATGGTAAAACCATTGCTTTATTTGGCATGGGCGACCAACAAGGTTACGGACAATGGTTTCAAGACGCCCTTGGTATGCTTCACGATGAAATAAATACCCAGTCGTTTACGCAACTTGGTTTTTGGCCAAACGATGAAAACTACGAGTTTGAAGCGTCAAAAGCACTTACCCCCGATGGCAAACACTTTGTGGGCCTAGCGCTTGATGAAGACAGCCAATACGAGCTAAGCGATGAGCGCATAGCCAGCTGGGTTGAACAAATAATGACAGAGTATAGCGAAACGCTATAACGAGTTTGGCCTAAACCATGTTTAGGCCAATACATTACAAATAACTAAGTTTTTTAGCGCACTTTTTTTCACATATTTTTGCTTGCCTTTGCAATAGCCAATTAGGCGCAAAGGTATTAATAATACATGCCAGTACAATAAGCGCTGAGCCTATTACTTGCGATAAACTTAATGTTGTATCGTAAAAAATTAGCTGAAATAACAACGCAAATAATAAGTTAGAATAAATAAGCGGCGCTAACTGCGAGTTAGAACTGGCTAATCGGTACGCCTTTCCTCTAAAAAACTGCGTTGCAGCAGTCGAAAAACCAATTAATGCCACCATCAGTAATAAACTGTAATTACTTATATCGATTGCAAAACCTTGGTAAAATAGCTCACCTTCGCTGGTAAACATTAATACTGGCACCATAAAAATGGCAGCCAGCGTAAAGCTCCAACCGTTAATAACCATCATCGGAAGCTTAATTTTACTGGCTCTAAATAAGGTGATTTGCGAGCAGGCATTAAAAATACCAGCCCCTAAACCAATTAATAAGCTCCAGCGCCATTGTATGCCGTCGCTATGAATATTTTGAATAATCACACCCACAAACATCAGCGCCATTGTAGGTAGCAATAACCAATTTAATTTAGTTTTAAAAAGCACCCGTTCTATTAGCGGTATAAATAACGGCCCAGTGCTAAATAAAATAACCGCCTCCACCAGCGTTAAAGTATTTAGCGCCACTAAAAAGCAGTTTTGGCACAGCACTATAAAAATTGCGCGAATAGCAAAGGTTCGCCATGCTGATTTATTAGGTAGCTGCCATTTAATACCTGCCGCCAATGCCAGCATAATAATCGCGGGTAAAAACACCCGTAAAAAAACCACTTCGCTGGTGCTAAAGTAATCGGTAAGTAACTTGGCTATAAAGCTATTTAACGCCAAGGTAAATGTAGAGAGCAGCATAAACACACTAGCACGAGAATTTAACGTCACCGCAGTTATCCTTTGAATAAAAAATGAATGTAAAAAGCAAAATTAAAGGCTTAATTTTTTTAATCTATTTATTATTTTTCAAAAAATTGGCATTGGCTTTTATGGCGCTAATTTTACGTGTACTTTATAAATTTAAAAGCGAATAATATTAAACTAACCTGTAAGTAAAACTTAACTGTTAATAAGTAACCTATGATTAAATCAGCGCCGTTAAAATCTCTCTATACGTTTATAGCTGTTGCCGAAACTGGCAGCATGGTGCTCGCGGCTGAGCAGCTAAGTATTAGTCACTCGGCGGTAAGTCAGTCTATTAAAGCTTTAGAGTTACAACTTAATACACCGCTTTTTAATCGCATTGGTCGCCGCGTTGAGCTCAACCCTGTGGGTGAGCGCTATTACAAACGCATAGCCCCAGCCATGGCTGAAATTTTAGCAGCCAGCCAAGAGGCAAGTAACACAGCGAATGAGCCAACTTATTTAACACTCAATATGGTTAACTCACTAGCTCTGCACTGGTGGATCCCTAGGGTGGCTGATTTTCAGCGCATTTCGCCAAATAGTGACATTCGTATTTCTAACTTGGTGGGAGAATTTGATTTAGAGCGCGAAGGGATTGATGCAGCGATTATTCATGGCCAGCCCGATAAGTGGCAAAAATATCACTGTGAAAAACTAGCCGACGATCAGTTAATTTTAGTCTGTAACCCACAGCTTTTAGTTGGCTTAAATAAAGATGAGTTAACCGCGCAAAATTTGCTGCAGCGTTTTAAAGCAATCTACGTTACCAACCCACGTAGGCAAAACGATTGGCAAACGTGGTGCGAGGCTAATAATTTAGCGCAGCCTAAGCAGCATAATAACTTAACCTTTAATATTTCAGTGCAAGCAACGCAAGCCGCGATGCGCCAGCTTGGCGTTTTGGTCACCCACAAACAGTTTGTACGCGACGATATAAAGCACGGCATGCTCACGCAAATTGGCCGAAGCATTGTAAATCCGCATCAGCAGTTTTATTTTGCAACGAGCCACGCCATGCTTAATCACCCACAGGTAAGCGCATTACGAGCGTGGCTAAAGCGCGAATTTTTAAAAACAGCAAACGAGTAGTGCTACTCCACACGTTGCCAATATTGGTTACGGTAAAAAAAGCCTATATAGCCACGTACTTCTAATGTTTTACCGTCGTTTTGTGGCGTTAGTTGCACGGTATAAGTTTTACCATTTGTAGGGTCAAGTATTTCACCATCGCCCCACACGCCATCATCTTCTGGTTTTACATCAGTGATTATGGTCATCCCTAAAATAGGCTGATTTTTTAATGCCCCATCACACTCTTTACAAATACCGGTTTGTTTAGCTGGGTCTAAAATAGCCTCAACTTTACCACTGAGCACCTTATCGTTTTGAGTAATGCGTACGTACGATTTAGCCTCGTTGGTGTCTTCATCTATGGTTTTCCAAAGCCCAACAGGAGTCATGTTTGCAAGCGCACCTTGGCTTATAAATAAAGCCGCAGCGAGTGTTGTTAGTAACGGTAATTTGTTTAACTTTTTCATTGTGTTGCCTAAATTAAAAATGGCGAATAAAACGATAATACCAGCTGATTTATAAACGCACTATGAAATTAAACTGCTATTTAGGTACTTATAAAAGTAAAAAACCAAGTACGCGTTAACCCACTTGGTTTTAAATTGGCTGATAGTTTTTTAACGTACGCGTTTTAAAGTACGTATTTAAAAGTTACGTACCTCTACATTTGAGCTGTTAAATTCAAACATATTAATTTTGCCACACTGTGCCATATGGTTAGTACTTGTATAGGGGGTATTTGCTTGGCTTATATCGCCTTCCCACTCTTGGCCATTTTTTATAAATGCTTTTAATTCAAACCATCCGTTAACAGCTTTACTGCAATCCATATCAACATCCAGCATCCAATAGTGTTCGCCCCATATATTAAGGGGTGTAACACCAAAGCCATCTACTGTTACCGATTTTTGGGCGCCATATTCACTTGGCCAAACATTTGTAGTCCAATCCATGGCAGTACCTTGCGCTTCACTGTTTTGGCCTTGTTCAATTCCATACCAATCTAGGTAGTTATCGTTTGCTTTCCAAGGTGTTGTGGTGTTGTTTTTTAGATTGTTATGGCGAATTGGCATAGCACATTCAACATTTGTTGTTTGGCAGTTTCTAGCAAGGTTTGTATTTGCATAGTTGTGATCTATACCACCGCGTACAAACATGTCTTGTCCGCTTTGTGTTTGAGCATTAATAAAAATAACGGTTCTTTTCCAGTCGCTATTATTAGGCACTGTTCCTTGAGTTAATTTAGCATTTTTATGAATTGCTATTGCATCCCATGGCGCTACATTTAAATTGATGGTGCCGTTGCTATTAACTGTTATTACTTCACCGCTACAACTAGTAGCATTACCCAAAAGCTCGCCTTTTAACACATTACAGTACTGTCCAGGCGCCATATCTGTTTGAATTGTTGTATTAAGCGTTGAGTCTTCTTTATTAATTGCCATATGACCAGAGCTACCACGTCCAAATGCAATCTGGTTATGGGTGTTATCCCACCAATTTGTTACTACCCAGTTGTCGGCTGTGTTATTTCTAAAATCGACACCACCCGCAATATAAGACCAGCGATGCTCGCACTTCCAGTTACTTGCAAAACATTCTAAATTGCCATTATTGTGCACCGGTACACTTGGCCCACCCGCATCTGTATCGCCGTGAAAATCATAACTCGACATTACTTTTGGATACCCATACGGGTATGCCAACATAAATACGTTGGCTAGGTCGTATAAACGGCCATCTTCAAAGGTAATTACATTACCCGCGCCACCATGGCCGCGTTGATTGTCGTGGTTATCTACAAATACCACAGCTGATGAACTTGGCATAAAGCCCCAGCCTTCACCAAAATTACTTAACCATGCAAGCGAGCCATTTCTAAAGGTATTACCAAGCTGCGTACTGTATTTAAACTCGGTAACTAGCCCTGTACTTAAATACTCTGAGGCTGCAACCGCTTCAGTACCTTGGTCTATCACCTCATGAAACACCACTGGCGAGCCATTTATTTTTGCCATTAAACTTTGAATATCACTTGCAGCAACATGCTTAGCAGCATCAAACCTAAAACCTTTAACACCCATAGCTTGAAGGTCATTAATATATGCCGCTAATGTATTTTGCACATAATTTGAAGAAGTGTTTAAATCGGCCAGCCCTACTAGCTCACAGTTTTGCACGCGATAACGGTTATTACCGTAATCTTCTGGGTTAATAGAGCAACTTTCGTGAAAATCTTGTGGGCTAAAAATAGGGTATTGTTTATTACCAAAAGTGTTACCAGCAGTGCCCGTACCACTGCCGGCTGCCATATGGTTTATTAATGTATCAACATATATATCGACGCCTGCGGTGTTACAGCGATTAACCATATCTATAAATTGCGAACGGTTACCGCCTCGGCTTTGTAGTTGGTAGCTCACAGGTTGATAGCGAGTCCACCATTGGCTACCTGTAATATGCTCGTTAGGCGGAGACACCTGTACCGCAGCATACCCTTTTGGTCCTAAAAACTGCTCACATTCTTGGGCTACATCTTGCCAATTCCATTCAAATAAATGCACAAATGTTGTAGGCGCAGCCGATACTAAACTTGGTAAGGTTAAACCTAAGCTAAAACCTACAGTGGTGATCATTTTATTCAGTTTCATAGTGTGTGTTTCCAGTGTTGGGCGAGTTAAACAACATACTCGACGTTATTTACAAGTGGTTAACACTAGTTTGAGAGTTGCTCAAATAAAAACTGAATACGTATGCATAATGGGTAAACTATCCTTTATTACTAGATAATTACCTGCCTTAAAACTTACATTTTCAAGTAAAACGCTTTACATAACGCAATATAATCATCGCTGTAGCGGTTGTTGTCATCTTTTATGCATAGGGAGGTAAGCTCTGGCAAAGTGTTTACTAAGCTAAAGCGCATCAAACTGCGGCTAAATGCTTTACTTGGTGTGGTTTTTACTTGGCAATGCGCGTTTAAATAAAGCCCGCTTTGTTTTGCCAATTCAACGAATAAGCCCACCTCTGTGGTGGGTAAAATTACGTTAAAGCACGAATGCTCATGACTTAAACGCATATAGGCATGTATTAGTTCGTCAAAACTTAAACCATCGGTATGGCGTGCGGTGTTACGGGCATCGCTTAGCCCTTTTAAACTACGGTTAAAATAAGGGGGGTTAGAAATCACAACATCAAATGGCGCCGCCTGTTTAAACGCTTGTATAGTGGTGTGCTTTACTGTGATATTTGGCCACGGGCTAGAGGCTATATTTTGCTGCGCTTGCTTGTAAGCAGCTTCATCAATTTCAACAGCGGTTATGCTAAGTGCTGGTTGGCGCTGTTTACACATAAGCGCAAGTAAACCGGTACCTGTGCCTATATCGAGTAATGTGTTGGCACCTTTTAAATACGCCCATGCGCCAAGTAAAATGCCATCGGTTGAAACCTTCATAGCACAGCTATCGTGCTCAACCTTAAATTGTTTAAACGTAAACCCTGACATTTTTTCACCTTTTCATTCACCAACTGGCGTATAGCGCGTATAATTGCAGGTAATTGTCCCTTATTTTAGACACTCTATGCAATTTTCTGAATTTGATCTTGATACTAAACTACTCAACGCCATTGATAAAATGGGCTACGAGACACCAACCAGCATTCAACAACAAGCTATTCCTGAAGCGCTGCAAGGTCGCGATATTTTAGCATCAGCACCTACTGGCACAGGTAAAACGGCGGCATTTTTAATTCCGGCTATTCAATACTTAATGGATTTTCCGCGTCGCGACCCAGGTTTTGCACGTGTGTTAATAATGACCCCAACCCGTGAACTGGCTTATCAAATTCATGAGCAGTGTGAACTGCTTGCTAAAGGCACTCACCTTAAAATTGGTGTAGTAACAGGTGGTATAAACTACGGCACCCACAAAGAAATTTTTGAAAACAATAACGATATTTTAATCGCCACACCAGGGCGTTTAATGGAATACCTTGAAACCGAAAATTTCCATGCTGAAAACGTAGAAATGCTTATTCTTGATGAAGCCGACCGCATGTTAGACATGGGCTTTAGAAAAGAAATGCTGCGCATATGTGACGAAGCTAAAAACCGTCGTCAGTGCTTTTTATTCTCTGCAACGTTAGAAGGCGATAGCGTTGAGTTATTTGCTGAGCGTATTTTAAACGACCCTGCTTTACTTGAAGCCGAATCGTCACGCAAAGAAAAAGCAAAAATTCATCAATGGGTTCACCTTGCTGATGACTACCACCACAAGCTTGAGCTGTTGGTTAATACCCTAAACGGCCCAGATGTAAGTAAAGCCATTGTGTTTGTAAAAACCCGTGAGCGCCTAGAAACGCTAATTGGTGAGCTAACTAACAATGGCGTAAAAGCCGCGTGGCTGCGTGGCGAAATGCCGCAAGATAAGCGCATGAAAGCGATGGAAAATTTCCACAGTGGCAAAACGCGCATATTAATAGCAACCGATGTTGCGGCTCGCGGTATTGATGTTTCTGACATTAGCCACGTAATTAACTTTGATATGCCGCGCACTGCCGATGTCTATGTACACCGTATAGGCCGTACTGGCCGTGCAGGTAAAAAAGGGATTGCTATATCATTAGTTGAAGCACACGACATTGGCATTTTATACAAGGTTGAGCGATACACAGAGCAAAAGCTTAAGCGCCGTATAATTAAAGGGCTTGAGCCACAGCATAAAGAAGCTAAGCCACCCGCTAAAAAGCGTAAAGACCCTGTAAAAATGAAAGCTAAGAAAAAAGCCAAAGCTAAAAATAAAAAGAAATAGCACACCATAAATAAACAAGCCGGCAGTTGCCGGCTTTTTTGTACCCGTTACAAATGTAACCCAAGCATGTAACTCATTCCCATTAAAATGTAATTATTGCCCACCTGAATTCCCACTTAATAAAATAACCTTATATTTCAACAAATTAAAACTGGCATCGAAATTGTAACTGAGAAAGTAACTCAGCTAAGAATAGCTGCACGATTAACCGTAATGTAAGGATGAAGTTATGAACCGCTTTAAGTTAACTATCGCTTTAGTATCATTTTGTTGTTTATTTTTATTAGCTTGCGCTACAAAAGTAAGTGCAGCAACTAACTTAGCCGTAGTAAGCAGTGTGGCTACTCAACCTAACTTACAACAAACAATCACCAATACGTTACGTACTAACCCAAACTTAGCATTAAGCGATATTCGCGTGCAGGTCGAAGACGGTGAAGTTGACCTATACGGTGAAGCGCAAACAGGTTTTCAGCGTGCACTTGCGCAAAAGTTTTTAGAAAATATGGATGGCGTTAAAATTATCCGTAATAAAATTAGTGTTATCTAATACCGCATTACAATTTTTGTTTATATAACTTATTCCTCTGCGTGGCTTGTTTCTCCAACACAAGCCGCGCTTTTTTATGCTTAACAGCACACTTTAGTATCTAAACTTCTAGCTTTAGCTCCCCTATTAAAAATAGAGCAAACACTTAGCCGCCCTTTCCCACTCTTTTAAATTAGTGACTTACTACAGCTTTGATAAAAGAATGCTATAACAAGGCTGTAAAGTTCATCTAATCAGCGCATTTTTAATACCGTTGGCAACCTACAAGTGTTTGCTAATCAACCTCACCATAAATAACAGATAATATATGACTTAATGCATGCAAATGCCCCATCACTTACACAAAGAAGCTAATACATGAAACGATTTATTTACTACTGCTAATCCCTCTTATTGGCCATGCAGAGGAAGCTATATTTGGCTTTGCTGCAGATGTGTCTGTATCCGGCTTTTTTTAGCCCAGAAATTAGTGAAATAGATATTATAAAAGTCTATGCAGATTCTGTTGCTGATCTGGCAGAATTAAAAGTAGGCGACAAGGTAATAGAGTTAGATAGCTGCGCTATTCCAGATTGCCCTGCTAAAGTTGCAAAAACTTGATGACAGGGAAAAACACATAAGTATTAACTTAAATTAAATTTATTAAAAGTATAGTTAAATTTAACCCGACTTAGCGCTTTGAAATTACTAGCAGCGCACTTTTTATGTAAAAATGCGCTGCTAGTGGGTAACTATTACTGGGCTAGTTTAAACCTGTATTAGTCGCTCATTCGCTTTGATTTGAACCCGTATTACTCCCACCTTGTTGTTTGGGTGACTGTTGGTTTATTTTATCGCTTATCATGGCATCGAGCTTTTCACCGCCTTTAATGCCAAAATCTAACGTACGTATTGGGAATGGAATACTTATATCTGCAGCATCAAGCGCTTGTTTAACAGCGACTACGCCTTTATGGCGTACTGTCATAAAGTCTGGCTCGCCTGGGTATTTTATCCAAAACCACACCAGTAAATTAATACTACTGTCGCCAAAACCTTCTGCGTACACAGCGGTTTCATCTTTACGTATTACAAAGTCAAACTCGTTAATTTTATCAACGATAACTTCTTTGGCTTTTTCAATGTCGTCGCCGTATGAAATACCCACAGGTACCTCTATGCGCCTAACGCCTAACGTGGTGTAGTTTTTTAACACATTTCTAAATAATACCTTGTTAGGTACCAGTATTAACTGCCCGTAAAAGCTCTCTATTAGCGTGTTACGCAGGTTTATAGAATGTACCGAGCCAAATACGTCGTCGGTTTCAATTACATCACCCGCTTTAAATGGCTTGCGTATTCCCATAGCAATACCGGCAATTAAGTTCTCGGTCATGTCTTGAAAAGCAAAGCCAATGGCTAAACCCACAATACCCGCACCCGCTAGTAACGATGTGACTGTGCCTTTTAACCCCATAAAATCTAAAGCGATAAATAGGCCCACACATAACACAATAACCTTAAAAATAGACGCCATTAAATCTGCAATTTGCTTAGAGTCGAGTGAGCGCCTTAATAGGTTTTTCATTAGCCGGCCGGCAAAGCGCGCTATTATTGAAAATACAATGGCTATTACCACTGCCACAATAAAGTTTGGGATGTGGCTTATTACTACATCAAACCACCCTCCGAGTTTTTCTTCGATGAGTTTTTCGGCTTCGGCTACTGAAGGTATGCTGATCATATTTTTACACCTATCTATTTTTTATCTCATTAATAGTAGGTGAAGTTAGCAAGTTTAGCGCCAGCATAAAAAAAAACCATGCAATGCATGGCTTTTTAACTCATTGTTTGCTGAGTATAAACGCTTAGTTTTGCTCGTCGCGCATAAATACAGGCTCAAGCTCTTTAGTGGTTGCTTCAGGGCTAAAGTAATAACCCGCCACAGTAAACTCTTTTAATTGGCTAAGCTGTGTTACCTGGTTTTCTATAATGTAACGGGCCATCATGCCGCGCGCTTTTTTAGCGTAAAAGCTAATTACCTTATATTGACCATTTTTGCAGTCTTTAAAATGCGGGGTAATAATTTGCGCATTGAGTGCTTTTTTATCTACTGCTTTAAAGTACTCGTTTGAAGCAAGATTAACGAGGTATTGTGCGTCTTGCGCTTTTAATTCCTCGTTTAATTTATTAGCAATAATGCTACCCCAAAATTCATACAAATTTTTCCCGCGAGGGTTATCAAGCTTAGTACCCATTTCTAGGCGGTAGGCTTGCATTAAATCAAGCGGCTTTAATAAGCCGTATAAACCCGAAAGTATACGTAAATGGTTTTGCGCATAATCGAGGTTAGCGGCAGTGAGTGTTGCGGCATCTAAACCACCGTACACATCGCCGTTAAAGGCTAGTACCGCTTGTTTGGCATTACTTTGTGTAAATGGTTGCGACCATTCGCTAAAGCGCGCAGCGTTAAGCCCTGCAAGCTTATCGCTAATTTTCATTAGGCTGCCAATTTGCGCTGGAGTTAGTTCACGGCATACTTTCATGAGCTCTTCGCTGTGCTCTAGTAATTCAGGTTGAGTGAACTTATCTGTTGCGGGTGGCGTTTCGTAATCAAGATTTTTTGCTGGTGAAATAACAGTGATCATAGTTAGCTATTGACTTGTAATTTATTTAATGTCAATTTCAACATTAAATGAGACGAAAAGCACGTTTTGTTTATAAAATACCATTGAAAATTAATCGCAATGGCCTAAATCCTACCTTAATAAATCATGCATCGTCGTTTTTCTATTGATAAGGACATAAGACCTATCAAGCATTGTCACACTGTTGCAGTATTGAATACTTATATTAAGGTAGTTTAGATTTTCTTTTAACTTGCTTGGAATGAGGAAGGCAAATGACTAGCGCTCTACAAAGGCTAAAACAACATTCATCTATCGTAGCCGACACTGGCGATATTGAAGCGATCAAAAAGCATCAACCAGAAGATGCAACCACAAACCCGTCGCTTTTATTAAAAGCGAGCGAGATTGAAGCTTACAAGCCTTATTTAGATAAAGCTTGGAGCTATGCAAAAGAAACAGAGCAAGACGCAGCTAAACAGCTTGAACTTGCATGTGACTACTTTGCCGTATTACTTGGTAAAGAAATTAGCGAAATTGTACCTGGTTATATTTCTACTGAAGTAGATGCTCGTTTATCATTCGACACCCAAGCAACTATTGATAAAGCACATACCCTGCTTAGCCTTTATGAAAAAGAAGGTGTAAGCAAAGACAAAATTTTAATTAAAGTTGCGTCTACATGGGAAGGCATTAAAGCGGCCGAACAGCTAGAAAAAGAAGGGACTAAATGTAACCTAACTTTATTATTTAGCGATGCTCAAGCACGTGCGTGTGCTGATGCAAATGTATTTTTAATCTCACCATTTGTTGGCCGTATTTTAGATTGGCACGTAGCAAATGGTATGGAAAAACCAACCGATCCGCTACAAGATCCAGGTGTTCAATCTGTACGTAGCATTTTTGAGTTTTATAAACGCCATGATTACAAAACCGTCGTTATGGGCGCAAGCTTCCGTAACACTGGCGAAATTATTGCGCTTACAGGTTGTGACAAGCTAACGATTAGCCCTAACCTACTAGAAGACTTAGGCAATTTAGAAGGCGCAGAAGAATACTTACTACAAAGTGATATTCCTAAAGAGCCAAAGCCTGCTCCACTTACTGAGTCGCAGTTCCGTTGGTTACATAACCAAGATGCAATGGCCACTGAAAAACTAGCTGAAGGTATCCGCTCATTCGCAGATGCACAAGAGCAGCTAGAAGCACGTTTTAAAGCAATGTAATACGCGCTAATTATGTATTAAACGCTGCACCTGCGGCGTTTTTTTATGCCCTTAATATAATCCGCACTGCTTTATACTAACCTGCCACAGCATGTACCATTGCCTACACAGCTAAATAGCTCACTTTTAGTGTTTTTTTATTTATTTTTTCTATCTAAAAATAGCGCGCTCAATAAAGCTAGTTAGTATTAAACTTCATCAACGCATCACATACCTGTAACAAATTCGTCACTTTTTTATTCTATTTTAGCTAGGCCTGTGGTATAGGTATTCTCGAGGTTCACTAAAATCAATAGGAGATAGTCATGGATAGCCTAAACGATATATTAGAGATATTAGAAGGTCCTGATACAACAAGAAAAACCTCTCAAAAGAATAAAAAAAGAAAGTGGCGCGAGATTGAGGCCATAAAAGACAAACAACGGTTACGTAAAGAACTACAGGAGTTAGACTTTTTTACAGACAGCATTGAAATTGATGAGCTAGATTTTTAATTTCAAACTCATTGCGCTCAATTAGGCAATTTATTTTGCGGCAGGAAAACCGTATCGATAGTAAAGCTAACGCCAGGTTTTACCCCTTCAAAGTAATTGATAATTATTGCGCATGGGCATTAATACACAATAACTAAGCAAAAGGCTTTCATGATACGAAAGCCTTTTTTAATATATCAATTAAACCTGCCAGTTAATGGGCGTATCGCCTTGGGTTTGTAACAATTCATTTGTGTGTGAAAAGTGCTTACAGCCAAAAAAACCACGATGCGCAGAAAGCGGCGACGGGTGAGGCCCTTTTAAAATATGATGGCGAGCGCTGTTAATATTTTTACCTTTTTTTTGCGCATGAGCGCCCCATAAAATAAACACCACTCCTTTGCAGTGTGCATTTATATGGGCTATCACGTTATCGGTAAATTGCTCCCACCCTAAATGCTTATGCGAGTGCGCTTGGCCTTGCTCAACCGTGAGTACCGTATTGAGTAAAAACACGCCCTGCTCTGCCCAGCTTTGTAAGTAGCCATGGTCTGGTATTTCAAAACCGGGAATATCCGTTGCCAATTCTTTGTACATATTTTTTAGCGACGGCGGTAACTTTTTAACCTCTGGCAACACAGAAAAACATAAGCCATGGGCTTGGCCTTCTCCGTGGTATGGGTCTTGGCCTAAAATAACCACGCGAATATTGTTAAGGGCTGTCGCTTCAAAGGCGCTAAATACTTGCTCTTTGGGTGGGTACACAGCAACACCTTCGACACGGCGTTTTGCCACATAATCTAATGTTTGCTGCATATAAGGTTGCTGTAATTCATATTCTAAAAAGGCTGGCCAATCGCTCATTGTATACTCTTAATTTGTTTGCGTGATGCGTCTATTTTATCACACATATTTGCCAGTCCATCTAGCATGCGCGGTGTAAAACGATGTAATAAATCGGCATTTACACGTATAAATTGGTTATGTTTTACAGCGGGGACTTCTGGCCATTTTTGCCAATTAATTTTAGGTTGTGGCTTATCGGCTTGTTCATCAGGAATAATAATAATCTGTGGTTTTTTAATCACCACGTTTTCAATACTTATTTGCGGGTAGTCGGTTGGGCTGTGTGCAAATACATTGCTTACATGACATGTTTCAATAAGCTGGTTTATCCATGTGTTTTCACTTACCGTCATCATTGGCTCTGGCCATAATTGATAAAAACCAGTTAATATTTTTTTGCTTTGCTGCTGCTTTTTAATTTTTTTGAGCTTAGTAATAAATGCGTTTGCTACTTGCTTGCTTTGCTCAATACGCCCTGTAAATTTTCCAAAAACAATCAGCTCGTTTGCAACTTCTTCTATTTTTTTTGGATCACTTAAATGTACTTTTATACCAAGGCGTTTAATTTGTTCTAAATCTTCACTTTGATTACCGCTTTTCCAACCAATCACTAAATCGGGTTTTAGCGCTAATAATTTTTCAAGGGAAATACCATAGTAACCACCAATGCGCTCAATACTTTTAGCTTCATTTGGGTAATCGGCGTAATCAACAGTGCCAACAATATTACTTCCCGCACCTATAGCAAATAAGTTTTCTACTATATGCGGTGCAAGTGCTACAACGCGCAGTTTATCTGGCGCAGCTGTATCACTGGCCACGGCACTGCCCCCTAAACATAATAACAGCAGTGCAGTAAAAAACGCTTTATACATTAGTAATCAAACCCTTCTAGTGCTTTTATACCCGAGTCGAAGGCGTGTTTAACATTGCGCACTTCGCTTACAGTATCGGCAAGGTCTGTTAACGTGCGGTGCGCTGCGCGACCTGTAATAATAACCGACTGCATGGGTGGGCGATTATTTAGCGCGTTTACTACCTCATCTAAATCAATATAACCGTAAGTCACCATGTAGGTAAGCTCATCTAGTAATACTAAATCAATACTGCTATCTGCAAGCATACGCTTTGACTCTTGCCACGTTGCTTGCGCGGCTGCGGTGTCGGCTTCTTTGTTTTGCGTATCCCATGTAAAACCGGTATTCATAACGGCAAATTCAACCCCTGCGCCTTGTAATAAGTTACGCTCTCCACACTCCCATGTGCCTTTAATGAACTGACAAACAGCGGCTTTTTTACCATGCCCTACGCAGCGAGCAACCACACCAAAGCCTGAGGTGGATTTACCTTTACCATTACCCGTAATTACCTGAAATATCCCTTTAACATCTTGCGCAGCAGCCACGCGTGCATCTACCTGCTCTTTTACTTTTTGTTGGCGCTGCTGGTGCTTATCGTTATTTGTATCCGTCATTATTATCTCCTTCATAAATCGATATAATCTGTTGCATGTTCAAATGCGCCTCGCACATAGTGGCCAAGCGCTCTAGTTGTTGCTCGCGGTGCGCTACAATACTCACAGGTTGTATGGTTGCATCGCTTTTGACCCACTTTAAAATTTGCAGTGTGGCAGCGGGTTCATCAAACAAGCCGTGTAAATAAGTACCAGCAATGGCATTGTCGTCACTAATAAAGCCATCGTTTTCAAACCCATGATGGTGCGCGTTAAAGATTAAAAATGGCTTATTAAGTGCTGCGCCTTCACTAATGCCTGCATGAATTTCGTAGCCGCTACACGGTGTTTGCAAATCATTTAACTGCATAGCCGCCGTTACTTTAGTGAGTACTTTTTGCGTGCTTAGAGTGGTTTCAAAATCGCATAGGGCAAGCCCCGTTACTTGCTTTAATGACGACTCGACTCCGTTGGGATCATTTATGGTATACCCCAACATTTGCATACCGCCACACACCCCCAATACTTTGCCACCATAGCGTAAGTGCCGCTTTATTTGCGTATCCCAGCCTTCATTTTTTACAAAACTTAAATCACCCAGCACGTTTTTACTGCCAGGAATAATAATCAGATCAACCGGTGGGATCGCGTGTGTGTGGCGTACATAATTTATATTAATATTTGGGTGCAGCCGCAATGCATCAAAATCGGTATGGTTACTAATATGCGGCAATAAAAGCACGGCTATATTAATGGTGGCAGTCGTCACCGTGTTATCTATTGCTACAGCATCTTCGGCATCAAGTGCTAAATCATGCAAATAAGGCAGCACTCCAAGCACTGGTTTTTTTGTGTAGCGCTCAAGCCAATCTAGCCCACTTTGTAGCAAGCTTATATCGCCTCTAAAGCGGTTTATAACAAAGCCTTTTACGCGCGCTTGCTCGGATTCGCTTAATAGCGCAAGTGTGCCCACTAAATGCGCAAACACACCGCCTTTGTCTATATCGGCAATAATAATGACGGGGCAATCTACCGCTTCTGCGTAACCCATATTGGCAATATCGTTCTCGCGTAGGTTTATTTCTGCGGGGCTGCCTGCGCCCTCAACCAATAATAAATCAAACTGCTTTGCTAGGCGTTTATGCGAGGCAAGCACTGCATCCATCGCAACTTGTTTATAGTTATGATACGCCCCTGCCTCCATATTACTAATGGCTTTTCCATGTATAATGACTTGTGCCCCCGTATCACTATTTGGTTTGAGCAATATGGGGTTAAAGTCGTTTTGAGGCTCTACTTTAGCGGCTATAGCTTGCAAAGCTTGCGCACGGCCTATTTCTCCACCCTCTTTTGTAACCGCGCTATTAAGCGCCATATTCTGCGGTTTAAAAGGCGCGACCTTTACACCTTGCTTTGCAAACACTCTACAAAGCGCAGCGACTAAGGTGCTTTTTCCGGCATCTGACGTAGTGCCTTGAATCATTAAGGTTTTCATCAGCACTATGCCTTTGTTTTTCTAAAAAAGAGTAAGCTTAAAAAAAATACGCTACCCATAGCTGCTGTAATCACCCCAACAGGGAGTTCTTGGTTTTTAAGTAATGAGCGCGAAAGCACGTCAACCCACACCATAAACGTGCCGCCCACTAAACTGGTAATTAGTAAGCCAGCAGTACTGCCCTGAGATATAAAAAAGCGCACTATGTGCGGCACCATTAAACCTACAAAACCAATACCGCCACATAAGGCCACCAGCACGGCCGTTATTAACGAGCTCAATACCAACATTAAAATTCTAAAACGGTGCACACGGACCCCAAGCGTTATCGCGCTTTCATCGCCAAGTAGCAGCGCATTTAACTGCCTTTTAAAGCTCAGCATAAAGCTAATACACACCACTATAACCACGCATGGCAACCATAACGTGGCCCATTGTGCGCGGGCAAAGCTGCCTAACGTCCAAAACAAAATACCAGCCACTGCTTGCGGGTCACTCCAATACAGCAATAAACTTGTAAATGCGCTAAATAAAAACGACAGTGCCACCCCCGCTAGCAACATAGACTCTACTTGCGACCTTTTTTGCCGCCCAGCAATAAGTATCAATAAGCCCATTGCTAAAAAGCTCCCTAATAAGGCAGCAGCTGATAACATAAACCCTGCACTAATACCCGCAACGGCCATAAGCAGTACTACCCCAAACGATGCGCCTGACGATATGCCAAATAAATACGGATCAGCAAGCGGGTTACGGGTAACCGTTTGTAAAATAAGCCCTGCAATAGCCAAACCTGCGCCCGCCATAAAGGCAAGTAAGGTACGAGGTAACCTAAGCTCATAAACAATACGCGCGTTAAACGAGCCCTCCCCTGCTGATAAAACCCCTGTGAGCACATCACTTAACGGCGTATCTGCGGCGCCAAAACTCAGTGCGCTAAAAAGGCTACCCAGTGCAATTAACACGGCTGCTATAAATATTGTCCACTGGTTTATTTTTGTTATATCCATTTAATTAATAGCCATAAAAGTAAGTAATATGAGGAATAGTTTGGCCATTTTCTGTGCGCTGAGGGTGGCTAGTTACGCGCGCACATACCCCAAAAACATCCGCTAGCATGTCCTCACTAAGTACCTGCGTAGGCGAACCTGTATGTGTTATTTTACCTTTATTAATAACCACCAGCTCATCGCACATAGCGGCTGCTAAATTTAAATCATGAAATGAGGCAAACACAGTGACCCCTAGCGATTTTGCCAGTTCCATCACTTGTATTTGGTATTTAACATCTAAATGGCTGGTTGGCTCATCCATGATGAGTAATTGCGGTTGCTGCACTATAGCGCGGGCAATCAATGCACGTTGCTTTTCGCCCCCCGAAAGCGATTCAAAATTTTGCTTACACTGTTGCTCAAGCCCTACGGTTTTTATTGCCTGTGTAATTTTTTGTTTGTCGCTGTGGGTGGTGGCGCTAAATAATGATTTATGAGGTGTAAGCCCAAGGGCAACCACATCAAATAATGTTAGGTTAAATTGCGCAGGCGTTTCTTGGAGAACTACAGCAACATATTTTGCATAGTCTTCACTTTTAAGCTGCCAAATATCCTGCTGATTAAAGGTAACGTTACCAGCGGTGGGTTTATTAAAGCGATACAAACAGCGCAATAAGCTCGACTTACCCGCCCCATTTGGGCCAATTAACCCAATAAACTTACCCTTAGCTATGTGTAAATTAATATTGTTTAAAATGGCATGATCATCAACGTCCCACGACACATTTTGAACGTTTAATAAGGGTGTATTTGGCGCTAATGTAGTTTGCAAAAGTGAGTCCTTGGAAAGCGTGCACTCACTAACACACAGCTAAAAGACTAGTGCATCAATAAAAATGAGTTTACCCGCTCGTTAAAAAAGTATACCAATCTAGAACTTCTCATGCTGATTGATATGTCTCATTTGTATCTGACTTAAAGCGTGGTGCTAATTACAGTTACGGGAATAGTTGAGGAATTTCACCCCATTCCAAATGAGGGTCTATTATGGGCGGGTAAGCAAATAATTTAAAGCAAAAAAAACCGCGCTCATTAGAGCGCGGTTAATAAAGGGAGTGTTTAAGCAGCGCTTAAAACTTGTATTCCATACCTAGGCCAACGTAGTCTTGGTCAACATTGTTGTCCATATCAAAGCTTGAGTAAAAACCAAATACTTTAATGTTTTTATTAAACTTATGATCAACACCTACAGAAACTGCCGTTTTGTCGTCGCTGTCATCAAAGTCCATTGCTTGGTATTGCACTTTAAACGTGTTTTTACCCATGCTGTAGGCTGCGTTTAATAAATAGCCGTCAGCTTCTGCGCTACCGTCTACTTTTTCTTGAGTTTGGTACATAGCGCCTAATTTAAAGCTCTCTACTTTACCTTGAATTGACGCACGCACTACATCGTAGCCATTTACTTCGCTATCGGCTGCAACCGAGGCGTAAACCGCACTCTTTTTAAGTGCAGAGTCACCGTAGGTAACCGCCATTGAATAACCGTTATCTGCATCTACGTCATCTTCGGCAATAAATGTAGCAAGTACTTTAAAGCCTTCGTAGCTTTTAGATGTATAAGTGATTGAATCACCTAAGCGGTTTTCGCCTTTAAAGACATTTTTAATATCGCCTTCAAGGTCATTAAATAAATCTAACTTACCTTGCGATTGTTTAAGCGCTGTATCGTTACGACCCACAACAACTTGACCATATGCACCTTTTAAACCTACATACTGGTTACGTGCAGAAATATTGTCGTCGTTATCACCTTTAGAGTCAGCATCAGATACATCAACTTGAAACTCAAACTTATAAACCGCTTCTAATCCATCAGTAATCTTTTCAGACCCTTTTAGTCCAAAGCGAGATGCATTACTTTTAATTTCAGTGAAAGACCCTTCGCCATCATCAGACGATTGCACAGTAACATTCGCTTTACCGTATACATCAACGTCTGCAAACGCGCTAAAAGATAAACCACTTACTAGTGCAACACATAAGCTCGATTTTACAAAATTCATGTTATTTCCTCGATAATCACAAGACTAATTTTTAAAACAGCTGCAGTTTGTCACCGTTAAATGACAGATATATTACAAAGGAAACATTTTTGTCTTTTTATTTTAATAAAAGTGTCTAAATTCTGAAAACAAACCGACATGAATATTTAATAAACAAAATTGTACCTATTCAACCTCATTAAAAATCATAGTCGGTATTTAGTGTTCATCAACAGGCTGATAAGCATTTATTTTAGGTAATAAGTTAATCAGGGTTTCTATTAACTCTTTTTGTTCGTTGTCTCTGTGGTAGGCCACAAAAATATCACGCGAAGTATGTTCTACGTCTTTTACATGAAACAGCTCACCCTTTTCTAGGTGAGATTCAACAAGTACCTCGGGGATAAACGCACTGCCGCCACACTGAAGAATTAAATCAAGGGCAATACGCCCCGTACTGGTTCTAAAATAAGGCGGCGTTTTACCGGTAAATTGGCGCGCATGCCATAGTGAAAACGTAGTACCCCAATCAACATATACATATTGGTTATCAAAAAAGTTCTCGTTAGTGGCCGTGTCATAGCCACTAACCGGAATAATTGGCAGCTCGCAAATTCGCTCAACCACAAGCTCGTCTACTTTAGGGGGGTCAAATAAAATGGCTAAATCAAGCGTACGCTCTAATAATAACCGCGTGCTTTCTTGTTGGGCTTTAACCTCTGCGACCAACGAGACCCCAGGCATAGCCGACACAATATTAGTAATGCCAAATTGTAAAAACGCATCCCATATATTAGGTGTACCCGCTAAACTTATTTGCTTGTGCATGTTATCGGCAAGTGCCACATCGACTTTGGCACGCTGCATGCCAGTGATGATCATTTTAGCGTGCGGAAGCAATCGCTCTCCTGGCGCCGTTAATTGAATATTGTTACGCTGGCGAATAAACAAGTTTACACCCAACCCCTGTTCTAATTGGCGAATTCGAAAGCTTACTGCCGATTGAGTGATATACAGGTTTTCAGCCGCTTTACCAAAGTGACGCGTGCGCACAACCTCTACAAATGTTTTTAATAAATCTATATCCAATTTTTTATCCTCACGATAAAAATAACTTGTTTAATAAATTGTCAAACTTGCATCATACTCCAGCAATAAACAGGGTATGAGGATACAGTTATGAGCAACGATATTTCACTACTTCGCCAAGCGTTTGTTAGCCAACGTCAATTTTATGATGATCAAAACTTTCCTCGCGGGTTTAGCCGCAGCGGAAACTTCACCTTATTAGAAGCCAGCATATTAGAACAACACGGCGTTGTACTAAAAGGGCTTTATAATAAAACTTTAGCACCCCAAAATACGATACAAGAGCAATTTGTTGACGTAGTTTGTGGCAGTAAAGAACCTACAAACCCAATCGAAAAAGCCTGGGTTAAATATTTAAAACTAACAACCTGTAAAACCAAGTTTCATACTCTTTTTGGCCGTTCAAAAATGTCAGGGCCGGTACCAATAAGCCAAGACGATTATAGCGAATCAGATAGCGTATAAGCCTCTAAGATATTTGCTTTTTTGCGTTTTAACAGTTACAACTTGTATAAGCAAATACTTTTGCAAAATATCAAACAAGGTTGTTACGTGACGCGAAAAATACTCATAGTTGAAGATACGCCTACTATAGCGCGTGTGCAAAAGCATATCGCGCTTAAAGCAGGTTACGAAGTAGATATAGCCGAGTCTTTAGCGGCAACAAAAGAGCTAATAAAACACAATAGCTACTTTTGCGCTGTTGTTGATTTTATCCTTCCCGATGCTCCTGCCGGTGAGGCGATTCCGTATACTATTAATGCCGACATTCCCACCATCGTAATGACAGGCAATATAGATAAACAAACTCGCGACACGGTAGAAAAATACCCAATAATTGATTACATAATCAAAGAAAACAAACAAGCTTACCAATACCTAGAAAAACAACTAAGCCGTTTACCACGTAACGAGAACGTAAAAGTGTTGGTCGTCGACGACTCAACCTCTACCCGTAGATACATTTGTAGTTTACTAAAGCGCCATAAGTATCAAATACTCGAAGCTAAGGACGGCAAAGACGCGCTAGAAGTACTTGAAAGCCAAAAAGACGTGTCTGTTATTATTACCGATAACGAAATGCCAAACATGAATGGTGATGAGCTATGCGCCGAAATTCGCCGGCTTTACAGTAATGATGAAAAAGCCATTATCGGTATTTCAGGTGCTGACTCGTCAGCATTATCGAGCCTATTTTTAAAAAATGGTGCCAACGACTACCTCCATAAACCCTTTAACAGCGAAGAGTTTTACTGCCGACTAAGTCAAAACGTCGACATGCTTGAGCAAATAGCAACAATTAAACGCCAAGCAAATACTGACTACTTAACAAACCTGCCTAATCGACGCTACTTTTTTGAAGAGTCGAGCAAGTCTCTAAAGTATTTAAAAAAATCGAATCAAGATGGCGCACTCGCCATGCTTGATATAGACCATTTTAAATCGATTAACGATACATACGGTCACGATTCAGGGGATGAGGTTCTCAAAGGGTTGGCGGTGTGTTTTAAAAAGTACTTTGAAAAGCAGCTAGTCGCTCGTTTAGGCGGTGAAGAATTTGCCGTTTACTTTACTGATGCAACCACAGCGCAAGCGCTAAAACGCCTTGAAGGATTTAGGCAATTTATAGAGCTTAATAGCCAAGAGTTTAGCCAAGAAAAAATTAAATTTACAATTTCTATTGGTTTTGCAAGCGGCCCTATTTATCAAATAGATGAGTTACTTAAACAGGCCGATTTAAAGCTGTATGATGCAAAAGAAACCGGCCGTAATAAAGTAATAAGCTAAACCTTAACGCTGCTTTATAGCAACTTGCTTAAACTATTATTGCGCATAGGTATTAAACTTCGGCGGCGGTTACAGCCGCTTTTTTACGCTTACGCGATTGATGATAAGAGTCCCAGGTAAATATAGCCAGCGCACTCCAAATACAGGCAAACGTAATCACCCGCTCTGCATCAAATACTTCATCGTAAAACACCACAGCAAGCATAAACATTAAACTTGGTCCTATGTACTGAAAAAAGCCCAATGTTGTGTACTGCAAACGCTTGGCCGCTCCGGTAAAGCAAAGCAGCGGCAACGTAGTAATAATACCGGCACTAATTAACAGCGCATTGGTATGCCAATCGTTTAGGGCTAAGTCGGAAGTAGGTGTTGGTGCCATTACCCACCAGTAAATTAATGCAACCGGCAGTAAAATTAGGGCCTCGAGTAAAATGCCTGGCAGCGCTTCAACAGGCAACTTTTTACGCAGTAAGCCATAAATAGCAAAAGACGTGGCAAGCGAAAACGCCACCACCGGAAACGAGCCAAAACTGACCAATTGCAATACTACGCCCGCAAAGGCTAAAAACACTGCAAACCCTTGTAACTTTCGCAGCCGCTCGCCTAAAAATAGCATACCCAACAGCACATTAAGTAATGGGTTTATGTAATACCCTAAACTGGCATCGAGCATATGGTTATTATTAACCGCCCAAATAAATAACCCCCAATTAAAGCCTAATATAGAAGAGGTAAGTACTAACATTAAAATAATTTTTGGCTGGGCAACTATGCGCTTAACCTTATCCCAGTATTTAAGCACACTGACCACAAGCACTAAAAAAACCACAGACCAGACAACACGGTGAGTTAAAATTTCAAAAGCAGAAACATGCTGTATTTGTTTGAAATAAATAGGCGCTAAGCCCCACATTAAAAAAGCTAAACAGGCAAAAATACCGCCTTTACGCTGCTCGTTTGCAATCGACATACATACTACTTATTCATACTAAAAGACCGACAGTTTATACCAATTCGCGCTATTAAGTGATTTATTTTGCGGTAACTAAAGCTCAGCGCAAGGCAAAGCTTTTTATTTTAGCCGTGCGTAATTAGCAGCTTTAACCTACTAAATACGTACCTGTACCAAAGGCGATTTGGATTGCCTTTTCATTGTGTAGATCCATTCTACATACACACACTTTATTACCAGAGCGGATCAAAGTAGCACTGGCTGTAAATGCTTCCCCTTTGCCAGGGCGCAAATAATCTGTGCGCAAATCAATAGTGCCTAAGGTAGCCAGCTTTTGCTGTACGCTAGGGATATCAAGGTCGGTTAATTTATCAATAACACTGGCTGCTGCAAGCATGCCGCCCACATTATCGAGCACCGCCGATATAATACCGCCATGAAGAATTTTTTGTGCAGGATTGCCTATAAATACATCCTGCCAGGGAAAGGTAATTTTACCTTGCTCAGGGCTGAGCGACTCTACCGAGATATTTAAAAACTGATTAAATGGCATGCCATTTACAAACAGTGCGCCAACTTGTTCAATTAACATTTCTTTATTCATTATTATTCTCTATGTTTAAATTAACACTGGTACGATGAGTTAAGCATACCTGAAGCAAAACCACGAGGCACTAATTAAATCATTTACCTCTAAGCTAAAGACATCCTATAAAAAAACCACTAAAATAGCCGCCGATGAATACTCTAACCCCTACACCTAGCACATTGGTCCGCAAGCCCGACACGGTTCTTAAACAAGTGTTTGGCTACAGCGAGTTTCGTGATGGCCAAAAAGCGGTGATCGACGCGGCCATTAATGGCCAAGACTCTTTGGTACTACTGCCTACAGGCGGCGGTAAATCAGTGTGTTACCAAGTACCAGCGTTAGTGCTTGAAGGGGTTACTGTGGTAATTTCACCGCTTATCTCGCTCATGCAAGACCAAGTAACGCAACTGCAAGCATTAGGTGTTAAAGCCGCTTACATTAATAATAGCCTGGCTCGCGAAGAGCAACAATTGGTGTACCAACAATTGCACCAAGGGCTAATAAAATTACTGTATGTTGCCCCTGAAAAAGTGCTTCAGCATGAATTTACCGAGCGACTCAGCCATTTAAATATTAGCTTATTTGCAATTGACGAAGCACATTGTGTATCGCATTGGGGGCATGACTTTAGACCTCATTACTTTAGATTAAATGAGCTTAAGCAGCGCTTTTCCCATGTACCTATGATGGCACTGACCGCCACGGCCGATAAAGCGACCCGTTTTGATATAGTTGAGCAATTAAAATTACAACAGCCCTATATACATACCGGCAGCTTCGACAGACCGAATATTCGTTACACCATCGAAGAAAAGTTCAAGCCAATGGCGCAACTACTGCGCTATTTAAAAGAGCAAAAAAATCAAAGTGGCATTATTTACTGCACTAGCCGTAAACGCGTTGATGACATTGCCGAAAAACTCGCGGATGCAGGTTTAAATGCCGCCGCGTACCATGCCGGCATGAGCAACGAGCAACGCCAATTTGTGCAAACCGGATTTGCCCGCGATGATATTCAAATAGTCGTTGCGACCGTTGCCTTTGGTATGGGCATAAATAAACCAAATGTGCGTTTTGTTCTGCATTACGATATTCCAAAAAGTATTGAAGCCTACTACCAAGAAACTGGCCGCGCTGGGCGTGATGGCTTAGCCGCAGAAGCCATTATGTATTTTGATCCCGCCGATATAGGCCGCGTTAGGCGCTTTTTTGAAGACATAGACGATGAACAACGCCGCCGCGTAGAAGAACAACGCTTTAATGCCATGGCCAGCTTTGCCGAGGCGCAAACATGCCGCCGGCAAATACTATTAAACTACTTTAGCGAGTATAAACGCGAGCAATGTGGCAACTGTGATATTTGCATTAACCCACCAAAAAGCTTTGATGGCACATTAGTAGCGCAACAAGCGCTTTCGTGTGTGTATCGAGCTGGGCAGCGGTTTGGCTTAGGCTATATTGTAGAATTATTACGCGGGGCTAATACCAGCCGCATACGCGACAACAACCACCACGAACTCAGCACCTATGGCATAGGCAAAGACAAAAGCAGTGAATTTTGGCTCAGTATATTACGCCAACTTATACACCAAGGCTTGTTAAGCCAAGATATTACCCAAGGCGCCTCGCTGCGCTTAACCGAAGCAGCACGCGCAGTGCTTAAAAGTGAATACGCTCTACAGCTTGCCGAGCCGCGCTTACAAGCTAAACACGTATACCAAGATAAACTGGCGCAGTTTAACTACGACAAAAAACTATTTGCCCGCTTACGGGCTCTGCGTAAAGAACTCGCTGATGCCGACGATGTACCGCCGTACGTTGTATTTAACGATAAAACCTTAGCCGAAATGGCGCAATTAATGCCCACCAACGACAGCGAATTTTTAAAGGTATCGGGCGTTGGCTTTACCAAACTCAATAAATATGGCGGCGAATTTTTAACGGCCATTCGTAATTACCTTGCTAGCAATTAAGTAAACTATGACCCAAATTGAATACAATCACGCCCATAAATGCATTGTTATAAGCCCGGTAGAAGCCCCACACGATGAAGACTTTGAGCTGTGGAGCACGCTGTTTTTACACGCAGATGAAATAACAATTATTGACTACGCAGGGGGTGCTGACCGTCATCAATTGCGCTTTAGCTATCAACAGCAAACCTTTAATTTAAATTTTGAACACTACAGCGAAAGTATTTGGATTAATGGCGAAGGCCAAGAAGCCGAGCATTTATTAGCAGCCCTTGCTTTTTACTTAAGCTAAAACGCCTCGCATAAGCACTAATTAACAAAGGTGCATAACGGTAACAATTAATTAGTTTCAAAATCCATACCTTTTACTTACATTGTAATAACAATGATGTAAGCTGATATTACGACTCATATTTGCAGTAGTATTGAAGAGGTTGAATGGTGAATAGAAAATGGATTGCACACTGTTGTATAAGCTTAGCCCTTGTAAGCTTTAGTGCGCCTAAGGCCTTTGCACAACAACCACCCAATAAAACTAACACCTGCTCCCCTGTGCAAACTCACTCAGACAAAAGCAATAATTTACGCCGTGAGGTTGAAGATAAAACCACACTGATTAATAGTCGCAGCGACGCCCAAATAACCTCAATTACCCTTAAACAACTTAACGTTTTTAATACCGAGTTGGAGGAGGAAAATAACGCGCTTTTTCGTTTTGCCAACCGCGCGCATATTCAAACCGAGCCAGACGTTATTAGTAATATTTTGTTATTTAAACAAGGTGATAATTACAATGCCAGAAAGCTCGCTGAGTCAGAGCGTTTATTACGCCAACAAAACTATTTATATGATGCGCAAATAAGCGCGGTTGAAAACTGCGACGGCAACGTAGATGTAACGGTGGTAACTCGCGATTTATGGACCTTACTACCCGAAATAAGCTTTAGTCGCAGCGGTGGCGAAAATAAATCGAGCATTGGTTTTCGTGAGTCCAATTTACTGGGTTGGGGTAAGCGTTTGTCGTTTTCACGCACCACCGACAGTGATCGTAATGGTTATTTATTTGTTTATGATGATCCTAATATATTATCTAGCCGGTATCGCGGGCGCTTAGAGTATGCCGACAACAGTGACGGAAAACGCCACTTATTAGAGCTAACCTATCCGTTTTACGCCATAGATACACCTTATAGCTATGGTATTAAAAGCTTTTCTGAACAGCGAGAAGAGTCGTTGTATCGCCGTGGTGATGAATACAGCGAGTTTGATCAAACAACCGATTTTTTTAGCGCTTTTTTAGGCCACTCTAAAGCATTATCTGATAGCTGGACACAGCGCTTAACGCTTGGCTATGTAAACCAAGAAGACAGCTTTGCAGAAATAGAAACAACCTTTGCTCCCTTGGCCAAAAACAGACAACTAAGTTACCCCTATGTGAGTGGTCATTGGTTTGAAGACAGTTATATAAAAGTGCGTAATTTTGACAGTATTTCGCGCACCGAAGATTTAAATTTAGGGTGGAATATTAAAGCCCTATTAGGCTACTCAGATGAGTCACTAAGTAATGATGACAGCAGAGCCGTGTATTCGTTAAAAGCTAAAAAAGCGCACTTTACTACTGACAGAACGCTGTGGCGTTTTAGTGCTCAAGTGGATGGTTATTGGAATAAAGAGCAAAAACAACTAGAAAACTTTTTAGCCACCAGCGAAGTGCAGTACTACTTAAATACCAGCGAAAACCAATCTTGGTTTGTTAAAGCCCGTGCCCAGTATGCTAAAAACCTAACCGCCGATAAGCAGCTAACACTTGGCGGCGAAACGGGCCTTCGTGGCTATCCTATGGATTACCAGCATGGCGACCGAAGCTTTTTAGTCAGCTTAGAAAAACGCTATTACTGGGAGTACGATTTACTGCAGCTATTTAAAGTCGGTGCAGCGGGCTTTGTTGATGTTGGCCGCGCTTGGTTTAACGATGAAGACAACGGCGAAAACGATCATGTTTTAAAAAATGTTGGGGTGGGTTTGCGTTTAGCACCTAGCAGAGCAAACTCCGGCACCATGATCCACCTTGATATTGCCGCCCCGCTTGATAGCTACGGCGATGTTGATTCGGTGCAGTGGCTCGTGAGTGTTAAAAACACCTTTTAAATAGCGAGCAATAAACGAAAGCGTTACACTAGCGCTTTAATTTTCCTAAAAAAAGTACGGGATCACACTTTGGAATTGTTTGCACTTTTAGAGCTAATGGGTACGCAATATAAATTGATTGTTACCCTTATCGCCATTTTACTTTTTCCTCTTTTATTAAAAATCACTAAAAAGTTGCTCGAAAAAGCCATAAAAGGAAAAGTAGATGTTCATCGTAAATTTAGAGCTGAGCTGTTATTAAAAATAATACTCGCGTTTGTCGTGCTGTGCTTAGTGCTTATATTTTGGGGTATAGAGCTGCGCGGGCTATTAGTTTTGGGCTCATCATTATTTGCTATGCTCGGGGTCGCTTTATTTGCCGCTTGGTCGCTGCTTAGTAACCTTACCGCTTTTTTACTCATGTTTATTCAAAATGGTTTTCATGTGGGAAATTGGGTGCGTATTGTTGATGGCGCAAACCATATAGAAGGGCGCATTGTCGAATTAGGTTTAATGAACGTGCTACTTGAGCATGTGGATGGGCACCGAGTTGTTTACCCAAATAACCTGTTTGTGACACGCCCGGTTATGGTATTAAATAAAGAACCTAAGCCTACAAAGGCACCGGCAATAAAACGGATTATTGGCCCTAAAAAGACATAGTTTTAAAAGTCATATCCGCAAAAAAGCCGCAGTAAGGCAAACCTCACTGCGGCTTTTTACTAGCTAACATAATGCTAATTATTTAGCTCAGCTGTTTTAAGCTCTTCATCTAAATCATTTATTTCGTCAATAAAATGCTCTAATTGCTGCTCTACTAAGCTGTTATCATTTGCAAAGTAAGCAAGGTGGAATACCGCATCCCCTTCGTTTACTAATGGCATAGTTTGCTGGCCTATCACAATACCGCCTTTAGGCGCTAAAAGCTCAAGTTCGGCATCACCTAATGGGCTACTTATGTACGCCAGCACTTGGCCTTTTTCTACGTGTTCACCTAGCGATACTTGTGCACGTACAATGCCATCTACCTCAGCGCGTATCCAACTTGTAGACCCTGCAATAATAGGATCGGGCAGCTTTTTAGGACGTTTGCCGCGGATCATTTTTAAATGCCGCATCACATAATCCACACCCTGCACACCTGCTGCAATGGCAATAGGGTCAAAGCGTAAGGCTTCACCGGCTTCGTAAGTAATAACCGGTATACCTAAATTAGCGGCTTCACTACGTAATGAGCCATTACGAAGGGATGCATTTATAACCGCTGGCGTACCGAATGCTTTGGCCATATCAGCGGTTGCTTCATCATCTAAGTTAGCACGTATTTGCGGTAAGTTAGTTCGGTGAATAGCCCCCGTATGTAAATCAATAATGTGGGTACAATGTACCGCCACCTGATTAAAAAACATATGTGCCATACGCCCCGCTAGCGATCCACGCTCAGAGCCTGGAAAGCTGCGGTTCATATCACGTCTATCGGGTAAATAACGTGATTTATGAATAAAGCCAAACACATTAACAATCGGCACAGCAATTATGGTTCCGCGCAGTTGGCTTGCATCTATTTTAGAGAGCAGCTGGCGAACAACTTCTACACCATTTAGCTCATCACCATGAATAGCGGCACACACCATCAGCACTGGGCCTTCCATTACACCATTAACCACTTCAATAGGAATATTGAGCGGTGAATGGGTGTAAAGTTTAGCAGCCTCTAAGGCAAGGGTTTTACGCTCGCCCACGCCTACACTTTCACCTAGTAAGGTAAAAGGACGATTAATTTTAACCTTTGCCACGGGTTGCGGTTCCTTTTATAGCAGCATTTTTTTCGATGAAATCAATCACCATACCGGCAATATCTTTACCTGTTGCCACTTCAATCCCTTCAAGGCCTGGAGAAGAGTTTACTTCCATTACCAACGGCCCACGAGATGAGCGAAGTAAATCAACGCCCGCTACATTTAAGCCCATTGCTTTTGCTGCAGCAACGGCGGTTTTACGCTCTTCTGGGGTTATGCGTACTAATGTAGCGCTACCACCACGGTGAAGGTTTGAGCGAAACTCACCTTCTTGCGCTTGGCGCTTCATGGCCGCTATTACTTTATCGCCTAATACAAAACAACGAATGTCGGCCCCGCCGGCTTCTTTAATGTATTCTTGAACCATAATATTGGCTTTTAAACCCATAAACGCTTCAATAACACTTTCAGCCGCTTTACGTGTTTCAGCAAGTACAACACCAATGCCTTGTGTGCCTTCAAGTAATTTAATAACAACCGGAGCACCGCCTACCATTTCTAGTAAGTCTTTAACGTCATCTGGTTTGCTGGCAAAACCGGTTACCGGCATGCCTACCCCTTTACGTGATAACAGCTGAAGTGAGCGTAATTTATCGCGCGAACGAGAAATAGCCACCGATTCGTTAACAGGATAAACCCCCATCATTTCGAACTGACGTAAAACAGAGCAACCATAAAACGTCACCGATGCACCAATACGCGGAACAATGGCGTCAAAATCTTTTAAATTTTCACCACGGTAGTGAATTTCTGGCTGTTCTGAGTTTATATTCATATAGCAACGAAGCGCATCAATCACCTTTACCTCGTGACCGCGTGCCTCTGCCGCTTCAATTAAGCGACGCGTTGAATATAAATTTCTGTTGCGAGATAAAATACCAATTTTCATAGTTAAAACCTTAACTATCTAATAAATGAGATAAAGCCGGATCAACGACTATACGATTTTCCATGGCTGTACGCCCTAGTAACATTCTAAACTTCATGGTTGCTCTACTCGTTAAAGTAACTTCTATTGGCCAGCTGTGCTGCCCTGCATGCAATGTTGTTTCTATAAAGTAGCGCAACTCTTTTTGCCCACTAGAGCTGGTTACGGCCTTAATTTTTTTAACCTTTGCTTTGCAAGTAATGCGTGTTTGCTCATCGTCTTGCAAAGGCTGGGCTATAAATTTCACCCACTTTTCACCGTCTTCTTCGTACTCTTCAATGTTAATTGCATGAATACATGAAGTGCGGGCGCCAGTATCAACTTTTGCTTTTATCTTTTCGATGCCAAGCTCGGGTAAACTTAACCACTCACGCCAACCAACAGTTAACTTTGCTGTCATAAATGTGCCTTTAATAAAAAAGTGACTTATACGCTACGGCGCAAAAAACACCAGCGAAATAAATTTATCTAGTCGATGAGTAAATTAAATTGATCTTTTATAGGAACTAATCACACAATGCGCGCCTTGCTGTTTAGTGCCTTATTTAGCAATTAAAGCCTGCATATAGGTTTTACCTTAACGCTAACTTATTAAAAGTTAAGGTAAGTTTGTAAAGCACTATGCAGATACACTATAGTTAACTGTATTAAAAATACACTATTATATGAGTTTAAAATATGATTAATGGTTTACTGCATGCACTGGTGCTTGATGAAAAAGGCGGCGCGCACGCCATAGAAAACACCCGCGATTTAAATAACTGGCACCCTAGCCAAGGTAAACTGTGGATACATATGGACTACAGCCAAAGCGAGGCAGTAACGTGGCTTAAAAGCCAGGCTCACCTTACCGACTTTGAGCTTGATTCGCTTATTGCTGATGAAACTCGCCCTCGCTTAACACCTAGTACCAATGGCCATATGCTGTTTTTGCGTGGTGTAAATTTAAACCCAGCGCAAAGCCCTGAGGACATGGTGTCAATTCGTTTATTTATTAGCGAATCTGTGGTTATCACAACGCGCAAACGTCGCTTACTTTCGATTCAAGATATATTAGCAGAGCTTAATGCTGGCCACGGCCCATGCTCAATATCAGAGTTGGTCGGCTCTATTACGCAAAAACTGACATCACGCATGCAAAGTGTCATTGATACGCTTGATGAAACCCTGGATGAATTTGAAGAAGAAATAGACGAGCCAAGTAAAAAGTTTGATAACCAAGGTTTATCTCAACTACGCCGTCAAACTATTGCCTTAAAGCGTTACTTAAAACCGCAAAAAGAAGCGTTGAGTTTAATGGTAAATAACCATTACCCCTGGCTTTTAGATGAAGATAAAGCAAAGCTAAACGAAACCACTAACTTACTTATTCGTTATTTAGAAGAGCTAGATAGCGCCATAGAGCGTGCGCAAATTATTCAGCAAACCATTACTAACCAAGTGTCTGAGCAATTAAATCAACGCATGTATGTAATGTCGGTTGTGGCTGCGCTTTTTTTACCACTGGGCTTTTTAACGGGCCTTTTAGGGGTAAATGTAGGTGGCATACCAGGTACCGAAAACCCTTATGCATTTAGTGCATTTGTGATTTTTTTAATTGTGCTTACTGGCGGTATTGGCGTGTACTTTAAAAATAAAAAATGGTTATAAAATAAAGTTTTTTTATTATGGCCACTCAATTGAGTGGCCATAATAAGTCACTAATTAATTAGTTTCGCGCGTATAACTCACATTGGTCATCGTCACTTTTGACTCTGTAATGCCTAAATCCTCAAAACAGTTTTTAAACGAGTTAGAGTTTCCGGCCTCACCACATTTGTCTAATGTGTATGGGTCTTGCGATTGCAGGTAGTTACCAAACTTAAAGTATGACTGCGAATCATCCTCTACTGGTATACCGAACGAGTTACCGAATGCCGTAACCTCTACATCGCCGTAGTTATTAACTACCCGCAAGTTAAATGTCTCACCGCTGGTCATTGTACCCAAAGCAAATTTTTCTTCATTACCGCTGGTATTACGTAAACGTACGTACACATCAAAAATTCCGTTGTTCGCTACGCTATCATTAAAGCCCGATTCATCAGTATCCGACACATACACTTTAGATATAGTGCCGGTATCGCTAGCATGGTGCTGCGATATAATTGTTTTTCCGCCATCAGACATCTCAACTTTTACCGTAGCTTCGAACACTTCATAGGTTTGAGTCATAGCAACGCGTAAACTTTCTTTAACCTTATACTCATGACGCCAGCCATTACCATTAGGCGTAATATGTTGTGCCTCTAACGGCACAAACACTAAGGTGCTATCGTCAACGAGAGGATTTGGGTTATCACCTTCTAAATCAAAAATGCTACCACTGGTTATGCTGCTAGGAATTGTTGAACCATTTGAGTTATCGCTGCCGCCATCTGAGCCACCATCATTACTGCCGCTGCCCTCAACCAAGGCAAAATTATCAAACCTTACATCGCTGGTGTTGTTGTAATGTTTAGCAAAAACCTGAAGTGAATTGGTGTTTGCTGAGGTAAATGTTTTTGTTACTTTAGTCCACGAAGAAACATTAAAGGTTTGGTTTTTAAATAAACCATTTAAATCGTTTACACCAATTTGCCCTTTACCCAGCACATAAGCACTTAGGGTGTATTCAGTGTTAGGCTGTATATCTACCACTTGATAAACCCGTGCTGGACTGCCCTGAATTTTTAACGATTTTGAGCCACTGTAAGCATCTGAAGAAATAGCGGCTGGGTCGGTTTCGTTCCAGTTACTAAAGCCACTTTCAAAGCCTGCATTATTAATTGTTGCAGCATGAGATAGCGCTGAACTTGTCGCAATTGCGCTGTAAAAAAACAGTTTTTTATGGTTAATCATTATCTTTATTCCTTTAAACCTGAATATAAAAATAACCTAACTACCTAGTTTTGTGTCAGTCACTAAAACTTAGATCACCCTGTGTAAACAGGTTTCTATTTTTGTGTATGAATAGATTTGGCAAGAACACTCGGGTTACAAAAATCAATCTAAAACCCTTAAATTGGCCTTACCAATATTAATGCCATATGGCGAGCTAAAGGCTATATTTTTTGTTACCAATATGTCAACAGAGGATGTAATAGCAAATAAGTATTAGTTTTATTAAATATTGCATTTACAACTTGTAAATAGTTATAACTATTCAACAGGTTATATATTAGGGACAGGTTAGCAATAAATAAAAATATTTTTTCAATTTAATGAATAAGTAGTACGTCGAAATAAGCCCTATTACCAATAGGAATATGAACAAGCTTAACTTTTAATGAATAAATTAAGGAGAATTAAGTTTTTTATATGAAAGATAATAATTGGTTATAACAAAAATAAAATTGGTAACACGAAAAGTATTAAATTTTTGCCGTTAAATAAGGCAAAATAAAGGGGGTATTAATGCGCCACTACACTAAAAATGAATTAATATCTGAAAATAGGCTGCGATTTAAAGAGTCATGTTTACTCTGTGCACAAAAAAAAGCGAGCATATATAAATGCTCGCCTTTATCAACTAGCTAACGCCTTACTCTTGAAAGTAAGTGCCCCAACCGTCGTATTCAACGTCACACTCAACAGCTAGCGCTGCAAGTTTATCAACGTCTTCCATTATAACTTCAACGTCTAGCTCAGCTTCGACTACAATATCAAAGCTCCAAATTTTGCTGCCATCTTCTAGCTCAAGCTCTGCCGGTTCTTCAACATCGTAGCCTAATTTAAAGGCAGCCAGTGCCGCTTGCTCTAATTTGCTAAAATCTTCGCATACAAAATGATGCTCAACTTCATAAAGTATTTCAGGATCAGAGCCATCTTCAAGTAGTGAACTTACGATGTCTTCACTTATTTCACGCCAGTTTTCCATTATTTATCTCTCGCTTGAGCATCTAATTCAGTTATTTTAGCAGCCATAATACTATGCACTTGGGTGGCCTGTTCACGGGCACTCACTTTTTTATCAAGTGATATAGGCGCTAACATTTCAATGTAAATTGTACCATTATCCCAGCGGTTTAGCTTAATAGTTTTATCAGTTGTGCTCATACATACCGGCACTATGGGTACATCTGCGCTTAAAGCAGTGTGAAATGCGCCGGTTTTAAATGGCAGTAAACCGCGGCCATAGCTTCTTGTACCTTCGGGAAATACCCAAATAGATAGGCCTTTTTGTTTAATTTTTTCAGCGGCTTTTGAAATTGTACCTGCCGCTTTTGAGCGATTAGCTCTATCAATCAATATGTTGCCCGACAACCAGTAAAGTTGTCCAAAAAATGGGATCCACTTTAAGCTTTTTTTGCCTAAGCTAACGCAGTTTTCAGGCACCATAGCCGATACAGTAAATAAATCGTAATTGTTTTGATGGTTTGATAGGTAAACCGCAGGGCCAATATTGAGCGCATCAGGGTGGCGTTTAAGGACAAGTTTAACCCCTAACATTTTAGCCATTGAGCCAAACCAGCCGGCTATCACATGCACATTATTAGGGTGAAACGGTCTCACAATCGACAGTAACAACCCAAACACGCAGCTGAAAAATATAAACAGCACCATAATTAAAACACGTATAACAGCTAACAAACTTCTCTCCAAAATGTGTGTGCAATGCGCTATAAGCCACGCATATTTCACTATTATAACGTGATTTTATGACGATCACGAGACAATAGCGAACAGCTGTAAGCTGAAAAATACAGCATAAACAAAAACGGCCTGCAAAAGCAGGCCGTTAGAGGTGTATATTTCGGGCTTATTCTTCGGCTAATGTGTCATCATTTTGCTCATCTGCCGGCGTAAACTCCACCACTGCTTCATCAACACGCTGTAAGCCTCGCGGTAACTTATTACCTCTACGCCCGCGCTCGCCATGATAATGCTCCAAGTCGCTCGGTTTAAGCGTTAGCTTTCGTTTACCAGCATGAAGGGTAACGCTACTGCCTTGTGGTACCACCGCCAGCACTTTGACAAACTCTTCACGTGCTTGCACTTTAGCCCCTGGAATAGAGATAATTTTATTGCCTTTACCTTTACCCAGTTTTGGTAAGTCGCGCAGTGGGAATAACAGCATGCGCCCTTCGTTCGAAATGGCCATGCAGTAATCGGTTGCTACATCATTTACTCTGATTGGTGAGAGTAAAATTCCGCCCTTAGGCACGCTCACCAAGGCTTTACCGTTTTTATTTTTACTTACTAGGTCTTTAAAGTCAGTAATAAAACCATAACCCGCGTCAGAGGCCATAAGTAGCACTTGATTGTCTTCACCCATTACCACGTGCTCAAAATTAGCTCCAGTGGTGAGGTTAAAGCGCCCAGTCATTGGTTCGCCCTGGCTACGTGCCGATGGCAAGCTGTGCGCATCGGTTGCAAATGCACGCCCTGCTGAGTCTAAAAATACCGCAGGCTGATTACTCTTACCCTTAGCGGAGGCTTTGTATTCATCGCCAGCACGGTAATTAAGCCCTTCTACATCAATGTCATGGCCTTTACCAACACGTGCCCAGCCTTTATCAGAAAGCACGACTGTTACCGACTCTGAAGGAATTAAATCTTTTTCACTCAGTGCTTTAGCTTCTACGCGCTCAATAACAGGTGAGCGGCGATCGTCGCCATACATGTCGGCCGCTTCTTGAATTTCTTTTTTAAGAAGCGTTGACATACGACGGTCTGAGCCAAGCGTTTGCTCTAACTTGTCACGTTCTTTGGCCAGCTCATCTTGCTCGCCACGTATTTTAAATTCTTCTAGTTTTGCTAAATGACGAAGTTTTAATTCTAAAATGGCTTCGGCTTGAGTATCGGTTAAATCAAAGCGCTCCATCAACACAGGTTTTGGTTTATCTTCTGTGCGAATAATTTCAATTACTTCATCAATATTTAAAAAGGCAGCAAGTAAACCTTCTAAAATATGCAATCGTGCCAGTACTTTATCTAAACGGTGCTGTAAGCGCCTACGTACTGTTTCGCGTCTAAACGTTAGCCACTCAGATAAAATACTGCGTAGGTCTTTTACTTGCGGGCGGCCATCAAGGCCTAGCATGTTTAAGTTTACACGGTAGTTTTTTTCAAGGTCGGTGGTGGCAAATAAGTGCGCCATTAACGGTTCAGCTTTAATGCGGTTTGAACGCGGTACAATCACAATACGGGTTGGATTTTCGTGATCAGACTCATCTCGTAAATCAGCGACCATTGGCAGCTTTTTAGCATTCATTTGCGCTGCGATTTGCTCAAGCACCTTAGCCCCTGAACACTGATGCGGTAGTGCAGTAATAACAATATCGCCATGCTCTTCAGTATACACCGCGCGCATTTTAATTGAGCCTCGGCCGGTTTTGTATATTTTATGAATATCGGCTTTTGGGGTAATTATTTCAGCGTCGGTTGGATAATCAGGTGCGTGCACAAGCTCAAGTAACTCATCAAGCTCGGTTTTAGGCTTATCAAGTAATAAACAACAGGCACTGGCTACTTCACGCACATTATGTGGTGGAATATCGGTTGCCATACCTACTGCAATACCCGTTACGCCATTTAACAAAATATGCGGTAAGCGCGCCGGTAATACTAATGGCTCGTCCATGGTGCCGTCAAAGTTTGGCGTCCAATCAACGGTGCCTTGGCCTAGCTCTTTAAGTAATACCTCAGAGAACTTTGATAAGCGTGCTTCGGTATAACGCATTGCTGCAAACGATTTAGGGTCATCTGCTGCCCCCCAGTTACCTTGCCCATCGACTAATGGGTAACGGTAAGAAAACGGCTGCGCCATTAATACCATAGCCTCGTAACAGGCACTGTCGCCATGTGGGTGGTATTTACCTAATACATCACCTACCGTACGAGCCGATTTTTTATATTTAGCAGCGGCCGATAAACCCAGCTCGCTCATAGCATAAATAATACGACGTTGAACCGGTTTTAAACCATCACCAACATGCGGTAATGCACGGTCCATAATTACGTACATAGAGTAATTTAAGTAGGCGTCTTCGGTAAAACGCCCCATTGTTTGTTGTTCAATTCCTTGCATTAGCAAGGTATCTGTATCACTCATTAAAGCTTACCTAGTTTTTCTTATAGCTTACGCGGTAGATCACGTTTGCGTAATCGTCGCTTATTAGCAGACTGCCGTCATTTAATTGTGCAAATGCAACTGGGCGTCCAAAGGTTGTTTCGTTATGCATAAAGCCGGTAATAAATGGCGTGTATTTAGTAATACGCCCTTGCTCTACATTGGCTACAGCCACTTTATAACCTGACTTTTTAGTACGATTCCACGAGCCATGTTCAGCAACAAATAGCTGCTCTTTGTAAGAGCCTGGGAACTGTTTACCGGTATAAAAATGAATGCCAAGTGGCGCAACGTGAGCACCTAGCGCAAGCGCTGGCGGGCTGTAGTCGCTAATGTTTTTACCTTTACCAAACTCAGGATCTGCAATGGCACCGGCGTGAACGTAAGGAAAACCAAAATGCTCGTTTTCTTTACTTACGCGGTTAATTTCATCAGGTGGAATATCATCACCCATCATGTCGCGGCCGTTATCACTAAACCATAATGCTTGCGTGCTTGGATGAAAGTCAAACCCCACTGAGTTGCGTACCCCTTGGACTATTGTTTTAATTTGTTTGGTTTCTACATCAAGTGCAAAAATACGCCCGTAACGCTCATCTTCGGCGCATATATTACACGGAACACCAACCGGAATAATAAGCTCTCCGGTGGGTGCAAAGCGTAAAAACTTCCACCCGTGGTGACGATCCGATGGCAACGCGTTGTAAACTACGTCAAATTTAGGGTCTTTTAACTGCGTGTCTACGTTTTTAAAGCGAATAATACGGTGTACTTCACCTACGTATAAATCGCCATCTTTAATTGCTAATCCCGAGGGCATATTTAGCCCCTCAGCAATCACCATTTTTTTATCTGCTACGCCATCACTGTTATGATCGATTAACGCATACACATTTCCTGCTTTGCGCGAACCTGCGTAAACAATGCCTTTTTTTGATACTGCTATTTGGCGTGCATTTTCCACATCATCAGCAAATAAGCTTACCTCAAACCCAGGTGCTACGGTGAGTTTGTCTAGTATGTCTTTTGCCATTGCTGGGGCTGTTGTTAAGCCAAGCAATAATAAACTTCCTAGTATTTTATTCATTTGCCTCTCCAAGTGTTAAACACAAGCTTATTATACCTGTGCTTTATTACCGTGATCTTCTAGCCACTGGCGTCTGTCTGACGAGCGCTTTTTAGCAAGTAGCATATCCATCATTTCTAATGTTTGCTCTTCTTCATCTAGCGTAAGTTGCACTAAGCGGCGAGTGTTTGGGTCCATTGTCGTTTCGCGCAGCTGCAGCGGGTTCATTTCGCCCAGCCCTTTAAATCGTTGCACGTTTACTTTACCGCGTTTTTTCTCTGCTTCTATGCGGGCCAAAATACCTGTTTTTTCATCTTCATCGAGGGCGTAATACACCTCTTTACCAATGTCGATTCTAAACAGTGGTGGCATAGCCACGTATACATGCCCTGTTTTAACCAGTTGCGGAAAATGACGCACAAACAAAGCACACAATAAGGTGGCAATGTGTAGTCCATCCGAGTCAGCATCGGCCAATATACAAATTTTATTATAACGCAGGCCGGTTAAATCAGTTGAGTCTGGGTCAATACCCAGCGCCACCGAAATATCATGCACCTCTTGCGAGGCTAATATTTGCCCTGATTCAACTTCCCACGTATTCAAAATTTTACCGCGCAGTGGCATTATTGCCTGAAACTCACGATCGCGCGCCTGCTTAGCCGAGCCACCTGCTGAGTCACCCTCTACCAAAAATAGTTCGGTACGGTCGTTATCGGCGGCACTACAGTCGGTTAGTTTACCGGGTAACGCAGGGCCTGAGGTAACGCGTTTACGCACTACTTTTTTCGCCGCTCGCAATCGGCGCTGTGCATTTGAAATACACAGTTCTGCAAGCAATTCTGCAGTGTCTGTGTGCTCGTTTAACCATAAGCTAAATGAGTCTTTAACCACACCCGATACAAACGCTGCACATGAGCGAGAAGAAAGCTTTTCTTTGGTTTGGCCGGCAAATTGTGGATCTTGCATTTTTACCGATAACACATAGCTACAGCGCTCCCAAATATCATCTGGGGTAAGCTTTACGCCACGCGGTAATAAGTTTCTAAATTCACAAAATTCGCGCATTGCTTCAAGTAAGCCTTGGCGCAAACCATTTACGTGTGTACCACCTTGTGCGGTAGGAATAAGGTTTACATAGCTCTCAGCAATCGACTCGCCGCCTTCAGGTTGCCATACAACAGCCCAATCAGCCCCTTCAATCGAGCTTGAAAACTCGCCTACAAATGGGTCTTTTGGAAGTACTTCAAAGCCTTTAACAGCTTCAATTAAGTAATCCTTTAAACCTGTTTCGTAAAACCATTCTTGCGTTTCTTTAGTTTGCTTATTAACAAACTTAATGCGCAAGCCTGGGCATAAAACCGCTTTAGCTTTTAATAGGTGGTTTAATTTAGTAATTGAAAAGTTAGCTGAGTCAAAGTAACTCGCATCGGGCCAAAATCGAACGGTTGTACCGGTGTTGCGCTTACCAACAGTACCAATGACATTTAAGTCTTCAACTTTATCGCCATTTTCAAAGGCCATTCTAAATTGTTGAGCGTCGCGCCTTACCGTTACTTCAACACGGTGCGATAACGCATTTACAACCGAAATACCTACCCCGTGTAAACCGCCCGAAAACTGATAGTTTTTGTTAGAGAATTTACCACCTGCATGCAGCTTGGTAAAAATCAGCTCCACCCCAGGAATACCTTCCTCAGGGTGAATATCTATAGGCATACCACGGCCATCGTCTATAACTTCAAGAGAGTTATCTTCGTGTAAGATCACATCAATTTTAGTGGCATGGCCCGCCATGGCTTCATCGACACTGTTATCGATAACCTCTTGGCCTAAATGATTTGGACGTACCGTGTCGGTATACATACCAGGGCGGCGTTTTACCGGCTCTAATCCATTGAGAACCTCAATGGCTTCGGCGTTATAATTTTGCTGACTCATAATTTTTATCTTTATATGCGCTTAGGCTAATTTGTTTTAGGTAATTTAAGAAACTCTACAATACTATCTAAGGTGCGTTCAAAACCAACAAAGCTGTGATCGCCACCAAACTCAACTAACTGTTTGCATTGTGAAAAGTAATTTACTGCGTGTTGATAATTTAACACTTCATCTCCCGTTTGCTGCAACAAATAGAGCAATTCGGGGGATGCTAATTTAGGCACATACAATGCTTTTAAAGCATCCATGTGGCTGGTATTTAACTCATAATGATAATCTTGATACGGATTATAATTGTGGCCAATAAGCGGCGCTAATAAGTTAAACGGTGCTACTGCTGGGTTTATTAATGCTGCTCGCAGGTTATAACGCTGCGACAAGTAGGTGGCATAAAACCCACCTAGTGAGCTCCCAAGTAACGCGGTATCTGGCGTTAATAAATGCTCAAGCTGTAAAATAGCTTGTAAGGGCTCGTGATTTAAACGCGGTACGCAATAGTCAACGTCATAGTTTGCCATAAGCTCGCCAAAGCGCACAGCTTTATATGATTTTTCAGAACTATTAAAGCCATGAATATAAATTACGCGTTTAACCATACAACATCCGTTTTAACTGTTAAAGCATTGTCCTGTGTAGTTAAATGCAACATTCGATAAGCGGGGCCGTGGTTTTCTTGCTGCCATTGCGGGCAATTTTTTGTAAATTGCACCGAACTGGCGGGCGTTGCATAAATACTCAGCTCTCTAAAAGTTTGCGTATAGTGATTATGCACATGACCGTGCAGCAACGCCGCTACATTAGCGCTATTAACTAACACGTTTAATAACTGCGGGCCGTTTTCAAGCATGTGTTTATCAAGATAGCCATTAATAGCAAGCGGGTTGTGATGACAAAACACCACATGCTGCGATTGCGAACTTGCTAAACAATCCGCGATTTCATTTAAGTGCTCGCTAGACACCCACCCTGCAGGTGTAGGGCCTTTTGAGTTTATAAGTAGCAGCTCAAATCCTTGTGCGATAATGCGTTTAGCCGACACTATTTGCCCACCACTGATACGATTAAGCATGGCAATCTCATCATGATTGCCTGGTACCCAAAATACTGGGCAGGTCAAATCAGCGTTATTAATAAGCTCGGCAAATAATAAATAAGAGTCAAAACTATGATCTTGTGTTAAATCACCACCAAATATAACCGCATCTAATGACTGCGTGGCCATGTGCGCTAATGCTTGTGCAAAATGCGCGGCGGTGTTTACGTTAAAGTACTCAGCGTTAGGGTCGGCAAATAAATGGCTATCGGTTATATGCGCAACACGCAGCGATGAGCGGTTAAAGTGATAATGTTCATCAAACCAAGCCATTGTTTATATCCCAGTTTAGTACTGCTCGGCCATGCTCTACACAGGCTACTAACCAGTCATATAAAAATGCATTAAGTTGATACTTTTCATCTTTTTGGTGCATTTTAGGATTTGGATAACCATAAGATGGCTTTATCCGTTGATGGTAATCGTGGTGAATAATTTCAGCCACTTTTGCATCTTGATAAAGCCTGACTGTTAAATACAAAGGAGAAACGCCTTTAACCATCCCTGTTAGCTGTTTGATAGAAATATCCAGTGTGTACTTAGCACTATCGTCAATGATAATGGCAAATTCACTATGACCTAATTTAACTTTACGCACACTATTAGCGCTGCGCTCTTTAGGTAATAGCTTTGAAAGACGTACGTAATTATGCTCGCAAAGCGTCATGTACTTTGGGAGGCTCTGAATATATCGTTGGGTTGCTAAAAGTGCTGTCAAAGTACCGCCGTATTAAAAAGTTAAAATTATGTCCACTTACTGCTTATTTTTTCACGATTTAACGCCAACCACTGTAAACAGATTACTGTTGCCGCGTTATCTATTTCACCGTTATTGAGGCGCGAAAGCGCATCATCAAGGCTTAATATATGGGTTTTAATGTCTTCACCTTCGCTTTCAAGGCCATATACACCACTTTGTACTTGGCTTAAATCTGCCCGCGCTAGGTATAAATGTAAGCGCTCAGTGGTACCGCCCGGACTTGAAAGGTATGAGAGCATAAATTCAAGATCAGTAAGCTCAAGCCCAGCCTCTTCATAGGCTTCTTTTTTTACCACCCCTTCGTAATCGGTACTGCCATCGGTCATACCGGCAATACATTCTAGCAGCCAGGGCGAGTGTTTGCTGTTAATAGCGCCAATACGTATTTGCTCTATTAAAAGTACACTTTGCGTAGTTACATCATAAGGTAGAACAGCAATGGCATCGCCCCGCTCTAGTATTTCGCGCTTTATAAGTTGCGATGTACCACCATTAAACAGGCTATGCTCAAACTCATACATATCCACCTTAAAAAAGCCATTATACAGACTTTTAACTGCTTTTAAGCTCACATCTTTATGTGTAAATTGAACCAAGCTTTTATCTGCCATATTATACATCCCGCTTATTTAAACGATTAAAGTTTGTTAATATATTCTGTTACATTTGAACATACAGTTTTACTAATTTCTTTTTTAGTTATTTAGCAAAACACGTTACCATGCTTTTAGTACAAAATTTGTCTAAGGACTGAACCTAACATGAAAAAGAACATCCTTGCAGCGCTCGTTAGTTTGTCGTGCGCATTAGGCACAACCACAGCAAGTGCTGAAGATTTAATGCAAGTTTTTGAAATTGCTACTGCTAACGATCCCACTGTTTTAAAAGCAAAAGCCCAAGCAGATGCGCAATCTTACGAGAGCGATTTAGCAATGAGTGCATTATTGCCGCAAATTGGCGTAAGCATGGGCTATGAAAAAAGCGATTCTACCTCTTTTCAGAGCGTTGGTGATTTAGCTGACCAAGTTAAAATAAACAGCGATACCGACCAATTCACGCGTGGTGTTAGTTTAAGCCAAACCTTATTCGACTTAGGCGCATGGAATACACTTGATATTGCCGAAAAACAAGCGCTGCAAGCCAATGCGCAATACGATAACGCAAAACAAAACTTAATTGTGCGCGTTGCTGAAGGCTATTTTAACGTATTAAGCGCCATTGATAACCTTGAATTTGTGCAAGCCGAAAAGCGTGCCATTGAACGCCAGTTAGAGCAAACAAAACAGCGCTACGCAGTTGGCCTTACAGCGATTACAGATGTTCACGAAGCGCAAGCACAATACGATAACTCAGTAGCACAAGAAATTATTGCCAGTAATGCCGTTGAAACCGCACGCGAGCAACTGCGTGAAATAACCGGTAAGTACCACGCAAAACTTGATTTTTTAAACACCGAAACATTTTCAACAGTAAAACCGGTTAAAAAATCAACTGACTTTGTAAAAGTAGCTGAGAACAATAATATCAGCTTACAAGTGGCTAAAGTCACGGTTGATATTGCTAAGGATCAGATCACGCTTGCTAAAGCTGGCCACTACCCAAAGCTAACACTTGATGCCAGCTACGGTGATTCTTTAACTGACCAAAATATAAATGGTTTAAGCTTTAACGACCAACCACGCGCCGACTCAACCTCGGTTGCCGTTAATTTAAGTGTTCCTCTGTACACAGGCGGCGCAACCGTAGCTGCAACTAAACAAGCCCGTGCGTTTTATGTTTCAGCCAGCCAAGATTACGAAACAAATTACCGCGCCGTAACGCGTACCGTTATTACCTCATACAACCAGGTTGTATCAGACATCGCGACTTACAAAGCTCTAGAGCAAGCTGTGGTATCAGCGCAAAGTGCGCTTAAAGCAACAGAAGCTGGTTTTGAAGTAGGCACGCGTACTATTGTTGATGTGCTTGTAAGCACGCAAAACCTGTACGATGCAAAACGTAACCTAGCTGATGTACGCTATCGTTACGTGTTATCTACGCTTCGCTTAAAGCAAGCTGCAGGTACACTAACAAGTGCCGATTTACTGGGTATTAACCAAGGCTTAAAAAAAGCCTAATAAGTTAAAAAGTAACGTTTAAAGCCAGCCATTGCTGGCTTTTTGTATTTTATAACACTAAGCGTTAAACTAGCGTTTTTATTTTAGAGAGTATTTTGTGGTCACCTCATCTCCTTTTAAAGCCTCGTTTTTAGGCCCTCGTTATTGGCTAACGTGGATTGGCGTTTTCTTTTTGTATTTGATTTCGTGGTTGCCACAAAAAATTCAGCTTAGCTTAGGTAAGTTATTGGGGCGCTTAGTACATAAATTTATGAAACGTCGTCGCCATATTGCCGAGGTTAATATAAAGCTGTGTTTTCCTGATATGAGCGAAGCCGAGCAACAACAGCTTGTGCTAAAAAACATGGAAAACACCGGAATTGCCATGGTTGAAACTGGCATGGCCTGGTGGTGGCCGCAGTGGCGCGTTAAAAAAGCGTATGGCTCTATTAAAGGATTAGAGCACTTTGAGCGCGTGCAGGCTCAAGGTAAAGGCGTATTGCTATTGGTGCCGCATATTTTACATTTAGAAATGGCGAGTCGTGTTATGGGCACTAAATGCCAAGGGCTGGGGTTTTACCGCCCACACAACAATGCACTCATGGAATACTTTACAACCAATGGCCGTCTTCGTTCTAACGAGTATTTAATTGGACGAAAAGACGTAAAAGGCTTGTTAAAGTCACTAAAAAATAAAAAGGTGTGTTATTACCTACCCGACCAAGACTACGGCCGTAACCGCTGTGAATTTGTGCCTTTTTACGCAGTACCAGATACAGCCACAACTACAGGCACATTACTTTTTGCAGCAAGTAAACACTGCGAAACCATGAGCCTAATTAGTCGTCGTGATGAGCACGGTAAATACCATTTAGAAATAGTACCTGAGCTTGAAAATTTCCCAAGCGGCGATGATAAAGCAGATGTAACACGTGTAAATCAGCGCGTTGAGCAATCAATTAACGCTGCGCCTGAGCAATACATGTGGCTGCACCGCCGTTTTAAAACACGCCCTGATAAAAATACCCCTTCTTTTTATAAAAAGTAATGGTATAAATAAATAATGATAATAAATGAGCATGAGTTATGTGGTTTTGGGTTAAGCATTTAATACTAGCAGTTGCATTAATCTTACTAGCTACCTATGTGTTAGTTGGTACGGGTCCATTGTTTGACATAAAAGAGAGTAAAAACGCAGCTGCCGAGGGGCTTTCTCGCTTTTATTCGTCTATCCGTAACCAAGTTAAATCCGATAGGGAGCGCGATAAGTTTGTACTACAACTTAAAAAGCCCGAGCAAACACTTGATCGTGTTTTAGCAGAGCGCGGCAGAGCCGTTGACCCGATGCCTGCTAGCTGGACAGGAACAAGTGCACCAAGACGCTTTGAAAACGGCTCAACGTTAAAAGACGTACTTAACCAATACGCTAAAAGCGAAGGTATTCAATTATATTGGTATTTGAGTAAAGACTACGTTGTAAAAGATCATTTTAGGGTTGATAGCAGTTTTACCTCAGCGCTTTATCAAGTTGGCCGCGCAATTAATGATGACTTTGAATACGAAGTGTATACCTACCTTTGCCACAAACAGCGCGCAGCGGTGATCACTGAGCTGCCCTCTGAATTTGTGCGCAGCAATTGTTTAAAGCTTAATACTTAGCAGCGTAAATAAACCAACCCCATACATAATAAAAACCCAAGCCTGTGCTTGGGTTTTTAGTGTTTATGTTTCTAGTTCAAATATTGTATTCCAGCATGTTGTTACACTTTCTATATCGGTTTGATACTCCTTACGCGACACCAAACGACCTTGCTGATTTAGGCTTAATACGTGATAACGTGAGCGATAATCAATATACGCCTGGATTAACTGCTGCTTTTGGGTTTTAGTGATACAACCAATCGCGGCAGCGTCTGTGAGTATTCTTACATTATCGGAAAACACCGTTAGCTGGCTAAACTGATTTGCGTTTTTGAGCACTAGGTATTGAGTTATAAATTCAATGTCGGTCATGGCGCCTACATCTTGTTTTAAATCAAATTGCTCAGAGTTTCCTTTAGCTAAGTGCGTGCGCATTTTTTCGCGCATTTTAAGCACATCCTGTTTGAGTGTATCTACATCCCGTGGGGCACATAATATCTCTTTACGAATTTGTGCAAAGCGCGCTCTTAGCTCATCTTGGCCTAATATAACGCGGGCGCGCACAAGCGCTTGGTGCTCCCAAGTCCATGCTTGCGTTTGCTGATAATGATTAAAGCTCTCTAAGTTAATAGCCAATAAACCAGAGGCGCCTTCAGGGCGCAGGCGTGTATCAAGCTCATACAATATGCCCGAGGCGGTACGGGTATTAAATAAATGCATTAAGCGCTGTGCAAGTTTTAAATAAAACTGTCGTGAGGTAATCGATTTATCGCCATTGGTACTGCTATTACCGTCGTGATTATGCACAAACACAAGGTCTAGGTCGGAGTCGTAGCCTACTTCAAAGCCGCCCGTTTTACCGTACGCAATAACGGCAAAGCCTTTGTGTTCATCATCAGTGTTTGGTGGCATGCCAAAGCGCTTAACCGTGTTATACCACGCTATATTAACTGCTTGGTCTACCACAGCCTCGGCAAGAGCAGTTAAGTGATCGCTTACTTTCATAACATCAATCACACCGGTTGCATCGGCAGCCGCGATACGTAATTGATGTGTTTGCTTAAATTGCCTAAGCGCTTCCATTTGTAGCTCTAGGTCGTCGTGTTCTATACGTAAAAAATATTGCCGTATTTCATCTTTATAGGCGCTCAACGGCGTAGGTTTGTAAAGGGCAGCAGGGTCTATTAGCTCATCAAGCAAAATAGGATAACGGGAAATATGCTCCCCTATCCATTTACTATGGCAACATAATAAAACAAGCTGCTTTAGCGCACCTTGGTTTTCGTAAAGCAATTCAAGGTAAGCAGTACGCGATACAATTTTATTTAAAATTTGGCATACCAAGGTAAATGTCTCACCACTGGCATTAAAGTCACTGAGCTGTTTGAGCAATAAAGGCATTAGTTTGTCGAGAATATCTCGCCCGCGATTACCTATATTTACCTTACTCAAACGTTGTTTAAAATCATGAAGTGGCACTTGCCATTGCTCTTTTATATCGTTTAAAAAGCTAACATCACCATGATCCCAAGCACTTATAAACGCACCTTCGCAGGTATCAAGGGGAACGGTTTCCTCCCCTATCACCAATAAAAATTCATCGTGAATTTTGGCCATAACCTGCTCAATCTCGCTCATGGTATGGTTAAAACTTTCAGACTCGAGTAAGTAATTTAAGCGCTCTTGATTGAGGTCATCATCGGGCAGGGTTTGTGTTTGTTGATCGTCAAACATTTGCAAGTATTGCTCTACTTTACGTAAGTGTAAGTAGTTGCGCTTTAGCTCATTCGCTTCTTGCTCATCCATCGCTTGGTTTAACGTTAACTGCTCTAAGGCGTACAGTAACGATTGGGTTTGTAAGTTAGCTTCTCGCCCACCACGGACCATTTGCAAAGCTTGTACAATAAATTCAACCTCGCGAATGCCACCAGCACCTAGTTTTATATTGTTGGTCAGGCGTTTTCGGCGGACCTCTTGGGCTATCATAAGCTTCATTTTTCTGAGCGATTCAATCACCGAAAAATCAATATATCGACGATAAACAAAGGGTTTTAAAAGCTGTATAAATTCATCCCAATATTGATTGGGTGTGCCAATTAGCCGCCCTTTTAACATGGCGTAACGTTCCCAATCGCGGCCTTGCTCTTGGTAGTAATCTTCTATGGCGTGAAAGCTCATCACTAAAGGCCCACTTTCACCAAATGGGCGCAAGCGCATATCAACCCTAAATACTTGGCCATCACCGGTTACTTGATTAAGTGCATTAATCAGTTTTTGCGCTACTTTAGTGTAAAACACTTGGGCTTCAATACGTTTGCGCCCACCTTGGGTCGGTACATTGCGCGGATAAGCAAAAATCAAATCTATATCTGATGAATAATTAAGCTCGTGGCCGCCCAATTTACCCATGCCTAAAACCATTAAAGGCAAAGAGTTACCTTGCTCATCTAATGGCTCCCCTGCTGTTTTTGCCGTTTGCGCATGGGCCCATCTATTTGCGCTATTAATTAGCATATCAGCTAATAGGCTTATGTATTTTATACTGTCACTGATTGGGTTATCGCAACACAAATCGAGGTACGCTACTTTTAACCAGTATTTTTCTCGGTACTGTCTTAAAATCTTATTGCACTGGTTTTCATCTACTTGCTGCAAGTCAAGGCCGTCGAATGGCGCGGGCACGTCTCGGCTAAATTGCTCATCTGGGTTTATTAACCAGTCTTTTAATTGAGGTTGCGACTCTAAACTGCGAAAAGCAAAGTCGCTCAAAGCACATAATTTTACAACTTCTTCTTGTATAGGTTGCTGCGGATACAGCTGTGCAAAGCGTGTTGAGCCAAGTTTTTGTAATTGAATAGGAAGTTGCATTTTGTTACTCATCAATCCTCTCTTTTATATATGCGCTAACCATACTAGAATAACTAAAACCAAGAAAGGTTATCTCTACTTAGGATCAGCATGTCATATTTATCATTATCTAACACTAGTTTAGTTGCGATTGCCATTAGTTTTGCGGTTATATGCATTACTATTTTTAGTCTTAGAATTGTCGCTCAAATAAAAGCAAAACAGGCACTTAAAGATGAACTAGCGCAGCATGATAATTTTGCAATGGGGATTAGTTTCGCCTCAGAAATTACCGTGGTTATTGCCACTATGGCGTTTTTATTTGATGAAATAAGTATGAGCACGGCACAACATAATCCATTAAAAGTGGTTATTTTAATTGTTCTATTATTTACATTTATAAAAGTCGGACATTTAATTCATAGAAAATGGATATTACACAGATTTAATGAAGAAGCTGCTATATTAAAGCAAAATGTATGCGCTGCATTGGTTGATTCAGGTATGTTATTAGCCAACTGTATTATTGCACTTGGCTTGTATACCTGGACTCATGCACAAGGGTTTAGTAACTTACTTATTGCTTTTGTTAGCTTTTTTACGCTACAAGGGATGTTTGCGCTAGATAGCAAAATCCGTGAATACCGCTTCGCTAAAGCAAACCAAGGTGCCTCACTGCAAAGTAACTTTAACCTAGAAAACACCTCTATTGGCATTAGATACGCAGGAAAATCAATAGGTTTAGCCCTAGCCGTGTATGCAGGATTATCTAGTGCGGCCTTTCAAAATGGAAAAATGGTCGAAAATATATTTACACTGGTAATGCATTGCGGTGTAATGTGGGTGTTATTATATTGTTTAAGTTTTGTAATAAAAGCAATTTCATTACCCAATATTGATGCCGCTTTAGAGGTCGACCATCAGGACAATATAGGCATAGCATGCATTGAGTTTGCTGTTTTTTGTGCTATAGGCTATTTACTTATTAGCATGTTTTCACTTTAACGCCACGCTATTAAATAAGTCGCCAAGCGCCCCGTATTTAGTTAACTGGCATAACACATTTGCATAAAGCAACGGGGCCCTATGTCATTTGAAGTAACTAACTATTTGTTAATTGATATAGATAACGAATTTAGTCGTACATTTGCCGAGTATTATTTTAAGCACGCGGCACCCAATACACCCAGCACCTTAATAGTTGCAGGCAGTAACACCCGTAAGCTGGTAAAAATGATGTTTGACGAACTCATTAAAGACTATTGCTATTGCGACCTAGAAAACGAAATTAGCGTATCTGAACTGGCCACTTACCTGCACGAGCACCACGATATTCAGGGCGTGTTATTTAATAACACCGACTATCTACTTGCCGACGACAAACAACGTTTTATATATAACTCCCTGCATGAAAAACGCTACGTAGTTAGCTTTGACGACAACGGCTATACATTTAATCGTATTACTGACGAAGGCTTTAAAAATCACTTATCGTGCGATACCGATATTGCCGAAACACCTAAAGATTTAATCGCACTTGCCAAGGCACTTAAACAAAAATAAATAATTGCGTACAACGCCCTGCTTACTTACCATAGCGCTATACACCTTTACGCTATAAAATAAGTGACCCCCATGCGAGTACCTCATATTTATCAGGCATCGAGTATTGCCTTAAACACCCCGGTTTCTTTAAACGACGATGCAGCGGGCCATATTGGCCGCGTATTGCGCATGAAAGTAGGCGAACATGTGTCTATTTTTAATGGCGAAGGCGGTGAATACTTCAGTGAAATTATTGAGGTAACTAAAAAATCAGTTGTTGTTATGCCACAACGTTTTGATGAGCATGATGTCGAATCGCCGCTTAAAATTCATTTAGGGCAATGCGTATCACGTGGCGACAAAATGGACTTTACCATCCAAAAATCTGTTGAACTTGGCATTAGCGAAATCACGCCTATTTTTAGTCAGCGCTGTGGCGTTAAACTCAGTGGCGACCGGTTAGAAAAAAAACACCAACAATGGCAAAAAATTGCAATTTCAGCCGCCGAACAATCGGGGCGTAACTTTGTGCCAGTTGTTCACACACCGGTTGATTTAAAGCAATGGCTTGAACAACAAACAGACGCCATTAAGCTCACTTTGCACCCTCGTGCCGAGCACAGCATTAAAACAATAACCGTTCCAAGCACCGGTGTACGCTTTTTAGTAGGCCCTGAAGGCGGCTTTACCGATGAAGAAATGCTGCAAACTAAAGATCAGCACTTTGTTGATATTCGCTTAGGGCCACGCGTTTTACGAACAGAAACGGCCGCTTTAACGGTCTTAAGTGCATTACAATTACAATTTGGCGATTTAGCTAATTGAAATAGCTCAATAGCACCCTCATATTAAAACTATTAACACTCTAGTAGTCATTATAATTAGATTAAGGCACAGCGCATGGCGATAAAGTTAGGTATTATTTCTGATCCTATTAGTGGATTTAACATCAAAAAAGACACCGGTTTTGCAATGATGATGCAAGCGCAAAAACGTGGCTACGAAATTTACTACATGGAGATGGATGACTTATCACTTCGCCAAGGTAAATCGTATGCAACCGCAGCAAAAGCGCAGGTATTTAACAACACCGAAAAGTGGTACGAACTTGAAGAAAAAACCACAATCGCGCTTGCCGACCTAGACGTTATTTTAATGCGAAAAGACCCACCGTTCGATACGGAGTACATCTACGCAACTTATATCTTAGAGCGTGCAGAGCAAGAAGGTACGTTAATTATTAATAAACCACAAAGCCTGCGCGATGCTAACGAAAAGCTATTTACAGCGTGGTTTAGCGAGCATACGCCAGATACGCTAGTAACACGCAGCCAAGCTCAAATACGCGCGTTTTTAGCTGAGCATAAAGACATTATTTTAAAACCACTCGATGGCATGGGCGGCGCATCTATTTTTCGTATTAAAGAAGATGATGCAAACATTGGCGTTATTTGCGAAACCTTAACTGAGCATGGTAGTCGCTTTGCCATGGTGCAAAATTACATTCCAGAGATCAAACAAGGCGATAAACGCGTATTGGTTGTTGATGGTGAAGTTATTCCGTATTGTTTAGCGCGTATTCCACAAAATGGTGAAACCCGCGGTAACTTAGCTGCGGGCGGCCGTGGTGAAGCCCGCCCCCTTAGCGAGTCAGACCTTAAAATAGCTCAAGCAGTTGCCCCTACGCTTAAAGAAAAAGGGTTAGTGTTTGTAGGGTTAGATATTATTGGCGACAAGCTCACCGAAATTAACGTAACAGCACCAACCTGCGTACGTGAAATTGAAGCCGCTTACGATATATCTATTACCGGTATTTTGTTTGACGCAATTGAGCGTAAGCTCGCTGAATAAACACCATTTAAAAGTCCATTAATTTAAGTATTTCATACAATTAATGGACTTTTTATACGCTACGTATATATCTATGCCATACTCAAAGTTCAATAAGTATTCATAAACTAAAAGGGTGAAATCTATGCAATCATTAGAAAATCATTTTTTAATCGCTATGCCGTCGATGCAAGACCCTTTTTTTAAACGTGCCGTTACCTATATTTGTGAGCACAATGAAGATGGGGCTATGGGATTGGTGATCAACCAGCCTATTGATGTGACCGTTGGTGAGCTTTTAGATAAAATAGAAATAGACAACGACAAAACCCAACAAGCCGCGCAAGTCTCTGTGTTTGCAGGTGGTCCGGTTAAAACCGACCGAGGTTTTGTACTTCATTCACCTCAGCCAGGCTACTCTGCAAGCCAAAAGCTTAGCAGTGATATAATGATCACCACATCAAAAGACGTACTTGCCAACCTGACCACCGCCCACGCACCTGAGCAATTTATTATTACGCTTGGTTATTCGGGCTGGGAGCAAGGACAACTTGAGAAAGAGCTTTTAGATAACAGTTGGTTGATCATTAAAGCCGATCCGAAGATCATTTTTGATACGCCGGTAGAAAAACGCTGGGAAAAAGCAGTTTCAATGCTAGGCTTTGATGTTAGCCAACTTTGCAGCGAAGCTGGACACGCTTAAAGAACGATAATGACGAAAAAAAACCTTAAGCCGCAAGGCCAGCGCACCGTAATGGGCTTTGACTTTGGCACCAAAAGCATTGGTATTGCCATAGGACAAGAGCTCACAGGCAGTGCGTCTAGCTTAAAAGCGGTAAAAGCCCAAGATGGTATTCCTAATTGGGATCATATTGCGGTTCAAGTTAAAGAGTGGCAACCCGACTTAATGGTCGTCGGGTTACCCCTTAATATGGATGGTACTTCGCAAGAGGTAACCTTTAAGGCTAAAAAGTTTGCTAACCGCTTGCACAATCATTACGGCATACCGGTGCAAACACAAGATGAGCGACTCACAACCGCCGATGCAAAAGCGCGTTTATTTGAGCACGGTGGCTATAAAAATTTAGGGAAAGGAAATGTCGATAATATGTCGGCAGTGATTATTTTAGAGAGTTTTTTTGAAGCCAGTTATGGTGAATAAGTAATACCGCCTCCTTTAATTACGTAATCTATTTTAAAGGTCGAAAAACACCGCAGTGGTATAAAACGTTATAAGTAATTTTATCCATAAAAAAAGCGCCCAGCGGCGCTTTTTTTATGGATAAAATACAGTGTTAATTGCTGTTTTTATCATCTAGTCCATCAATGGTTACACCTTGTAAAAATCCTGCACCTTGTTGCTCATTATTGCGCAGCTTTATCATTAAGCGTAAATCGTTTGGCGAGTCAGCATGATGTAGTGCATCGGCGTAATTAATACGCTGCTGTTTGTATAGCTCAAATAAGGCTTGGTCAAAGGTTTGCATACCCATTTCTTTAGACTTAGACATGGCCTCTTTTATGCCACCAATATCCCCATTTTTAATTAGCTCTGCCACCATGGGTGAGTTTAATAATATTTCAATCGCGGCTACACGCCCTTCCCCATCAGAAGTGGGAATAAGTTGCTGTGCAACAATGGCGCGTAAATTTAGCGCTAAGTCGTACTTAAGCTTGTCGTGTTTTTCTTTAGGCACTAAGTGCATAATACGGTCAATGGCTTGGTTGGCATTATTAGCATGCAATGTAGCCACACATAAGTGACCCGTTTCGGCAAAGCTCAGAGCGTATTCCATGGTTTCTTGCGAGCGTATTTCACCAATTAAAATAACATCGGGAGCTTGGCGTAAAGAGCTTTTAAGTGCCGACTCAAAGCTGTCGGTATCAAGCCCTACTTCGCGCTGAGTAATAATACTTTTACGGTGCTCGTGTACAAACTCAATCGGATCTTCAATGGTGAGTATATGGCCACGCTGATGACGATTTCTGTAGCCAATTAAGGCAGCCAGTGAAGTTGATTTACCCGTGCCAGTACCACCAACAAACAGCACTAGCCCGCGCTTTGACATAATCACATCAGTAAGTGTAGAGGGCAGCCCTAAATCACTTATATCAGGTATTTGCGTTACAATGCGGCGAATAACCATACCCGCTCTATCGCGCTGCCAAAAAGCCGATATACGAAAACGCCCTTCGTCTGTGGCTATCGCAAAGTTACACTCTTTAGTGGTATGAAATTCGTTTTTTTGTTTATCGCTCATCGCTGATTCTACAAGCGCAAGCGATTGCTCGTCACTTAACTTATCGTCGCTAAGAGCGATAAGCTCACCATTAATTTTTGCACTGACTGGTAATTGACTAGAGACAAATAAATCCGAGCCTTTTTTATCAATCATTATGTGTAAAAAGTGATTTAAAGATAAATTCATAATATGTCCTTAGCCACCAAACTGGGTTTTATCTTGGGCTTTTTCTTTTGCGGCTGCGGTTGTCACAATACCGTGATTAACTAAATTATTTAAACATTGATCCATGGTTTGCATACCGTGTGATGCACCCGTTTGAATAGACGAATACATTTGTGCAATTTTATCTTCACGAATTAAGTTACGAATAGCCGGTACACCAATCATAATTTCGTGCGCGGCCACGCGTCCACCGCCAATTTTTTTAAGTAGTGTTTGCGAAATAACGGCACGCAGTGACTCAGAAAGCATTGAGCGCACCATATCTTTTTCTTCACCTGGGAATACATCAATAATACGGTCAATCGTTTTTGGTGCTGAGGTGGTATGTAGCGTACCAAACACTAAGTGGCCAGTTTCAGCGGCGGTCATCGCAAGGCGAATAGTTTCTAAGTCACGTAGCTCACCAACAAGTATTACATCCGGGTCTTCACGCAGCGCGCTGCGCAGTGCATTAGAGAAGCTGTGCGTATCTCGGTGCACTTCACGTTGGTTAATAAGACTGAGTTTATTATCGTGTACAAATTCGATAGGATCTTCAATGGTGAGGATATGGTGATGTTTTGTTTGATTTATATAATCGACCATAGCCGCAAGCGTTGTTGATTTACCCGAACCAGTTGGGCCGGTAACCAATACTAAACCACGCGGGTTATCTGATATTGTTTTAAAAATATCTGGCGCACCTAAATCTTCAAGCGTCAGTACATCGCTAGGGATGGTACGAAACACCGCTGCAGGGCCGCGGTTTGAGTTAAATGCGTTAACACGAAACCGAGCAAGGTTAGGCACTTCAAACGAAAAATCCACTTCTAGATTTTGTTCGTAGTCCTTGCGCTGATTATCGTTCATAATGTCGTAAACAAGGCTGTTTACATCTTTGTCTGCAAGTGCAGGTATATTAATGCGGCGAACATCACCATCTACGCGTATCATAGGTGAAACACCTGACGATAAGTGTAAATCAGATGCTTTGTGTTGCACACTAAACGCTAATAATTCGGTAATATCCATTTATGACTCCACAACTAACTGATAAATATATGGTTACAATAGCAGAACGACTCACATCCGCCTACGCTAGAATTGCCAACGCGGCTAAAAATGCTAAACGTAGTAGCGACGCTATTACGCTGCTAGCAGTATCAAAGACAAAACCAAGCGACGATATTATTGCTGCCTACGAGCATGGCCAGCGCCAATTTGGTGAGTCTTATGTTCAAGAGGCTGTAGATAAAATAGCTCAACTACACACATTTAGCGACATCATTTGGCATTTCATTGGCCCTATTCAATCAAATAAAAGCGCCCTTGTTGCTGCACATTTTGATTGGGTACAAAGCGTAGATAGAATAAAAATAGCTAAGCGTTTAAACAGTCAACGTCCAGAAAACCTAGCGCCTTTAAATGTGCTTATTCAAGTAAATATAAGCGCCGAGGAGGCTAAATCGGGCTGCAGCGTAGAGCAAATACCCGAACTAGCTGAGTTTATTGATCAATGTGAGCAACTCACTTTGCGTGGTTTAATGGCTATTCCGGCTAAAAGCGACGATCCGAGTGAGCAAAGTCAATCTTTTGAGCAATTACAAACTTGCTTTGATAAACTAAAGGCCCAATATCCTCATATAGATACGTTGTCGATGGGGATGAGCAATGATGTTGAAGCCGCCATTAGCGCAGGTTCAACCATGGTGAGGATCGGCACAGATATTTTTGGAACTCGAACTTAAAAGGTGATAACAGACATATGTCAGATAAAACAATCGCATTTATAGGCACAGGTAACATGAGCTACGCCATTATTGGTGGCATGGTAAAAAACGGTTTTAATGCAAACAACATCATTGCTACAAACCGCAACCAAGAAAAGCTTGCCAAGGTAGCAGACGATTTCAAGGTGAAAACCACCAGCGACAATAACGAAGCCTTACGCGATGCTGATGTCATTGTATTGTCTGTTAAACCACAAATGATGGGCGATTTATGTAAATCGTTCCAAGAATCGGGGATCGACTTTAGTGATAAACTGTTTATTTCGGTAGCGGCTGGCTTAACCGTTAAGCGTTTACGCGAAATGCTTGGCCAAAACGTTAAAATGGTTCGTTGTATGCCAAACACGCCATCGCTACTAGGGCGTGGTGTATCGGGTTTATTTGGCGCAGATGAAACAGCCGAAGAGCACGACTTTGTACAACAAGTATTTGAGTGCACAGGTATTGTTGTTTGGGTAGAGCAAGAGTCGCAAATTAACGATGTCATTGCTGTGACAGGTTCATCGCCCGCTTACTTTTTCTTATTTATGGAAGCCATTGAAGAAAAAGCGAAAGCACTTGGCTTTAACGATGAAGATGCGCGCCGCTTAGTGCAGCAAACTGCGCTGGGTGCAGCCGAAATGGCATTGAGCCAACCAGAGATAAGCATTTCGCAATTACGCGCTAATGTAACTTCTAAAGGCGGCACCACCCATGCTGCGGTTGAGCATTTAAAAGGCGAAGGCCTAGTGCAAACAGTTAGCGATGCAATGGATGCGTGTATTGCGCGTGCAATGCAAATGGAAAAAGAACTTTAAAATTACTTTTTATTGAAGGTTACACTATGAATGCCATGCAATTTTTGATCAGTACCCTGTTTGATTTGTTTTTAATGGTGGTGCTACTGCGTTTTTGGCTACAGTGGGCAAAAGCCGACTTTTACAACCCAATGAGCCAATTTGTGGTTAAAGCAACCTCGTTTGCAGTTAACCCGTTACGTAAAATTATACCTGGACTAGGTGGGCTGGATTTAGCCTCTCTATTGCTGGCATTTATTGTAGCCGTTGCCAAAATTAGTACTTTAATGTTGGTGATATACGGCGCATGGGCTGCGCAACCTGTGTTTATACAAGCACTTATTACCGTACTTAAAGAAGGCTTAAACCTTGTATTTTGGGTATTGATTATTCGCGCTATTTTAAGCTGGGTAAGTCAAGGTTATAACCCAATAGAAGCGGTTTTCCATCAGCTTACTGAGCCAATGCTCAAGCCACTTCGTAAAATTATTCCACCAATGGGTGGCTTAGATTTATCGGTGCTTGTACTAATTATTGGTATTCAGTTTTTACAAATGCTGCTAATGGACTTTTTAGCCTAAATTTTTTGTTATAAGCAAAAGAGGCCCTTTGGCCTCTTTTTTATATAGGACATCATAATGAACCGTTTAATTAAGTTTTGCTTTATTAGTTTTTTAGCCTTTGCTTTTAATGCCCACAGTGAAGACATGCAAGGCGCACAGTACAAAGAGCTGGGCCCTTGGCAAGTGCATTACATTGCTTTTCCATCTACCTTTATTCAGCCGCAAATAGCTAAAACATATGGCCTTGAGCGTAGTGGTTATAAAGGCATTGTTAATATTTCAGTACTGAAAAACAATAGCGATAAAACCGCGCAAACCGCTCAGCTCAGCGGCACCGCAAAAAACCTACTCGGCAATAAGCAAGCCCTTACTTTTAAAGAAGTAAAAGAAGGTGAATCAATTTATTACCTTGCGCAAGTAGACTACACCAACGAAGAGATTTTACGTTTTGAGATAAACATCCAGCAAGGTAGTCAGTCTCAAAAACTCACGTTTCAGCAAAAATTTTACGTAGATTAAAAACATGACCAAAACATTAGTGCTTGCCACAGGCAACCCTGGCAAAGTTAACGAGCTGGCCAATATGCTTAGCCCGCTTAATATAAATGTGCTTCCGCAAAGCGATTTTAACGTAGGCGAAGTAGCCGAAACCGGCACCACCTTTGTAGAGAACGCGATAATTAAAGCCCGCCATGCTGCTAAAATTACCGGCATGCCAGCCATTGCAGATGACTCAGGCTTAGAGGTAGATGGCTTAAATGGTGCGCCGGGCGTGTACTCAGCTCGTTTTGCCGGTGAAAGCGCCAGCGATCAAGACAACATAGATAAACTACTTAATGAATTAGCCGATAACCCAAATCGTAAAGCCCGCTTTTGGTGTGTGCTGGTATTAATGCGCCACGCCGATGACCCTACCCCACTTATTTGCAGCGCAAGCTGGGAAGGCGAAATTACACAAACCCAAAATGGCGAAGGCGGCTTTGGTTATGACCCAGTATTTTTTGTAGCAGAGCAAAACTGTACCAGTGCCGAGCTCACCAAAGAGCAAAAAAATGCGGTGAGTCATCGCGGCCAAGCACTTAAAAAGTTATTACTAGAGCTACAAAGCAAAGGCGGCCTGTGAACCTTCCACCACTGAGCTTATATGTGCACGTACCTTGGTGCGTGCAAAAATGCCCCTATTGCGATTTTAATAGCCATGGGCAAAAAGGCGACATTCCTGAAGCTGAATATGTTCAGCATTTAATTGACGACTTAAAAGCCGATTTGCACTTGGCGCAAGGGCGTAAAATTCACAGTATTTTTATTGGCGGCGGTACACCAAGCTTATTAACTGGCGATGCATATACCCGCTTATTAAGCGAAGTCGATAACCTAATTGGCCTAAGCGACAACTGCGAAATAACCCTTGAGGCAAATCCTGGTACCGTAGAAACCGGGCGCTTTAAAGAGTACGTCAAAGCGGGTATTAACCGTATTTCTATTGGCGTGCAAAGCATGCAAAACGACAAGTTAAAAGCACTTGGCCGTATTCATGGTGCCGATGAAGCGCACTACGCTGCAGAGCAAGCTAAGCAAGCCGGGTTAAATAGCTTTAACCTTGATTTAATGCATGGCTTACCGGGGCAAAGCCTTGACGATGCGCTGAGCGATTTAAAAAAAATAATTGCTTTAAACCCGCCACATATTTCCTGGTATCAGCTCACTATTGAGCCTAATACACAATTTGCATCCAAGCCGCCAACTTTGCCACAAGATGAAACCCTATGGGATATTCAAGAGCAAGGTCAAGCACTACTTGCTCAAGCCGGTTACATACAATACGAAATATCGGGCTATGCAAAGCCAGGCTTTCAATGCCAACATAACTTGAATTATTGGCGTTTTGGCGATTATCTCGGTATTGGCTGTGGCGCTCATGGTAAGGTGACTGATGCAAAAACCGGCATTATTACCCGTACAGAAAAAATTAAGCATCCGCGTGGTTACATGGATATGCTTAAGCCGTACTTGTATAAAAGCTGGCAAGTAGAGCAAGACGATTTAGCCTTTGAATTTTTTATGAATCGCTTTCGCTTAGTCGAGCCTTGCCCTATTGATGATTACAGTGCGCTGACTAATCAGCCATTGCAAAGCCAACAAGCAGCGTTAACTAAAGCAATAAATGCAGGTTTGTTAATACAAGAAAACGGCCATTGGCAAGTAAGCCTTAAAGGGCATCGTTTTTTAAATGACCTGCTAGAATTGTTCGTGTAGTGGTTTTAACCACGCGCGATAAACATAAAATACAAGCAAATAAATATAATACACCCTAATGGGTTTCTAACAACAAAGGGAAAACAATGCGTAAACTTACCTTTATTGCAGCAGCCGTGAGCGTTGCTATTTTAGCCGGCTGCCAGCAGGCACCACAACAAACAACGCCGGCGCCTGCAGTTCAAGCGCAACCTGTGCAAAGCGAAATCGACAAAGCGAATGCGTTTTTTGAAGATACCTTTAACCGCGATGTAATGAACAGCCCGGTTTATCAAACTTACATGGGTATTAAAAAAGATTACGATAAATGGGATGACGGTAGCGAAGAGCAAAAACTAAAAGACCTTGCGCAAGCAAAAGAAGACTTAGTTACTTTAAATGCTATCAACCGCGACCTGCTTGATGATGCCACTAAAGTAAGTTATGACTTAAAAAAACAAGACCTAGAAAGCTCGATTGCTGATTTTAAATGGCGTTACCATAACTACCCGGTTAACCAAATGTTTGGTACGCACTCTATGGTGCCTGCGTTTTTAATAAACCAACATTCAATTAGTAATGTTAAAGAAGCTAAAGATTATATTGCGCGTTTAAACGGTGTACCTACTGTATTTGATCAGCTAATTACTGATTTAGAAACCCGTGCTGATAAAGGCATTATCGCGCCTAAATTTGTGTTCCCACATGTTATAGATTCGAGCAAAAACATCATTCATGGTGCGCCGTTTGATAAAGGTGAAGACTCAACCCTATTAGCCGACTTTAAACGTAAAGTAAGCGCTCTTGAAATTAGCCAAAATGAAAAAGATGCCTTAATTAGCGAGGCAACTGATGCATTAAAATCAGCCGTTAAGCCTTCTTACTCTAAGTTAATTAATTACTTAGCACAGTTAGAAAAACGTGCAGATAACCGCGATGGCGCATGGAAACTGCCTGACGGCGAAGCGTTTTACAATAACGCACTTAAGCGCACCACAACAACTGACTTAACCGCTAAAGAAATTCATGCCATTGGCCTTGCTGAAGTAAAACGTATTCATGATGAAATGCGTGAAATTAAAGACAAAGTAGGCTTTAAAGGTGATTTAAAAGCGTTTATGCAGTTTATGAAAACGGATAAACAATTTTATTATGCCAATGACGAGCAAGGTAAACAGCGTTATTTAGATGAAGCCACTGGCTTAATCAACACCATGAAAACTCGTCTAGATGAGTTATTTATTGTTAAGCCAAAGGCTGATCTTAAAGTTAAAGCCGTTGAAGCATTCCGCGAAAAAGCAGCAGGTAAAGCATTTTACCAACAACCTGCGCCAGATGGCTCACGCCCTGGTATTTACTACGCAAACCTTTACGACATGGAAGCAATGCCAACGTACCAAATGGAAGCATTAGCGTACCATGAGGGTATTCCGGGTCACCACATGCAAATTGCTATTTCACAAGAGCTTGAAGGTGTACCTAAGTTTCGTAAGTTTGGTGGCTACACCGCTTACATTGAAGGTTGGGGCTTATACTCAGAGTACATTCCTAAAGAAATGGGCCTTTACTCAGACCCATACTCAGACTTTGGTCGCCTTTCTATGGAATTATGGCGTGCGTGTCGCTTAGTCGTTGATACCGGTATTCACGCAATGAAATGGACTCGCCGAGAAGGTATTGATTACTACGTAAATAATACGCCTAACGCCACATCTGACGGTGTTAAAATGGTTGAGCGTCACATTGTAATGCCATCGCAAGCGACAGCTTATAAAGTGGGTATGCTTAAAATTTTAGAGCTGCGTGAAGAGGCTAAAAAGCAACTAGGCGATAAGTTTGATATTCGTCAGTTCCACGACGTTATACTTAAAAATGGCCCTGTACCACTTAACGTACTAGAGAACTTTGTAAACGAGTGGGTAGCAAGTAAAAAAGCTTAATACTTGGTTATAAATAGAAAAAGGTCGCTGATGCGGCCTTTTTTGTTTTATAGTAATAAAAACGCTCAGAGGTAGGGTTAAGAATGGATTTAAGCATACAATTACTTAATGCGCGCATTGCTAAGCATCAGCTAGACGAGCTCGATAACGACTTTAAACAGTTAAGCCCTGCTCAGCAAACATTACAGCTAAACCACCTTTACGAAAGTGCTTTGCGGATGAGTATTAAATACGACTTTATGCAAAATGTGGCAACACGTATTTTAACAACCAACACCCCACCAGCACCTTTTATAAACCAATTAACAACGACTGATGCTTTAACGTTTTTTACACCTGCATTAAAAGAAAATAACGGCTTTTTAGCACAAGACAGCCAAGGAAATAATGTGCTGCACAATGTATTTAAACACGCCAATGCTCAAAAGCTGGCGTTTAACTATGTGCGCTCATTAATGCTATTTGAATCTAACGATAATTTAGTTAAAGCCCTTGCACAAACAAATGCTCGTGGCCTCACCCCTGTTGCCTGTTATATCGCCTATGCTGATAAACCTAGCACACCAATAAAGCATGAATTTTCAGCATTATTAGCGCTTATGGAAATAGAGCAAAAACAAAATCCAACCGCTAAACAGCAACTGGCAAATATATTAAAAGGCGCTGATATAAACGAAACCAGCATTTTACTTAGCGCTGCTTACCTACAGCGCTCAACCGCGCAAATTGCCCACTTAGTTAGAGCAATTTAGTCACTTAAGTAATATTCAACACTGGTGACCACCCTCACCTTTTTGATATGTGGCGTGTTTGAATCGCGATTGCTAATGCTAAATTGCCCTTGGCGAGCGGATTTTATTTTACCCAGCGTTGAGTTCGAATCTTTAGCAAATTTGTTGGCAACTTCACGGGCTTTTTCTGTAGCCTCTTGCACCATGGCTGGTTTTATATCGTTAAGACCGGTAAATAAATACTCAACTTTGGTTTCGTAACTATTTTGCACAATGGCAATGCCCTGTTTAGCTAATTGACTCACTTTACTCAGTGCATTTTGTACTTTGTCGGGCGCGTTCGAATACACAATAATATTAGCGCGTACCAAGTAACGAAACTTTTGATTATCGTTAGCGTATTCACGGGCTTGCTTATCAATTATCGACTGGCTACCCGTACTTATTTCGTCATCATCAAAGCCATGTAGCTTTAAAAATGCAATAACAGCATCGTTTTTTTGCTCAACCCGACTAACCAGTTTTTCTAAGTCGTTGTCTGCATCACTGTATTGTAGCGGCCAAATTACCGTATCGGCACTAACTTCACGCTCTGCTAACCCTTTAACCTGCACACTACGCTCCATGCTTTTTACATCTACTGCGGCACTTTTAATAATAAAGCCTAATAAAATTAAGCCTATACTTAGGCAAATTGCGGCTATAACGGTGTAAAAACCGGGTGTTTTATTCACAAAAAACTCCTTGATTGATATCAATAATAAGTATCTATGCGCTCGAAATAACACAGCAAACAGGGTACATTGAGACTATAAATAACGCAAAATATAATCAGCCAAGGATATGCCATGAGCTTAAAGCGCATCAGCCAATTTTTTAATCCGGCCTCGGTAGCCGTTATTGGCGCCTCGAATACCCCCACACGCGCGGGGTTTGTCGTTATGCGCAATTTATTGCAAGGTGGGTTTAAAGGGCCAATTATGCCCGTAACCCCTACCCATAGTGCGGTACACGGTGTGCTTGCCTACCCTGATATTGCCGCGCTGCCCAAAGTGCCCGACTTAGCCGTTATTTGTACAAATAAAAATACCTTACTGAGCATTATCGAGCAGCTAGGTGAACTTGGCTGTAAAAGTGCAATTGTGATTGCTGATGGGCTCTCATTGAGCCAAAAAACAGCCTTAAAGCGCGCTGCAAATGCCCATCACGTTACTTTGCTTGGGCCTAACTGTTTAGGGCTGCTCATTCCGCATATTGGCCTTAATGCCAGCTTTTCTCACACAGTTGCAGCACCAGGGAAACTGGCATTTATATCGCAATCCGCAGCGGTGTGTTCCACTATTTTAGATTGGGCTAAAAATAAAGAAATTGGCTTTTCGTATTTTGTTTCGGTCGGTGATTGCCTAGATATCGATTTTGACGAGCTGCTCGATTTTTTAGGCCGCGATGCTAAAACCAAAGCGATTTTGCTCTACATAGATAATATTGAGGATATTCGCGGGTTTATATCGGCAGCACGGGCAGCGGCTTTTAGTAAGCCAGTTATTGCCATTAAAACGGGAAAAACCGGAGCAGGCGCACTGGCTGCTGAAATTCATACCGGTGGCAAGCAAAGTTCAGATGCAGTGTACGATGCGCTTTTTCAACGCGCCGGTATGCTGCGAGTTAGTGATCTGCGCGAACTTTTTGCAGCCACGCAAACACTTGCCATCCACCCTAAGTTACTAAAAGTTGAGCAGTTAACCATTTTAACCAACGGCGGCGGCCCGGGGGTTATGGCGGTCGATGAGCTTATTTTAAATTCGGGCAAACTTACCCAGCTTAGTGAGCAAACACGATCCGCACTCAATAAAGTTATTCCGCAGTCGGATACTACATCTAACCCTGTCGATATTTTTGGCGACTCTGCTCCGGCGCGTTACAAGCAAGCATTAGAAATTTTACTTCGCGCCGAAGAAGTTAAAAACTTACTTATTATTCATACCCCTTCGGCACTTGCACCAAGTGAAGACTACGCCGATATGATAGTGCAAACCTTACAAAAAATACCAAAGATGGCACGCCCTTATGTAATGACCAACTTTATGGGTGAAGATGCGGCTTATGCTGCGAGGCGTGTTTGCTCTAACCACACTATTCCAACCTATCGTACGCCTGAGGGTGCGGTTGGCGCATTTATGCATTTAGTTAGCTATCGTCGTAACCAAAAACATTTAACGCAAACACCCGAATCAAATACCGATGATGCAAAAATAAATAAATCAGCGGCCACTACGCTCATTAACGAATTTTTAGAAGAAGAGCAAAGCTACTTACCCACTCATCAAGCAAGCCAAATTCTTAGTCATTATGGTGTTGAGTGTATTCAAACAGAAGTAGCCTACACGCCCACAGAGGCGCGTGAGCAAGCAATTGAACTAGGTTTTCCGGTAGCGTTAAAGTTGATTAGCCCAAGTATTGCCTCAAAATCAGAAGTAGGGGGCGTGGTTCTTAACTTAAACGATGCAAACGAGGTTGAACAAACCGCCTTTGCCATGCTGATACGAATTAAAAACACCTATCCAGATGCTGTTATTGAAGGGTTTTCATTGCAAAAAATGGCGCCGCGCGCCGGCGCTAATGAACTGCGAATCGCCATTAAAACTGAGCCTAATTTTGGCCCTGTTATATTACTTGGTGAAGCGGGTAATGGGTTAGAGTATGCCCAAGCAGCCGTTGCTTTGCCGCCGCTTAATATGAACTTAGCTAAATACCTCATTGCAGCCGCAAACGATAAAGGCGTATTAAAAGATCGCATTTTGCCAGAAAAAGTCGACAAATATCGCTTGTGCGCCCTGCTCACACGTATATCTCAACTTGTTGTCGATCAGCCCGATATAAGTGCCATGGAACTTAATCCTATTTTAGCCAGTAATGGGCAATTTTTGGTGCTTGATGCCACTATTAGTGTTAATCGCTATCAGGCACGCAGCGATCGTAAACGTTTATGTATTCGCCCTTACCCTATTGATCTTGTAGAAGAAGTAACCCTTAAAAATAATACACGAGCTACATTAAGGCCTATTCGTCCAGAGGATGAAAAAGCCCACCAAGAGTTTGATCAATCACTCAATAAAGAAGATCGTTACAAACGCTTTTTTGGTGAGCTGCCCCAATTTAACCACGACCAGCTCGCAAAAATGACGCAAATAGATTACGACCGAGAAATGGCCTTTATTGTATGCCAGCGCTTTGAAGGTAAAAGCCGCACCCTAGGTGTAGCACGCGTTATTATGGACCCTGATAATTTACATGCTGAGTTTGCAACCGTGGTTCGCTCTGACTACCAAGGCTTAGGTCTTGGCAGACTGCTTATGAGCGCTGCAATAAATCATTGTAAGCGCCAAGGCGTAGAAGTAATTGAAGGCATAACACTGCCTGAGAACACCGGCATGATTGAGCTTGCCCGTAAGTTAGGTTTTACAATTAGCCGTGATTTTGAAGAAGGCAGTATTAATATGCTGTTAAAGCTAAACACATGAGCAGCACAGCAAGACAAACGTTAGCGCAGGTATTTGAAGGGACTGGCGATTACCGAAAAGCGGGGCATATACTCGACACCGCGCTGATTGCTTTAATTATGCTTAACGTTATTGCCATTGTGTTGGAATCAGTACCGAGTATAAACAAAGTATATTACCCGCAGTTTTTACTATTAGAGGTTATTTCGGTGGCTATTTTTAGCCTTGAATACCTTGCAAGGCTTTGGGCCTGTGTTGATAAAAGCAAATACGCAGCTATAAAAGGTTCAAACGCAAAACGCCGGCTGCATTATTTTTTATCACCTTTGGCTCTCATCGATTTAATAGCCATTTTACCCAGCTTGCTAATGTTTGTGTTTCCTCTGGATTTGCGTTTTTTACGTGTATTAAGGCTTTTAAGAGTATTTAAACTTACTCGTTATTCACGTGCAATGCAGTTGTTATTACAAGCATTTAAAGACGAAGCGAGCTCGTTACTGGCCGCGTTTTTTATTATGTCGGTACTGCTAATACTTGCCTCCTGCGGTATTTATTTATTGGAGCACGATATTCAGCCAGATAAATTTGGCTCTATTCCTGCAGCTATGTGGTGGGCTATGGCGACCCTCACTACGGTTGGGTATGGTGATGTTGTACCGCTAACGCCACTTGGTAAACTCTTTGGTGGCGTAGTTACTTTGGTGAGCATGGGAATGGTGGCAATTCCTACAGGCTTGCTTGCCTCAAGTTTTTCGGAGCAAATACGTAAACGCCGGCAATTTTTTGAAGATGCCGTACATGAGCAAATTCACCAAGGCAGTTTAGATGAATCACAGCGTTTGCACTTAGAGGAGCTGCGCTACAAGTTAGGCTTAAGTAAACTTGAGGCCAATAAAGCAATTAAAACGCAGCTTAATCAACGCAACAGCCATTTATTTTGCCGCCACTGTGGTAAACGCCAATAAGCTTATTTTTACTGGTTAAATATGTTGCCCCAATCTTGTTTGATCAGTGCGGGAACAGCTTCTTTAGGTACTGGCTTACTAAATAAATAGCCCTGAAAATGCTTACACCCTAACTGCTTTAAAAACTGCAGCTGTTGTTTGTTTTCAATGCCCTCAGCCACGCACTCTTTACCTAAGCTATGAGCTAAGGTAAGCGTTGATTGAATAATGGCTTCATCATCCGAGTCCACGCCAATATCTTGCACAAAGCTTCTATCTATTTTTAGTACATCGATAGGAAAACGCTTTAAATACGTTAATGAGGCATAGCCTGTTCCAAAGTCATCCATGTAGAGCTTACAGCCAAGCTTTTTCAGCATTTCCATACTGTGCAGCGCATGTTTAGAGTCGCGCATTAAAATAGACTCGGTAATTTCAAACACTATGGCTTCTGAGGGCACATTAGCGTGGCTCAGCGCTTTATGAATGTCGGTTACAAGCTCTTCGTATTCAAAATCAAGTGCAGAGAGGTTTATCGACAAATACAGCTGAGGTGAAATCTCACGCCATTGTTTAAGGGCTTGCAACGCACGGGCAAAGGTTTGCAGCATAATTTTTGTTATTAACCCTATGCTCTCAGCCGCTAAAGAAAACTCTTGCGTGGGCACTAAAGTGTTTTCTGGCCAGCGTAACAACACTTCAAAACCTTCGGTTTTTTGAGTGTGCGCATTCACTATAGGCTGGTAGTAATTGCAAAACTCTTGCTCTTGGTACGCTTTAGTTAGCAAAGACTCTAAATGCAGGGCTTTTTGTACATGCTGGTTCATCTCCTGCTTGTAAAACTTATAACTGCTTTCGAGCGACTCTTTTGCATGGTACAAAGCTATACTGGCAGCTTTTAACAGCGCAGCATGATCTGCGGCGTCATCAGGCGCTATTGCTACACCAATACTTAAATTAACGTTTACCACCTGGCCATTAAATTCCATATTTTGGCTTACAGAATCTATTAATTTAGTGCAAATAAGCAATACTTCTTCAATTTGCTGCACATCTTCCACCAGCACCACAAATTCATCGCCACCAAAGCGCGCAACACTTGCAGAAGGACGCAAAGAGCGCTTAATGCGCTTAGCCACTTGCTTTATTAGCTCATCAGCCGCTTCACGTCCAAATGAGTCGTTAAAGTATTTAAACCGCTTAATGTTTATGTGCAGCATAGCTACTTTACATTGATGATTTTGCGCTTGCTCAATCGCATGCTCAACCCTGTCGTTAAAAAGCATGCGGTTAGGCAAACCGGTTAATGAGTCATAGTTGGCTAAAATATGAAGCTCATTTTCAGCCAATTTTTGCGCATGAATGTCGGTTAAAATAATAACGTAGCTGCTTAAACGGTGTTCAGTGTCGGCCACTGCACTTATTTTTACTAACACATGGCGCTGCTCACCACTGGCAAGGGTGACTAAGTCTTCACAGGAAAAATGCTCACCCACATTTAGCTTTTGCATTATCCGTAAGTAGTCAAAGCGATTACTTCGCGATATGCCTAAATTAAGGGCACGGCTAGAGCGTGGCTCACTAGGAAAGTTAAAGGCCGTTTGCAACGATTTGTTAGAGGCGCGAACCGTAAAGTTTTTATCAAGAATAAATACCCAATCGCGGGTTTGCTCAAACGCAGCGGTAAATAAACGGGCATGCTCTTCAAACACCATTTCGCGGGTCATATTGGTGTAAGTACCCGCTACTTTTTTAGGAAGTTGTCCGCTCCATTCCACCACTTTGCCAAAGTCTTTATACCAACGCCAATAGCCTTTAGCGTGGCGTAAACGATAAGTGCAATTAAAGTAGCCTTTATCGGTTGATAAAAATTCTAACCATTCTAATCTGAAAAGCGCTTTATCTTGCGGGTGAATTTTAGCTAGGTAATCATCCAAGCTCACGCTTTCTTGATCATACCCAAGTTCATTACATAAGCGCGGCTGGTAAATACTACTCGATGTAGACTGCCAATCCCACATGCCAGACTCACTACCCTCTAAGGCTAGTTTTAATCGCGCTTCACTTTCTTTACTTTCTTTATTAGCGGCCAGTAATATGCGCTGAATTTTGTTGCGGCGCATTACCCAAAAAGCAATAAATGCGATAAACAAAACGCCATAAAGCACCATAAAATATGGCGCTCGCCACAGAGGATACTTAACACGAATTTTTAGCACTGCAGGCGGCGTGTACTCACCGGTTAACGGATCTTTAGCCCATACTTTGAGCTGGTAATTACCTGGATTTAATTTAGGGAATAACACCCGATTATTATTACGGGTGTAGGTTTTTTGGCCGTTATCGAGCTGATACTCATAAATTATGCGCTCTTGATAGCTAAACGCCATCGCCGAAAACGCCACCTCTAAACCGATATCATCATGGTTAAGGACTATTTCATTTAATGGCTGTTTTAAATCGATAGATAAGTCGCGCGACATTAAATCAACTCGCGTTATATTTACATGATCAATTAATGAGTGGTAATTTTGATTTTCCATCGGATGAAAATATGTAATGCCCTTTAAGCTGCCATAGGCAATGCGCCCATCGCTTAAATGCGCCATGGCACTGCTGTTAAACTCAGCAGAAAGCAGCCCCTCAGATGTAGTAAACTGCTGAAAATGAAGTGTTTCTGGGTTTAGTCGCCATATGCCTTTATGGCTACTCATCCAAATCATGCCATTATCATCAAGCACCATGTCATAAAGTAAGGTACCTAACTTATTTTTTTCTAAGTCAATCGTGTGTACCAATTTGTAACTGGCTGCATCAAGCCCAATCAGGCCAAAATTAGATAGTGAAATCCATAAAATATTGTTGTTATCGACCACGTAAGAAAGCACATTAATAGCCACGTTATCGTGCTGTTTTGGCACTTTATAAATGGTGTTTAATGCTAATGTGGTTGGGTTTACCTGATATAAAATACCCGCATTAAAAAACAGGGGCATATCAGGCTTGGTTGCCAGCGCTGGCGAAAAACCATGCGCCAAAAACGGCTCTATTTTGCTAAAGGCCCCTTCTAATCGGGTGATCTGCTGAGTATCAATATTATATACAAACATACCGTGATCTGAGTGCACATAGTACAAATCACCGTTAGGCATTAAGGTTACGCCGTGTACCCAGCCTTCTATGTAGGCTCTATTGTTGGGGTTTGTTATTGTTGGCTCGTTAATTTGATGCGTTATGGGGTCAAACTCAAACAGCCCACGGTTTGTATGTAACCAAAGCTTTTGCTTATAAGGAATAATTTCATACACGCTAAATTCGGTAGTCAGTAAGTCTACTTTGTGGTTTTTTAAGTAAACTTGGCTGGTGTTAGTGGCTAAATCAATTTCGGTTAAGCCATTATGCGTTGCCAGCCATAGGCTGTTGCCATACTCCGTAATGCCCCAAACCGAAGGATGTGAAAGGCCATCGCCACCCAGTTTACTACCATCTATATTGCTAAAGTGATAGGTATTATTAGACAGATAAAATGCACCATCGGTTTTAGTAGCGAGCCAATACCCTCCCGATTTATCTTTTACCATGTCTATCATACTGGTATCAGATAGGCTGTATTTACTTTGTGTAATACGTGTATTTTTTACCAACTCTTTGCTATTTAAATCAAATTTAAAGAGCCCTTTATTAGTCGCCAGATCTAGCTTTTCGCCTTCGTTGATGATGCGCCATACATTTAAATCGGCAATAACGGCTTGGTTTTTAAATGCTATGTCGGGGCGTTCAAACATGCCTGGCAAGTCGCTAATATCAACTTGATACAAGCCTTTAACGGTGCCTACTAACAACTGATTATTTTCAATAACCGAAAACGATTTAACGTTGTTTTGATAAATATGCTCGGCTTTGCTTTTTAAATGCTGCAGCGGCCTAATTTGCTCAGAGGCGATATCAAATACAAACGCCCCATGGCTTGTGCCTATAAAAATATACCCATTGTAATGAAAAAGCTCTCTGACTAAGGTGTTTTCGTATTCTTTAGGCAGCTCAAATAGGCTGGTTATTTTACCTGTTTCAATATCTAATTTAGCAAAGTCGCGACCACGCCCAATCCATAAGGTTTTGTCATCAACCGCAGCCATACTAAATACCGACTGGCTTAAAATTTGTTTTTCGCTGGTAGGTTGAGAAATAAATTGCTGGTAGGTGTCGGTACTTGGGTCGTATTTAAATAAGCCGGCAAGTAATGAGGCTATCCAAATATTGCCTGCGGGGTCTTGGTAAATACAATCAATTATGGCTTCTTCAAGCTCGCCATTAGGGCCATTAATTGAAACAACTTGGTAACCATCATAGCGGTTTAACCCCCCTTCGGTAGAGAGCCATAAGTAACCGTTATCATCAAGCAGCATAGTGTTCACATAGCTTTGCGACAGGCCTTCACTGGGGGATAAACGTTTAACCTGTGCGCCAACTTGGCAACTAAATATAGCGATTAAAGCTATACAGCAACTAATGATCCAATGAACGCCTTTACTCATGGCTTGATCCGTTGTTTTTGTTATAGGTATTCGAGTGCGACTATATTTCGATGCGTATAAATATCAAAAAGTGCTTTTAAACCAGGAGTATATGTTAATACTTGGTTAAAACCAAGACTCGTATATAAAGCTGTAATATTTTTATAAGCAAAGGTGTAAAGCGGCATACTTTGCTGTTTTATAGCGGCGCATACAAGTTGCTTTGCCAGCCCTTTTGCACGGTGCTGCGGGGCAACAAATACGGTCGATAAAAATAAAAAGTCGTGTTTATTTTGTATCCGACACGCCGCAACTATCTGCATTTCACTGTAAACAACCCAAACCTGATCTTGCTTATTAGCACGTCCTCTTACGCTATACAGTGCATAAAACTTATTAACTAATGGAATCTTAAGTGTGTCTAACTTTTGTACTGTATACATATATTAGCTTAGCATTAACGCCAAATACTGCTCAAACTGTTGCTTTAAAAACGTTTGCTCTGCCACTGGGCGGCTATGAATCGTATTATAAACTTGCTCACGTGTTTTTTTATTACGTTTAATTTGATAAGCCCAAAATGAGGCTTCGTAATCTAATTGAATCTGGTATTTTTGCTCTCGGGGTAAAGCACATAAATTAAAACTCACAACCACTCCTAAGTACGGTTAGTTATCCGCATTTATTATACGTATATTTGAACCCATTTACTGTTTAAAAAGCAACAAACATGGGCAAAAACCAAACTATTTTGGTATTATTCGCTGCGATCATTTGCCCTCTCCTTATTTTAAACGGAAGTAACCTTGCAGATACAGCTCAATGCTTTGTTTTTATTAGTCGTTTTATTTTTTAGTAAAATTACACTCGCCAATCACAATAGCGTTATATTTAACCGCCCGGCCGACTCAGCTCAAGCAAGCTATGCGCTCGCTTTACTCACATTAGCCTATAAAGAACTTAATTATGAAGTACACATAATTGATTTTAATCGCCAAAATGCCTTATTAGCAGCCAATAATGGGGTGTTAGATGGCCAGCTTGGCCGCGATATAAGTATAGAGGCGGACAATAAAAACCTGATCAGAATTAACTACCCACTGTTTGACTATAAGCTTTTACTGTTTAAAAACTGCCAACCCAATACACTCGATAAGCTCGATAGTATTGCGGTTTTATCAGGCTATCCAGTTCAGCACCATTACTTAAATGAGCATAAGTTTAACGGCAATATTATTGAAGTAAAAAATATTACGACCCAACTTAACCTACTAGCCCAGCATAAAGTTGATGGGGCAATTATGCTCGACTTTGTGCTTAAAGCCGATAACTTTTCCCTACCAGAGACCTGTATGCAAACCCAGCTGCTAAGTACATTTTCGCTCTATCACTATGTACATAAAAAGCACGCGGCTTTGGTAAGTAAATTATTGAATGCTTTAAATAAACTACACGATAACGGCACTAGCCGCGCATTGCGCGCAAAATACAATTTAAAACTCTAGCATGTACAACAAGGTTTAAAATTCAAAGCCTTGTTGCTTATCTAAAGTGGCTTGTGATTGCGCAGCTTGGCGCTTTTGTAAATACCGTTTGTAACGTTGCTGGCACAAGCTAAGTACTTTCTTTTTTTGCGCATTGCTTAACGCATTCCAATTAAAGCGCTCATCCCGGCTTCGGTAGCAGCCTTTGCAATAACCTCGGTTGTTTACTTGGCAGATACTTTTACAGGGGCTTGGAATATCAAATATTTCAATTTGTTGCATTGCGCCCCCTAAGTAGATTAATTGCTTTGTATGAGTATAGCGTTATTTATGCACAAAAAAAAAGCAGCGTTTACGCTGCTTTATTACGCTATTTGCCAACGCAGATGCCTAATGGCTTTGCTCACATACTTTGTTTGTGATTTCAGTTTTGCGTTGAAATGGCTTTGCATACATAGCTAAAACAAGTGGCTTTAGCTCTTCTGGCACTAAGGCTAAACGCTGTTCAAAAGTGGCGCTATCGGGCTCATCAATAACTGCTTGCTTGCACCCACCGGCAATGTAATTTCCTGGGTGTAAGTAAAAAGACTCAACAATGTGCTTATCAATTGTTTGCGCCAGCTCATCAGCATCATCGCAACCGCTTTCAACCGGTTGTCCAAATGCTAAGTGCACATGCCCTTTAGCAGAGCTAAACCCTTCAACAATACTTGCTATGTCTTCGCCCTCTGATTTTACGTATTCACCGTGCTGCTGTTTATGATAAAGCTCTTTTGCTTTAGAAATTGCACAAGGCTCATACTGGTAAGAAATAGACACAGGAACAATTTTTAACTCTTTAATGTACTCGCCAAATTCTTTCTTTTGTTTACGACCATTAAGTTGCAGCATTTTTAAAAGCGCCGGATCTGTTTGATCAAAGCCGTCTTTTGCACGCCCTTCTTTTTGCGCAATCCAAATAGAATTTCCAGCTGTTAACGAGTCATAAATATACGATGACAACTGCGTAAGCGCCTTAAGCATCTCTTTAGGTGCTTTGGCTGAGCGCTTAACGATAAAGCTTTTATTTAAACGCATCAGCTCGGTTATATACGGTATTTGCAATAAGTTATCACCAATTGCTATACGCACCGTCTTCATTTTATGTTGATACAAACCCCAATTAACAAGTGCAGGGTCCAGCACTATGTCGCGGTGGTTTGATATAAATAAATACGCCTGCTGCGGGTCTAATTTGTCTAATCCCGAAAAGGTAACTTTTGAGGTAGTGCGTTTTATAAGTTTATCTAAATACTTTGCAACTTCGTTTTGTACATCTTCAACGCTCGTAAATTTACCCCATTTTTTTCGTAACTGGCTTCTCACCAGTGTGCGAGCAATAAAAGGCATAGCGGATATAAAGCGCGGTAAGTTGTACTTTGCTATTACATCTATAAACGCATTATCGTTAATTAAACGCGCTAGCGAGGCCGCAACTTCATCGTCGTTGTAAGGTCTTATGTCTGCGTACTTATCTTCTAATTCACTCATTACTGCATCTACAATGTTAAAAAAACGGCACGCAAAACGTACCGTTTATATATAATTTTGATTATAACTCAGCCACTCTTAAATAAGAAATAGCCATTTGGTTATGCTTATTTGCGAGCCATTTCAGTCTATGACCACACAAAAAGGGGTTGGTGCATTGTTTTTTAGTTTTATCAACGTTAATAAGGCTTGTTGACCTTTCACAGGAAAGTGAGTTCAACCTCAATTGATAAACAGGCCCCAGCGATATAGCCCGCTAAAATATCATGTTATTTATATTTGAGTGGGCAGACCAGCCAATTTAAACTTTTATAAGCAACCTGACTTTTTGTACTAAGCATTTGGTAGTAATAGCATTAACAAAGGTGTGTATTCGTAGTACCTTAAACGCTCTTGCCATTTTACGGTACGCATTTAGATAGGACACACAATGAAAATCACCATTCTCGATAACGCTACTTTAGCTAAAACCTCGTTAACTTGCATTGAAGAACTAGGTGAGCTCACTACTTACGAACTTACGTCACCTGAGCAAGTTGTTGCTCACAGCCAAGGCGCGGACGTCCTTATTACCAACAAGGTTGTGCTAAATCGCGATACGATAAGCCAACTTAAAACGCTTAAGCTTATTTGCGTAAGTGCAACAGGCACTAATAATGTTGATTTAAACGCCGCTGAAGAATTTGGTATTGCCGTTACCAACGTAGCAGGCTACTCAACCCCTTCGGTTGTACAGCACACGTTTTCGTTAGTGACTAATTTATTAGGTAATACACACCGCTACCAGCGCGACTGCCAGCAAGGCGCTTGGCAAAAAAGCGAGATGTTTTGCCGATTAGATTACAGCTTTAATGATTTACAAGGTAAAACATTTGCCATTATAGGCGGCGGAACGCTAGGTAAAGGTGTGGCGACAGTAGCGCAAGCTTTTGGAGCCAATGTAGTGGTTGCAGAGCGTAAAGGCGCCTCTTGTAGAGAAGGCCGTACACCTTTTGAAGAAGTATTAAAAACCGCTGATATAATTAGCGTGCACTGCCCGCTTACTGATGAAACACGCGATTTAATTTCGTTAGATGAGCTAAAAATGATGAAACCCAGCAGTATTATTATCAATACCGCCCGTGGTGGCATTATAAATGAAGCCGACTTAGCCACAGCCCTAGAGCAAAATTTAATTGCCGGTGCGGGTGTTGATGTACTAACTAAAGAGCCGGCAGAGCCTTCTAACCCGCTGGCTAATTACACAGGCGAAAACTTGCTTCTTACACCTCACATTGCATGGGCCAGCACAGAGTCAATCGTACGCTTAATTAATGAAGTAAGCCTAAATATTGCAGCCTTTACTAACGATGAGTCTCGTAACCGCTTGGTATAATAACAATTTGCAATAATAATGAGCCGCATTGAGGCTAGGTTTTACCTGTCTCAAAGTCGCTCATTCTATTTAGTAAATAGCTGTAACGTGTTTTCGCTAGGCTAAATAAACGCAGGCTAGCTTAATCGTTAAAAAACCTAAAAAGTGGCTGTTTTTGCTAATGATTTTTATAATTAATCACTTAGAAACAGCCATTACAATCTAACCCTATGAATTTTATAATTTTGTTATATTGGCCTATTACTTGCTCTTGATAAGTAAATAATTAAATTAAAACTCATCAAGGACTATAACAATGAAAAAATCACTTTTAGCTGCTGCACTTATTGCTCCATTTTTAACAGGCTGTGTTATTGCCGTATCAGATGGCGAAGCAGAAACGCACTGGGCAGGTAACGACTCATCAAGCTGGCAACATCAGCATAAAAAAAACCGCGAAGCGATTGCAGATTTAACAATGGATAGCAGCTACCAATCTGTTTTAGCGCAATTAAAAACGCCAAACTTTACCGAGCTATTGAAAAAAGACGATGATGTGTATCAGGTACTGTTTTACGTGACTAACAGCATTCACTCTGATGGCAAAACAACAAAAGATGAATGCACGCCATTGGTATTTAAAAATGATAAATTGGTAGGTATTGGTGAAAGCGCGCTGGGCATGATCACAAAATAACAACGCGTTAGTAGCGTAAAGTCGCCCCGCTAGGTAATAACATTAACGTGTGGGGCCGATTTAAATAACGCTTTAATATAAACACAGCCACATTATAAGTTAAGCGCAACCACCTGATCGCGCCCTGCATCTTTTGCGGCATATAGCCCTAGGTCTGCTTGTTCGAGTAAGGCTTGTTCGGCACTTGCATTGCCGTTTTCCATACTGGCAATGCCAATACTGATTGTTATGTGATCTGCATTTAACGAAGCTTTGTGCTCTATATTGAGGCTGTTTACCGCTTTTCTTAACTTTTGGGCAAATGCTAATGCCTGTTGTTTATTAACATCGGGTAATACCGCAGCAAACTCTTCCCCCCCGTAGCGGGCAATAAAGTCAGTACTACGCTCACATTGCGCTGCTAACGCCTGGGCAACCTGCTTTAAACACTCATCCCCCGCTCGGTGGCCATAGCAATCGTTGTAACGCTTAAAGTGATCTATATCCATTAATAAAACAGACAAACACGAGCCATTACGTTTACTTCTGCGCCATTCACGAGAGAGGTTTTCATCTAAATAACGCCTGTTGGGTATTTCCGTTAAACCATCAATTGAGGCAAGCATTTCTAACAAATCATTTTTTTGCTTGATCAGTAATTGGTTGCGTACCCGCACTTTGACTATAGACGCATTAAAGGGTTTAGTGATGTAATCCATTGCACCTAATTCAAGTCCTTTTGCTTCATCGGTGTGGCTATTATTAGCCGATATAAACACAATAGGAATAGACTGAGTAATAGGGTTTTCTTTAAGCTGTACAAGCACTTCGTAACCATCAATGCCTGGCATCACCACATCTAAAATAATTAAATCGACCTGATTTAATTTAATAAAGGTGAGCGCTTTTTCGCCGCTTTCGACTAAAAATACGTCATGCTCCGTGCCCAGTGTTTTTTCAAGCACCAGCCGGTTAAGGGGATCATCATCCACAATCAGTATTTTAGCTTTTTTCGACATCCCGTCCCCCTAAGGTTTCAATAAATATAATCACTTGCTTTAGCTGAATGATTAGCTCTTTTAAAGTGTGCTGAAGCGGCTCGTTAGTTGTTTTAAGGTGCGTTTCACATTGTTTTGCACACAATGAAAGCCTAATAAAACCTAAGTTACCTGCCACGCCTTTAATGCTATGCACTAAGCGTACCACTTCATCTCGCTGGGTGTTTTCTTCAATTTGTTCTAACTGCGTTTCACACAACTTCGCAAATTTTCCGACCATGGTTGCCAGTAAATTTTCATCAAAATTAAACTGGGTGAGCGCAAAGCTTTGGTCATAAAACTTAGGTTTTATAAAGTCTACGTCTCTAATTGCATCTAACAGCACAGCTGCAACCACAGGTTTAGTCAAATGCTTATTCATGCCGCTACTAAGTGAGCGCTCAACATCTGCAGGTTCACAATGTGCTGTTAAAGCAAAAATAGGCAGCTGGCGCGCGTCAAACTGTTGGCGAATCAATTGCGTTGCTTGGCAACCATCAATATGCGGCATTTGCACGTCCATCAAAATTAAATCTGGTTTTAATATTTGTAGCAGCTCTATTGCATCTGGCGCATTGGTAACCGTTATTACATTTATATGGGCCTGTTTTAGCACACTGCTAATAATGTCTAAATTAAGCGGGTTATCATCAACCGCCATAATAAGTAGACCCGATATATCTTTTTTTACTTCTTCATTATTTTCAGCGGCTTTAGGTGGCTCCGCCCCCGCATTAGCATTTAAGCTAATCAAGCGCTGAGCTAACGCCGTAGCTTTAACATGTTGCGCGTTAATTTGCGTAGTACAAGGCAATGCTAAAGTGTGCTCGTGATTCACCACAACCACAGGGGATGAGTTGCCACTGAGCGTTTCGTGTATAGATTCAACCTTTAATAAATCGTTCAATGTGGTTTCATCAATAATCAGTTGCTGTGCATCAGCAAGCTTTATTGGGTAGCGAAGCGCCTCTTCTAAATCAATAGCTACCACTTGTGAGTAGGCATTAACCACTTCGTTTAGCTGTACAGTGTCATCGCTCACAATGGCTAACGTATTAGGTATAAATACACTATTTTTAGCCGTATCTACCGCAAGCGCTAGAGTAAAGAAAAACTCACATCCACGGCCTTTGTCGCTATTAATTGCAATTTCGCCGCCCATTAAGGCTACACCATGTTTAACTATAGCAAGTCCAAGCCCGACCCCTTGGTGAATACGCGTAGAGGATTCATCGCCTTGAGTAAAAGCATCAAACAGTCGTCGTTGGTCAGCCTTAGCAATACCTACACCACTGTCTATTACGTGAAAACAAATACGTTGCTGATCTAAAACGTCATTTTCTTCAAGCACCATTTTTAAGGTAATACTGCCTTTATTAGTAAACTTAACGGCATTGGTAAGTAAGTTACCTAATATTTGTTGCAAACGTATTGAATCCCCCACCAGCGCGGGGTTAATGAGTGGATCTATTTCAATATTAAAGCTTAACCCTTTGTTTTGGCACAATGGCGCTGTTAAGCTCTCACAAATATCAATCAGTTCAACTAAGCAAAAAGGCACCGGTTTAATTTGCGCTTGCGAACTTTCTACTCGGGCAAAATCGAGCATTCTGTTTAGCATTAATAATAAGCTTTGTGCTGCGTTTTTAGCCTGCTTAGTTTGTTGCAGCTGCTTATTTTTTAAGCCTTGCTCTACTATCATATCTAACAGCCCTAACACAGCGTTAAGAGGGGTACGGATCTCATGGCTTAGATTAGCAATAAAGCGGCTTTTAGCTATTGTTGCGCGTTCTGCGTCATGCTTAGCTTTAGTCAGCGCACTTACATCTTGAATATGAATAACATAATAAGAGGGATCACGGTTTTCATCCCACACCAGCGACACACTCAGCTGCAGCCAACTTGTTAGTTTTCCTTGTGAGAGCGTTAAATGATAAACCCGTTTTTTATCATCTAATAAGTGACAAAGCGCATTTTTTATTTCTTGCCACTGCGCCTCATCAAACAGCATTTTTAGTGGCTCACCAGTTAAAATATCTTGCTGTGAAAATAACTTACGAGCCGCTTTGTTAACTTGCAATATGGTGTGCTCAAGCGAAAGTAACACCACACTGTTTGCTGCAAACTCTATTGCACTTCTAAATTTAGATTCTGACGCTTTTAACGCCGATAGAGTTTGCTGCTGCTCAGTAATGTCTCGCCCAATTCCCATAGTGCCTAATAAGTGCTGGTGCTCGTTATAAAATGGGGCAATCGTTAATTGATACGATTTGTCGGTGCTATCTATGCGTTGCTCAATGCTACTTTTGGTTTGTAAAACTTGCTTTTCTAGTAGGCTTAACTGTAAATCGTCGCTGTCTAAATCTTCAATACGCTTACCGACTAGGATAGCTTGCTCTTTGCCTACATAGGCTTCAAATGCTTTATTACAACCTAAAAATGAGCCATCAATATTCTTAAAGTAAATAAGATCAGGCACACTATTTAGCATTGTATTTAATAGCGCTAGGTGTCGCTCTTTTGCTTCGTAGCTGCGTTTTAGCTTTTGAGATTGCAGCTGTAACTGATCATCGAGTTCTTTATTAGCTTCTTGGAGCGACTCAACTAACTGTGCATTTTTATCAAACACATATTTAACGCGAGAAAACCAAGGCTGCCAATTTAAAGGGATGGGGTAATTAGAAAGCGCGGCTTTAGGGGCATCATTTTGTTCAAAATATTGCATTAAATGAGTCATTGGCCTAACAAAAATACGTTGGCTTAACCAAAAAAATACCGCAAACATTAAGCTTAAAAATAACGTTAAAAACGCAAACTCTAAAAGAACCTCATACCTAATTGGCGTGATCACTTTTATTTGCGGCTCATAAAAGGCGGCATGAATGGGCAGATTCCCCATAGCTTGCATAAAAAACTGCGCATTTTTGTTATTAACTAAGTTTATTTTTTCATTGTCATGGGCTAATTCAGGCCAATAATCTTTTAGGGCTGTTGCTTCATTTAACTGCTTAACAGAGCTGGCTATTACTTGATGCGACTGGTTCATAAACACATATTCGCCTTCGCTTGGTGCCACCTTTTTAAGCCAGCTAGACATGGCCTCTAAATCGTATATTAAAATGATGTAGTCTGACGAATTAGGTTGTTTTTTACGGCCAATAGCAAAATAAGCGCTATCGCGTATTTTAACAATGGCGCTTGAGGTAAGCTGGCCAGGTATAAATGTGGGCTTAAAATTACCATTTAAAATTTTATTAAGCATAGTGCTTTGGCTTTTATTACGCCTTACCACATAGGCAAACCCCGAATCATCAACATAGGCAACAGCCGACAACGATTGCATAAGCGATAACGCGGTATTAAACGTTGGGCTTAGGGTTGTAGCTTGCTGCCATTGGATCAACGCACGGTTAGAAAAAGCAAACTGCCCTTTACCGACTATTTCGCCTTGGCGCTCGCTAAAGTGGCGGTAGTAGTAATTGTCGTATTGATTAATACCTTCTAGTAAGTTGCGATTGAACTGCTCAACACTAGGCTGCTGATACGATATAAAGGCATTGTCAAAAAAGTCGTTTACCGAGCTCATTATATGGCTAACTTGAGCCGACACTTGTTCAAAATCGGCTTGACGTTTTTCTATGGCGCGCTCAACTTTTATATTATACAAGTGCAAACACAGTAAAAATGCCACAAATAAGGGAACAAATAATGCTACAAATAAAGAGCGGTAATAGTCTTTTAGAGGTAAAAATTTCAACGTTTTGCCTAAGTTTTGGCCCGATAGTCAGCCACTAGACTATCGAGCCAAATTGTTCTGCGCAAGTTATAAATTTTCTTCTGCAAAGGAGGCTAAACGGCTGCGCACTACCCCGTTTAAATTAACTGTTGCACTGCCTTCAAAGTCTTTAAAACGCTCAACAATATAAGTAAGGCCGGAAGTAACGGGGGTTAAGTAGTTACTATCTATTTGCGCTAAATTACCGCTACAAATTAGTTTTGTTCCCTCGCCACAACGGGTAATAATAGTTTTAAGCTGAGATGCCGTTAAGTTTTGGCTCTCATCCAAAATTACCACTGCATTTTGAATACTACGCCCACGCATAAAGTTCACCGACTTAAACTGTACATTGGCTTTTTCCATTATGTAATTGCGACTCGAAATTGGGTTTTCGTCTCCTTTGTGTAGTACCTCTAAGGTGTCGGTAATTGCAGCTAACCACGGCGCCATTTTTTCTTCTTCGGTACCGGGTAAAAAACCGATAGACTCAGCTATTTCGGGGGTATTACGCGTTACAATGACCTTGTCGTAAATACCGCGCTCAATCACCATTTCAAGCGCACTGGCCAGTGCCAGTAATGTTTTACCGCACCCAGCTGGACCGGTTAAAATAACCAGCTCAATACTAGGGTCAAGCAAAGCGTCGAGAGCCATACCTTGGTAAATATTTTTAGGTTTTACGCCCCACGCTTGCTGGTGCATTAAACGCTCAACACTAATATCTTTTAATTTAATACGCTCGTTATCGTAAGATTTGACCCGCGCAGCAAAGTGCTCGCTGCCATCAAGTATGTACTCATTGCAAAACATATCTGGAATTAAGTTTTTAGCCACATAATGAAACGTATCACGGCCGTGCTGCTGTGTTTCGCATTGCCCTACGTGCTGCCAAAAATCACCCTCTATTTTTTTATAGCCGCTAGTTAATAAAGCAATATCATCAATTAGTTGGTCGGTACGGTAATCTTCAACATATTTAAGGCCTGCACCTTTTGCTTTAAGGCGCATGTTTATATCTTTTGTCACCAATACAATTTTTGAATCGCTGTGCTGTTTTTGTAAATACACGGCGCAGTTAATAATACGGTGATCGTTTTCATCTCCCGGTAAACCAGAAATAGAATCTGCAAAAAGATGGTCATTAACAATAATGAGCGTACCGGTGGAATTGGCATTTGCCTTTTTATTGCTAGGCAGTGCAACACCCTGCAACATTTGCTCTGGAGTTGCGTCTTTTAGTACCTCATCTAAGCCGCGAATAGCCACTCGTGCATCACGGCTTACGTCGTGTTTTCTATCTTTAATGTGGTCAAGCTCTTCTAAAACAGTCATGGGAATGACAACGTTATGTTCTTGGAAAGACAAATAAGCGAGGGGTTCGTGGAGTAATACATTGGTGTCTAGCACATACATTTTACTTTCAAGGTTCGAAGCTTTTTCCATAGCACTTTCCTTACGTTTTATGATTTTTATGCTATACCAAAATAACTAAGTAAAACGGGCCTAAATTCAAACCTGCAATACTTAATTGCTAAGGCATAATCTAAGTTTAGTCTATTTGTCATAAAAGTCCGTTTTATTACAAACACGATATAGTTTTTATTTACCTAAAAAAGAGCCATTTGTTAGCACTGTTAATGGGATTAATTCGCACTTATAAAATTAATTAAAAGTGAGTCAAATAGCGCCTTGCAGTGGTGTTATGTAACAGGTAACATAGCCGCCTTTTTCTTCATAGACGAGACATACATGAATTTTTCCTTAGGTCAGCGTTGGATCAGTGATACAGAGTCAGATTTAGGATTAGGCACCGTAGTTGCCATTGAAGGCCGCCAGGTCAGCATTTTATTTCCTGCCAGTGGTGAAAACCGTGTTTATTCTAGTGCAGAAGCACCGGTTACCCGTGTGGCATTTAATCCAGGTGATGTGATCAAAAGCGTTGAAGAATGGGAATTAGAAGTAGAGTCTATTGAAGTGCAAGGTGAACTACTTTGCTACGTAGGTACTCGCGTTGATACCGGCGAAGAAGCAAAGCTAAAAGAAACCTTTTTAGATCATTTTATTAAGTTTAATAAACCGCAAGATCGTTTATTTGCAGGCCAAGTAGATCGCTTTGATCGCTACACCTTACGTTACCAAACATGGCAACACCAATTTGAGCGCCAGCAATCGCCTATTAAAGGCTTAATTGGCCAGCGCGCTAACCTTATTCCGCATCAGCTTTATATTGCACAAGAAGTAGGTAAACGTTTTGCCCCACGGGTACTGCTTTCAGATGAAGTAGGCCTTGGTAAAACCATCGAAGCCGGCATGATTTTACACCAACAAATCATTAGTGGCCGTGCTAGCCGTGTACTCATTGTGGTGCCAGAAAACCTGCAGCACCAATGGTTAGTAGAAATGCTACGCCGCTTTAATTTACGTTTTTCTATTTTTGATGAAGAGCGCTGCGACGAAGCCTTTGCAGACTCGCCAAACGTATTTGATACCGAGCAGCTAGTGCTTACCAGCCTTGAGTTTTTAACCAAGAAAAAACGCTGGTTTGAACAAGCAACACTTGCTGATTGGGATTTATTAGTTGTTGATGAAGCGCACCACCTAAGCATTAACAATGGTAAGCCGAGCACCGAATATCAGCGCATGGCTGAGCTTAGCCAAGATATTCCGGGCCTTATTCTATTAACAGCAACGCCTGATCAACTTGGTCACCGTAGCCACTTTGCCCGCTTACAATTGCTCGACCCAGATAGATTTTACGACTACGACGTATTCAAAGAAGAAGAAGCTAATTACAAAGACGTTGCCGAAGCGGCGAATCAGCTACTGCAAGCGCAAGCCCTTGATGATACAGCCAAAGCCACACTTATTGAGCTATTAAAAGAAACCGATATTACCGATGTGCTTGAAAAAGCTCAGCAAGGTGATTTACCGGCACGTAAAGAAATACTTAACATGCTGCTTGATCGCCACGGTACAGGTCGTATTTTGTTTAGAAACAGTCGCAGCGGAATTGATGGCTACCCTAGCCGTAAATTACATGCTTACCCAATGGCACTGCCAAAGCAATATAAAACAGCAATGTCAGTACTTGGCAGCATGAGCGGTATACAAAGTGCAGAGTTAAGCGCACAACGCGCGCTGTTTCCAGAGAAAATCTTTCAAGAGTTTGAAGGTGAAAGTGCCAGCTGGGGCGCATTTGATCCGCGTGTAGATTGGTTAATCGAAACACTTAAAACCCTAAAGCACGAAAAAGTACTGCTTATTTGTGCCAAAGCCGAAACCGCTATTAGCCTTGAGCAAATTTTGCGTGAGCGTGAAGCAATAAAAGCATCTGTATTCCACGAGGGCATGTCGATTATAGAGCGTGACCGCGCAGCAGCCTTTTTTGCCGATGAATACGACAACGCACAAATACTGCTGTGTTCAGAGATTGGCTCAGAAGGACGTAACTTCCAGTTTTCGCATCACTTAGTGTTATTTGATTTACCACTAAACCCTGACTTACTTGAACAACGTATCGGCCGATTAGACCGTATTGGGCAAACAAAGGATGTTAATATTCATGTGCCGTATTTTGAAAATACAGCGCAAGAAGTATTACTGCGTTGGTACAACGAAGGCCTTGATGCATTTGAAAGCACATCAACCACTGGCCAGCTATTGTATAAAGAATTTAGTGAAGACCTACTTGATTACATTGCTGCCCATAATTGTGATGAAGAAGAGCTCGACCCTCTACTTGAGCAAGTAGCCAAACAAAATGCCGTGCTACGCAAACAAATGGAAAGTGGCCGTGACCGTTTATTAGAGCTGCATTCATCTGGCCAAGGCGCTGCCGATTCATTGGTTGAAGAAATTGAAGCACTTGATAACCAATTTGAGTTACCAAGTTACATGATCAACGTATTCGACACATTTGGAGTAAGCCAAGAAGACAAAGGCGAAAACACCATTATTTTAAAGCCAACAGAGCATATGCTAAGTGCATCGTTCCCAAGCTTAAAAGAAGATGGCATGACGGTTACATTTGACCGCGATACCGCCCTTTCGCAAGAAGACGTGCATTTTATTAGCTGGGATCATCCTATGGTGCAAGGCACGATGGACATGATTTGTGATGATGACTTTGGTAGTGCCTCTGTAGCTTTGCTTAAAAACAAAAAATTACCACCAGGTACCTTTTTTGTTGAGCTGATATTTGTAGCCGAAGCTATGGCACCAAAAGCCCTGCAAGTAGGTCGCTTTTTACCGCCAACGCCTATTCGCATATTACTTGATAAAGCCAGTAATAACCTCGGCGAAAACGTGGCATTTGATAGCTTTAACCAACAGCTTTCAGCCGTTGGGCGTCAAACTGCAAGTAAATTAGCAGGCGCTTTACAAGGTGCGGTTCACCCAATGATCAACACCGCAAAAGAGATGGCTCAGCAACAGCTTGAGGTTATTCGCAGTGCGTCACTTGAAAAAATGCAAAGCACCTTAGGTGAAGAACAAGCTCGCCTTGAAGCGCTTAAGCAAATTAACCCTAATATTCGCCAAGAAGAAATTACCTTCTTCGATAAGCAGCGCAGCGAGCTGACAACGCATATCGAAAAAGCCCAGTTAAAACTTGATGCGATACGCTTAATCGTAGTTTCACACTAAAGGGTTTTTGAGCGTTTAGTTTATAGCTATCTGCCGTTAGTTAGCTCAAGATTTAACTAAACTACACTTCAAAAAGCACGGTTTACAGGCCGTGCTTTTTACATTCACCTCTACAATTACTCATCAGTATCTTGGCCACCTAATATAGCCATTATTTCAATACCTATTTCTGTAACTCTGTAATAAATGCTGTCTGAGCCACAAACGGCACGCCGATTGTTCACTAAAACCGCTTTTTTCTGAGTTAGCAAGCTTACCATTTATTGCTTCTGCTCTTCTTGCACGGCGAATTAAATCATTCACCAATTCACTTTTATTTGTGTAATCCCCCCACGTTTTCAACGTCATTACGAAGCCATAAATCATTCTGTTCAGTAAGTGAAATACTTTGCCTTGCCATAATGTGTTCCTATAACTTTAAGCTGGTGCAGTTTTACTCCAGCCTGAAAAATACGCAATTAAACTTTTATCTTTTCCTTGAGCCTTTGCTCTCGCTCCCCTAAAATAGCGCCCTGCAAAATTACTGAGGTCGGCCGTGTTAGTTAATTACAATCCCCCAATGAGTCCGTATTTAACAATACTGCACCAAGATGACGACTTGCTCATCGTTAATAAACCCAGCGAACTTTTAACCGTCCCAGGTAAAGATCCAAAACATGCCGATAGCTTAATTAATCGCGTTAACCGTGTTTTTCCTACAGCTAAAATAGTGCACCGCCTAGATATGGCAACGTCAGGCATACTTTGCCTTGCTATGAATAAGGCAGCTCATAGGCATTTAAGTATGCAGTTTCAAGAACGTGAAACTGCAAAACGCTATATTGCACGTGTTTACGGCCAACTTGAGCAAGATACCGGATCGGTTGATTTGCCACTTATATGTGATTGGCCTAATCGTCCTAAGCAAATGGTTGATTATGAAAACGGTAAGCCCTCGCTAACCCACTTTAAAATACTTGCACGAGAAGCGGGCGCAACACGTGTAGAGCTCACGCCAATTACGGGGCGCTCGCACCAATTACGCGTGCACATGCTAAGCCTTGGCCACCCAATACTGGGCGATAGACTTTATGCCCATAAAGAGGCCCTAGCCGCGGCGCCACGTTTACAACTACATGCGCAAATGTTGCAACTAAAACACCCCGTGACCGAGCAAGTACTGACCTTTGAGGTAGAGCCCGACTTTTAATAGGTAAAGCCCGCAAAGTTAGTACTAAACTTTTACCTTAGCGCGCCGATACTTAGTTATTACTCACGTTCTGGGCTTACTATGATATCTGCGCAGCTAATCAAAAAAACGCTACAAGGTGTATGTTGTTGCTCTGCGTTATGCTTAAGCGCATATGCCAGTGCTGCAGAGCATATAGCCCCACCTTCTTTATCAAGTATCGAAAATAGCGATATAAAACGTCTACTACCCAATGATGAAGTTAAGCCCATACTTGCTGGTGATACAGAGTTTTTAAGTTTGTATAGCGAGTACATGAGCCGAGATTTTAGAGGTATTGTATTACTCATCCCCGATTGGAATTCTACCCCCACTAGCAATGCTGGCATGAGTTACCTGCGAAAAGAGCTTACTAATTTAGGTTACACAACCTACGCCATGACAGTACCCGATATAGATTGGCAAGCAAGTAACATGGCTGCACAAGCAGCTGCCCAATCAAGTACGCAAGCGCAAAGTGAAGAGCCAACAAAAACGGCGCAAAGTAACAGCGACGGTGCTGTTACAACGGCTCAAGAGTCACACTTTGTTAATGCCATTGATTTGGTGAGTAACGAGGTACTAAGCAATTATAAAACTAATTTAATAATGCGTTATGAGGCGCTCTATCAAAACGCGATGAGCGAGCCAAATAATATTGTCGTCATAGCACAAGGTACCAGTGCCGGAGTGTTGCTAGAATACTATGCCGATTTTCCTGACTCGCGAATAGATGCGTTTATAAGCTTAAGTAGTTATTTACCTAATACACAGCGCAATAAAGGTTTAGCGCAAACCACATCGCTGGTGACCCCCGCCTTGCTTGATATTTACTATGCAAATGACAATACCGATATACTTATGAGCCTTAAAAACCGTCAGCGCTGGGTAAATCGAAATGCTAAATTTGATTACCGCCAGCGCCAACTCTTTGGCCTGCGCGATGCGCCAGAGCAGCATGCACGGTTAACTAAAGTGATAGACGGTTTTTTACGCCGCCTTTTTTAAATACTCGTAAGCCGCTTGAATATCTTGGCTTTTTTTAACTGCTACTTCCATCATGTGTTTAGGCAGCCCTTGAGAGACTAATTTATCAGGGTGATGCTGCGCCATTAATTTACGATACGCTACTTTAATATCTCGTTGCGTCGCGTCACTACTTAACCCTAATAAAGCCAAGGCCTGTGAGCGGTTCATGCTGTTATTAGGGGGCACATGATGACCAGAGCCTTCACGGTAACTGCTACTTTGACCTTGCTGCTGTTGTCTATACTGTTGTTGCTGCTGTCTAAAACTAAATTCAGCTTGGTAACGCTTAAGAATAAAAGCAAAATGAGTTTTAGAAATACCTAATTGCTTACTTACCTCTTGTAACAGCTGTTTTTCTTGCTCTGCGAGCACGCCATCAGAAAACGCCATTTGAATTTGAATTTCTAAAAACAGTTGCAGTAAGTCGTAACGTTTTGCAAAGCGTTCTTTAAAGTCGTGCACTGTTTCTTTAATCGAAAAGTCGCTGTCTTTACCTGATTGAAATGCATGCTGAGCTTCGCGGCGCTCATCGCCCTTTAGCCCCATTTCATCCATAAACATACTTGCCGCTTTTATATGCACCTCGCTTACGCGACCGTTCGACTTTGCAATATGCCCCATAACCGCAAAACAGCTCGAAAAAAACAACGCTTGGCGCTCGTTTACATCATCACCTTTAAACAAACCTGAAAAGCCTCCGGCTTTATCAAAATCGTTTTTTAAGCTTTTATCAAATAAATGGCCGAGGTATAAACCTAAAATGGCGCCAAAAATTTTGCCAAACATAAAGCCAAAACAAAAACCGAGTATTTTTCCCCACATCTAATTAACTGCCTCTATTAAAGTGTGTTTTGTATGCGCTCGTTGAGCTGCGCGAGTCGCTGTGGTGTGCCTATATCGTCCCACTGACCAATATAAAGCTCAGTTGAGATAACCTGTTGGGCGAGTTTTTCTCGCAATATTGGCCCAAGCGGGCGTATGCCTGGCTCTAAACCTTTAAAAAAATTAGCGTGGTAACGGCTAATCCCCGAAAATGTATACTTTTGACTCTCAGCCGATAAGTGACTTAACGCAAAATCCCCTTTTTCATTATGAGGTGGGTTTTCTACTAACACTATGTGGGCCTCGCCGTCTTGCAGGTGCAACTGTGTAAGCGCACTCACATCGTAATCTGTAAATACATCGCCATTAATTACAATAAATTGCTCACCTAGTAATGGCAGCGCCTGAATAATTCCGCCTGCGGTTTCAAGGCCGCCCTCAGCCTCTTGGCTATATTCAATGCGCACACCAAACTCAGCACCATTTTTAAAATAGCTTTTTATTTTATCACCTTGCCAAGCTAGGTTTATAACAATGTTAGTAATGCCAGCGGCTTTAAGGTTATTAATATGGTGCTCAATCAGCGGTTTACCCGCCACTTTTAGCATAGGTTTAGGCATAGCTTGTGTAAGCGGCATCATTCGCTGGCCGCGCCCGGCAGCTAAAATCATGGCTTTCATGTGCGCTCCTTAGCTAATTTTAGTGTTACCTGCGGTATTACAATGCTGCTTACCCACTCACTTAACGCCGCAAGCTCTGGATAGGTTTTAGCAACATCAACAATGTAATCCAACGTTGGCAAAATATTATCAAGGTAACCGGTTTTGCCATCGCGTAAATAGAGCCGGCAAAATATTCCCGCCGCCTTTAAATGGCGCTGAATACCCGTTAAATCAAACCACTGTTTAAACTGCTCAAAAGAAGTATCTGTTATTAATTTTTGCGCTGTAAATTCTTCATAGCCGTACTCAAGCAGCTGATTAAGCTGTGCTTGTGGCAACTTAAAGTAGCAATCACGTAGCAGCGACACTAAGTCATAACACAGCGGTCCGCGCACGGCATCTTGGTAATCTATAATTGCCCACTGCTCATTGCTATACATAATATTACGGCTGTGATAATCACGATGAACCGTGACCGTAGGCTGCGCTAGCATAGCGTTCGTTAATAGCTCACAGCTTTGCTGCCAAAGCGTTTGTTGCTCAGTACTCAATGTTAAGCCAATAAAATCAGTAACCAGCCATTGGCTAAAAATATTCAGCTCAAGGTGAATAAATTCTTTATTATAATTTTGCATAGCTGCTGATTCAGGGGTTTTGGCCCAGCTTGCCGCTAAACGGATTAATTGCTTGTAATATTCATCTCTATTTGGCTCATCGAGCTTATCGGCTAAGTGTGTATTTCCTAAGTCACTTAACACAAAAAAGCCTTGTTCTTCATCGCTTGCAATTATTTCAGGCAATAAAAAGCCGTTGTCGGTGAATACTTTATTAAGAGAGATATACGGAGCGTTATTTACTTTTTGTGGGTCGGAGTCCATCACAATAAACGCTTTTCCGGCACAGCTTAAACGGTAATAACGGCGAAAGCTGGCATCCCCAGTAATGGCTACTAAGGAGTGTGGTTTAGCATCAAAGTGCGTATTTATAAATAGTTGTAAATTATCAAAGCGTGTCATTATATAAGATGTCTATTTTTATAGGTCAATTACTGTATTTGCCATTGTTTTCCTTTATTATGTCTAGCTTATAATAAACCAAAGAGCATTAAGGTCGATAAATGAGCAAAACCTGGGGCATATTGATGCTAGGCGTAATTAGCGCACCATCGCTTGCCGAAACTGAACTGGCACACAATTTATGTGGCATTTCAATGCAAACCAGAGCTTGGCAACCTCTACCAAATTTAGCGGTAGGATCGGTTGATATACAAGCTGACGATGTAGAGCTCCTAGGCACACAAAGCGCTGAATTTACCGGCAATGTTGATATTAACACCCTTGATATGAGTTTGTCCGCACAAACTGCGCTTATAGATAAACAGCGCGGTTTACTTAATGCAACAGGCCCTATTACTTATCAAGACCGTGTAAGCCAAGTAAACAGCTCAGGTTTAAATGCCGATTTAAATAATTCAGAAATAAGCCTACTAGGTGCCGATTACAGCTTAACAGCGCAACAAGGTAAAGGTGGCGCCGAAAAACTCACTGTCAACGAGTCTGGCTTATTGTTAATGAATGCAAGCTTTACTACTTGCCCAAGCGATACACCCGTGTGGGAAATAGAAGCCGACGAAATTAACCTCTCTCGTGAAGAAGGCTGGGGCGAAACCTATAACGCCGTTTTACGTATTCTTGACACTCCCGTTTTATATTTACCTTATTTCACGTTTCCGCTGGATGAGCGACGCAAGTCGGGCTTATTAACACCAAGCATTTCAAGCTCCGACCGTTACGGCCTGGAAACTGTTACGCCTTATTATTGGAATATTGCGCCTAATTTTGACGCCACTATTACACCACGTTATATGTCGCGCAAAGGCTTACAATTGCAAACCGAGTTTAGATACCTCACGGAGCAACATGAAGGCTTGGTCGGTATTGAGTATTTAGATAGCGATGATTCGGAGCCAAGCCTTGATGAGCGCTATATGTTTCATTGGCAGCAACAAAGCTATTTAAGTGAAGACTGGCGCGCCAATATTGATGTAACTAACGTCAGTGATGACAACTACATCACCGATTTAAGCTCTAATTACGCAAATAAAACCGATACCCAACTTTATCGTACCGGCTCTGTGACTCACCTTGGTGACACATGGCGTACCGATATTAAATTTCAAAACTTTGAAGTACTGGGCGATCACTTAGAGTCGTATGCCGCGGTTCCACAAATTAGCTTTACACAAACCGCCCCGTGGCGTTTTGATAACTTTGATTTTAGTTTGTCGGGTGAAGTAAGCCACTTTACCAACGACTCTTCAGAAATAGCCATAGACAGTGCTACCCGTGTACACGTAGAGCCAAAAGCGCGCTTTAACTACGCAACACATGCGTGGTCGTTTCTCTCAGAAGTGAGCTTATTGCAAACTAACTACAAACAAAGTGGTAATTTAACGGGCACTCAATATAGCGATAGCGTTTCGCGTACCTTGCCAAAAGTACGTTTGTACTCGCAGCTTAACTTTGAACGTGACACCTCGACCTTTTTTGAAGATGGCATTCAAACTCTTGAGCCACAAATACAGTATTTATATACCCCTAATAAGGATCAATCTGAGATAGGTCTATTTGACACCACTCGCCTACAGGATGACTTTTTTGGCCTATTTAGAGATACGCGCTTTTCGGGTGTAGACCGTATAGCCGCAGCTAACCAATTTACGTTAGGTGCAACAACACGCTTATTTGATAATAAACACGAAGAAGTGTTTAACTTTAGCGCGGGTCAAATTTTTTACCTAAACGACTCGGCTAAACCTACCGAGCAAGATTTAGACTCAGAGACAAACTACAACGCCCTTTTTGCAGCGCAAACAATGCTACATTGGCACCGCCGTTGGTACCTCTCAGCGGGTATGCAATACGACACGGATGGTAAGCAAATGATCCAGTCAAATGTCACCCTCGATTACAAAGGTGACAATAATGAGCTAGTTCAATTGAACCATCGCTATGCAAATGATGTCTCAGGAAATACAATCGAGCAAACGGGTGTATTTACAAGCATCCCAATTAGTGATCAGTGGCAATTTATTGCAAGCTACCACCGGGACCTTGAAAATAATCGAAGCATCGAATTTTTAAGCGGATTACAGTATGAATCATGCTGTTGGGCAATCCAAATTACTGGTCACCGTCAGATTGAAACCGATTTAAATCAGTCTATCGGGCAGCAACAAGCCACTTTTGATTCAGGTATTAGTTTAAACTTTGTATTAAAAGGACTTGGCAGTAAGAGCCGTTACGATGCACAAAAATTATTACAACAAGGTATTTTTGGCTACCGTAGACCGTATTTTCTTAATAATTAAGGCAAACGAGCAATTAAGGTGATATTTTAAAGCCCTAAAATGCAGTACGCCCTGTTTTAAAGCAGTACTATTAGAAGAGTAGTAAAAAGAATATGAATTTAAAAAAACTATTATCAACAGCTATTTTAAGCTTAAGCTTATGCCATGGCGCATTTGCCGCCCCACAGGAAATCGACAAAGTAATTGGTGTTGTAAACCAAGGCGTAATTTTAAAAAGTGAAGTAGACACCATAATTAATCGTGTTAAAAAGCAAGCCGCAGAGCAAGGCCAACAACTTCCTAAAGACGAAACGCTTCGCGTACAAGCCGTTGAGCGTTTAGTTAACCAAACGCTTATGATGCAAATGGCTGAACGTATGGGCCTTGAAATTTCAGACAGCCAGTTAGACCAAACACTCGCGAATATGGCAAAAGATCAAGGCGGCAGCATTGCCGATCTTCGTCGTACCATTGAAGCCGCTGGCGAGAGCTTTCAAGCCTACCGCGAAGAAATTCGTAAAGAGATCACCACCCAACAGGTTACCCGTGCCAATGTAGATCGTCGAATCTATATTAGCCAACAAGAAGTAGATAACCTGTTAAAGATAATGGAAAGCCAAGGTCAAAACTCTGAAGAGTATGATATTGGCCACATCCTTATTGATATTCCTAACGATGCAACAGCAGATGAAATCACCAGTGCGAAAACCCGTGCTGACAAAGTTATTGAGCTATTAAACGATGGCCAAGAGTTTAAACGCATCGCTATTTCATCATCAGGTGGCTCAAAAGCGCTTGAAGGCGGACAACTCGGTTATATGGGTATCAACGAAATGCCTTCGTTATTTGCCGAAGCTGTAAAAGGTCAAAAGAAAGGCGCTATTGTTGGCCCGCTTCGCTCGGGTGCTGGCTTTCATATAATTAAGGTGCAAGATGTACGTGGTCGCCAATTAGTAGAAACCACAGAAGTACGCTCACGCCATATTCTTATTAAGCCTTCAATTATTTTAAGTGAAGAAAAAGCACGTAGCATGCTAGCAGGATTTGCCAAAGATTTACGCGCAGGAAACGCTGACTTTGCTGAGCTTGCTAAAGAATACTCAGAAGATCCAGGCTCAGCCCTTAAAGGCGGTGAGTATGATTGGACTGACCCTACAACGTATGTACCGGCGTTTAAAGATACTTTATTATCACTTGATAAAAATCAAATTAGTGAACCATTTAGAACACAATTTGGTTGGCACATAGTACAACTTTTAGATAAACGTGTAGCAGATAAAACTGAGCTAGCTAAACGTAACCGTGCGCACGGCATGTTGTTTAATCGTAAATTTAAAGAAGAAAGTTTTAACTGGCAGCAAGAAATGCGCGAACAAGCCCATGTTGAAATTTTCCCTATAGACGAGTAATTATGACATTACGAATTGCAATTACCCCGGGTGAACCCGCGGGGATTGGCCCTGACTTGCTGCTGCAATTAGCGCAGCAACCATGGCAAGCTCAACTGGTCGCTATCGCCGACAAACAGTTATTAAAAGAACGCGCTCAACACTTGGGCCTTAATATTGAGCTAATTGATTTTGATGAAAATGCCCCTGCAGCTATAGCGCCTGCAGGTAGCATTTATATTCACCAAGTAGATTTAGGCACTGACGTTAAGCTAGGTGAACTAGACGACTTAAACGGCCAATACGTGCTTGACACCTTACGTATTGCCAGCGAAAAAAATATGGACGGTACCTTTGATGCCGTTGTCACGGGCCCTGTTCATAAAGGGATTATTAATAAAGCCGGTATTTCCTTTAGTGGCCACACTGAGTACTTTGCTCAGCAGTCGGGCACCTCTGATGTAGTAATGATGCTAGCAACTGAAGGCTTGCGTGTTGCCCTAGTAACAACGCATATACCGCTGGCTTATGTATCGCGTGCAATTACACAAGAGCGCTTAACTAAAGTTATTAGTATTTTAAACCACGACTTACAAACTAAGTTTGGTATTGAGCAACCAAAAATTTTAGTGTGTGGATTAAACCCCCATGCCGGCGAAGACGGTCATTTAGGCACTGAAGAAATAGAAACAATTTCACCTACGCTTGAGCTTTTAAACAGCCAAGGCATGAATTTAATTGGTCCGCTTCCTGCCGATACCCTATTTCAGGATAAATACCTCTCTCAAGCCGATGCCGTGCTTGCTATGTATCACGATCAGGGTTTACCTGTGCTAAAATACAAGGGATTTGGTAACTCGGTAAATATAACCTTAGGTTTACCATTTATCCGCACTTCGGTTGATCACGGTACTGCGCTTGATTTAGCAGGCACCGGTGACGCTGAAGTTGGCAGTTTTGAATTAGCGATCCGCGAAGCAATTAAGCTCGCCCATGAAAAAGCACAGAATCAATGACCGATAAAGTACATTTAGGACACCGCGCCCGTAAACGTTTTGGGCAAAACTTTTTATTTGATGAATCTATCATTGATAAAATAGTGACTGCAATCGATCCTAAACCACAAGACAACCTAGTAGAGATTGGCCCAGGTTTAGGCGCAATTACCGAGCCTGTTGCCGATTTAAGCGGCCAACTTACTGTTGTTGAGCTAGATAAAGACTTAGCTCAGCGTTTAATTGAGCACCCTTTTTTAGGTCCTAAATTAAACGTAAACCAAGGCGATGCAATGAAGTTTGACTTTGCAAGCCTAGTACGCGATGACAAAAAATTAAAAGTGTTTGGTAACCTGCCTTACAATATTTCTACGCCATTACTGTTTCATCTTTTTGAGTTTGCTGATCATATTGAGCACATGCACTTTATGCTGCAAAAAGAAGTAGTAAAACGTATGGTTGCAGGCCCAGGCAGCAAAACCTTTGGCCGCTTAAGTGTGATGACGCAATACTACTGCCACGCAATGCCCGTGGTTGAAGTACCGCCAGAGTGTTTTAAACCAGCACCTAAAGTAGACTCTGCGGTTATTCGTCTGATCCCTAAAAAAGCCGAGCAACGTACCGCTAAAAGCGTGAAAATTTTAAACACCGTGTGTTTAGAAGCCTTTAACCAACGCCGTAAAACATTACGTAACAGCTTAGGCAACTTACTCACCGCAGATGAGCTTACCAGCATTGGTATTGATATTACTTTGCGTGCTGAAAGCCTAACGTTACAACAATTTATTGATATAGCTAATTGGATTTATGACAACAAGCAGTAATATTGGCTCTCCTGTAAAAGTCTCTGTAGAGACTTTTTATGTTGAAGGGCAATCTCAGCCTGAGCTAGAAAAGTACGTTTTTGCCTACTCAGTGACAATTAAAAACCACAGTCTTTGCAGCGCTACACTTTTAAGCCGTTATTGGTTGATCACCGATGCCAATGGTAAAGAAGTTGAAGTAGAGGGCGAAGGCGTTGTGGGCGAAACCCCCGTTATAGGCCCAGGCGAAACTTACAAATACACCAGTGGCGCAATATTAGACACCCCTGTTGGCACCATGCAGGGACACTACACACTGCGCAATGAGTTTGGCTCTGAGTTTGAAGCACCTATAAGCGTATTTCGTTTAGCGTGCCCTAACATTTTACATTAGTAAAAAGCGCCATGGCTGATTACGCAATTGGTGATTTACAAGGCTGCTTTAAAGAGTTTAGCCGCTTGCTCAAACGGGTTGACTTTAACCCAAGCAAAGATCACCTTTATTTAGTGGGCGATATCGTCGCACGTGGGCCGGACTCTCTGGCCTGCCTAGATTATATTTATCGCCATCAAGACAGCATGACTGTTACTTTAGGCAATCATGATTTACACATGGTTGCCTGTCACTATCTTAATAAGCCAATCAACCCCAAAGATAAACTCGGTGCTATTTTTGATAGTAAAAAGCTTCCTCACTATATCGCCTATTTGCAAACTCAGCCGCTTGCTATTTATTTAGCACAGCACCGCAGCTTTATATCGCATGCAGGGCTTAACCCTAATTGGTCTATAGAAAGCGCACTTAAACACGCACAGTTTGCTAAGCGTTGTTATCAATCGGCAAATGCTAAGCACTTTTTTGAAAAAATGTATCAGCCTCATCCCGCTATATGGCATGACGATTTAAACGAATTTGATAAGTTTAGGTACATTGTTAACTACTTTACCCGCATGCGCTTTTTAACCAGCAACAACACGTTAGAGCTTAGTGCGAAAGGCGCAATTAGCGATAATAAAACGTTAACAGCCTGGTTCACCCACCCTAATATAAAAGCATTAGAAAACAACCTTATATTTGGCCATTGGGCCGCTCTTGAAGGGGTTACTCAGCTCAATCACATACATGCGCTCGATACCGGATGCGTATGGGGCGGTGCTTTAACGATGATGAACTTGCAAACTAAGCAAAAAATAGTAGAAAAGCCGACGCTTTTATCTAAATAAACTGTAAAACCCCAGCACATATGTTAAATTTAAATTAATAGATATTAATTGCTTAACTTATTGGTTAAAAAGCCGATAAGATGTGATTGAAGTACTTTAATTGGAAATCCATATGAATCTGACAGTAAGCCAACGAATTTGGTGTGGTTTTATATTTATCACCTTATTACTCATAATCATTGGTGGTAACTCTTTAATAAAAATTGCGAGCATTGACCGCTCTACCCAGCAGGTAAACCAGTTATCACTGCCCGCGCTTAATAAAAGCTCAGAACTACAAGCTGAATTTATTTTAATGAGTAAAGCAGCCCAAGCTAGTTTTTATACCACCTCAAGCGCACAGCTCACCCCTATAAAACAAAAAGTACTTGAGCAAAAAGACAAATTCAACTCGCTGCACGCCGACCTTCAACGTGTAGTAAAAAACGATGCATCACTGAGTCAGAAAAGCCAAGCAGTAGAAAAAACCTACTTAAGCTTTTTAGGTACGGTCGAAAACCTATTAGCTGATAAAGATAAACAACTAGCACTTAATAAAACCCTCACAGCACAGCTTGAAACAATTGAGATTGCAGCTGAAGATGCCAACTCAGTCGTGCTTGATATCACTGATATTACTAACTTTGAGCAAAATCACCCACGCGCTTACCAAGCTGCCAATAACTTAGAAAACAACTTTATGTCGGTGGTGAGTAACAGTACCGATATGCTCACGGTTAAAACGACAAACACCTTAGATATTGTAAAAAATGAGCAAGCTTATTACCTTGACGAAGTAATTCGTACTTTAACGTTAATAAAGCCAGCTATAGAGCAAGATAACAACGACCTATACAGTGATTTACAAGCATACGTTGATACGCTGATAGAAAATATTAGCGGCAATAATAGCCTAGCGGCCAATAAGCAGCGCCTTATTGACGCTATCGCACTTACCGAAAAAGAACTTGCCCAATCAGAGCAAGCAACCACTATGGCACTGTCGCAAATTGATGATTTAGTAACACAAGCAAGTACTGTAGCTTACAAATTACAAGAAGGTGTTCGCGAGGATGTAGACTCAGCGACGCTCTGGACATGGGCAGGTATGATCATCGCAACGTTAATTGCAATTGCAATTGCGATTCTTACCGTTAATAGAATCACTAAGCCACTGGCTGAGGTTAATCGGATTTTAGATATTGTTGCCAGCGGTGATATGACCCAACGCTTAGATGACTCTGCAAAAGATGAATTTGGCGAGCTATCAAAAAGCTGTAACACCCTTATAGATAGCTTACGTAGCTTAATTAAAGGCATTATTTCACGCTCAACTCAATTAGCAGCGGCGTCTGAGCAAACATCGGCCATTACCGGTGAGTCAAGCCAAGCTATTCGTAACCAACAAGCACAAGTAGAGCAAGCGGCAACAGCCACAACCGAAATGAGCAGCACGTCGCAAACAGTAAGCAACAGCGCACAGCAGGCACTTAACGAAATAAAAAATGCCGATAAAGAAGCTGAACGTGTAAAAGGTATATCTCATCAAAACAAAGCCACTATTGAGCAACTTGCTCGCGAGGTGGACGATGCATCAGGTGTTATTAATAAGCTTCATCAAGACAGCGCATCTATAGGCAGTATTTTAGATGTAATACGCGGCATTGCAGAGCAAACCAACCTATTAGCACTTAACGCTGCAATTGAAGCAGCACGTGCCGGTGAATATGGCCGAGGTTTTGCGGTAGTAGCGGATGAAGTACGCTCACTGGCAAGCAAAACACAAGAGTCGACCCAAGAGATACAATCTATGATTGAATCGCTTCAAAGTGGCGCAGAAGCGGCTGTAACAGCAATGGATAAAGGTAAACAGCAAGCAGAATCATGTGTTGAACAAAGTGACTTAGCAAGCAGCGCATTAGACTCAATTACACTTGCCGTATCGCAAGCGCACGATGTAAGTGAAGAAATCTCTACCGCTGCTCAAGAGCAACAACAAGTATCACAAGAAATTAGTGAACGTTTAGAATCTATTGTAGCCATAGCCGAGCAAACAGCTGAGGGTGCAAATCAAACAAACATTTCAAGCTCAGAAGTAGCCAAACTTGCTGAAGAGCTAAGAATATCGGTAGAAAACTTTAAAGTGTAATGTACACCTAACAACAGTAAATTAACGCAATAAAAAAACCCGATACTGTTACTCAGTATCGGGTTTTTTATTTACTTGTTTTAACACTTAGCGAGAAGCACGCTGGCGATTGCCGCCCACTTTAGGCTTAGTGTTAGCCTTTTTAAATTGGCTAAACCCAGTATGGCGCGTTAAGGCTGGGCGCCCTCCTTTACCAGCGCCTTTATTTGCTTTTTCATCGCGGCCTTCTTCTGGCACTAAGCAATTTGGGCCTTTACCAATTAAATTGGCTTTCCCCATACTACGCAGTGCATCGCGGATCATTGGCCAACCCGATGGATCGTGATAACGCAATATGGCTTTGTGTAAGCGACGTTGGCGCGCTCCTTTTGGCACAGGTACTTGCTCTTTGTTGTTTTTAATATTACGCAACGAGTTCATTTCTGTATGGTAAATGGTGGTTGCATTGGCCATAGGCGACGGGTAAAAATTTTGTACTTGGTCTAACTTAAAGTCGTTAGATTTAAGCCACAATGCCATGTTAACCATGTCTTCGTCTTTGGTACCTGGGTGCGCTGAAATAAAGTACGGGATTAAATACTGCTTTTTACCCGCTTCTTTTGAGTACTTATCAAATAATTCTTTAAATTGATCGTAAGCACCCATGCCCGGCTTCATCATTTTAGACAAAGGGCCATCTTCTGTGTGCTCAGGGGCAATTTTTAAATAGCCACCCACATGATGTGTCACCAGCTCTTTTACATATCGAGGGTCTTGTACGGCTAGATCGTAACGAACGCCTGAGGCGATCAAAATCTTTTTAATGCCTTTCACTTCACGAGCTTTTTTGTATAAATCGATAGTAGGTGTATGGTCTGTGTCCATGTGCTTACATATATCAGGATAAACACATGAGAGTCGCCTACAGGTACTTTCTGCTTTTTTGCTCGTACAGCGCAATTTATACATGTTGGCCGTTGGGCCACCTAAATCAGAAATAACACCGGTAAAACCAGGTACTTTATCTCTAATTTGCTCTATTTCATCAATAATCGACTCTTGCGAGCGACTTTGAATAATACGTCCTTCATGCTCGGTAATAGAGCAAAACGAACAGCCACCAAAACAGCCGCGCATAATATTAACCGACGTTTTAATCATATCGTAGGCTGGTATTTTTGCATCACCATAACTTGGGTGCGGTATACGCTGATAAGGCAAACCAAATACATCATCCATCTCATGGGTTTCGAGCGGAAATGCCGGCGGGTTAACCCAAATAGAGCGATCGCCATGGCGCTGAAATAACGCACGAGCACAACCTGGGTTGGTCTCTTGGTGCAAAATGCGCGAGGCATGAGCATAAAGCGGTTTATTAACGCTTACTTGCTCAAATGCAGGCAGTTTAACGTATGTTTTTTCCCACGGTTTAGGGCGCGCAGGCTGAATGGTAATGGGTTTAGCGGCCTCGGCTTTTAAATCAATACCGGCTTGCTTAAACTCTGATTTACTACACCCAACATCATCAGCCCCATAGGGGTTTGGGATAGGGTCAATTTTGCCTATTTTATCAATCGCTGTTGAATCACTTCCGCGCCAGCCCGGTATTGGCTCTTTACGAATAACCGCTGTACCACGAATATCCTGAATTGTATCCATAGTTTCGCCAGCGGCTATACGGTGGGCTACTTCCACCAGAGGGCGCTCTGCATTACCATAAATAAGGATGTCGGCTTTGGCATCAAATAAAATACTACGGCGTACTTTTTCTTGCCAGTAGTCGTAATGAGCAATACGGCGCAAGCTTGCTTCAATACCACCAATAACAATAGGCACACCTTTGTAGGCTTCGCGTAAGCGCTGAGAGTAAATCATCACCGCACGGTCAGGACGCTTGCCGCCCACATTACCTGGTGTATAGGCATCGTCATGGCGCATTCGTTTTTCAGCCGTGTAGCGGTTGATCATCGAATCCATGTTGCCGGCTGTTACACCAAAAAATAAGTTTGGTTTACCAAGCCCCATAAAGGCATCTTTTGATTGCCAATCTGGCTGAGCAATTATACCTACTCTAAAGCCTTGCGCTTCAAGTACACGGCCAATAACCGCCATACCAAAACTAGGGTGATCAACATAGGCATCGCCGCTAATAATTATAATGTCGCAGCTATCCCAGCCAAGAGCGTCCATTTCTTCGCGAGTGGTAGGTAAAAATGGGGCGGTGCCATAACATTCTGCCCAATATTTGGGGTATGAAAATAGCGCGCGTTCAGCTTTAAGGGAGCTCATAGTTTTGGCCGTAGAATAACAAAAGGCGCGAATTATATCCTAATACATTGCTTATTTATACAACATTGCCTAGAGATATCGCGCCTACTGTAAAGTCTGTTGATATTAAGTTTTTTTATTTCGCTCTTTAATAAACTCTAAAAGTTCGTGCTCAGGCATCGGCTTAGCGTACATAAAACCTTGTACTTCATCACACCCTAAGTTTTTCAAAAACTCTGCCTGCTGCTGTGTTTCTACACCTTCAGCAATTGTTTTTAGTCCTAGTTTAGCACCAAGCGACACCACCAAAGCAGCAATAGCACCGGTGTCGTTATCGGGTAAATCTTTTACAAATGCGCGGTCTATTTTAAGCCTATCAAGCGGTAAACTTTGTAAGTAACTTAACGAAGAAAAGCCCGTTCCAAAATCATCAATCGCAACTTCTACGCCTAATTCTTTTAACTCTTTTAGGGTATTGATCACGGTTTCTAATTCATCCATTACCACGCTTTCAGTCACTTCTAACTCTATATTGCAGGGTTTAACGTCGTACTTTTGTAAGGTGTTTTTTACTGTTGAAGCGTAGCCTTTAACCTTAAATTGCGGCACAGATACATTTACAGCAATGCAAATTTCTTCACCGAGTGCCTCTAAGCGTTTTTGCTGTTGGCAAGCTTGTTCTAAAACCCATTGGCCAATATCAACAATTAAACCGGCATCCTCTGCTAAAGGCACAAACACCGCAGGAGATATAAACGAGCCATCTTCTGATGGCCAGCGCAGCAATGCTTCACAGCCAATCAAAGATAAATTATCAAGTGAAAGCTGAGGCTGATACCACACTTGGAGTTTTTGCCGAGCAAAGTCATGACGTAACTGCCTAATAATACCTAAGCGCCAAGCCATTTTGTCTTGCATATCAATATCGTAGTAAATACCCTCTTTGCATTTAAGCTTTTTAGCTTGATTTAACGCAATATAGGCAACTTTGAGTGTATCTAACCCATTACTTTGAAAGTCTTGCTGCTGACATAAACCAATTCTAAAATCGACAGGTAAAATATGCTCGCCAGCACTAAAAGGCACACTTAGCACGTCGTTAAATTGTTCAAGGTCAAACTCCGTTTGGCGAATAATAAAGCCAAAAACATCTGCGCCAATACGCGACAATAACTTTGCGTCTGGGTAAGCATCTTTAAGCCGCTTTACAATCTCGATTAGCAAATGATTGCCAATTTCTTGTCCTAAGCCATTGTTAATATCTGCAAAACCAATCACATCAATTAATACAAAAACGTAGTCATTAACATGTGGTTTTTGATAACGCACCACCCGCTCAATAAAATTAGTACGATTAGAAATACCGGTCAGTACATCTTTGTAGGCCGCATCTCTTAGTTTTACAAACAGCCTTACGTTATCAAGGGCTACACTCACATTAGTAAGAAAAATCTCTGCAAATTGCAGCTGCGCATCACTCGGTTTATGCTCGCACTCTAAATAAATAGCAGCCTGGCGGTGCTTACTTTTAACAATAAAAGTTACGCTCGAATCGGTTTGGCAATGCTGAGCCGACTCAAAACACTGCTCTACTTGTTCAAGCGCAACGCTATCAACATTAACAAGCTTTTCACCAAAGTAGCTCTCATAATGGCCACTGCCACCCAATACTTGAATAAAGTTATCGCCATCTAGCTTACTGCATACCAACCCAACTTGTTGGCACTCTAAAATAATGCCCAAGTGTTTAATAATCTCTTTGCACAACACTTTAATATCGGTAAGCCCTAAAATAGACTTTGAAGCCGAAACAATGGTGTTCATCGCATCACTTTGATACTCAAGCTGGCATACTTGCTCGTACGAGCGAATAGCGGTGATTAAAGAAGTTACTAATTTAGAACGAGTTAACTCTGTTTTTGTTTTATAGTCGTTAATGTCATATTCGCGAATTACTTTTTCTTCTGGGGTGTTGCCCGCTTGGCCGGTTCGTAAAATAATTCGCACATGCTGATTGTTAAGCTCTTCGCGTACGCGTTTTACAACTTGCAAACCCGCATCATCAGATTCCATCACTACATCTAAAAAAATAACGGAAATTGTATTATTGTTTTTGAGTATTTCGATGGCTTCGCTGCCAGAGTACGCATCGTGAAAACGCAGCCCTGCCCCCCAAAACTCTACGCCCGATAACGCAAGCTTAGTCACTGAATGTATTTCAGGATCGTCATCAACGATCAAAACATCCCAAAAATCAGATAATTCTTGGGTTATTTCTTCTTCGCTGTCTGGCGCTAAAAATAAAAAATCGCTTTGCTCTGACGACATTATCTACCCTTTATCAGTTTTAATACTTATATAAGCTCATACCTATGTGCTAAAAATATATTTTTGGTTTATAGGCTAATTCATACTATAGTCGATTAATAAAAAGTTGTTATATTTCAAACTAAAAAACTCGTAAAAGGTGTGCCTATTAAATTTTTTAAAATCCTTATAAAAACGCTCTTATTGTTAGTTTTAGTGGCTATTTTGATTGGTTTAACCCTGCCGCAAAATTACAGCGTAAATAAAAACATACAAATAAATGCCAATGTAGCGACCGTTAAATCGCTGGTGTCTGACTTTAGCCTTTGGCATACATGGTCACCTTGGGGCAAAGTAGATCCTTCTATCACTTTTACTTTAGGCGAACCTAGTCGAGGTATAGGCGCGCATCAATCGTGGCAAAGTGACTGGGGGTATGGAGAAATGACCATTACTTCGCTTTCACAAAATAAAATGACCTTTAATGCACTTTTAAAAAATGAGCATATTATTGAAGGTGAAATTACATTTACCGAAGTAGAAGGTGTGGTAAATGTAACGTGTAATATTAATGGCCAAACCAATACCCCGCTAATTTCGGGTTATCTATCAATTTTTAGTGAGTATGTATTAAGCAATACAGTGTCACTTGGCTTAAATAACTTGCAAACAGTAGCGCAATTACGCGACCAAAAAACACAGCTGGATAACGATGACAGTAAAATCAGCCCAAGCGAGAATTAACCTCGCCAATATAATTGAGTCTTTACTTGGCTACCCCGTAAAAAAAATAACCACAAATACTGGGCAACCAAGTACAGATCAAAGTTACAGCTCTAAAGGCGATCTAAACCCGCTTTATCACATAAATAGCGATAACCCTATTTTAGCGCGCGCCCAAAAGCGCCAAGATTTACTGCTTATAAAACAGCAGCAAAATATAGAAACCATTTTAGCTAAAGCAATGGGATTTTGCCCCGATGTGGCAAGTAATAAGCAACCAGATGCCGACTGGATAGAACGCTTTATTGCCCTATGTGAAGACACCTCAAATGAATCGATGCAAACACTGTGGGCTAAAATTTTAACTGGCGAGACCCTCAACCCCGGTACATTTTCTATAAAAAGCTTACAAACACTCAAGCATATGACCCAACGCGAAGCTGATGCATTACAAAAGTGTGTATCGCTGAGTAGCTACAACGCAAAAGACGACAGCCACTTTATTTTATTAGGGTTTTATAAAAAGCCTTCGCTTTTCGACTTACTACGAAAAGGCAATAAGGTATCGCTTAATTTAGGAAAAACGGGGATCAGCTTTCCTGATATTTTAACGCTAATGGATCTTAATTTACTCTACAGAAAAGAAATAGAATCGGCGGTATTAAAGGCTGGCCAAGAACTCACCCTGTCGTTTTTATCGCAAAAAGTGACGTTAAAAGCTAAAAGCAGTGACTTAGTATTAAGCTATTACAAGTTTACCCAAACTGGCGATGAGCTTTCTAAGCTTATAAATTACCCTGTAAATAAGGTGTATAAGCAATTAATTAATAATGCACTGGAGGGAGAATTTGATTTAACGTGGCATGTTAATAAATAACACACCACGCTGTAAGCTCACTAATTAAAAGTGAACTTGAATACCCGCAAATGGGCCTGATGCGTCAATATCGGTATTAATATCATCAACATCATCTAGCTCTAACGTCATTGAGCGGTAACCCGCTTTAATAGCTACATCTACCGCTAGGTTATCAATAAGTTCATACGCTACACCTACTTGGTAGTCTTGTACTTTACTATCGTCGATAGCCAAAAAGCTGCCTTCAAAAAACACGCTTAAACCCGTAAATGGTAAGCCTGCTTCAGCACGACCATAAGCAAGTGGAACAAAGCCCGAAAAATCTTTAGTCTCAGAGAAGTTAGTGCCACCTTGTTGAGTGGTACCAGTTACAACAATGTCACCGTCAAACTGCTTTGCGTTTAAACCTAAATCAATTGAAATTAAATCGTTATCAAAAATTTCGTAATAAAGAATGTAATCAATGTGAGTTAAATCACTTAATGTATTTGCTGTTGTACCAACCACGTAATCTGAGCCATTAAAGCTAAACGTATCAGTAAGGGTTGCTGAGCCATTAAGTTCAAGCTCAGTGTATTTAAGCTTTAGGTTAGGAACTAATGGCACTGGGTGCTCTAGTGCCGCGTAGTAGCTAATAAAGGTTTCGTCTTCAAAATTAAAATCTTGTGGTGCGTTATCTTTGTAAGAAAACTGACCGTCGTTATCTGACTGCCAGCCATCAACACCTACATATAAACCTAATAGAGTGTCTGCCTGTGCTGCAGGGGCTAAACATGCCATTGAAAGGGCAGCTGCTAAACAATACTTTTTCATTTTTTATCCTTGAGCTAGTAGTTCGCTAAGTTCGATTAAAGCCGCATTGGCTCTTGAAATATAATTTGCCATAACTAAAGAATGATTTGCCACAAAGCCAAAACCATTCCCGTTTAATATAATTGGGCTCCACACGGTTTCTTGTGTTGCCTCAAGCTCACGTATAATTTGCTGTAAGCTTACACGCGCATTTTTCTTTTCTAATACATCAGCAAAGTCATACTCAACTGCTTGTAAAAAGTGTAATAACGCCCACGTTGCACCGCGCGACTCGTAAAACACGTCGTCTATTTCCCACCACGACGTTCTTACTTGTTGCTGAAGTGGTGTATAGGTCGCTTGCGTGTTTGAAGAATTACCAGCTAAATCGGTATTTACTTTGTCTTGGCCAACACTTGCACTTAAACGCTGACTTAAACTGCCTAAACGCTTTTCGGCTTCTTTTAACCAGCTACGAAGATTATCTGCACGTGAATAAAATTGGCTATCGCGCTCATGCTCGTTAGCAATTTGTGAGCGGTATACAAGAAGGTAGTCTATTCCCTTTTGGTACTCTCCCTCGGCACTTGGCCATGCCCATGCTTCAGAGCTAATATTAAATTGCGGCTGCGCTTTTTTAAGGGCTTCATGTTCGGTAGATTGCGACTGTGAACGGCTAAAATCTTTACGCATTGATAGCGCTAAATCACGCACCATTTCAAGCGCGCCATATTCCCACGCAGGCATGTCATCCATTATCACACTTGGCGGCATCACATCGTTTGATAAATATCCACCTTGCTTATCAAGTAATGTGCTAGCAACGGTAATAAGCGTTGAGGTGGTTGTATAGCCTGTTACCATTTTTTCGTTGCGTGCTTGCGCGGTTTCTTTTGCATTAGTTACTACGTTAAAACGTGCCGGCTCAATGCTCCAATAAACTGCAATAGCGTAAAAAATAATAAGTAGTACCACCAAGGCACCAGCTATTTTTCCTTTATGTTGCGACATTTATCCTCCTAGTGATGAGCGTGTTGTTTTTTAGATGGCTTTGAATGCGCAGCTTGCGCTTCAAGCGAAACCACTTGAGCATTAGTAAACAAGCGGTTACCGTCACTAAAATATAGCGTGAGTTTACGTTCTTGCCCTACTTTTAGTGGCTCTTGTGGATCAAATACCATTAAATGGTAACCACCAGGCTCAAAGCTTAGGCTTTCATGGCCCTTAATAGTAACGGCTTTAACCTGTTGCATTTTCATCATGCCATTGACATGTTTGTGCTCATGTATTTCTACACGGCCTAAACCTTCGATGGTTGCTTTAGTTAATTTAGCAACACCACCACCGTGGTTAGAAATTGTTAAATAGCCAACACTCGACTTACTACCAGGCAAAAACGCCCTTACTTGTGCATGGCTTACTTCAAGCTTAGCTTCGTCTGTATCGTGGCTGTGCCCAGCATGTGCAGCAACCGATGACGAAAACACATTAATCATTAACGCCGAGGCCATAAAAAAGCACTGCTTCATCATCGCTTTATTCCTTGTGAAAGCATAAAATTTCACTTTAAATTTAACATAGTTAACTAATAATAGTCAGTTAAATTAAGGCTTAAGAGGTTACTTTTTTGTTATCGAGCACCAACCAGCACAGTACAGCTACAAATAATAATGGCCAGGCTATCATCACTGAACCAAATAACAGTGCCAAAATGGTGCCAACCAGCGCGACAATCCCTGCGCCTATTAATCCCATAGTCACTAATGCCATTACGGCTACCACTGCAATAATAGCGACTAATACGCCAGCCAGCTCCAGTCCTACCCAGCTCATATCTGCAATCCACAGTGGAAACTGCCATGAATCAAAATGTATTAGCGACACAGTATCAGTAAAAAGTAACACATATACGACAACACATATTGCTAAGGTTTTCATATCCCTCTCCTAATACGCACGCTCTTCAAGGCAGCAGTGAGCAATCAAATAACCAAGCGCTACTGCAAACGGAAAACTTATAAATAATAAAATTGTTACTAAGCGTGTTGACCACACTGGAAAATCAAGGCGACGCGCTAACCCACTGCATACGCCCGATATTTTTTTATTCAGTGAATCTTTGTACCAACCACGCTGTGTTTTAAAGTTATTCATACTCTACTCCTTAAGCGCTTCGCGCAGTTGTATTGGTATTACTTTGCTTAACACTGGCTTTCAAACGAGCCAGCTCTGCATCTATTTTTTCATTTTTAACTAAAGACTCAATTTGCTCAGCGGTTGATTGCGCTGTATTTGTAAGTTCATAAGCATCAACCTGTGCTTCTATGCCTTCCACTTTTTGCTCTATCATTTCAAAGCGAGACAAAGCATTTGCGACGTTGTCGCTGTGTAATTGCATGTTCACTTTTTCACGTGCGGCAACAATATCGTGGCGTTTTATTAATTGAGCTTGTTTGCTTTTAGCTTGCGCCATTTTTTGCTGTAAACGCTCACAATCTGCCGTAATTTTCTCTATCGACTCTTTTAGAATATTTAGCTGAGTGTTTTTTGCTGCAATTTGCTCATCTACTCGCTGTTTTTCTACTAACGCAGACTTGGCTAAATCGTCACGGTTTTTAGCAACTGCCAGCTCAGCTTTTGTTTGCCACGAAATTAAATCTTTTTGTTTTTGTGCAATTTGGCGTTTAAGCGTTTTTTCTTCGCACAGTAAGGCTGCGGCTGTGCTTCTACATTCGTTAAGCGCTTCTTGCATTTCACTTAGCATAAGGTTGAGGAGTTTTTCTGGGTCTTCTGCTTTATCCAGCATGGCAGCAATATTGGATTGGATAACATCATTTACGCGATTAAATATACTCATTGTTTTGTCCTGTTGTTTTTAATTGATAACAACAACAGGATTCCAAGAGTTATGCCAAGTAACAAAAAGTTATTTATAAACATTTGAATTCAATTAGTTAGACAGCTAATAAGTTATTTTAAACTGACTAAAAACTGAATGCTAATAAGCGAAAATCACTAACTTATTTATCTTTTGACTAAATTTTAGTTATAAAAAAAACCACTTTATAAAGTGGTTTTTTTATAACTGTTCAGCGCTTTAGTATTACTCAGGCACAAAACTTAATGCTTTATCCATTACCGACAAATCAGCCTGTTTACCGTGACCATTTTCTGAAAGGTGACGTCTAAATCCGCGCGCCCCTGGCTGCCCCTGAAAAATCCCCAGCATATGGCGTGCTATATGCCAAAAGTTAGCACCTAAACGCATTTCTTCTTCTATGTAATCATACATAGCGCGCACCACATCGTGACGAGTCTGAGTATTAGCCACCTCTCCGTAAATCTTTTCATCCACCTCATTAAGCATAAATGGATTACTATATGCTTCGCGACCAATCATAACGCCGTCAATATGCGCTAAATGCGCTAGGCTTTCTTCAATTGTTTTAACACCGCCATTAATGCTTAAATCGAGCTGTGGGTAGTCTTTTTTTAATTGGTAAACGCGTGGGTAATCAAGAGGCGGTACTTCACGATTTTCTTTAGGGCTTAAACCATTTAACCACGCTTTACGGGCATGAATAATAAAGTCATCACAGCCAACTTTATGGCTGGCTTCAATTAATGCGCATAAAAATTCATACGAGTCTTGCTCATCAATACCGATGCGTGTTTTTACCGTAACAGGAATACTAACTTCGCTTTTCATTGCCGCTACACACTGTGCAACCAGCTCAGGCTCGGCCATTAGACATGCACCAAAACGCCCGTTTTGTACTCTATCTGAAGGGCAGCCTACATTTAAGTTAATCTCATCGTAGCCACGCTCACCGGCAAGCTTTGCACACTTTGCTAGCGCCTCGGGATCAGACCCCCCCAGCTGCAAAGCAACCGGCCCCTCGTGCTGATTAAAGTGTAGGTAATCGCCGCGACCAAATAAAATCGCCCCCGTGGTGATCATCTCAGTGTATAAAACAGCATGCTTACTCATCTTACGATGAAAAGTGCGACAATGACGATCAGTCCAATCAAGCATGGGTGCAACAGAAAAACGTCTGTTTAACGTTGGATTATCTAATGTGCGTTTTTGCAATGTAAAAGCCTCGGGGATTATAAGTAAATGCGCCCATAAAAAGGCGCTGTATTTTACACAAAAGCCTAATCAGCATCAATGTTAGCTGTATATTTGTAAACCAAAATAATGCGCGATACCGTTGAGTATATTTGTAACTGCCACAGAGCTTAAAATTAACCCCATGATTCTACTTATAATACTTGCGCCACTGTCGCCTATTAATTTATGCACATGATTTGCGAGTAACAACAGCACAAGCACAACAACTAATACAACCAACATCATCGACGATGTAGTAACTTGCTCAACCCACGTGTATTCTTCGTTACGGGTCATCAGTACTGCGCCAAGCATGGCGCCTGGGCTTGCTATAGAGGGAATGGCTAGCGGAAAAATAGCGGTTTCTGTGCTGTCGCGCACACTTTTAATCTCAGACTCGGGCTTACTTTCACCAAAAATCATTGAAAGCGCAAAAATAAGCAGGACTATGCCCCCAGCTATTTGAAACGCCGACAGCGGTATTTCAATTGCATTTAATAGCTGCTCACCGGCAATAACAAAAAAGAGTAAAACCACAGCGGATACACCCACGGCTTTAAAAACAACTTTTCGTTTAAACTTTTCATCTTCCCCACGTGTCACAGCAATAAATACAGGCACTGTACCTATAGGGTCTATCACCGCAAAAAAGAAAATAAATATAGCTACCAGTTCATGCATTAATGGGGTTCCTAGATAAAAAGTGTTTAATAAAAACGCTGCAAGTACAACACAGTATGTTAGTATATCACGGTAGCGTAAGGATAAGAGAATGATGAATATAGAATCACTCGTAAGTAAAGCAAAACAAGTTTGTGACAACCGTGGTGCGCGTTTTACGCCTATCCGCGAAAAAGTATTTCGCCTATTAGCTAGCGCCCAAGGCGGCGTTGGGGCGTACGATTTACTTGAGCAATTAAAAGTAACAGAAACAGGCGCAAAACCTGCAACAATTTACCGTGCGCTAGACTTTTTATCAGAGCTGGGCTTTATTCACAAAATAGAAAGCACCAATGCATTTATGCTTTGCCATCACTTTGATCATATTCATCCTGTGCAGCTATTAATTTGTGACAGTTGTGGCTTTGTAAAAGAGCTGCACTCTACGGTTATTTCTCACGAGCTAAACAACTTAGCAGCAGAAAGCGGCTTTGTTGTATCAGGGCAAACTATTGAAGCACACGGTAAGTGTGAGTCTTGTAGAAGCTAAACCCAAAGTTTGTTTTAAAGCTATACTCATATTTAGATAGCCACTTTAGCACCAATTTTAAGAGTACCTAACATGAATGTTGAGTTCATTAATCCATTTTTATCTTCTTTGATCAATGTGTTATCTACAATGGCACAAACCGAGTTAAAACCAGGTAAGCCGCGTATAAAAACAGACGAAGTCGCCTGTGGCGATGTATCTGGTTTAATTGGCATGGTGGGCGCGCAAACTCGTGGCTCATTTTCAATTACCTTTGATGAAAACTTAGCTCTGACCATCATGGAACGCATGCTTGGTGAGCGCCCTGACAACATAGACGATGAAGTAACTGATATGGTTGGGGAAATTACTAATATGGTTACCGGTGGAGCTAAAAACTTACTCGGCGAAAAAGGCTATGACTTTGATATGGCTACGCCAATTGTAGTTGCAGGTAAAGGCCACACCATCACACATAAAAGTAAGGGCAAAAAAATAATTATGCCATTTAGCTGTGATGCAGGCGATGCAAATATAGAAGTTAGCTTTGATAAGTTATGAGCTGGCAACAAACTCAAATAACTTTAAAACCGCGCGCTCGAGGATTTCATTTAATTGATGATGAAATACTCGCGCAGCTGAGCGAGCTGGCTAATTATAAAGTTGGCCTATTACATTTGTTTATTCAGCACACATCGGCAAGTTTAACCATAAACGAAAACGCAGATCCTACAGTGCGCATGGATATGGAAAGCCACTTTAACCATTTCGTTCCTGAGCGCCAACCTTACTATCGTCACGATTACGAAGGTGATGATGATATGCCAGCCCATATAAAAACCAGTACGTTAGGGTGTGAATTAAGTATTCCTATAAACAATGGGCGCTTAGCGCTAGGTACATGGCAAGGTATTTACTTAGGCGAGCATCGCGACGCTGGCGGTGCAAGACGTATTATAGCGACCTTGCAAGGCGAAACCTTTTAACTTGTATTGACCTCCCCTCCCTTTCTTTTACCCTCGTCACTTCGCATTATTTAAAACCCTTTATATCGTGAGGCGGCATGGGGCCACCCGTGCGTATAATATTTATAAATAATTTTCGTAGGTATTAATCAGATCAAAATATTGTTTTAAAGAAGTGTTTATTTTAGTGGGATATTTAGAGAGATTGGAGCGGCACACGAGGCTCGAACTCGTGACCTCGACCTTGGCAAGGTCGCGCTCTACCAACTGAGCTAGTGCCG
>NZ_JALNTP010000027.1:191-553 GCF_023161805.1 Pseudoalteromonas sp. 1CM17D | reverse complement strand
TAGTGCCCACAGCGGTGGAGAGTCACATAGCAAATGCTACACTATCGTTGGCCGGGGCTCGCCTTCGAGCTGTTTTGTTTGACTACAGAGTTTGGCATGGGCTCTTGGTTATTTACTAAACCCCAGACAGCAAAAAACCCGTTACATCGCTGTAACGGGTTTCTTTAATTTGAATCCTGGCAATGTCGTAGTGCCCACAGCGGTGGAGAGTCACATAGCAAATGCTACACTATCGTTGGCTGGGGCTCGCCTTCGAGCTGTTTTGTTTCACTACTGAGTTTGGCGTGGGCTCTTGGTTATTTACTAAACCCCAGACAGCAAAAAACCCGTTACATCGCTGTAACGGGTTTCTTTAATTTGAA
>NZ_JALNTP010000027.1:0-91 GCF_023161805.1 Pseudoalteromonas sp. 1CM17D | reverse complement strand
TCCTGGCAATGTCATAGTGCCCACAGCGGTGGAGAGTCACATAGCAAATGCTACACTATCGTTGGCCGGGGCTCGCCTTCGAGCTGTTTTG
>NZ_JALNTP010000026.1:0-1050 GCF_023161805.1 Pseudoalteromonas sp. 1CM17D | reverse complement strand
GCCAGATTCAAGGTCGAAGTGCACCACCTTTACTAAACTATAAGTTCAGGAGGTGTGCCATGGGTACCCAATATTCACATTTATCTAACTTTGAACGTTGTCGTTTATTTGAGTGGTATCATTACCAAAAAAAATCAATACGTGAGGTGAGCCGATTATTAAATCGCTCACATAGCACTATTAGCCGAGAGCTAAAGCGTAATAAATATGATTATTACGTACCAACTTATTACCCTCATCCAGCTCAAATGTATTATGAAGTAAGGGTAAGGGAGAGAGCTAAGCGAGTTAAGCTTAAGTCTGTTGAAGCTCAACGCTATGTGGCAGATAAACTCAAACTTGGGTGGAGTCCTGAGATCATAGCTGGACGAATAAAATTTGATAAAACCTTACCCAGCGTATCTCACGAGGCCATTTATCAATATATATACAAGAATGAAACATCACTTATTGTATATTTAGCTAGGCAACATAAAAAGCGTAAGAAAAAATATCCAACCCGTAAAACGAAAACAGTTTGGGGTCAAAGATGTAGTATTTTAGACAGACCAGATGACATTAATCTCAGAAAAAACGTTGGGCATTGGGAAAGTGACTCTGTTGAATCTAGCGACAGAAAATGTGCGCTGAATGTGTTACTTGAACGAGTTTCTAGAGTGTGTCACATCACTAAATTATCATCTAAAAAAGCTCTAGCGACATCGAATGCAATATGTAAAAAACTATCTATTTACCCACCAAGCTCTTGTTTATCGATAACTTATGACAATGGCTCTGAAAATACGGAGTTTAAAAAAGTAGAAGCCATTTTGAAAAATAAATCTTATTTTTGTGAGCCTTATCACAGTTGGGAAAAAGGTGCTGTAGAGCAAATAAATGGGTTAATTAGAAGGTATTATCCGAAGAAAACAAACTTTAGCAAAGTAAGCCATCAGCAATTAAAAAAGGTAGAGGAGCAACTAAATAATCGCCCTAGAAAATGTTTAGGATTTAAAACACCAAATGAAGTCTATAATGAATTAGGTGGTGCACTTCCAATTAGAATCTAGG
>NZ_JALNTP010000025.1:0-1309 GCF_023161805.1 Pseudoalteromonas sp. 1CM17D | reverse complement strand
TGAATCGCCCCGTGTTTGCCAGAGACTCAATAACTTGAGAAACTGGAACTATGAAAAAATCAAATCGCTATACATCAGAATTTCGTGAACGTGCAATTAGGCTTGTTACCACACAACAGCATGAATACCCTTCTCTTTGGGCTGCGCTAGTATCGATTTCAGATAAACTGGGATGTACCCCAGAAACACTTAGAGCATGGGTCAAGAAATCTCAAGCTCAACCGTCTAAACCCTCTTCTAATACGCAATCAACTGAAGAACGCCTTGCCGTCTTAGAGCGCGAGAATAAAGAGCTCAAGCGAACGAATGATATCCTGAGGCAAGCTGCCGCTTTTTTCGCCCAAGCGGAGCTCGACCGCAAACAGAAGTAATAGTGGATTTTATTGATGCTTGCAGAGAGCATTACGGTGTCGAGTCAATTTGCAAGGAATTGCCGATTGCACCATCAACGTATTATTCTCATAAACAGATACAAAGAGAGCCTGAGCGACTGTCTAACCGCAAAAAGCGTGATGCTGAGCTGATAATACTCATTCGCGAAGTGTGGGAGGATAATATGTCAGTTTATGGTGCAAGAAAAATATGGAAGCAGCTACAGCTTGACGACCATCAAGTCGCCCGCTGTACAGTCGAACGATTGATGCGAGTTATGGGAATTCAAGGTGTTCGTCGGGGTAAAGCACATAAGACAACGATACCTGACGAGCAACAAGATAAGCCACTTGATTTAGTTAATCGTCAATTTACTGCTGAGCAGCCAAATCAACTTTGGGTAGCTGACATCACCTATGTTGCCACATGGAGTGGGTTTGTTTATGTCGCTTTCGTGATAGATGTTTTTTCACGATACATTGTAGGTTGGCGTGTATCAACGACAATGCACACAGAGCTTATTCTTGATGCGTTAGAGCAAGCTATTTGGCATCGTGGCAACCCCGAAGGGTTAATTCACCACAGCGACAGAGGCAGCCAATATTTGTCTATACGATACACTGAGCGACTTGCTGAAGCTGGAATTCAAGCGTCTGTAGGCAGTGTGGGTGACTCTTATGACAATGCATTGGCTGAAACAATAAATGGATTATTTAAAACAGAGATTATTCGCAGAAATGGCCCGTGGAAGAATGTTGATGCTGTTGAATACGCAACGTTAGAGTGGGTCAATTGGTTTAATAATCAACGCTTATTATCTTCAATTGGGTATATTTCACCAGCTCAATATGAAACAGACTACTATGATAATTTAAACGAGTCAGGTAAAGTGGCCTGACTTAAACAAACTGGTCTCCGATGAACTCGGGGCGATTCA
>NZ_JALNTP010000023.1:0-11938 GCF_023161805.1 Pseudoalteromonas sp. 1CM17D | reverse complement strand
ACTATGATAATTTAAACGAGTCAGGTAAAGTGGCCTGACTTAAACAAACTGGTCTCCGATGAACTCGGGGCGATTCAAATTTTAGCTATAAAATAGATGCTATTGTGCCTCGTGATTTTCATGGCATAGCTCAACTTTATTAAGCTAACAAGAAAACTATCATCATAACGAATGCAATTAGCTCATCGCACTATTTAAATATTTAGCTCACCATAGCAGCATTTCGTTTCTCAAAAAACGATAGATTATGTGCATCAATTTAAATGCAAGTATTGTAACAGCAGTTTGAAGATGCGTACTATTTTGAGTTAAAAACTGTCTAGTGAAAGCTGGTGAGTACAGATATCGATCACACAAAAACCAAAGCTATGTCACCAAAAACAAATGGTATCTGCGAACGTTTCCATAAAGTTATACTCATGAATTTTATCAAATTACATTCCGTAAAGCTCGTTAGGGGAATTACAAAAGGATCTGGGCGAATCGATGATTTATTATAATAATGACCGAACTCATCAAGGAAAAATGTGCTGTGGCAGAACGCCATTGGAAACATTATTAGATGGGAAATCGATTTGGGCTGAGAAGAATTTAGCTCAAATCTAAAATGACAGTCACCGATTGAAAAACGGGTAACTATCAGATCAAGTCTGAGCTAGTACATCTGAATGTAGTTGTTGCAATTCACCTAAATGATATCTATTAAAGTACGCACATTCTTTAAACCCTCATCTACGTCATCAAGGATGTATTCAAGTGCCGATAATCCATCAAAGTGCTCATTAGGTTTATTTATCCAACTATCAGCTTGTAAGCGGTCATTAAATATTAAGCCTAGCCCTCTATAAATGCCGATGACGTAAGAGATTCTTATTAGTACGTCTTCACTGAGGCTTCCAGCACACCCTTGTTGCCACTGCTCATATATATGAGCACCTTTGGCACCTAGCAATGTTTTTTGCTTATAAGGCTCTATCTGCCAAGCTTTCATTATATTAAAAAAAGTTTTTAATGCCACTTGGGCCGTTCTTTGTAGGTCTTCTTGACGAACTTTATCCATATATATTATTACACCTTAAAAACTTGTTTCTTAATAATAAAAAATTATAACGATGTTAAGCTGTATTGTTCCAATACTCTAAAGCCATTACTTCTGAGCGTTCAGAACTCATATATTCAGCAAGCCTTTTTACTTTAATAGGGTTTTGGTTTTGGACTTTTTCGTTTACTGCATCTAAAGCATTCTGCACATCTAAACTATTACCATCTACAAACCAATGACAACGATCTTTGTGTCTTGAGCCTGCAACATAAGAGGCTGCCCTATCCATTGCTTTGTTATAAAATACAAAAGTGTCGCCATCGATCGTTCTTCCCTGACTACTGTATACCGTAAAAGCATATGCATGTACTAACTGAAGTGCGCCTTGCTCGTTAGAATATTCTGATTTTAAAAATGTAACTTCTTCACCAGAGTCTTTTTTTATAGTAAAAAGAATATCCGAATTGATAGCTTTAACCTCCTTAATAATGCCAAGTTGGCCATTTATCAGATTTCGTTCAGGCGTATTTTTAGTAAACCTGACACGATCGTGGCTTGAAAATTTTTGCAAAAAATACCTCTCAGAAACAACACAATTAGCCTTTATATCCTCTTCACCTAGCAAACCTCTTTGCTGTAATTCACTTCTAATAAATTCATTCAAAGGTTGAATATCTTTCCAGCTATAAGCTATAACTAACCAATCTTTTTTTGGATTCGTATCTACATAGATTGACCAACGTTTTATCAATCTCTCCAAAGCAAGCTCCCTAGTCTCGGCTATATGCAATAGTCCTTTTGCAATCATTATTTTAAGTGCTTTTATTGAGTCACCAGATCTCAATACTGTTACAAGACTTTTAGCCCAATTCTCACGCTGTCTATATATAGTTTGTAACTTTGTAAAGCCATATCTTTTGGACAAGTATAATAAACACCCTCCATGGTTAATAGCACGTAACTGCTCAACTTCGCCTACTAAAACCAATTTAGAACCAGATCTCTTTATTTCCTTTAATAGCGCTAATAAATCTAATGAAGGAACTAACCCAGCTTCATCAATTAATATTACCGTATTAGTAAATTTATTATTTTTATGTTTAATTTCAATTAATAGCTTTTCGAAGGTACAACTATTTATACCTGTTTCGGCTTCCAACTGAGTCGCTGCTGCTTTAGATACTGTAGCGCCCACTAATTTATATCCTGATAGTTCGTAAGCTATACGCAATGCCTTCATAGATGTAGATTTACCAGCTCCGGCCCTGCCTTGTAAAATTTCTAATCCTGTGTTGGTAAGCTTCTGTATTGAGCAACTTTGCTCTAATGATAATTTGAACCCCTGCTCTAATTCTTGCTTGCTAATTGCTTGCTTGATAACATTTTCAGAAAGCCGATAGTTATTATTACCTCGCAATGAATCAGCCAAACCAACTAGCTCGTTTTCAAACCGCAACATAGGCTTTGTTGTGTAAATTTCCTGTCCGGTTGAATTGATAACCGGCCCTAAAAGTCTTGTATTGTTGAGGATAGCCTCTACAGTATTCAAGATTTCGGATAAGTTCACATGAAAGAACTGAGCTTCAGTTGCTGCTATTTCATATATTTTGCGTATATCTACAATTGCATTTGATAGTGTCAGTTTTTTGATAATTAAAACTACAGGCAAGGCCTCTATAGTCGGTACGTTTTCTGTATTCAGATTTTTATATAGCTCTTCTTCAGTGTAACCTAGCTCGTTCAAAGCCATACGCCAAGTATTTATCTGACTAGTCAAAATCTTTTTTTGTTTTGGTTTTCTTGAATAAAGTGAAACTTTGTTTTTCACTTCAGGGCTACTATCTTCAAGACCCATCTCTTCTAGTTTATTATTAATGCCTTCACTTCGCTTAGAAAAAAGCCTACAAATATCAAGATTGCTCCCTGAAAATGTAAAACAATCTGTTTCATCTACCCTAATTATTTTAAAGCCTAACTCTCTTAAGCCACTGGCTAATAAAGCTCTATAAACTTGTACAGCGGCTTTTTGCCAGCGGTATATAAGGTGTGAATGCAAACTAGCCCACTTACCATCTTCTCTCAAAGTTAACCGAGAAAGAAGTGCATGCGTATGTAAATGAAAATCCCCCTCCCTTGACTCGTAATGTTTAAACAACAATGCTGCAAAGCCCTTTGTTTTTTTTAGGTTTTTACCTCCCTGCCCAGTTCTAGTAAAAGACACTTTTAACTCCAGAAACTCTAGAGCCCCTAGGACAGCTTGAAACTGGGCTTCGTCTATACGTTTTTGAAATAGATCATCAACTCGTACAAAAGCTTTAGAGATAGGTTTCGGCGCGTTAAAAACTATATCCAATATTTCTACTTTTTTACTCTTTACGGAGCCAATGAGCTGCTTGCCATGGATATCACATCCTGAAAATATATTTTTTAATTCATTAAAATACATTTTTGGTTTAAAGTTCAACGCCTTTGAAACTGCCCCCGTATAAAGAATATCTAAAGGCTTCGTGTTGGTTTGATGATCATTTTCAATGTAATAATCCAGCCGAGATTGCTTCGATATTGAAATCACTAAAGTTTAATTCCATTTTCAATTAGACGATCAATGGCCTCCTCTTTTTCATCTTCGTTCAAATTTAGCATTACAGAGATTACTTCTATCAAAAGTTGTCTTTGCCTTTGCTCCATTAGAGTTAAGTGGTTTTCTATTTTTTGTTGCTCAAAATAATTTAGGCAAGATTTGCGTATAATACTCGCTATTGTTGTCCCCTCATTTTCTGCTTTAAATTCTAATTTGCTGTAATCATCTCTTGTAAATCTTATAGTTACCGCTTTTTCTAATTTTTCACTCATAATTGAAAACCTTGATTTCTTCTTCTAAATTAATAACTTAAAACTTAATTTTAGTTATTATGTATTACATATCGGTTTTCTTATGTTGTTGTTAAGTTTAGCTTTTTTAATTTTATTTTTTGAAAAAATACAAACCGTGCATAATGTCTAGAGACAAATAGAACTGATTATTTAACTTGCCCCTTCTCAGTCATCTTTTTACGCGTAAGAAGCCACGTATCTACATCTTTTACAAAAAAGCCTACAGAGCGAGAGCCTAGTAAAATAGGTTTTGGAAAGTTAGGGTCTAGCCGCCAGCGCCATAAGGTACTTTTACTAACTTGTAGCTCCTCCCTTAATTCTTTCAAACGAATGATTTTATTTTTAAATTTCATAATTTAACCTTATAGATTAATAATTTACTCTTGCTGAAAACCAACAAGCCAAAGAATAATATAAGGTTTCAAAAGTGTTTACAGGAGATCATTTCAAAAGTGAGAGGTATCTCTCATCAATAGCTAGTCCACTAGATTAGGTGAGTTAATTTTAGATATGGCTAAATCATGCAGGGGCTATATGTATTAAAAGCAGCAGCAATTTAAGTGACGATTTTGAATAAACGACTTAAGTAATTTCAAAAGTAGGATTCAGCTATTCTTATAATTCAGAAGTAAGGTACTAAAGTACAGCAATACTAATAGCAGGGTTAGTTCCCCCCAAGAATAGGTTCAGCTCTAACTCTGGGGTAAACTCAGTTAACCCGGTAGTAAGAAGTAAGGCTAGATTTAAATATAAAAACAACCTCACCCTTACCGAAGTTAACTATAGCATCCATATGATAAATTATTTTTAAAACGTGAATTAAAACCATATTTAAATATTACAGAAAGAATTCAATATGTTATAAATTAATATAACGATTATAAATAATTATAAAATTATAAATAAAAGTAATGTAGAGAATAAGCTCATTAAGTTTTTTAATAAAAAAACCAAAAAAGTAAAATACTTGCGTGTCATGGATGACACGTAACTCGTCATGGTTGACACGTAACTCGTCATGGTTGACACGTACCTCGTCATGGTTGACACGTACCTCGTCATGGTTGGCACGTAACTCGTCATGGTTGACTCGTAACTCATCATAATTAGCACCACTCAATAGATCTTTCAAAGTCAGATTATATAACTACATAACCACACAGTCTTTTTAAATAAGTATTAACTTTATCTGTCAGCTTTGACTGTTAGGACTTAATCAAATCTGACAGTCGCAGAAGTGCCATGAGAGGGCGTTCGTAACTCCCGCGTAATAGGCGCGAGCTTGCGAGCGCCCTAATTGATGCGTTTGTTATATGTTACTGTTTCTTCTTAACTTCAAGGCCATCCAAAAGCTTATTAAGTACAACAGCTGATAAATCAGAAGTTGGATGTCCGGGAAGCGGACTCTCAACCTTCTTCTCTTTGCCAGAGAATACTGAACTAGGTTGGTAAGAGAACGCATCAGCAGTAAGCGATAAGCGCACTTCTGAATTAAACCCCTCTTTATCAAAATTATTAGCTGCTACACGTATACGCATGAAACCAATTTTATAATGCTCAGTCCTAGAGATTTCGTTTAAATGAAAACGATAAATAGCCATCACTACACCGAATACAACGACAAATATGGCAAATAGACCATATAGCACTACGTCCGGTATTTTTGCTGAAGCTAAAGCAGAATCAAGTTTAGCGGCAGTCATATATAGCGGAATAATGTAGAGCATTAGGATGACCATTAAAATGGTTATGCTAAACATCCTCAAATATGAGAATATACGATGTCCTTCATCTTTGTTTTTTTCTATATAAGCATCCAATGCCTCTATAGAAGCATCAATGCTATTTTTTTCTTCTGCCATGAATTACTCCTTTTACATATAACGCTTTGCTAAGCGGCTAAAAATGGCTGGCTATAATAGCGAGGAACGAAGCACAGCCAGCTGTTTGTGTCCGTTTAAGCAACTTGTTAAGTGCCGTTTACTCGAAAGCTAAACAACCACTTTTTGACAGTAAAGTATTAGTAGGTGTAATTAAAGCCCATTCAGGATCACCTTCTACTGTAGAGAATGAACACACCCAAGTATTGTCAGTTAACTCGACAACGACTTCAGGGAGCCTAGATTGAAATGAAATATTAGAAAGAAATAAACCGTTTAATGTCGCTAAATGATTTTTAAAAGCACTTTCTTCCGACCAACTACCAAAAGCAATTTGATTACCTTTTTCAACTCTCCAACTCCATTCGATCATAATTGTTAGATCATCTACTTCTAAGAAAATGGCACTACCATGACCTTGACGGACACGACTAACCACTTTTCCAATATAAGGTTCAATGAATTCTCTTATGTCATTTTCGGAAATTATGCTCATAAATCCTTTAGGCATTTAACGCTCCGCTCAGCTGCGGCTGGTATGGAGCGAATTTTGTGTTATTGTTTGAGCGCCAGCGAGTAACACAAAAGGCGCGTAGTACCAGACGTCAGGCTGGAGCGGCTTGTTATGTGAATTTTCAAAACCCAAAGAACCTATGGCTTAAATCATACTCAGGGACCATTTTTACGGCCCAACCCGCACGGCTACCGGGTCTTATATATATCGGCTCACCATCCTCATATTGATCATTGGGGAAAGTAAGCTTGTCGTCTTTTAAGAATGAAACAAATTCACCCGTTAAAGAAAAAGCGTTTCCATCTTTAATTACACCTACCTGTTCACCATTGAAATTTATAAGGTTACCATTAACAAGCCAGCCCTTGTGCTGCCCTGAACTATTTCTGATCGGTGTACCATATAGGCATGAATAAACCGAAGTTATTAATGTATCACCAATTTTTCTACTGGGAATACCGCCAAGAGCAACTGCTTTTGATTCAAGCCCTTGGCCCGCTAGCGTAAGAGAACCAATACCTCCCAGTTTATCTTCAGGAACGTCTATATTTCCAAAAAGAACCGGACTGTCAGCACCCTTAATTATTAACTTTATATCGTGAAGCTGCGTATAGAGACTCTCCACATGAAGTGGTTCGCCACCAATTCTAGAAATATCCAAAATACAGCCGTTTTTTTGTCGGATATTTTTAATTTTGTACCGACGCTGACAACATCTAAACTTCCTACTAATGCTATATATTCGTTTCGATTTATGTACGCTATCGGCGAACCGTCCAGTCCGTAAAAAATACAACAAATCGTACAAGGATCTCCCTTATCTTCGGGTTCCTCAAACCAAAAAAGTGGCTTCCCGTGGAGCGTAATTGCAATCCCCATATTCTGATATCGCATATTTCCTAACAGGAAATCTAGGGTATCAGTGTTAGGAAATAGCGTATCATTTACATATCCTTGCTCTAAACCTTTCGGGTTGCTCTTAGCTTCCCAGACTTTCTGTTTTGAAATAATTTTTTTTGTTACTTTGTCATGGCACATAGGACAAAGAATTGTCATTTTTTCAGACGTATGCTTCAAAGCATTATGGAATTCTGGTTCGATATGTTCATATTCGACTAATACACAACCACAGAAAACACAGCCGTACCCTGCATCCCTACGAATAGACGCCTTGATTTCTTTGGGGATATATCTAGAAAGCCCGTGTTTATTCTTCCCCTTCAATTTACTCATTGATATAGCTCATGCTCTCTCAGTACGCGCTCACATAACAATAATAGTGCGCTCATCGCGCATATTTCTGCCGACTCCACGCTCATTTATCTACATTGTATGTTTTAACAAATAACCTAAGATATTACTATCTCTATGTTTTCTAAAACTTTTAACTAATGTTAAATTGAACAATATGCGCTTGCCGCTCATCTACATGAATATATGCGCAAAGCGCAGTTTGGCTAATCAATTAACGACGATATTTAGCCAATCTCAATGACCGCTTATCGCTCAAAGCCGCCTGTCAGGCGAAGTCTAACCTCGTTCTTTTAAACTGTAAGATCGGATATGAGCTACTACATCTCTTTAGAGGCAAGAATTTAAATTACTAAACTTCTTCTCTATGATATTTGACTAAAGCTTGATCAATTTTATGTTCAGCTTGAACTGTCAATTTTATTTCTTTGCCTTGGGGGCATGTTATAAACTCCACTGTATAATCATCATGAATAACAATAGCTTTTTTATCAAAAAGCGCATGGTGATTTGGACAAAGGCACAATAGATTTTCTTTAGTATCTGGACCATGATGAGGAGAGCCTAATGGCTTTATATGTGCCCCTTCAGCATAAAACCCCTTTGGTGTTTCTAATACTTCGTCACATATCTGACATTTGTGACCATATAGTTCTTTTATATCTTCTGCGATCTGTGAGTTCCTAATGATTCGGTTAACGAATATTGGAGCTCTCTTTGGCTGTTCTGCAATTAATTCAGCAATGTCTTCAGGTACTTCGCTATCAACGCCAGAGTAAACAGAAAAGCCTAAACTTTCCAATATAGGTTTTATGGATCCTTTAACACCGCTAGTACTCGTATTTTCTAAATGTTTACCAAATTGATGAAAGTATGCACCTAGAAAAATAGGCTTACATTCATACAATAGACCTTCGTAGCAAACAAAGTAGGTAAAGCTGTTGGATGCTGTAGCTTTACCTCTATACTTCATAAGATACTCTTCACGCCCTAGTGACCTGTATTCCTGTATCGCATGTATAATAGCTTCATAACTATTAAAATCTTTATAACTCATAATGTAATATTTCCTTTTTAGATTATAGTGGCTACCCTAACTGCGGCTTAAACTGGCCATTAAATTGATACTCTTAAATAATTGCTCACTGCTTAAGTACACAGCTTCATATTATGAGGTCAGTACATATATAACACACGAAATTAATTAGTACCTTTAAATAATGCAGTCAATACTTTATTAAGAATACGCATTTTTGATATTTAGAACGCTAAGAGCTAATTATAATAATGGGGAATGTCATTCTTTACTTCTCTCAGAAAAACTGATTTCATAGGTATGAACTTACAACAATGCACCCATACAAAAAGTGGGGTATAAGTTGGGGTATATTTTAGAAATTAGGCTTTCACCCCTTTAAAAACAAGCTAATGGGCGGCATGATGTGATCATCCTCCTTTAAGCACCTTGCTTATATAAAAACCCAGCTTCGGCTGGGTTTTTGCTTTTTAGTACAAGCCTATTGTTATTGCTTAATTTATCTCCACATCTATACCATGAGTTATTGGATTAAAGGTAAAAGGATTTGCTTAATAATAATGAAATAATCACCTTCTTTATTTTGGTATCACTTATAACAGGGTTAGTGGTATTTATTGCCTGGATTATGCTTAAGCTCGTTATATGGGGTAAGAGCATGTCTAAAGGAGCGTATTTATTTTTAGCGTTCTTTCCACTAATTTCACTTATGCCTATTCCACCCCCTACTTATGAAAATGTTCAAAAGGCCAAGCAAGAGCAGCGTAAACGAAAAGAAGACTCAGGTGACGACCCTACTAATGAAGATGAGTAAGCCAGTTTAGCTACGTAAATTAAAACACTCTTTAAGGTCGCTTTAAGCATGCTCTAAGGTTTAAAATAGAGTGAACCCTTTTACTACTAACCCTATATGCGAAGCCAATGTATAACGTATATCTCCTCTTAAAATAAGCTTTAATAAACATTTACCTATACTATTCAACCCTGTATTGATATGTGAAAATACACCGACATAAAACAACTTAAGGTTTTTAAGTTATGCCAAAGCAGCATATAGGTAGTATTGCTCTTGTTGTAAAAGACTATGACGAAGCAATCGCATTTTATACAAAAAAATTAAGCTTTGAATTAGTGGAAGATACGGATTTAGGTGATGGAAAACGCTGGGTGTTAATAACTCCACCCAACTCAAATGGCACACACATATTACTTGCACAAGCAACAGAGCCAGAGCAGTTTAACGCTGTTGGCAATCAAGCAGGTGGCCGTGTATGGCTATTTTTAAACACTGACAACTTTTGGCGCGACTACGAAAGCATGCTAGAAAATGGCGTAGTATTTCATGAGCAGCCTCGTAATGAGCCTTACGGTACGGTGGCCGTATTTGAAGATCTCTATGGTAACAAATGGGATCTTATTCAACAGAGCTAAATACTTAGTTGATTAACGACCTGACTATTTGAAATAAATCCGAGGGTAGCATGCCGCGCTGCCCTTGCTCTTCAGCCGCAACCTCACCTGCTCGAGCATGAAGAGTTACCCCGTATCGCGCTGCTTCATCGATACTAAGCCCTTGAGCAAGCAATGCACCAATAATACCTGTAAGTACGTCGCCACTCCCTCCCACGGCAAGTGCTGCGTTACCATTTTCACACACCCAAGTACTTTTACCGTTATCAATTAAAGACCCAGCGCCTTTTAATATGCAAGTAGCATTATACCGTTTTGCGCATAGTCGCACGCTTTCAAACCTATTTGACTCTATTTCAGAGGTGTTTTTGCTAATGAGCCGAGCCGCCTCACCAGGGTGCGGAGTAAGGACACATTGAGCCAACGTATAAGCACTTGCATTTTCAGCTAATAAATTAAGTGCATCAGCATCAAGTACAAGCGGCGTATTGTGCTCTTGGCAATAGTGCATTACAGTGCAAAACGTTTTTTTAGCCCATTCATCCTGCCCAAGTCCAGGGCCAAGTACAACACAACTTGCCCACTCTAAAGCCTGTTCAAGGTTTTCACTCATGACCATTAACTCTGCCCTACCTATGCTTATTGGCATAATAGAACTTTGGTGCGTATAAACCTTCACCATCCCTGCACCTGCTCGTAGCGCAGCTTCACTACTGAGCCTGATTGCACCCGCAGTACCTTGGTTGCCCCCTACGCATAATAACTTGCCATGATTGCCCTTATGGCTATTTAAAGCCCGAGAGCCCAAGCGTTTAAAGCTGTCTATATTTATCAAGTGAGCACAAGGTGAAGCGAGTTGACTAAAAGTATCTTCAATTGCTAATTCATCGAGAATCAACTCACCGGCATGCTGTTTACCTGTCCCTGAAGAAAGGCCTTGTTTAATCGCAATAAAAGTAAGCGTTTTGGTTGCCTGAATAGCTGCGCCTAATACTTCACCTGTATTTGCATCAATCCCTGAGGGAACATCGATACTTAAAACAGGCTTTTCGCTTTGGTTGATGGCAGTAATAATCTCACAATAATTTTCGCGAACAGGTGAATTAAGCCCAGTACCTAGTAACCCATCAATCACACAGTCGCAGCAATCTAAATCACTCTTTGCAAACTCGTTAACTATGCCACCATTATCAAGCCATAGCTGCTTCGCTTTAGCAGCATCACCACTGAGTGTTTTAGCAGGGTCTATAGCGCAAATTTTAACCTCTGCACCAGAGTCCTTAATTAAACGCGCGGCTATGTAAGCATCACCCGCATTATTACCATTACCTGCAATAATTAAAGTAAGCTTAGCGTTAAAAGACTGCCACTGCTTGTATACTGCCTCTCCCGCTCGCTGCATTAAAGTAAATAAATCTATTCCACGTTGCTTAGCCGCCTCTCCCTCATAAGAGCGAATCTGCTCTTTTGTGTAAATATGCCTTTGTTTATTTAACATAGAAACTCGCCATAAATAAGTGTGTAGATGCTCTATAACTATAGCTTGGGATAAAAGAGCACTTTTCAATAGCGGATTTAGCATGCTAAACAGCTATTAAAACTGAAATTGAAGGCTTTAGTACAAAGAGTGTGAGTTCTGTAGTGGACTTTTGCCGCGGGTTTCGTGATACTCAACCCACGCTACGGAAGTGGTGGAGACTGTGCGAATAATACCTGGAATGTATTTTTACTTTTCTGTAGACGTAAAAAAGCCCGGCTCTTTCGAGTCGGGCTTTCTTGTATTGGGAGCTTGGCGATGTCATGGTGCCCACAGCGGTAGAGAGTCACATAGCAAATGCACATTATCATTGCGTCGGGAGTCGCTACGCTCGCCCGACCTACATTCTAGAAGTAGATGAGTGTGCATTAATTGTCCGCATTTCACTTTTCTG
>NZ_JALNTP010000022.1:0-13462 GCF_023161805.1 Pseudoalteromonas sp. 1CM17D | reverse complement strand
CAGATATTATTCGCACAGTCTCCTATTCGCACAGTCTACACAACCTCCGTAGCGTGGGTTGAGTATCACGAAACCCGTGGATAAGGCTCATCACACATCTGTAGGGTAAATATAGCGTTTCAGCAGCGAGCTTTACGAGTACTTTAGCGTAATTATGCTTGTGCGTAGTTAGATTTATTACCTAGCCAGCGATGAATTAAAGGGTCTATAAGGTCGGGGTTTTGCTTTAGCATTTGTTGTGCAATGGGCCTGACTTGATTTAGCGTGTGTTTATCTCGAGTAAGATCCGCTATTTTAAATTCTGCTAAGCCAGTTTGTTTAGTGCCGAGTACTTCACCTGGCCCACGTATTTCTAAATCTCGCTCTGCGATGACAAAGCCATCGTTACTGTCTCTTAATACACCTAAACGTTTTTGAGCGGTGTGAGAAAGGGGAGCGTGATATAACAGTACGCAATGCGAAGCGGTGGCTCCTCGTCCTACGCGCCCGCGTAATTGATGTAATTGTGCTAACCCTAATCGTTCAGGGTTTTCTATGATAATTAAACTGGCATTAGGTACGTCTACACCTACTTCTATTACTGTTGTTGCAACAAGTACGTGAATATTGCCTGCTTTAAAGTCGCTCATGATCGCTTGTTTTTCAGCGGCTTTCATACGGCCATGGACGAGCCCGACATTAAGCTCTGGCAACGCCTCTTTTAATTGTAATGCGCTGTCTTCAGCTGCTTGGCATTGTAGGGCTTCTGATTCGTCAATAAGGGTACATACCCAATAAACCTGTCTGCCTTGTTCATTACAGGCAAGCTTAACACGGTTTATTATATCGTCTCGGCGTGTATCAGGAATGGCAACAGTGGTTATAGGTGTGCGCCCAGGTGGTAACTCATCTATTACTGAGGTTTCTAAATCGGCATAGGCCGTCATAGCCAATGTACGTGGAATGGGGGTTGCGGTCATGACTAACTGATGAGGATAACAATTACCAAATTTGCCTTTCTCACGCAGTGAGAGGCGTTGATGAACACCAAAGCGATGTTGCTCATCTATGATAATTAATACTAAGTTATTAAATTTTACCTCGTCTTGAAATAGGGCGTGCGTTCCCACTATCATTTGCGCTTCCCCTGAGGCGATTTTTTCAAGTGTATTAGTACGCTCTTTCCCTTTAGTTTTACCGCCTAGCCAGGCAACGTTAATCCCAAGACTTTCAAACCATTGCTTAAAATTTATTCCGTGTTGTTCAGAAAGGATTTCTGTAGGTGCCATTAGGGCAACTTGAAAACCTTGTGCTATTGCTGTTAATGCACTTAATGCTGCAACCAGTGTTTTACCTGAGCCTACATCACCTTGTACTAATCGCATCATGGGGTAGGCATGCTGTAAATCCCCTTTTATTTCGGCTACAACTCTATTTTGTGCATTAGTCGGTGCAAAAGGGAGTTGCGCTAAAAATTGGCTCTCTAATGTATTTGTAGGGCTTAGGGAAACTGCACTTACTTGCTGCCCTTGCTCGCGTACTTTTAATAAGCTTAAGTTTTGGGCAAGTAGCTCTTCAAATACTAAGCGTTGTTGTGCCGGATGCATGCCTTGTTCAAGCGAAATAATGTCAACATCATTCGCAGGGCGATGAAGTAGTAATAAAGCGTCACTTAATTGCATATGTGACGGTTGCCATTTTTCAGGGATAAGCTCTTCAACAGAATACTTATGTAATAAATCGATGGCTTGTTCACTTAACGCTCTAATTGATAATTGTTTTAAGCCTTCGGTGGTTGAATACACGGGGGTTAGTGTTGCAGCGGTTGGTTGCTCGTTTGGGGTATCGCTAATGCTGTATTCTGGGTGGCTCATTTCAAAGCCAACGCGCCCGCGTCTTACCTCACCAAAGCAACGGATTATTTTGCCACTGCTAAATGCGTTTTTTTGCGCTGCTGTAAAATTAAAAAACCGTAAAGTAAGCCTACCTGTACCATCGTTTATTTGCACCACTAACATACGCCGTTTACCAAAGGTCACTTGGCTTGTTTCTATTGTTGCCTCAACAGTGCAGTGGCTGTGTAAAGTAACATCGTTAATAGCATAAATACGGGTACGATCTTCATAGCGTAAAGGCAAATGAAAGAGCATATCTTGCACGGTAGCTATACCTAGCTTTTGTAGGCGTTCGGCCATTTTTGGGCCTACCCCTTTAAGTTCTGTAATAGGGTATTGGCTTAAGCTAGGTTTAGACAATGTAGGCTCAAATCTGTTTATTTGTGAATGAGTTAAGTGTACTCACAGGTTTGCTAAGCATCAAGCATGTTTTAAAGCTTGCCAAAACTGCTCGTTAGCGACTATTTCACCTTCTTCATCGAGTGGTGGGTAAGGTAGGTTTTTTAATCTACATTGCTTAGCAATAACAGGGTGATACCCTTCAAAATACATAGGGTGTTTAATCTCTTCACTTAGCATATCGCGCTTATATAGCCCTGCTTTTTCTCGTTGCTGTTGTGCTTCAAATAAAATAAGCGCAGCAGCTACTGATACATTAAGTGACTGCACCATGCCTTGCATAGGAATAATAATGTTTTGATCGGCGTGTTTTAGCGCGTGCTCAGAAATCCCCGTTTTTTCTTGGCCAACGATTATAGCTGTGGGTTTTGTGTAATCGATTTCTCTAAAATCTACAGCATCTTCGCTCAAATGTGTTGCTAATATTTGTACATCTGGGTTGTGCTTGCGCATCATCGCAGCAGCATCATCAATATTTTTATGCAGGTGTGTTTCTAGCCAGTTTTTACTGCCGCCAGAGGTATTATTGGTCAGCCATTTTTGGTTTTCTGGCCATACAGCATGCACATGATGGCAACCTACTGCATCAGCACTTCTTACAATAGCTGAGAGATTATGATGTTTATGTACGTCTTCTAGGCAGACTGTTAGGTCTGTTTGGCGACGTGAGAGCACGTCTTTTATTCGTTGGTAGCGATTTTGCTGCATGGTGATCCTCTTTTTTGATAATTATACGTAATTTTATCTATTAAGGCATTACTGTGCGGCTAATTGGATTTTGCAAAGAGATTAGGGTCTCGGTTGATTGAATAGCCTCTATAGCTTGTATTTTATTAATGAGCACGTCTTGCAGATGGTCGATAGACTTGGCCATTACCTTTATAAAAATGCTGTAGTTACCCGTGGTGTAATAAGCTTCAACTACTTCTTCTAATGCTTCTAGTTTAATCAGTGTTTCTGGGTAGTCGCGAGCGTTGTTTAAGTTAATACCAATAAAGCAACATACATCGTAACCTAGTTGCTTTGTACTAATGCTTAATTGGGTGCCGGTAATGATGCCCGCTTGTTTCATTTTTTCTACGCGTACGTGAATTGTGCCGGCACTTACAGCAAACCGTTTAGCTAATTCTGCGTAGGCTGTACGGGCATTGGCCATTAGAGCGTGAAGTATCTGTTTATCGAGATTATCGATTTGATAATTTTCCATTATTTTTGCTTACTTAAATTAGTGAATCTACATTTTTATACCGTTTAAATTAATCGATTTTACATATTAAAGCTATTTTTATTATGGGTTATTGAATTAAAAGTTTAAATCGTTACAGTAACCTCATTGAAGGCGCCTACAGGGTGTTTTCTCATTAATAAGCAAGTAACAATAACTGGGAATGAGGCCAATTATTATGAGTTCACACTATGTGCAGCAACAGCAGCAAATAAGTAAAGTTAAGCAGTTTTTTTCACAGCAATTAGAGCAGCAACTAGGGTTAGTTGAAGTTCAGGCTCCTATTTTGGCCAAAGTAGGTGATGGCACACAAGATAACCTGAGCGGCCACGAGAATGCAGTTGCTGTTAACGTAAAAGCAATTACCGATAGCAGCTATGAAGTTGTTCATTCGCTTGCTAAATGGAAACGTAAAACGCTAGCGACTTACGGCTTTTCTGTAGGTGAAGGTATTTATACACAAATGAAAGCGTTGCGCCCAGATGAAGACTCATTAAGCCCAATACATTCTGTTTATGTTGATCAATGGGATTGGGAAAAGGTAATTTGCCAACGTACTGAACGTACGCTCTCTACATTACAAGACACTGTTAAAGCTATTTATACTGGTATTAAGCAAACAGAGCAGTTTGTAAGTGAAAGCTTTGGTATAGCCCCATTCTTACCTAGTGAAATCACGTTTATACACAGTGAGCAATTACGCAAAATGTACCCTGAATTTAGCGCAAAGCAACGCGAAAAAGCCATTGCACAAGAGTACGGTGCGGTGTTTTTAATTGGTATTGGGGGGGCATTAGGTGATGGCAAAATCCATGATGTACGCGCTCCAGATTACGACGATTGGTCTACCCAAACGATTGACGGATACACAGGATTAAATGGCGATATTTTAGTGTGGAACCCTGTGTTAGAAGATGCCTTTGAAATATCATCTATGGGTATTCGTGTAAGCCCTGATGTATTAAAAGCGCAATTGAGCATAACAGGCGATGAAGAACGCCTAGCATTTGATTGGCATAAAGCGTTACTAGAAGAAGCTTTCCCACAAACAATTGGTGGCGGAATAGGGCAATCGCGCTTAGCAATGTTATTACTGCAAAAGCAGCATATTGGACAAGTCCAAGTAGGTGTATGGCCAAAGCAAACGCACGATACGGTAGGTGGCTTACTGTAAATTATAAAGGGCGCTAAATGCGCCCTAATGTGTTTTAAAGTTTATTTCTACTTTATTGTTTTGTAGGTTTATATTGCAAGGTGGGTAGTTGCGGGTAGTTTTTAATACTTTATCAAAAATATGGATCTCTACCCCTGAGTGTAATGATGTATTAACGACGAGATTTGCATCGCTTAGTAGGTCGTGGAGTTCATGATCTAGGCTAGATAACTTTTTCTCTAGCTGCTCTGCTTGTTGGCAATAATGCTGCTGTGTTGCGCCAATTTTTTTAATGAGCAGATTCTTTTTTTCTATATCTTTTACTTTATCTGCTTTTTCTAGTGCTGCTTGAAGGGTATCAAGCTGCTCATCGGTTTTTGCTAAATCTTTAAAGCAGTTATCTGTGTCGGCCGTTATTTCAGCGCCGGATGCGGCTAAATTGATAGCCATTTTTGCGCCTGATTCATTGCCTATTTCGCCAGCAATTAACACGGTTGCATCAAGAATCTCTCCACCAAAAATTTTCCCTTTGGGTAACTCTGTTTGGCCAACTTGTAATAAGTGTTTTGCTTTAATAGCACAATGGCTGGCTTGGCGGTCTATAAAAATGTTTTTGCCCTGCATATAACAGTATTGTGCGTGAGATACATGAACATCACCTTCACTTTTAATAGAACACGACAATGTTTTATCTTCGAGCTTTTGATGGCCAATAATGCCTTGCTTTACAGTGATGTTTCCGCCGGCTGATAATTCGCCAGATTCAACCGTGCCAAAAACAGTAATGTCGCCTTTTGCGGTGACTCGCATTCCTGGGTCAATGTTTTTAGTCACAATAACACTGCCTTCAAAATCAATATGGCCGCTTTTAACATCTACATCAGAGATGGTAAAAATATCATCAACTCGCATACCGTTAGGTATTTCTACGGGGACCCCCGCTGTTGTAGAAACAAGCTCGAGCGGATTTGTTTTTGATATTTCGGCGCCTTCGCCTGCCACTAACTTTTTATTTTCACCGGGTTTAGCCGGTAGTATGTCACCTACTACAGTGAATCCTTCTTTACCGGGAGTTGCAGGTTGCTGGCGGATTAGTACAGTGCCGGGCTCTACGCTTGCCAGTTTACCAAAGTCGCGCATATCAACACTGCCATCTTCCTTCATTTTTGGTGCTTTTAGGCGATCTTTGAGGGTTTCTACCATAGCTACAAATTTTGTTGCTGTGCCTTCGGCTGGCAGGCGGCCTTTGGCTAGAATCCCTTTTGCCACTGTACCTGGGGGTAAGTTAAATTGTTTATCTAAAAGCTGCTCTAAAAAAGCTTGTTTGTAACCACGTACAACCCCTGCTTTTATGAGTTGTTTTTTGCCCTCTTCTAACGAAAGTACTTTACCACCATAAGCTAAGGTTAGCTCACCTATGGCTTGCATTTTATCTTCACTTAACGTTACCACAAGCGATGCATCGTGCTTACTTGCTACAACCAAGGTTGGCTCATTATTTTGCGCTTTAAAAAAATTATCAATAGCCTCGTGGTCAATTTTGCATTCGCAAAACGTCGACTTCTCGAGTGCATCAATTATAAAAGCGGCGCTAGGTGGAGCGTGCTTACTTACATCAAGTAATACGTTCCCATTATTGGCAAGCTTAAACACTAGTTAATCCTTTTCTACTACTAAAGTTAAGATTGATTTTATTGCATGATTACAGAGTGCTAGATATTTACATGTGAGTCAAGAAAGGGAGATAAACAAAGGCTAGCAATAAAAAATAGAGCTATAAAGGGGGTTTATAGCTCTGTATTTATTAATTAGTTGAAGGAAGTTCCATTATGCCGTCAATTTCAACTTGTGCGCCTTTTGGTAGAGCACGTACACCTAATGCTGCACGGGCAGGATAAGGCTGCTTGAAATATTGGCTCATTACTTCATTCACAGTGGCAAAGTTTGATAAGTCTGTTAGGTAGATATTAATTTTAACAAGATCTTGGATTTTACCGCCTGCTTCTTCGCACACCGCTGTAATGTTTTTAAATACTTGATGTGTCTGCTCGCTAAAGTCTTCTGAAACCATTTCCATTGTTTCTGGGACAAGTGGAATTTGTCCAGATAAATAAACGGCAGTACCTACTTTAACCGCTTGGCTATAAGTGCCGATAGCAGCAGGTGCTTTTTCGGTAGAAATAAATGCTTTATTCATGAGTTTCCTATTTTACTTTTTACGATAGACTCTTTGTACATCAGGCATCACGCGAATGCGGCGCATAATATTAGCAACATGGACGCGGTTTTTAACGGTAACGCCCAAGTCTATCACATATAAATTACTTTCTTTTTCGTCGGTAGTGATCTCAACAATGTTGGCTTGGGTTGTAGCAACAACATTTGTGAGTTTAGCCAAAGCCCCTTGGTGATTAATTATTTCCACCCGTAGCGCAGCTATATATTCTTTTTCTGGATTGTCATCCCATTTTACAACCAGGTATTTTGAGCGTTCGTTTTCCCAGCCACGAATATTTTTACATTCTTGGCGATGAACTGTAAGCCCTTTACCTTGGCTAATATGTGCAGTGATGGCATCCCCTGGTACAGGTCGGCAACACTTAGAATAATTAACCAACATGCCTTCGGTACCAATAATGGTTGCTTTGGCTTGTTTGCTAATATCTGACAAGTCGTCGCTTTCTTCTTGCAATAAGCGTTTAGCGATTAACACGCTCATTAAGTTACCTGCGCCTATTTCTACCAGTAATTCTAATACTGTAGATAGTTCGTGCTCTTCGAGTACGCGGGCTATGTTTTCATCGGCAATGCTGTCGAGCTTATTTTCACCCAAGGCAGAATCGAGTAAGCGTCGGCCTAATAACAATGCTTCTTCTTGGTGTTGGCTCTTAAGGTAGTTTCTTATCCCTAAACGGGCTTTACCTGTAACTATAAAGTTTAACCACGTTGCATTAGGGTGTGCACCCGAGCTGGTAATAATTTCAACACTTTGCCCAGTATCTAAGGCTTTGCTTAGCGGGTAAGGTTTACGGTTTACCCTTGCACCTACACAAGTGTTACCTACATCAGTATGCACCGCGTAAGCAAAATCAACCGCGGTAGCGCCCATTGGCAACTCTACTATGCGGCCATCGGGGGTAAATACGTATATTTCTTCTGGGAACAGCTCGGTTTTAACGTTCTCGACAAATTCGAATGATGAGCCGGCACTTTGTTGAAGCTCCAGCAAACTTTGCATCCATTGACGCGCACGCTGTTGAGCTGTGTTACCCGCGCCATCACCGGCTTTTTTATACATCCAGTGCGCAGCAACCCCTTTATCGGCCATGTGATCCATGTCATGCGTACGTACTTGTATTTCTACCGGAATGCCGTGTGGGCCTACTAATGACGTATGCAAAGACTGATAACCATTTGTTTTAGGTACGGCTATATAATCTTTAAAACGCGTTTCGATAGGTTTATACAGGTTATGTGCAACACCTAACACGCGATAACAGGTATCCATTGCATCTACGTTTATTCTAAAGGCGTAAATATCCATTACCTCATTAAAAAGCAGCTCTTTATTAAGCATTTTTTTATAAATGCTATAGAGGTGTTTTTCGCGCCCAGAAACCGTCGCCTTAATACCAGACTCTTCAAGACGTGCTTCTATTTCGGTTTGAATGTTAGAAATAACTTCTTTGCGATTGCCTCGCGCTTTTGCCACTTCAGATTTAAGTGCGCGATGACGCATAGGGTATAATGCTTGAAAACCTAAATCTTCTAGCTCATTTTTAATATCGTGAATACCTAAACGGTTTGCAATAGGGGCGTAAATTTCAAGTGTTTCACGGGCAATACGACGGCGCTTATCAGGGCGCAAAGCGCCTAATGTACGCATATTGTGAGTGCGATCGGCCAGTTTAATTAAAATAACCCGAATGTCTTGGGTCATAGCCATGATCATTTTTCGGTAGTTTTCAGCTTGGAATTCTTTTTTGTCTTTAAAGCTGAGCTTATCGAGCTTACTTACCCCTTCAACAAGTTCGGCAACCGTATCGCCAAATATTTCGGCTAAGTCCTGTTGGCTAAAATCGGTATCTTCAATAACGTCATGCATTAGCGCGGCCATAAGTGTTTCATGGTCAAGGTGCATGCCAGCAAGAATTTGGGTTACTTCAACAGGGTGAGTAATGTACGGCTCGCCGCTTGAGCGAGTTTGCCCCTCGTGAGCCTCTCGGGCTACCACGTAGGCTTTTTGCACTAGCTCTACTTCAGCAGCAGGCAAGTATTCAGATATTTTCTTTTTAAGACCTTCAAAAAGATACATTCACACTCCAATGTTCTCGTGAAGCAATAAGTAACGGTAAGTAATAGAATATACGATGAAAAGAGGGGATTGCCAACGGCTAGAGTAGAAATACTGAGCCGTTGACTAAATCAAACCGGGTGGTTGATTATTGATTACCGCCAACAATAGCAGCAACCGCAGCTAATTCAGCTGCTTCTTGGTGTTGTTGTTCTTCACGGTCAATAACGTCCATTGATGAACTATCAACTAAACCTTTTTCGATTTCACGTAGAGCGATAACGGTTGGTTTGTCATTTTCAGCGTCTACTAGTGGGTCTTTACCACCAACAGCAATTTGGCGGGCACGACGAGCCGCAACTAAAATTAAGTCAAAACGATTACCAATTGCATCTACTGCATCTTCAACTGTTACGCGAGCCATCTCAGCACTCCAAAATAATTTAAAAGCAAAGGCGTAGTTTACTGCAAGCAGCTTGTTTCGCCAATAGCCAGTGGTTAATTTTTACCAGTTTTCCCTGTAAAGGGCATAAATGGCTTATTTAAGTAAGTTTGTAATTAAATCGTGATGACGACTAGCTTGTGCTTTTAACGTTAAGCGCTGCGCTAATACGATAGTTTCAATATTGCTAAGGGCGGTTTCAAAATCATCGTTAACCACAACATAATCATATTCATTGTAGTGCGATGTTTCTGATTGCGCTTTAGCCATACGCCCAGCGATGACCTCGGCAGAGTCTTGGCCTCGGTTATTTAAGCGTTGCTCTAGCTCTGCTTTTGAAGGAGGCAAAATAAAAATTGTTTGCACGCTTGGCATAATTTCGCGCACTTGCTGCGCACCTTGCCAGTCAATATCTAAAAATACATCAATACCGGCATTCAGCTGCGACTCAATAGCCTGCTTTGAAGTACCGTAGTAATTATCGAATACTTGCGCCCATTCAAAAAAATCATCTTTGGCAATTAATGCTTTAAATTCATCGGCGCTTACAAAGTGATAATGCACCGCATTTTCTTCACCAGGACGAGGGCTTCGAGTGGTATGCGAGACCGATACTTTCATATCTGCGTGTTTTTTTAGTAACGCCGTGATTAAGCTAGATTTACCCGCACCAGAAGGCGCCGATAAAATAAATAAATTTCCGCGAGTTTGAGCCATGTTTTTCTCTACTTAAAATAAACAGGCTTGGATTAAATCAATAATCCAAGCCTTTAATTACGTTATTGTACTTTATTTAACTAATTGTGCTCAAGTAAGTAGCACACAAGTACGATTACTCAATATTTTGAATTTGCTCTCTCATCTGCTCAATGAGCACTTTTAGCTCTACAGCTGCATTAGTAATATCACTATTAATAGACTTAGAGGCTAGGGTGTTTGCTTCGCGGTTAAACTCTTGCATCATAAAATCTAAACGGCGGCCACATGCTCCACCTTTTTTAAGAATTTTTTTAGTTTCTTTTACGTGCGACTTTAAGCGGTCGAGTTCTTCGGCAACATCTTGCTTTTGCGCAAGGTAAATAAGCTCTTGTTCAAGGCGAGATTCGTCAATGTCGGTTTTTAAGTCTTCAAGCTTTTGATTAAGCTTTTCACGCTGCCACTTTGCTATTTCTGGTAAGTGACTTTCTACTACAGTAACTTGCTCAAGTATGGCATCAAGGCGAGTGGCAATCATTTCTTCTAAATTTGCGCCTTCATCGCCACGGGCTGATTTAAAATCTTCAACTACTTGGTCAAAGCCCGCTATAAGTGCTTTATTTACAGTATCTAAATCGAGCTCTTGTGCTTCCATTACGCCAGGCCAGCGCAGTATATCAACAGGGTTAATGTCGCCACTGCTTTGTTGCTGCACCCATTTAGCACTATTTATTAGTTGCTCAGCAAGTGACTCATTAATTGATAGCTCACCCACGTGTGCTGGATTTGCAACAAACTTTAAAAATACTTCAACTTTACCGCGTTGCAAGTTTTTACGTAAACGCTCACGAATTACCGGCTCCATGCCACGAAATTGCTCTGGTGCGCGAATAAACGTTTCAAGGTAGCGCTGGTTTACTGAACGAATTTCCCAGGTGCCAGTGCCCCAATCGCCTTTAATTTCGCGACGCGCATAAGCAGTCATACTGTGGATCATGGATAAGTTCCTAAAATTTATTAATACAATATTGCGATGATTATACCGTAACACTGCTTAACCTCTAGAGAAAATTTATTACGCTGAATATTTTACAATCAGCATGGCATCTACCTGCACATGCACTTATAATGTCGCAAATTCAGAATTAAGGGGATCGTCAATGCGTCCAAGCGAAAGAACACCTAACCAAATTAGACCGGTATCATTTACACGTAATTACACATTACACGCTGAAGGCTCAGTACTTGTTGAGTTTGGTAATACCAAAGTACTTTGTACTGCTACGGTTGAAGCAGGTGTACCACGTTTTATGAAAGGCCAAGGTAAAGGTTGGATCAACGCTGAATACGGTATGCTACCGCGCTCAACGCATACGCGTAACGCACGTGAAGCAGCACGTGGCAAGCAAGGCGGTCGTACTATGGAAATTCAACGCTTAATTGCTCGCGCATTAAGAGCTGCAGTAGATTTAAAAGCGCTTGGCGAAAACACCATTACAATTGATTGTGATGTGATTCAAGCTGATGGCGGAACACGTACTGCATCTATTAGTGGTGCATGCGTGGCTTTAGTTGATGCACTTACTCACATGCGCGCTAAAGGAATGATCAACTCAAACCCACTTAAGCACATGATTGCTGCTATCTCGGTAGGTATTTATAAAGGCCAACCAATTAGTGATTTAGAGTACCTTGAAGATTCTGAAGCCGAAACCGATATGAACGTAATTTTAACTGAAACAGGTAAAATTATTGAGGTGCAAGGTACCGCAGAGGGCGAACCATTCTCGTTCGACGAATTAGATGAGCTACTTACACTGGCTAAACATTCAATCCGTGAAATTATTGACGTTCAAAAACAAGCGTTAGCATAAGCGAGAACCCCAATGAAAGATTATCAAAAAGAGTTTATTGAATTTGCTTTAGAAAAGCAGGTTTTAAAATTTGGCGAGTTTACCCTTAAATCAGGTCGTACAAGCCCATACTTTTTTAATGCTGGCCTTTTTAATACAGGGCGTGATTTAGCACGTTTGGGTCGTTTTTATGCATCAGCCCTTGAAGACGCTGCAATAGAATACGACGTTTTATTTGGCCCAGCTTATAAAGGTATTCCTATTGCAACCACTACCGCAGTAGCGCTGGCAGATCACCATGATAAAGATGTACCTTATTGCTTTAACCGTAAAGAGAAAAAAGCACATGGTGAGGGTGGAACATTAGTAGGTTCTGCATTAACGGGCAAAATTATGCTGGTGGATGATGTGATCACCGCAGGCACTGCAATTCGTGAATCTATGGAAATCATTGCCGATAACGGCGCAGACCTAAGTGGTGTACTAATAGCACTTGATCGCCAAGAAAAAGGCAAAGCTGAGCTTTCAGCTATTCAAGAGGTTGAGCGCGACTTTAATACCAAAGTGATCTCTATTGTAAAATTAGCTGATCTTATTAGCTACCTTGAGAGCCAAGGTACAATGGACGAGCATTTAGCATCAGTTAAAGCATACCGAGATCAATACGGTATTGCCTAACTAAAAAAAGCCTCGCAATTGCGGGGCTTTATTTTGACCACAGTAAATAGAGCTAATAATGAAAGATGTATTTAAACCTAACGGCCTTGGTATAAAGCGTATATTTAAAGCAACGTATTGTTCGTACCTTGGTTTTAAAGCGGCCTTTATAGAAGAAGCGGCTTTTAGGCAAGAGTTGCTACTTAGCATTATTTTGCTACCCATTTCTTTTTGGCTAGCTTCATCGGTATTACATTGGGCATTGTTAGTAAGTACATTACTGATCATATTGATTGTGGAATTACTTAATTCAGCAATAGAAGCGCTCACTGATCGCGTAAGTACAGAGCGCCATGTATTATCGGGGCGTGCGAAAGATATGGGATCTGCAGCGGTAACACTCTCATTAATGATCCTTACGATCGTGTGGGGTGCTAGTTTGTATATAAAGTTATTTCAGTAAACCCTCTATATAAACCAATTAATGCACCTAAAATGTTAATAAAGTGCTAGTTATGTTGTGTTTTTAGCGCATTTAGCTCAAATACTCAGCGAACAGTCATTTATTTCAAGTTTTCTTCAAAAAAGGGTTGATCTGTTTTCGGATCTCCCTATAATGCGACCCCACTGAGACGGCAGAGCAGGCAACGCTTAGCGAGGCAAGCAAACCACTTAGTAAGTCGAGTAAAACTTAGCTTTAAAAACTTTCAAGTTTAACAAAATTAAGTGTTGACAAAAAAATAGGAAAGCGTAAGATGCGCAGCCCTAGCGAGATAAAGTTTAACGCTTTAATCGCAACGTTCTTTAACAATATAAAGCAATCATCTGTGTGGGCACTCGTACAGATTGAGTTCTAACAGCCAAGCTAC
>NZ_JALNTP010000021.1:0-19238 GCF_023161805.1 Pseudoalteromonas sp. 1CM17D | reverse complement strand
ACTATGATAATTTAAACGAGTCAGGTAAAGTGGCCTGACTTAAACAAACTGGTCTCCGATGAACTCGGGGCGATTCATTCGACAGCGTGCCTATTATCTCATTTTGTCATACACAGTTTTCATCTAAAATAACCTGTTGCGCCTTTAAAAATAGGCGTATACGCTTTGTTTACACCCGTATACATCAGAGGTATTTTAGAATGGCTATTCTAAGCATCCGAATTGACGATAAATTAAAAGAGTCTTTAAGTAGTGAGGCGCAAAAGGAAGGTATTTCTTTATCTGAATATGTGAAGAAATCACTGGAAATTAAGAGCGTTGATACTCATATACTAGCAACAGAGAAAAACTTAAAAAGCTCTGTTGATAGTATTAAAGATTTAGCGCTCGTCTCTCAGGAGACTGTACACGAAGTTGAACTAAATATTCAGCGGCTAAATGAATCGCTTAAAAATGCAAATCACTTAAAAGAAATCAAAAAATTGAAATGGATATTGATTTCTATATCCCTCATCTTTGTATCAATCTCGATCCCAATATTTCACTTTAATATTGCTTATTTCAAAACCTTCTTTTATTAGGCTTTATCCTGAATAATTTAAGGCCTATGAGCCAAGCCTATTAGTAAATATTCCAGTTACCGGAAAGCCTTTGCCGTCCAACACCTCTGTATTAAGCTTTTCACTTTACGATGAATTACCTTCAACAACTTAATTTAAATAAACTTTTTAAAGGCGTTTTCAAAAGACTATAAGTGTATAATTATGGCGCAGGTTTTGCAGTTAATATCACTCATACGATCATACTAAGGAAAAGAACCTATGCGAGTTGATGCAAACGTACATTATTTTAATGGGAACCAGCGTACCAAGCCTTCAACAGAGGCCTCAACGTCATTTTCGGCTGCATTAACAGCAGCACAAACAGACAATGATAAGACTGACAGCAGCACAAAACAGGCGGATTTCACTAGTATGACCCGGCAAGAAATGCGGGACTGGGCCAACACTCAAATCCGCAATGGAGAAATGTCTCTCGATGACGGCAGGCCTTTCATGGCTATGACTATGAAAATACCCGTAAATGGAGGCGAACTGGCAGGTGCACACAGTGATGAAACACGATATAACTTCATTCAAAAAACGCGTGATGGCATCCAAGGCGCACTGTCACGCAATGACGAGACTACTTTGAAGATGTTAGAATCAGCTATGTCTATCATGCAAGACAAAAGTACTGGTGTTAACATTCGTATTTAGAAATATAAAAAGGCCAGAATGTCTGGCCTACATCATTAATAAATCAAAGAATACTGATCTGGACTGACATAGTATTCCATGGCGAATTAGTCGAAGTATTTTGGTATTTGAATAATCCGTTTTGATGACCATCGACATTGTATTCATTGAGGAAACCCACGACAGTTTGCCCAGCGGTACAAGGCCATGTGTAATTACTACCAGTCACACAAACAGGCGTACTTGAGTACATTGTGGAACTCGGAAGTAACCCACCGTTCATCCAAGCAATATGATTATAACCATAACCAATTTCTAAAACAGCAGTACGCAGCTGCTCTCCCCCATGATCACATGCAGTTGTTGTCATACCAACAGTGGACTCCCACCCACAATCAGTTGAACCAACAGCATATACCCACATTGAAGATAGCGGCGGAGCTGATGCTCGAGCCATTAATTCAGACTCCATGCGGATGTTTTTGATTTCGGCAGGAGCTGGAGCATTCTGACTAGTGAGTACAGGAAGGGAGGTAATTACTTGTTGACTGCGCGGAACTTCCTCAGCATAACTCATATTACTTACACCAGTTGCTATGACTACAGATAGCAGGCAATTAATTAAATTTATTTTTATAGTCCTTGAATTTCCCTTTTAATATCAATTGAAAGGTATTTATAGTTCACGCCTTTAGCATTGTCAAAAAATGAAAACATAATGATAAATAATTAATTTTTATATTTGTTAACTGATAGCAGAAAATCAAACACAAGACCTTCATCCAACAACTGAGTTTCACCGGTGAAACTTTAATTTTAGCGGCTAAAATAATGGGGTATCACACTTTGACCTGCAATACCCCCTACCTAACAATTAACCTATTAAACTTATAACCAATTGGGCTACAGAAATTAGGGAAATTAAATTAATAGAAAACCTTCCTTCTACTTTCACTTTATAATGAATATCTATTTTCATTCGCGTGCTCATTAATATTGATAGTGCCCCAACCGCAGTGTAATCTTAAATTGCCGTAAAAGATTGGCGGTTAGAACGTGGCATCCATGCCATTTTACTATCGTTGATTTTCAACCAGGCCTCGTGCCTGGTTACCTTCATTTTTTATGTTTCTTTGATACTAACAAAATTTTTTAACTATCTGCGGCGCTGAAAAAATTAACCTGTCGCCTTAGTTCCGCTTAATCATAATTTAACGCATAGCACTTTTACGAATAAGCAAAAGGTGAGTATTTATTAAAATAATTGCCGGTGTATCTACCATTTCACATTAAAAACAGGTGCGGCGGCACTCTAGGTTACACTGTCGTATTAACCTAGAGGCCTTGCCATGTAAGCGCTAATAACGAATTGCACACGGGAAAGTTACACGCGTGATGTGAACGGTACTTTTGAACGGACTCGATAAAGTTATTGAATAAACAGGTCTGATAAACACAGCCGTACGTATTGCTATCTGTGCGTTGCTAATTTAGAAAAGTCCCTGACACGTTTCTGTCCAAAAACGAGTTTAACCGACCGTCTGCTTCTCGCTCATAACGGCCCTTTAAAAACTTAATTTAGTTAGCCCGAGTCCCCTACCACAACGCTTATTTACTTTTGTGTCGGTTCAACCTCTTATAATGTCGATTCAGATAAACATTAATGAAGCTGGTTAAAAAGCTCGCTAAATTCCTTATCAACAAAACGCCAAATACCTATTTATTGATAAGGAATATAGTCATGAACATTATTACAAAAACAGTTATAGCACTGAGTTTAGCAAGCCACTTTAGTGCGTATGCCATTGACCTGCGGGTCGACAACATTCGCTTATACCAAAGTAGCTCGCAAAGTTTTTCTGTGCCGAGTTCGCTGTATATTGATGATGGTAAAATAGTAAGTATTACTAAAGCGACTGATCCACTACAAAACGCAGATAAAACTATTGATGCTAACAACCAATATGCAATACCTGGTTTAATTGATTTACATGTACATTTGGGTTCATCGGGCAGTAACTTTACTGAGTTTCAGTATTTGCCGGTTCAATCGCACTTTAATTCTAATTTGTATTTAGGCGTAACTAATATTGTTGATTTGTTTTCGTTTGAGCAAACCCTAAACGAAGCCGCTCAATTAAAAGCAGCCCAACTAACCCCTAACCTTTTTTATGCGGGTACTTTGTTTACCAACCCTGGTGGGCATGGCACGCAGTTTGGCGGCCACGCATACGAAATTGCAAAAGATGAAGACATAGCAGCGCTATGGCAAAAACATATAAGCACTAATCCACATGTAACTAAAGCAGTTATAGAAACCTTTGGCGGTGTGGGTAAATCGTTAACTGATAGCCAATTAAGCGAGCTAGGTAAACGCTCTAAAGCGGCTAATTTACCGTATTTTGTGCATGTTTCTACATTAAATGATGATAAACGCGCTATTAAAGCCGGTGCAACGGCTCTAGCGCACGGTATTAATAGCGAAGCGATTGACGATGAATTTATTACGCTAATGAAACAGCATAATGTAACCTATATTCCTACCCTTGCGGTGTATCATAACCATAGCGATGAAAAGCATAACCATACTATAAGCTCACAAAGCGAGTTACTAAAAACCATTCCCGAAAAGCTTCAAGGGTGTTTGTTTGACAACGTGCCTGCACCTTCAAAATGGAAAGAGCACGCGTGGGAGGAGCGAAAAACCGCTTATGCAAATATACAAAAGCTACATAAAGCTAATATTACTATAGGCACAGGATCTGATGCCGGAAACCCTTACACGCTGCACGGTACTGGGTTACACAACGAGTTAGATGCCCTTAAAAAAGCAGGCTTAACAAATGGTGAAATAATTAATGCAGCCACAGTTAACGGCGCAAAAGCGATTAATAAAGCCAAGAGCATTGGCAAGCTGGCTAATGGCTTTGAGGCAAGCTTTGTACTGCTTAAGCAAAACCCGCTTGATGATATAAACCACATTCACACTATCTCAGAGGTTTACAAATCAGGTATACAAGTAGACCGCCCAGCCTTAATTGCGCAAAACAAGGCTATAACACCACAAGGCCCCGCTTGTAATGAAGTAATAAAAAGCAGCCAAGCGCAACATGTTATTGATGATTTTACCGGTGATACACCATGGCAAACCTTGAGCGACTCGGTAATGGGTGGTCAGTCTGTGGCAACACTTACCACAAATAAAAACAGCTTAACTATTGATACAACCATTACAAAGCCAACCAGCTTTGGCGCGTGGGCAGGCGCTGAAATAAAATTTACATCGCCGGCTGATGCCTCTGCATTTAAAGGTATTCGATTAACCTATAAAGGTTCAAGCACGCCTTTTGCCTTGTCTGTTTATCATAATGATGTAAAAGATTGGGATCACTTTAGTGTACTTTTAAAGCCGCGCGATGAGTGGACAACGCTTGATATTCCTTTCACTACATTTAAACAATTTGGCTTTGGTAGCCCCGTTACGTGGTCGGCCACTGAATTAACTGGAGTTAACTTAATGTGGCGAAAAATGCCAGGCGCAAGCAATGAGCCATTAAAAAACACATTACAAATCAAAGAGCTAACTTACTTTTAAAAGAGTAGCAGTCAAAACACAAACTCTTTGGGTTTTGACTGTTTTTTGTTATGGTTTAATCACTTACAAAAAGAAGCACCTATTATGCTCAAACATCCTTTTTATAAATACAGCTTTTTTATTTTACTTGTTGTAGATATTGCTTATGCCCTTGGGCTGATAATTGCTAACTCTGCGCCCTTTACTGCGGGTAGTGCACTCGCTGCTACCGTGTGGTTTGTTACTTTTTACTGGGTTCCTGTTTGGAGTGCGGCAGCGGTTATTTTTTACCTGCGTAATAAACACATTAACAAAATAGCGTTTGAATGGTTAATAGCAGTTGTATTTATGGCACTTGGTAATGTGCTTACCGATATAGTACTCACACAGCTTTTTGATGGGCACAAATCGATGGGGGTGTTTGTTGTTTGTAACGGCTTACTTTGGGGCTCGTGTATTTACTTTACCAGTATTTTTATTGAAAACAAAAAACGCGCAACAGCCGAAAAACACGCGCTTAAACAAGCCCAACTTGCTACATTACGCTACCAACTAAACCCACATTTTATGTTTAATAGCTTAAATACAATTTCGGCTTATATTCATACAAACCCTGATTTAGCCGATGAAGTACTGCATGAACTGGCTGACATTTTAAGGTACTCCCTCGACACGGCAGAGCAACAACAAATACCTTTACAGCAAGAGCTTACAATAATAGAAAAGTACCTAAATATTGAAAAAGCCCGCTTTGGCGATAAACTTCAGGTTAATTACCACATTCCCAATACGCTTAAAAACATATCGCTGCCCCCGCTACTTATTCAACCAATTATTGAAAACGCCATTAAACACAACGCCCAACAAACGTCGTTAATACTTAATATAACGCTTAGTGAGCTACCTAACGGCGTTAAAATACAAATTAGCGATAACGGTAAGGGTTTTTCGAGCGATGTTATAAAACACGGCCATGGCAGTGGTGTAGGAATGAAAAACATACTCAAGCGCGTTAAACAACTTGGTAAAAGTAAGGTACTACTGAGCAATAATAATGGTGCAGTGGTTACGTTGGAGCTAACACTATGAGCAGCGAAAACCAGCCAAACACAATGACTAAAATGCGTGTATTATTTGCCGATGACGAGCTTCCCGCTCGCGAAAAATTAAGCCATCAATTGAGTTTAATGGAGCATGTTGAAGTAGTGGGTATGGCCACAAATGGCAAAGAGGCCATATCATTAATTAATGAGCTGACTCCGGATGTGGTATTACTTGATATACAAATGCCTGAAATTAACGGCTTAGAGCTTATTGATTTACTTAACTACCAGCCCATTATTATTTACACAACCGCGTATGACCAATTTGCAATTGAAGCTTTTGAGCACGCCTCAACTGACTACTTACTCAAACCTTTTCCTATTGCTAGGCTAAAAAAAGCTCTCGGCAAAGCGCAGCAGCAACTAGAGCAACAACGTGCCCACTCCCAAGTTAACAGCCCAGAACACGAGCAAACCTTTACATTAACCAAAAACACCATAAATAAGCTCATTAGTAAAAACGGTGAGCGGATATTTTTACTCTCCCCAAGTGACATTAAATTTATTAAATCGGAGCAAGGCAATAGTTTGGCGTGGAATGGCGAGACATTTCATCACTTAAGCGATACACTCGATCAACTTGAACATGCCCTAGTAGCAAAAAACTTTGTACGAATTCATCGAAGCTATTTGGTTAACGTTGACCACATTAAAGAAATACAGCGTTGGTTTAACGGCAAGCTAATGGTGATTGTAAATGATGATATTAAATCTGAACTAAGCACCAGCAGAGCCGGTGCCGATAAACTAAAGCAATTGCTACATATTTAACTTATCTAAAAACATGTTACTGATCATTACTGGTATACACACTTAAAATAGGAAACGTATGCTCAGCAAACGATACCGTTACCGACTGTGTTTGATTGCCTTTAAAGCCTAGTTTAAAATCACTTGGTGTTAGCCTGCTGCCATCTGCAAACAACGCTAATACGTGTTCTTGATTAAGTTCACGCTTGCCAGAGGCTAAATTAGTAAGGGTAATAACCGCCCAACGCTCTCCTATTTTGTTGCTCATAAGTACATAGTTTGCAATAGAAAAGTCAGACTTTTTAGGCGTTATATTATTATCGTTTGGAAACGACAAGTGCATGCCATTTGGTATGGCTCGGTCAACGTTTAGTACATTATTTTGCGCTGCACACACATTGGCGCAAAGTACCAATAAAAATAAAAAGCTAACTACAATTTTTGCCACAATTAAACGTCCTTTTAAATTTCGAATTTTGCATACTTGATTGAAATTTATACTCGCAGTTTTTACCTATTATGTAAACACTCTATTAAACGCTCAGTAAACTAACTAAGCGCTCATTCAGTGACGCCCCATTAGTATTAATACTTTGCGGCACGTTAATAAACACATGATTATTAAACAGGAGTAAATTACATGGCAACCACACCTAAAAATTCACATGAGGTTAGTAATGCGCAATCGGCTTTATTAAACCCAGAGCACAGCATTCAAGTACGAGGCGCGCGTGTTCATAATTTAAAAAATGTGGATGTAAACTTGCCCCGTAATTCACTTGTTGTTTTTACTGGTATATCGGGCTCGGGTAAATCATCGCTCGCCTTTGGAACATTATTTGCCGAATCACAGCATCGTTATCTTGATTCGGTATCGCCTTATGCGCGCAGATTAATAGACCAAGTAGATGAGCCCGATGTAGATTCGATTGAAGGGCTGCCACCCGCGGTAGCATTACAACAACAGCGTGGCGCACCCTCGGTACGCTCATCGGTGGGTAGCGTAACCACTATTTCTAACGCGCTGCGAATGCTTTACTCACGCGCGGGCGAATACCCCAAAGGGCAAGGTATACTGTATGCCGATGCGTTTTCGCCTAACACGCCACAAGGTGCCTGCCCAGAGTGCCATGGTATTGGCCGCGTATTTAACGTAACCGAAGAGCTGTTAGTGCCCGACCCTACTAAATCAATTAAAGAGCGCGCCATTGCAGCATGGCCGCCGGCTTGGCAAGGTAAAAACCTAAGCCGCATTCTTACTTCTTTAGGTTACGATATTAATAAACCGTGGAATACCCTGCCTAAAAAAGCCCGTGATTGGATTTTGTTTACCGACGACACGCCCACAGTACCCGTGCTTCCCGAGTACACGCTTGAGCAAACCCAAGCGGCTATTAAAAATGAAGAAAGCCCCAGCTACATGGGTACATTTATAAGTGCTAAACGCTTTGTTTTACAGTCGTTTGCCAGTACCCAAAGCCCACGCACAAAAAAGCGTGTGTCGCAGTATATGCAAATATCACAATGCCCGCAGTGCGAAGGAAAAAAACTTAAAAAAGAGTCGTTATCGGTTAAAGTAGCAGGCCTTGATATAGGCGAAATTTCGCAATTAACACTTGGCGAGCTGGCAGAAAAACTCAGCATTGCTGCCAATAACCCCGCTAAAAGTAACGCAGCCAACCCCGAAAAAGCCATTGTGGCAAAGCGCATCACAAGCGACATTATTAAACGCGTAGAAGCACTCACTAAACTTGGTTTAGGGTATTTATCGCTTGAGCGTACTACGCCATCGTTATCAGCTGGGGAATTACAACGCTTGCGGCTTGCAACGCAAATTCGCTCAAAATTATTTGGTGTTGTGTATGTGCTAGATGAACCTTCGGCAGGTTTACACCCAGCCGATACGCAAGCACTTTTAAGCGCCCTAGATGAGCTAATAGCGGCTGGTAACTCAGTATTTGTGGTGGAGCACGATACAAGTGTAATTCGCCACGCCGATTGGGTGGTTGATGTAGGGCCAAATGCGGGTTCGCATGGCGGTAATATTGTTTACAGCGGCCCAGTTGAAGGCTTAGAGCAAGTGAGCAACTCACATACAAGTCAGCATCTTTTTAAACATAACAATAACGCAAAGCCAAATCATCAAACACAACGTACGCCAGCAGCCTGGCTTAAGCTAAGTGCTATTGAGCGTAACAATTTACACAACATCAGTGCCGAATTTCCGCTTGGGGTTATTACAAGTGTTACGGGGGTTTCTGGCTCAGGTAAATCAAGCTTAGTAAGCCAAGCCTTAGTCGAGCTTATTCAAAATGCTTTAGGACAGAAAACGCCGCCGCCAATGCCTACCGATGAAGCCGACTTGCTTGATCAAGAACTCCAAACACCAACCCATGGCAAAATAACCGAGGGCCTTGAGCATATAAAGCGCCTAATAACGGTTGATCAAAAAGCCATTGGCCGCACGCCTCGCTCAAACCTTGCTACTTACACTGGTTTGTTCGATCACGTACGTAAATTGTTTGCCAATACTAAAGAGGCAAAGGCGCGTAAATACGATGCAGGTCGTTTTTCGTTTAATGTGAAAAAAGGCCGTTGCGACAACTGCGAAGGCGTAGGCTTTGTAAGCATTGAGCTGTTATTTTTACCGAGCGTGTATTCGCCGTGCCCCGTGTGTAACGCTAAGCGCTATAACCAAAAAACACTCGACATTACCTATAAAGATAAAACCATTGCCGATGTGCTTAATTTAACGGTGGAGTCAGCGCATACATTTTTTGCCGATGAACCCGCTATTTTACGTGCGCTAAATGCGCTCTTACAAGTAGGCCTTGGCTATTTACGTTTAGGGCAACCTGCTACTGAGCTTTCGGGCGGAGAGGCCCAGCGCATAAAGCTTGCCACAGAGCTGCAACGTGCGCAGCGCGGCGATACGCTGTATATTTTAGATGAACCAACCACCGGCCTACACCCAAAAGATGTAGCCATGTTGATGACGCAGTTAAATGGCTTAGTTGATGCGGGCAACACCGTTATTATGGTTGAGCACGATATGCAAGTAGCCAGTAACAGCGATTGGGTTATTGATATTGGCCCAGGAGCCGGGGACGAAGGTGGCTTAATTGTTGCTCAAGGTAAACCTGAAGATGTGGCTCAATCTAAGCATAGCCGCACGTCAACGTTTTTAAAAAGCGCAATTTAGCTTTTTAAAAATCGCTCTAATTTAGGTTTTACAGTAACCGACATAACAAGCATTAATGTTAAACCAATGGGTAGCGCGGCTAATAGCCCCTCTACCCACGCGGTATAAAATAAGCGCATATTGGCAAAACCTATATTGTTAGTAGCGGTTACAAACGCCATTAGCGACTCCATGGTAAGCGCCATAAAAACACTAATCACTAAATTACGTTTTAGCTCACTTGCTTTTGGTAATAACTTAGCCACCAAGGCATTCATAAGGGCTGTTATTGCTAACCCCACAGGGGCCATAACCAACACCGCACTTAAAAACGAGGTAAACCAATCCATATAAAAATGCTCAGTTATACCTACATTTGTGTAAGTCATAATACCTGTTAAGCTGCCGCCTACAAAAACAATAATACTTACCATCGCCATTATTTTATAAGTGATCGGTGTTTTTTTAGGCTCTACGAGCGCAGAATTTACTAAAGTAGGCGTATTCATTAAACAGGTATTTCTCTTAAAATAGATGACAAAATCAACTATATCAAATTAATTGATAATATCAACTGTTATTTAATTACCCTAATGCCAGCCATATGCCTACTAGCACCATAAGGCTGCCTGCAATTCGGTTCATCCATTTTATATTATCACCACGGCTTAAAAATAAACGTAGGCTTTTACCGCCTGTGGCGTACGCTAACATGCAAATAAATTCGCTTATCATAATAACTAAAACAAGCACTAACAGTTGCGGGGCGAGTGCGTGTTCAACGCTAATAAATGGCGGTAGTAAAGAGATCATAAACGCCCAGCCCTTTGGGTTAGCAATGGCAGTTACAAAGCCTTGCGTAAATAGCGACTGGCGGCTTACATCACTTGGGCTATGTGTATCAATCGACATTTTACCTTTTGCGCGCCACATATTTATACCTATATAAATTAAGTATGCACCGCCTACCCATTTTAAAATATCGAACGCATTAGGGTAATTTAGCATTACGCCTGCAACACCTAATACCGCAGCAATAGCAACACTTGCGACCCCTAACAGCTCACCTATCATCATCCATAATGTGCGCCTTACACCTATGCTCATACCTAATGTCATGGCGAGGGTCATACACATACCCGGTGTGATAGATACAAAAAAGAAGGTAGGAATAAAAACGGCAAGCGCTGCAACATCAATCATTTTTTCTCTCTATATTAAAAGCAAAAAACGCGGCTAAAGTAGCCGCGCTATTGGTTACCTATTATCTACTATTGTTCAGTGCTTGCCACTGGCTGAGTAATGACCTCTACTGGCTTTGCAGTATCACTCAATAAATACTTATCTAGCCACTGCTCTTGTTCCCACAGTACGTGTAATAAGCTTTTACGTGCGCGGTAGCCATGTGCCTCGTAAGGGAGCATTACTAAGCGAGCGTCTTTACCTAAGCCTTTAAGCGCTGCGTACATACGCTCACTTTGCATTGGGAAAGTTCCAGAGTTAGGATCTTCTTTGCCATGAATCATCAGCATTGGCTCATTAATTTTTTCAGCATGGAAAAACGGCGACATGTTAGAGTACACACTTTGTGCTTGCCAAAAATCACGCTCTTCACCCTGAAAACCAAACGGCGTTAGGGTACGGTTGTAAGCACCACTGCGAGCAATACCGGTTTTAAATAAATCACTATGCGCTAATAGGTTTGCCACCATAAATGCACCGTACGAGTGCCCTGCTATAGCAATGCTGTTTTTATCGGCAATGCCTTTTTTAACCAGCACATCAACCGCAGCTTGCGCACTTGAAACTAGCTGCTTTCTAAAATTATCGTTTGGCTCGCTGCCATCAATACCTACAATAGGCATTTTAGGGTCGTCAAATACGGCAATACCCTTAGCAAGGTAAGGCATAGGGCCCCAATAACCAATGTAAGTAAATTCGTATGGCGATTCGCGCACTTGTGATGCTACGGCTTTATCTTTGTATTCAAGTGGGTACGCCCACATAAGTACCGGTAACGGGCCTTGGGTTACATCGTAACCTGGTGGTAAATAAAGCGTGCCAGAAAGCTCAACCCCGTCATCGCGTTTGTAACGTAACTGTTCTTTTGTAACCCCTTTAAATGCTGGGTACGGATGAGCAAAATTAGTAAGCTGCGTAAGAGTATCGTTATCTAAATCACGAATAAAAAAGTTAGGTTGCTCGGTTTTAGACTCTCGCACAGTTATAAAGCGCCCGCCTTCGTCGTCAAGCAATGCACGAACACGCTCGTAGTATGGCGCTTGTGATTGCCATAAACGCTTGCTGCTATTCGTTTTTACATCGTACTGGTCTAAAAACGGAATATTACCTTGCTCAGACGCGCCGTTACCGCGCAGATACATATAACGCCCGCCAACAATTTTAATAACGTTGGCGCCTAAATCGTTACGCTCGTATATAAAGCTACCTGGGTTTTTATACGCATCGTTATAGCTTCGCTCAGAAAAAAGCACACGGTTTTTATCTGCATTGCGTGGCTGGATAACATACGTACGCACTTGGCGGTCGCTAAAGCGCCAGTCGCTAAGCATGGCAATATTTTGATTACCCCAGACTATACCAGCATAGCGGCGCTCTACTTTAGCAAACAGCTTAGGCTCGCGTTTAAACGGCGCGCGTAGGCTGTAAATATGATCATGGTGCTTAACATCGGTTTTCATGTCGCCGCCATCTTGCGCTTCGGCCCAAATAACTTCTGCGCCTTGATCCGCGCGCCATTCAAAATCGCGGCGGCCAGTACGAACACTGTCATAGCCTTGTGGAATGTTATCGGCAAGCGGTTGTTTTACAAGTTCGGCTAATGCGTAACCGCGCATTCCCCATATTTGCCAAGTGCTGGCAAAACGGCTGAACGGTACTTGATACGAAAACGGCTCGTTTATCGCAGCAACTAATATATTGGTTGAATCTGGCGATACCGAAAACGATTTAAATAATGCAGGGCTGCCAATGGCTTGTGTATTGCCATCAAGCGTTACGTAAGCTAATTGCCCTTGGCCGTAAAATTTAAACTGTGCTTCGTCAAACGGGCTGGTTAATAAGTTTTGATAGGTACGCGCTGGGGCTTTTTCGCCTGTGCTTTGTTGTATTACAGGCACTACATTTTGACTGCTGTTTTTTAACGCGGGTTTACCTATATTAACCGCTAAATTTGCAACCAGTGCGCTGCTATCGGGCAGCCATTGGTAAGGCGTAGCGGTAATAACCGAGTTAAGCGCTGCATTTGAGAGCATTTTTGCTTGCTTTGTCTCTACACTGTAAAGCCATAAATTTGCTTGGTTTTGTTGCTCTACAACAAATGCTAAATATTTACTGTTAGATGACCATTTAGGCGAGCGAATAATACCGTTTGGTAAATTATTAATATTAATAACGGTGCCGCTTTGCACATGCTTAAGCTCAAGCGCGCTGTATTTAGCGCTAACACGCGAGCGTGAAAAGTTAGCAGGGTTTAGCTTTATACCCGCAAGTTTAAGCTCATCTTTAGCAAGCTCGTCAAGCGTCTCTACGCGCTTACGCTCAAATAAAGCAAGCCATTGGCCATCGCTCGATAAAAAACTAGTGGGTGCTAATTTGGCATCTACCACAGCGGCTAGCTCAGGCGAAGGTGTTTGATAACCTTGCTCAGCATAGCTGTTTGGCATTATTACAACACAACAAATAAAGGCAACTAACAGCCTAAATGCGTTCATGTTTTTATCCTTTTGTTATTTTTAAGATTATAAAAGGTATATAAACATGTTTTGCTCTGTTCATAAAGTATTAAGCTTTAAATTACAGGGCTAAAAGATGACTTAAACGCATTATATACGCTACACTACGCAGCTATTTACTCACTACTGCGCGCTTAAAATACCATGCCTAACAAAGCTAAATCGGTCACTATTTTTGATGTTGCTCACCGTGCGGGGGTGTCTAAATCGACCGTATCGCTGGTGCTTACGCACAGCAATAAAGTAGCCGATAAAAGCAAACAAAAAGTGTTACAAGCCATAGATGAGCTAGGTTATGTGTATAATCGCGATGCAGCGGCTATGCGCTCTGGGCGCTCTAATTTAGTGGTTGTAGTAATTGACAATTTAACAAACCCACTTATGGCATTGCTTGCTAAAAATATTGAGCAGGCATTAAGCGAGGCTTTTTTTCAGGCCATTATTGTTAGTAGTAACAACAGCGTAGAGCGCCAAACGCAGCTAATAAGTAATTTAAAAGAATACAAAGTGGCTGCATTTATAATTTGCCCTGTGGCTAATACCTGTGCGCAGTGGCTCGACAACCTTGCTACTGCCTACCATGTTATTAGCCTAATGCACGAAGTACCTTACAGCTCAGCCCCGTGTGTTTTACCCGATTACACTAAAGCAAGCCATGTAGTAACACTGCAGCTAATAAATGATTCGCCTAAAAACATACTGTTTGTGGGTGATGAAAGCTTATCTGCACAAGGTTTATTAAGTGGCTTTAATAGCGCGTGTAAAAAACACAATATAACCCCTGAGCCAGCTATTACGTGCACAAAAAGCACCCCATTACATGCTAAGCAAATATTTAGTAGCACATTACTTAATAATCCGAGTATTGACGCGGTTGTATGCGCTAACAATATAATTGCGCATGGCGTTTTAGCCGCCGCCCCGCATTTGAAAAACAATATAGTAAGTTGCTTACATATTCCTGATATTACCGAAATTCAACCTCGCTTTACTTGCGCCAATATAAACACGCAAGAGCTTGCTAAGCGCAGTATTTTAGTGCTGCAAGAACAACTTCAAACAAACACTGCACCAGTAAAAACACTGGTAAATGTAAACCTACAAATTAGAGAAACACCGTAATGAAAAAAGTGCTGGTAATTGGTTACGTATGGCCAGAGCCAAATTCGTCTGCTGCGGGTACGCACATGATGTCGTTATTAAACGCGTTTAAAGCGCAAAATTGGCAAGTAGAATTTGCCACCCCAGCACAGCGCACCGAGCACATGGTAAACCTAGATCACTTTGGTATAACAAGTCAAAGCATTGCCCTAAACTGCGAAAGTTTTGATGAGTACGTTAAAGCGTACAACCCAGACATAGTGATGTTTGACCGCTTTATGATGGAAGAGCAATTTGGCTGGCGTGTAGATAAACATTGCCCCAATGCCATTAAAATACTCGATACCGAAGATTTACAATGCCTACGTAATGCGCGTCACGAAGCGCACAAAGGCGAGCGAGAATTTACCACCAGCGATTTACATTCAGACATAGCAAAGCGCGAAATAGCCGCAATATTGCGCTGCGACCTAAGCTTAATTATTTCAAGCTTTGAAATGCAATTACTTAGTAGTGTATTTAACGTAGAAGCCAGTTTATTACATCATCTCCCTTTTATGGTCGATTTAACTGCTTTACCTGCGCAAACTAAATCGTTTGAACAACGTGAGCACTTTATGACGATAGGTAACTTTAGACACGCCCCCAACTGGGATGCCGTGCTGTACTTACAAAAAATATGGCCGCTTATTCGCAAGCAATTACCAAAAGCAGAACTGCATATTTATGGCTCTTACCCGCCACCAAAAGCAACAGCCCTTAATAACCCTAAAACCGGTTTTTTAATAAAAGGCTGGGCCGAAAACGCCTATGAGGTAATGCAAAGCGCACGCGTATGTTTAGCCCCACTTCGTTTTGGCGCAGGTATAAAAGGCAAGCTGCTAGAAGCAATGATAATGCAAACCCCTAGTGTAACTACCGACATAGGCAGTGAGGGCATGCACAACGAACTACCATGGCCTGGTAAAGTGACTAATAATACTGAGGATTTTGCAAATGCAGCCGTTGAGCTTTACACCAATCAAACCGATTTTGAACATGCGCAACAAGCTGGCAATACGCTACTTAATACCTTGTACGACAAAGTAAAATTAAGCGCGGCGTTAATTAATAAAATTGACTCTATAAGCAACGATTTAAAAGCGCATAGGGAAAAAAACTTCACCGGACAAATGTTAAAACACCATACTATGCGCAGTACGCAATATATGGCGCAATGGATTGCTGAAAAAAATAAAAAATTAGATTAAAAATGACTAGACTCCTACAGATTTGTGTTTAAAATCGCGCCCATTACAAATGGGCGTTTTAGCCTATACTTTTAGCTAATTTATTTACACACTGGTCCATACAAGATTTGAAAACTGCAACCTTTACTGAAAAACGCAAATTTATCGTTAAATTAGGTAAAATGCTTCATAAGTACGGCACCCCTGCGTACCGCCTAGAAGCACACTTAATGGAAGTGGCCACTTACTTAGGACTTAAATCGTCTTTTGTTATGTCGCCAACTTCGGTAACGTTTGTAATTTGGACTGATGGCCACGAAGACGAATACACCCACGTGGCACGCGTAGACCCAGGCGATCACGACCTAGGCTCACTTGCCGACACCGACGACTTAGTTAATCAAATGCTCGACGACAAGCTCACCTTACAAGAAGTTGATGCTCAGCTTGATGCCATTTACGACATGCCAAACCCGTACAATAAATTTGTTACCGGTATTGCTTTTGCAACATCGGGGGGAGCATTTGCCATGCTAATGGGTACCAGCTGGACAGACGTTATTTGGTCTGCGTTACTTACTTTAGTGGTGTATGTGTTTGTGCTGTGGTCAGGGCGCTCAAAACGGGTTGCTCACATGCTTGAGCCCCTTGTTGCTATAGTATCGGCAGTGCTGGCTTGTGCAATAAGTGTGTATATTTCGCCCGATATAAATATACGGTTAGTGGTGCTTTCAGCCATTATTGTATTTATACCTGGTTTAGCCCTAGCGCTTGGTTTAGCAGAGCTTGCCGCTAGGCATTTGGTGTCGGGTACGGCGCGGGTTATGGACTCGTTTATGCTGTTATTTAAACTGTACTTTGGCGCCTTTATTGGCATAGGCATTGGCTTTGCCATATTTGGCCAAACTGACTTTGTACAGCCCGAGCCACTACCGCGCTGGACTGCATGGCTGGCTATATTTTTACTTTGTAGCAGCTTAATAGTGATATTTAGAACCAAACTTAAACATGCTGGATGGTCTATCGCATCAGGTTTTATAGCCTATGGCACGAGTATTGGTTCGGCTATGTACCTTGACTACACGTTAGGCACGTTTGTTGGTGCGCTTTCGGTGGGAGTGTTTAGTAACTTATTTAACCGCGTTGCAAATGCCCCAGCTTCCATTGTTGCCATGCAAGGCTTAATTGTACTGGTACCCGGCAGTAAAACGTATATTGGCTTAAACTCGCTTATTGAAGGCCAAGACTTTGTTTACGCCGAGCATATAGGCCAGCAAACGTTTTTAATATTTATGTCGCTTGTAGCAGGGCTAATATTTGCCAACGTGGCTTTACCGCCTAAAAAAAGCTTATAAGCTTGTTACCATTAAAAAGCCCGTTTACTTTGTAACGGGCTTTGTTGTTTAACGTACTATTCGCTATGGGGAATAGTGAGTACAATTTTTCCTACGTGTTGTTTTTGTGCAAACACTTTTTGCGCCGTAACAATTTCGCTCAATGGGAATGTTTGCGCCACAATAGGCTTTATTTTTTCTTGTTCAATAAAGTTAACTAAGCTTTTAAATACCTCAGGCTCTATAACTGTACAGCCAAAAAAAGTTAAATCTTTTAAGTACAAAGTACGTATATCAAGCTCTACTAATGCCCCGCCAATAGCGCCCGACACCGCATAACGCCCTTTTGGTTTTAATACCTCCAGCAGTGCAGGCCATTGCTCACCGGCAACAAGGTCAATGACTACATCAACACTGTTTTTACCTAAGGCTTGAATTAAATCATCTTCACGAAATATAACTTTATCGGCACCTAACTCTTCAAGCTGCTGCGCCTTACTTTTACTCGTAATGGCAATAACAAAAGCGCCACGTGCTTTAGCTAATTGCACTGCCGCTGAGCCAACACCACCAGAAGCCCCTGTAATTAAAACAGTTTGCCCTTGCTGTGGGTTTGAGCGAAAAAGCATGTTTTCGGCCGTAGAATATGAGCACGGAAAAGAGGCCAGCTCTTCATCACTATAGTTACTATTAATTTTATAAGCGTGAATAGAGTCAACGCGGGTAAACTGTGCAAAGCCACCATCGCACTCAGAGCCAAAATACCATGGCGATTTAAGCGTTTCGCCATTAGCTTTAATTAAACATGGCTCAACAATAACGCGCTCACCAATACGGCTTTGATCTACATTTTTACCAACAGCGACTATTACGCCGCACACATCTGCCCCTTGAATACGAGGAAAAACAAACGCATCACCAGACCAACTTGCATCGTCTTCACTGCTTTGTTTTTTAGCGTACCACGCCGTGCGGGTATTAAGATCTGTGTTATTAACACCTGCCGCCATAACTTTTATAAGTACATCGGTTTGTGCAAGCCCTGGCAACGGTAAGTTAGTTGCATACTTTAATACATCAAAATCGCCATGCTCGGTAAGCTGTACAGCGTGCATTGTGCTAGGTAAATTTGCCATTGGTTGCTCCATTATATTAATTTAAGAATACTGTTTTTTGCTGATGTAACCGCCTCATCGCCCATAACTGGCCATGCACTCGACACTCCCTCGTGCAGCAAAAACAAGCTACTAGCCAACGATGAATTTAAACCTTGCTCACCTAGCAGTTTTTTTACGTCATTTTTATGTGTTTGCACCGCAAGGCTAATAGCTTCATCTTCAGGAAACGCCGACAACGCATTAATAGATAAACAGCCATTAGGCGCAAATTGCACCATCCACGCTTTTAGTTGATCAAACATGTGCAAAACCGCCTCAACTCCCGGAGCAGGTGCATTTTTAAGTAAAAAATTAATATAGCGATTATGTCGGTACTCAAGCGCAGCAATGATCATTGCCTGCTTTGACGGGTAATATTTATAAAGGGTGCGCAAACTAACGCCACTGAGTTTTTGCAGCTTAGCCACACTAGGCTCAGCAAAACCATGCTGACTAAAGGCCACCTCAAGTGCAGCAGCTATATCTTGTTTTAGCAAAGTGTTTAACCCATGTAGAATGAATGCTCTACCCAATATGGTAGAGCATCCATTCTACATGTCAACCAATACAGATTTATATAAAATAATAACTATGACACCCATTATAAATTAACAGGCTAGGAAAGTCCTAGAGTCCAAAATATATGAGGATATTTAAAGATATGGCATCCCTTTAATCTTTCTTAGTCATAATAAAGCCATAACTTTGACACCCACTCTAATTATTTATAAATTAACAACCTAGATTCTAATTGGAAGTGCACCACCTAATTCATTATAGACTTCATTTGGTGTTTTAAATCCTAAACATTTTCTA